>NC_019966.1:5818424-6464916 GCF_000328565.1 Mycobacterium sp. JS623 | reverse complement strand
GGGTGCCAGACGCAACAAGGAGTGAACAGCCGTGGCCAAGGGCAAGCGGACCTTTCAGCCCAACAACCGCCGACGCGCGCGGGTGCACGGGTTCCGGCTGCGGATGCGCACCCGGGCCGGCCGCGCGATCGTGTCGAACCGGCGGGGCAAGGGTCGCCGCAAGCTGACTGCGTGATTCGACGCAAGGTCTAGCGCGGTGCTTCCGGCTCGGTACCGGATGACGCGGTCGACGGACTTCGGTGTCACCGTCAGTCAAGGGGTGCGCGCGGTGCAGCCCGATCTCGTGGTGCACGCGTTGCGGTCGACTGACGATGGCTCCGGCGATGGGCCGCGCATCGGATTGGTCGTCTCGAAAGCTGTAGGTGGCGCGGTGCAGCGGCACCGGGTGGCCCGTCGGCTGCGCCATGTCGCACGGACGGTGATCAACGAACTGGATCCGGCGGACCGCGTGGTCATCCGCGCGCTCCCGGGTAGTCGCAACGCGATCTCGGCGCGGCTCGAACAAGAGCTGCGAACGGCGATTCGCCGCACGCGTCCACGCAACGAGGCGTCGAGCCGATGAGTGTAGGTGCGCGGGGAGTGGTCTTCCTCATCGAGCTATATCGCCACACGATCTCGCCGATGCGATTACCCACATGCCGGTTCACGCCGACCTGCAGCCAGTACGCGGTCGACGCGCTGAGCGAGTACGGGTTGATCCGCGGCGGATGGCTGGCGATGGTGCGTCTGCTGAAGTGCGGTCCGTGGCATCGGGGAGGATGGGACCCGATACCCGAGCGCCGCGGCGGCCCGCGGCACGACGATTTCTGGGACAGCCCAGCGGAGCAAGGGAAGAGCGAAACGCGTGTTTGACTGGTTCAGCCTGGACTTCATCTATTGGCCCGTCTCGGCGATCATGTGGGCTTGGTACAAGGCGTTCGCGTTCGTTCTCGGACCGTCGAACTTCTTCGCATGGGCGCTGTCGGTGATGTTCCTCGTCTTCACCCTGCGCGCGATTCTGTACAAGCCGTTCGTCCGGCAGATCCGCACCACACGCCAGATGCAGGAGCTGCAGCCCCAAATCAAGGCGCTGCAGAAGAAGTACGGCAAGGACCGCCAGCGGATGGCACTGGAGATGCAGAAGCTGCAGCGCGAGCACGGGTTCAACCCGCTGATGGGCTGCCTGCCGATCTTCGCGCAAGTGCCGGTGTTCCTCGGGCTGTATCACGTGCTGCGGTCATTCAACCGGACCGTGACAGGCGGCATGGGCGGCAGCTTCGGGCCACACCTCACGGTGGAGCAGAACCGCGCGACGGGCAACTACATCTTCAGCGCAACCGACGTCGGACACTTCCTGGACGCCAACCTTTTTGGTGCGCCGATCGGTTCGTCCATGATCCAGTCGTCAGGTCTGGATGCCTTCACCGAATTCAGCCGCAGCGCGGTGGTGGCGGTCAGCCTGCCGCTGATGATCGCCGCCGGCATCGCGACGTACTTCAACAGCCGGGCGTCGGTGGCGCGGCAGAGCCCCGAAGCGGCGGCCAACCCGCAGACCGCGATGATGAACAAGCTGGCGCTCTACGTGTTCCCGCTTGGCGTCGTTGTCGGCGGGCCGTTCTTACCGATCGCAATCATCCTCTACTGGTTCTCGAACAACATCTGGACGTTCGCGCAGCAGCACTACGTCTTCGGGAACATCGCCAAGGAGGAAGAGGCGAAAAAGGTCGAGGCGCAAGAGAGACGGGCGGCCAATGCGCCGAAGCCGGGCGCTAAGCCTGACCGTGCGCGCAAGACGGAACCCGCACCGACGGAGCCGACGGTCACCGACGGCGTGGAGATCACGGACGCGACGGACGCTGTGGTGGACGGCACGCCGGCGGTCGACGGACAGCCGACCGGCGACGGTAAGCCGCGCCCGGGAGCGACGCCGCGGCCCGGTGCGCGGCCCAAGAAGCGGAAGCGTTGACCGGAGCACGATCCGGTGGTGGATGAGGGAGAGACAGTCATGACGGATGCCGAGACGACCGAACGCAGCGACGAATTGACCGACGAGGACAACGGCACGGAGACCGCGACCCCGACGGGCGACGATCTCGAAGAGCGGTTGGTGGCCGAAGGCGAGATCGCGGGCGATTACCTCGAGGAACTGTTGGACCTGTTGGACTTCGACGGCGACATCGATCTGGATGTCGAGGGCGACCGCGCGGTGGTCAGCATCGACGGCGGTGGTGACCTGACGAAGTTGGTGGGCCGCAAGGGCGAGGTGCTCGACGCGCTGCAGGAGCTGACCCGGTTGGCGGTGCACCAGAAAACTGGTGAGCGCAGCCGGCTGATGCTCGACATCGCGCGCTGGCGCCGCCGGCGGCGTGACGAGTTGGCCGCACTCGGTGACAAGGTGGCGCGCCGGGTGCTGGAATCAGGGGAGCGCGAAGAGCTGACCCCGATGACGCCGTTTGAGCGCAAGATCGTGCACGACGCGGTCGCCGCCGTCGACGGCGTGCACAGCGAGAGCGAGGGCGTCGAACCCTCTCGTCGCGTGGTTGTTCTGCTCGACTGAGGCGCGAGTTACATCGATGTAGTTCCAGCCGCGACCCCAGTTCCGGCCCGCGAGATCCGGAGGATGTTTCACGTGAAACATGTCGAGGTGACCGCGGCACCGCCAGTTGCCGAGTCCCTCTTCGGATCGGAGTTGGGCCGCGCCCAGCGCTACGCCGAGATCTTGGCGGGGGCCGGCGTGGAGCGAGGGCTGCTCGGCCCGCGTGAAGTCGACCGCGTGTGGGACCGCCACATATTAAATAGTGCTGCGGTCGCCGAATTGCTCGATGCGGGCGAGCAGATCGCGGACATCGGTAGTGGGGCGGGCCTGCCCGGGATACCGTTGGCGTTGGCCCGGCCCGACCTTCGGCTCACGCTCATCGAACCACTTCTTCGCCGCAGCGACTTTCTGCGCGAGGTGGTCGACGATCTCGGTCTCGAGATCGCGGTCGTGCGGGGACGGGCCGAGGATCGGTCCGTGCGACAGCAAGTGGGGGAGATGGACGCGGTTGTCTCCAGGGCGGTCGCCGCCCTTGACAAGCTGACGAAGTGGAGCGTGCCGCTGCTCCGTCCGGATGGCCGGATGGTGGCGATCAAAGGCGAGCGCGCTGAGGAAGAGATCCGGGAGCACCGGCGTGTGATGGCATCGCTGGGTGCCGTCGATGTAAGGGTGATGAGATGTGGCGCGGACTACTTGGACCCACCCGTGACCGCGGTCGTGGCGCGGCGCGAGCCAACGGTTCGGGGAGTGAACCGGTCGCCACGAACGGGCAGGAGAAGCGGATGAGTTCGGTCCCGGAGGGTGTCTCGGCACCCGGTGGCGCGGCGCCGCAGGAGCCGCAACGGTCCGATGTTTCACGTGAAACATGGGACGGGGCTACCCGGGAAGCCTGGGCTGACCAAACTGGGCTGGACACCCCGATAGGGGCAGAGGCGGAGCGTGCTGTCAAGCTGCTGCACGCCGCGGCGAAGGGCGGCCTACCCCGGCCGGCCCGCCAACGGGTCTTCACGATCGCCAACCAGAAGGGTGGCGTGGGGAAGACGACGACCGCGGTCAACGTCGCGGCGGCGCTCGCGCTGCAGGGGCTGAGCATCCTGGTGATCGACCTCGACCCTCAGGGCAACGCCAGCACCGCACTCGGCATCGAACACCGCGAGGGCACCCCGTCGTCGTACGAGGTCTTGATCGGTGAGATCCCGCTACAGAACGCGATCCAGCGCAGCCCGCACAGCGAGCGGCTGTTCTGTGTGCCGGCGACCATCGACCTCGCCGGCGCCGAGATCGAGTTGGTCAGCATGGTGGCACGCGAAGGCCGATTGCGCACGGCGCTGGCCGCCCTGAAGGACCACGACTTCGACTACGTCTTCATCGACTGCCCGCCGTCCTTGGGCTTGCTGACCATCAACGCGCTTGTCGCGGCCCCGGAGGTGTTGATCCCGATCCAGTGTGAGTACTACGCACTCGAAGGGGTGGGGCAGCTGCTGCGCAACATCGAGATGGTCAAGGCCCACCTCAATCCGGAGCTGAACGTCACCACCGTCATCCTCACGATGTACGACGGGCGGACCAAGCTCGCCGACCAGGTTGCCGCGGATGTGCGGGCCCACTTCGGCGACAAAGTGCTGCGAACCGTTATCCCGCGCAGCGTCAAGGTCTCTGAGGCCCCCGGGTACGGCATGACGATTCTGGACTACGACCCCGGGTCGCGGGGCGCGATGAGCTATCTAGACGCCAGCCGTGAACTCGCCGAGCGAGGCGCGCCTCAGGGACAGAGCCGATGAGCGCTTACGCGAAGAGGAGAAAGCACCGATGAAGCGTTTCGCGAGCAGGAGATAGCGCCGATGACTCAACCGAAGAACAAGCGAAGCGGCCTCGGCAGGGGCCTGGCGTCCCTGATCCCCACCGGCCCGGCCGATGGCGAGGACTCGGGCTACGGACCGCGGATGGGAGAGGCCGCGGCCGACGTCGTGATCGGTGGGCCGGGGGTCAGTGATGCTGCGACGACGGACGTCGGTGCCATCTACCGCGAGATCGATCCGTCAGCGATCAGCCCAAACCCCAAACAACCCCGCCAGGTGTTCGACGAGGAAGCCCTCTCCGAACTCGTGCACTCCATTCGCGAGTTCGGCCTGATGCAGCCGATCGTCGTGCGGGCGGTACGTGCGACACAGCCGGGGGCGCCGCGCTATCAGCTCGTCATGGGGGAGCGGCGCTGGCGGGCCGCGCAGCAGGCCGGCCTGGCCACCATTCCCGCGATCGTGCGGGAGACCGCCGACGACAGCATGCTGCGCGACGCCCTTCTGGAGAACATCCACCGCGCACAGCTGAACCCGCTCGAGGAGGCGGCGGCCTATCAGCAGCTGCTCGACGAGTTCGAAGTCACCCACGATGAACTGGCCGCCCGCATCGGCCGGTCGCGACCGTTGATCACGAACATGATCCGGCTGCTTCGCTTACCCATCGCGGTGCAGCGGCGGGTAGCGGCCGGCGTGCTTTCGGCCGGGCACGCCCGCGCACTGCTGGCCCTCGAAGGCGGGCCGGAGCAGCAGGAGGAGCTCGCGGCACGCATCGTCGCCGAGGGCCTTTCGGTGCGCGCCACCGAGGAGGCCGTCACGCTGGCGAACCGGGAAAGCCCTTCGGCACCGTCTGCGCCGCGCCGCAAGCCGATTCACATGCCCGGCCTGCAGGACGTTGCTGAGAAGCTGTCGACGGCGTTCGATACGCGCGTGACGGTCAGCCTTGGCAAACGAAAGGGCAAGATCGTGGTCGAGTTCGGCTCGGTCGACGATTTGCAACGGATAGTCGAGCTTATGAGTTCGTCCAACGGGTGACCTACCACACGATGTAATTACGTCACTGTGACACAGACCCCCAAACCAGTCGGCCCGCTCGCCTGCGAAAAAGGAAACCCTATGTGTAGCAACGGGATTCAAATCGACGGCGCTGGCCGATGAATGAACCCGGCGAAAAGGGGCCGTCGGCGCCAGGTGCTTCTATCCTGGAGTGGCAGCACGGCACTTCAGCACCGCGCAGAACTCGGGGAGTTTAGTGGCAGCGCGTATCACGCCTCTTCGGCTCGAAGCCTTCGAGCAGCTGCCCAAGCACGCACGCCGCTGCGTGTACTGGGAGGTGGATCCGGCGACCCTGAGGGCCGACGATCACCTCAGCGACCCCGAGTTCGAGAAGGAAGCATGGCTGTCGATGGTCATGCTCGAGTGGGGGTCGTGCGGTCAGATGGCGGTGCAGTGCCGCGACTCCGAGGCCGCGATCGATGAAGACCCGGCGATGCCATTCGACATCGGCGACAACCCGTGCCTGGGCTACGCGTTCTATGCACCACCGGGTGCAGTGCCCCGCGCGCGTCATTTCCCCACCGGACCGGTGAGCGCCGACGCCGTGCTGCTCACCTCGCTCGGCGTCGAGTCCGGCCATGACGCCGAGGGGCTGTCGCGGCATCTGATCGCATCCGTGGTCGGTGATCTTGTCCGCCGCGGTGCACGTGCGCTGGAAGCCTTCGGGCGTACCTCTGAAGTGACCGAACTATTGGATCCCCGTACGGCCGCACCGGAATTGCGCCCAGTCGTCGAGGTGCTGGGGGACTGCTCGGTTGACCAGTGCGTGCTCGATGCCGACCTGTTGCAGGACGCCGGCTTTGTGGTCGTCACGCAGCACCGCTACTTTCCGCGGCTGCGTCTGGAACTCGAGCAGGGGCTGGGGTGGAAGGCCGATGTCGAGGCGGCGCTGGAACGTCTACTGGAAAGCGCGCAGCTGCAACAGCCGGTCGGCGCGGGCGCGGGGCCGTGTCTGCAGGAGATTACGTCGGGCTGACGCGGCCGGCCTGATCGACTGACAGTTCGTGGGCCAGCAGCTCGGCGAAAGTGAATGTCCCCGTTGGCCGGTCGTTCTTGCCGAGGAGATACAGCCGCTTGACTGCGGCGAGCACACCTTCGGCGATTGAGTCACGGGCCTGCGCGGACACCAACATGCCCCGGTCGTGTGGATTGGTGATGTAGCCGACATCGACCTGGACGGTGGGCATCCGGGTCAGCCGCAGCAGATCCCAGGTCCGTCCATGGGTGCGGCAATCACGTAATCCGGTGCGCGCCACCACTTCTCGTTGAATGAAGTCAGAAAGCATACGACCGATGGTGGACACCGACCCGTGCGAATTGCCGAAGTGAAACGAGGCCACCCCGTTGGCGGAGGGGCTGGCATGAGCGGCGCAGCGCAGGCTGATCATCAAGTCGGCGCCGACGGTGTTGGCCGTGGCGGCCCGTTCAGCGTCAGAAGGTGCGCGGTTCACCGGGCGGGACAGGAACGTCTCCATACCGATCGCGGTCATTCGGCCCTCGAGCCGACTGGCCAAGTCCCACAGGATGTCTGCCTCGCTGATGGGCCCCGCCGGTCCGTTCATGATCAGGCCATGATCGCTACCACCGCGGCCCGGATCGATGATGATCCGCTTGCCCGACAGCCGCGGCCCGGAGCGGCGAACCAACTCCTCCTCGCGGATGGCGTGCGGCGAGCCGCCGGTAACCCGAGAGCCGAGAAAATACAAGGAGCGCAACGTTTCTGGGCCACAGATGCCGTCGGGGTAGAGGCCGTACTCGCGCTGATATGACATCAGCGCATTGTGGGTCTGCAGGCCGAAGTGCCCGTCGACGAGTCCGGTGTAGAAGCCGAGGTCCTGCAACCGGGCCTGCAGCGTCGCAACGTCGTCGCCGTACATCGGCGCACCGAACTGATGGTTGAGCGTGCGGGCGCCCAATCGGTACGAAGCTTCTTTCAGCGCACGGAAAGTCGCCTCGCCGACGATTCCGTCGACAAGCAGACCACGGTACTGCTGGAATGCGCGCACTGCGTGGTCCAGTTCGTCGTCGAATACATCGACGGCGACGTGTCGACCGGTGATCAGGTCGTCGTCGGGGTTGTCGATCATGCCCAACGCCGCCAGTGCCGCCCGGATCTCGGTGACCGCACCCCCGCGGTCACCGTGACGCAGACTCGACATACTCGACCCTTCCCCGGCTGCCCTGCGGGCCGGCATTTGTCAGGCCAAAGGGCGCTGACGAAGCAAAGACAAGCTAGGCAGCATTGTCGCAGACGGTTCCCACTTTCGAGAAAACCCCAGGCGGGTGTCAGGCCCGCCAATTGCGGCGTTAGACCACGTCAGCGAGCTCGCGCAGCAGCGCGGCCTTGCCTTTCGCGCCGACGATCCGCTTCACCGGGGCACCGTCCTTGAACAGGATCATCGTCGGGATCGAGACGACCTGAAAATCGCGGGCAGTGGCCGGGTTGGCGTCGACATCGATCTTGGCCACCTTGAGCGACCCGGCCTTGTCGTTGGCGATCTCCTCCAGCACGGGGGCGACCATCTTGCACGGCCCGCACCACGTGGCCCAGAAGTCGACCAGCACCGGCGTGCTGCTGGACAGCACGTCGTCGGCGAACGAGTCGTCGGTTACGGCGACGGTCGCGGAAGTCTTCTCGGTCATAGCGGGGCTCCAATCAGATCGGTGTTGTCATCCGTTGTGGCGGAAGCGTTTTCGGCCAGCCAGCGCTCGGCGTCGATGGACGCCGAACAGCCTGTCCCCGCCGCGGTGACGGCCTGGCGGTAGGTGTGGTCGACAAGGTCGCCCGCGGCGAACACGCCGTCGACCGACGTGCTCGTGGTCCGACCCTTGGTCAGCACGTAGCCTTCCGGGTCGAGATCCACCTGGCCCCGCACCAAATCCGACCGCGGGTCGTGGCCGATCGCGACGAACACCCCGGTGACGGACAGTTCGGATTCTTCACCGGTGACCGAGTTACGCAACCGCACACCGGTGACTTTCGGATCGCCCACGATCGAGATCACCTGGGTGTTGGTGAGGAACTTGATCTTCTCGTTCTCGCGCGCGCGTTCCAGCATGATCTTGGAGGCCCGGAACTCCTCGCGGCGGTGGATGAGCGTGACGCTACGGGCGAACCGGGTGAGGAACGTCGCTTCCTCCATCGCCGAATCGCCGCCGCCGACGACGGCGATGTCCTGGTCACGGAAGAAGAAGCCGTCACAGGTGGCGCACGTGCTCACGCCCATGCCGATGAGCGCCTCCTCGCCGGGCACGCCGAGGTGCCGGGCTTGGGCGCCCATCGCGAGGATGATGGCGCGCGCCTGGTGGGTCTCGTCGCCGACGGTCACCGACTTGATCGGCCCGTCCAGCGAGACGGCGTCGACGTCTTCCATCCGCAGATCAGCGCCGAAGCGCAGCGCCTGCTCACGCATCTCGTCCATCAACTCCGGGCCGGTGATGCCCTCGCGGAAACCGGGATAGTTCTCCACCTCGGTGGTGGTCATCAGTGCGCCACCGAACTGCGTGCCCTCGAACACCAGTGGTTTCAGCTGGGCGCGGGCCGCGTACACCGCGGCCGTGTAACCGGCCGGGCCTGAGCCGATGATGATGACGTCATGAACAGCGGAGGAGGGGGTCATTCGAGCCTTTCTGCCGTATCACGTCGGCACGGATACAAACACCAGGGTATGCCGGGGTGTTCCCCGCGGCCTGCAGGACAGATTACGGACGAGTGATCAACGTATTGGCGAGCAGCCCATTGTGAGCGGGGCTGCAGTCTGGCTCGACGACCAGCGCGAGAACTGCCCGCGGCGTATCCGCGGGCAACACGATCAGAACGGCGGGCCGCCCGTTCATGTCAACCGGTCGGGCGCCCAGCACCGCGGTCGCGCCCGAGTACCCGAGCGCGGACAAGCAGGAGGCACGCTGCGCAGGGTCGGCCAGCGGGCCGTAGTCCGGGCGCTGCGACAGCAGACCGACAATCTGTGGGTTCGATAGTGGCAGCGCGGTGGCGGGCCTGGTGGCCGTGATGCTTTCCGCGGTCGGTCCCCTCGACCAGGTGGGCGCGGGGTCGTGCGCCAGCATCAGCACGCCGACGACGGCGCCCACGATCGCGGCGCAAACGCCTGCCACGAGGGCAGCCAGCTGCCATCGTGGCGTGTGTCGAGCCGAATGGGCGGGGCCGCGCGGTTGCTCTCGCAGCGCCGACCCAATGCGGGCACTCACATCGGACGGGACGTCGGGGGCAGAGGACTCGTCGGTCCCGAGATCGGCGAGGTCGCGGCGGACCTGGTCGAGCGCCGCGAGCGTGGCGGCGGCTTCGGGATCGGTGCGGACGCGCTGGCGCAGCGCCGCGGCCGTGACGTCGTCGAGCAGTCCGGCCTGCAGATCGGCGAGCAATTCGGGGGTGATCGGCCCGGGTTCGCGACCCGCGTCGTCGTCCATCGCTGCCCCCGCCGGTTGTGCCATCCCCTGACGCAAGCCAGTCTCCCCCACGGCCAGTTAGACGCCGCCTCCGACATCGCGGTTCCCGCTGTGTGTCGCGGCGCCGGCGTTGAAATGCTCGAGCGCTTCGGCGAGCTTTGCCCTGGCCCGCGAGCAGCGGCTCTTCACGGTGCCCTCGGCGATGCCGAGCATCCGCGCGGTCTCGGCCACCGAGTAGCCCTGCATGTCGACGGCGACCACCGCGGCGCGTTGTTCGACGGGCAGCCGCATCAGGGCGCGCTCGACGACGATCGCGGTGTCGACCCTCGGCATCGGATCGCCGACGTGGCAGGCGTCGTCATCCAGGGCCGTGGTCGGGGTGTTCATGTGGCGGCGCAACCGGTCCAGGCAGGCGTTGAGGACGATGCGGTACAGCCAACTGCTGACCGCGGAGTCGTGCCGGAACGTGGGCGCGTTGCGGTGCGCCTTGAGCATCGCGTCCTGCAGGGCGTCCGCGGCGTCCTCGGGGCTGCGGCTGGTGACGCGCGCCAGCCGATACAGCTGGCGCTCGTGTCGGTAGAACAACTCCTCGAAGGCGTAGCGGTCACCGGCGACGTGAGCGGTCAGCAACTCAGCGTCTGAGCGGCCGACTCCTTCGAAGCTCCCCACAAGCGAACAGTAAGCGGATTCCCAGGTAGGTCCTTACACAAGTTTGCGGCGCTGGGGATAGCGGGTTGGCCGCCGATCAAGACCCGGCTCTGAGCGTGACCTCTGCGATGTCCGACCGGCTCTTGCCGTCGACCTGGCCGAGCGTCGATACCCACACCAGCACGTTCGACGTCGGCGCCGGGTTGTCGACCTTGATCGTGTTCGAACCGGGCTTCAGTGTGGTGGCGGGCACCAGCACGGTGGTGTCGTCCAGCGACGCGGGCGTCGGCGTCTGCGCCGAACGGATCTGCACCGCGGTGCCGGTGCTGTTGAGGTCGATGGTCACCTCGGCGAGCTTGGTCGGCTGCGGCAACTGCAGCATCAGCCCGACCCCGTTCTTGAAGTTCGGGAACGGCACCGGATCCGTGTACGTGTCGATGGGCCACACCGTCGCGGGGTTGCCGTCGATGGCCTTTGCGGCCTCACCGGGTGCATCCGGCTCGCCCTCTGGTGAAAACACCGTCACGCGAACGGGTTTCACGACCTTGCCTGCCGAATTGTTGCCGCCCTGGGCGGACGTCGTTGGCGCATTGAGGCCAAGCTGATCACCGCCCAGGCCACCGCCGACGTCACCGAAGATCCGAGTGACCACCGACGCAAGCACAATCAGCGCGACGATGATGATCGCGCCGCCCACGCCGAGTCCGATCATCAGCCCCCTGCGCCGCCGCCGCTCCGACTCCGGGTCGCCGGGGGCTGCTCCGCGGAGCCGAGACGGCTGGGGCACCGGCGGCTCGTCGACCGGCTCGATCAGCTCGGTGCGGTCGGCGACGGCGGTGGCCTGCTGCAGCAGGTTCAGCAGTGTCGGGGCGCTGCGGATGCCTCCGCCTTCCTGCACCGCGCGCGCCGCCGCCGCCGAGATCTGAAACGGGATGTCGCGGTCGAGCGCCCGCGGTTCGATGGGCTGGCCCGCGGTGTCAAGTTCGGCGGGTGCCAATCCGCTGCGCACGCCCGATTCGGGCAGCGGCCAGCGGTTGATCAGCAGCGCATAGAGCGCAGCGCCGATACCGCGGATGTCGTCTTCTGGGCTGGCGTCGGGCAGCGTGGCCGGGAACGCCAACGCGACATCGCCCTCGATGCTCACCCGCACCCGGCTGGGATGGTCGATCGACAGCGCGACGCCGGAGCGGTGGGCAGCTTCCGCTGCCGCGGCCAGCGATTGGATGGCGCGGGCGCCGCCGATCGGCGACGGCGACGTCTCGGCCACTTCGGTCAAGGAGCCGCCGCGGATCCACTCCGACACCACAAGGCCGCCGGACCCGGTGCTGGCCACGTCGAGCACCCGCGCGACGCCAGGCATGTCAAGGCGGCTCAGCTTGAGCGTGCGCGCCAGGATCCCCTGGACCTGTTCGTCGGGCAGCGTCGCATCGGGGTCGACGAACGTCAGGGCGACCTGGCGATCCAGCGCGGTGTCGAGCGCCTGCCAGAACTGCAGGCTTTGCGGGCCGCCATGGAAGACGAGCAGTCGATACCGGCCCCCGCCGATGGTGGCGCCCGGAATGAGGTGGACATCCTCGTCGGAGGTGGCGGACTCGATCGCGGGTTCGCGCGGCGGCGCGAACCCCATGGGCTCACGCGTGGGGTCGCCGCCGTAGTCCGCGGGTGGACGGCCGGAAACCGGCATCGGCGTCGTGCCGTTGGCTGGTTTGGGAAGGGCCGCCGTTTCCTCGGGTGTCTCGTGTTCGACGGTCTCGGGCGGGACGTCGGGGGCGAAGTCGTCTGCCGACGGCCGAGCCGTCGAATCAGATACCGACGGCCGAGCCGTCGAATCAGATACCGACGGTCGCGGGATCTTGGTCGTGGTGCCCTCAGGGCCCGGTGCGGCGCCGGTCGCTTGGTCGTCGCTCACCGCTGGTCCCTTCGGCATTCCGTCACCGGCAACGCTGGCCGGAGGCCCGCGCCGGACCGCCGCCGGGAATTGACGATGGCGTGTCGCGAGCGAATTCCTCTGATCAGCGTACGTGAGGGGGCCACCTGGGCGTGGCCGGTCGGAGCGGGCCGCCGGTGGTACGGCTACCCCCGCGCCCTTGCCGAGACGACGCCGAATGGCGGCCAGAGCGGCCTGCGCGTCGGGCACCCGGGCGGCCACCATCACCCCGCCGATGATCGGCACCATGATCAGTCCGAGCACGAGCAGCCGCAGCAGAGAACCGGCGCCGCCCCAGTTGCGGGTCAGCGACTCGAGCCCGAAAAGCTGATCGACGATGTTCGCGACGAGGCCTGCGATCAGTGATGCCGCGATGGTCACCAGGATGGTGCGCACCACCGGCAGGCTGACCAACCGTCCGCCGGGTGGGTTCAGGCTGGCCCGCAGCAGGAAGTAGCCGACGGTCGCACCGGCAAGGAAACCAAGACCGTTGGCCAGCCCGAGATAGCCGGCCACCAGCTCCGGGTCGTCGGTCAGATACGGCGCGGCCAGCGACGCGGCGATCTTGACGACCGTGATCACGACGATCAGCACGATGGGTGTCCACGGCTGCTCACGCGCGTAGAACACCCGAAGTTGAAGCAGCACAAGGGCATACGGGATCAACGTGAACGCCGACAAGGTGATCGCCATGCCGAGATAGCCGGCGTCGGTCTCACCGAAGTTGCCGTAAGCGAATAGCGCGCTGCCGATCGCGGGGCCGCCGATGGTCATCATCGCGACGATCGGGATCAGCGTCACCATCGTCAGCCGGGTGGCCAGTGACAGGTCGGCCAGCACTGCGCGGACATCGTCGGCGGCGGCGTTGCGGCTGAGCCGCGGCATCACCACTGTCAGCACCGTTACGCCGATCATGCCGAACGGCAGCATCAGCACAAGCCAGGTGTAGTTGTAGATCGCGGGACCGGAAGCCGCTGCGCCACTGGCGATCCGGTTGCCGACGACCAAGCCGATCTGGCTGATCAACACGTAGAGCACCATGGCCGCCGCCATCGTGCCGAACTTCTTCAGCCGGTCGTCGATGCCCCACAGCGGGCGCAGGCTGATTCGCTCCTGTCGGATGGCAACCAGCAGCACAGCCGTCTGTGCGAACACACCGAGCGTCGTGCCGATGCCGAGCACCAACAGCTTGGCGTTGCCCATTTCCACTGGGTCGATCGAAAGTTCGCCCGGCACAATGAGATACACGACGAGCGTGGCAATCGCGACCACATTGTTGATGACCGGCGCCCACGCTGGCGGCCCAAACACGTTGCGGGTGTTGAGAATCGCCATGAACACTGACGACAGGCCGTAGAACAACACCTGCGGCAGTAGCAGATACGCGAACGCCGTCGTCAGCGACCGATTGACCTGAGGGTCGCTGCCCAGCATCAGCCGAACCAGCAGGGGAGCGGCGGCCACTGACACCAGGGTGACCACCACCAGCAGTGCGGTGGCCAGCGTGATGAGCCGCCGCACAAATGCGGTGCCGCCGTCGGGGTCGTCGCGCTCGGCGCGCGCCAGCACCGGCACGAAGATCGCGGTGAACGTCGCCTCGAGCACCAGCGCAGCGATCAGGTTCGGCAGCTGGTTGGCCACCGAGAACGCCGACGACAACGCGGCGCCGAGAATCGCGGCCAACAGCACGATGCGGGTGAAGCCGGTGATCCGGCTGATCAGCGTCGCGAACGCCATGCCCCACGACCGCGACACCACCGCGGCGTCGGAGAGCTCGGGGCGGCCGGCCCGTCGTCGCGGAGCCGGGCCGCGTGGCAGTCGTTGCGGCGGCATCCTGCTGGCCGGCGGATAGACCGGGGTACGGGGCGGGTAGCGGCGCGGCGGAACGCGATTGATCGGCGGCGGCGGTGGCGGCGAACCGCCGACGGTGCTCACGTCTCCTCGCCCGTACGGCTCATGGCGGGCGGCGACTCGTCGACGTCCTTCGCATACGCGATCGCAACATCGATCGGGTCCGGGCGGTCCAGATCAGCGGGGTCGGGCTGGCCGCGGAAGCGGTGCCACAACCGTCGACCAACCAGCAGGGCCAGCACCACGCCGCCCGTCAGCGTGATGAAGAACAGCACCTTGCCGTAGGCGTTGGAGTGCACCGAGAGCCGTACCGGTTCGCCAAGCGGCAGGCCGTCGGCGGTGTGCAATGCGACATCGACCGCGACGCGCTGCGTGAAGTGCACCTCGATGGGCACCTTCAGCGGCAGATAGCCCGGCGGTAGCACGATCTCACCCGGATCGGTCACCGTCATGCCTGGCGGCGTGGCGATCTGCAGCCGTACCCGGATGGGCACCGGAAGGTCATTGCGCAGCGCCAACGGCAGCGGGCTGTGCTCGGTGGCCAGGGTGTAGGAACCGCCGGGGTTGACGATGGTGACCGCGCCGAACAGGTCGTCGACGGTGTGGCCGACGGTCGTCAGCCGCTGCTGGGCCAGGCCGTTGCGCGCATCCGGGGGCACCGATTGGCTGAGCGCGCGCAGCAGGTCCTCGCGCAGCGGCGCGGTGTATTGCGCTCCGGTGAGGCCGGTGCGCTCATCGGCGGCCAGCGCGTCCCCCAGCCCCCAGAGCCGCGTCGTCACGGCCGCGATGCCCGACACGACGCCGTCGTCGAACCGGCCACGCGGATTGCCGAGCGACCTGTCCGGAGTAGACGCGAGATCGTCCGGAGCGACCGCGTTGGCCTCGGCGATCACCGCGGGTAGCGGTCGGGCGACGGCCAGCCCGGCGTGAATGGTGGACGCCACCGCGGTCAGGATCGCCTGCGCGTCGTCGGGGGCCAGGTTCCAGGCCAGCGGCGGCGCGAGGATCTGGGTGCGCGGCTCGGTGTCGGGGTGTAGGCCGCGCCACAGCAGCGAGCCGACCGCGTCCTGGCGCCGTGCCACCTGCGAGTCGTGTTTGACCGGGATGTCGAGCGACGGATCCAGATACGACGGCGACGAGGGCTCGGTGCCGGCCCCGGCGAGCGCGGCGCCGACGGTCGGGTCGAACGGCGCGACGGCCACGTCCGGCGTGTACCTGACAGACCGAACGTCCGCTGTCGCCGGCTCGCCGGTGGCGGAGTCCTGGGCGGCGCTGTTGGCAGCGCCGATCGCGACCGTCGGGCCCTGTGCCGTCAGCAGCTCGACAGCCGACCCGGTCAGCGGTCCGTCGCCGACGAGTGTGGCACCCCGCGTCGACGTCACCCCGAGAATCTGGTCGACGATGTCGGCGCTGCTCTTGGTGGCGATCGCGCTCAGCCCCTTGTCGCCGACGCGCTGCAGCGCGTCGAGGTCGGCCTGCGAGTACGTCGTCGGCGCCACACACATCCGCTGCGCCAAACCCTTGAGCCGATTGAGCCAGCCCACCGCGGCGTCCCGGCCCGCTCCAGGATGCGTCGGCGTGCCCGGCCCTGCGTCGGGGGCGTCGTTGACGACGTAGCCGCCGGTCATCGCGTTGACGGTGACCAGCAGGTCGGGATCGACGGCCAGGCACATCGCATTGCGCACCTCGCCGCCGGGGTCGACGGGCGGGCTGGTGGCGAAGTCGACCGCCGACAGCAGGGTGTCGAGCCGGCCGCCAGGCGCCAGTGAGGTCGCGAGGTCGTCGTCGATCAGCCGCACCGGCGTCGTTCCGCCTGGCGCACCCGCCGCCAGCCGCGGCCGGTCGGCGAGCGGCCACAGCATGGTCAGCCGAACAGGTTTGGAGGTATCGGGCGGCACCACCGAGCTCAGCGTGTCGGCGGCCGAGTCGGCCGCGGGCTCGGGCGGCACCCCGAGCACCGGAAGCAGGAAGCGGGCATCGTCGAGGCGGGCCGGCGCGCCGTAGTCCGGTGTGCCGTTGACGTTGACCATGATCGGGTAGACGCCGGGCTCGGTGATATGCAGCGACGGCAGCTCCGCCGACCGCAGCGGGTAAACGAGATTGAACGGAACGTCTTGTCCGCGAAGCAATTCCGGCGCGAGCGTGATGAAGTCGGCGACAGCCTCGTACTGGTCGACGTTGCCGGTGAGGTTGGTCCGCAGCCCGGCCGACGACGTGACCGCGGCGGCGTGCTCGAGGCGGACCATCACATCGCGCACCGGGCGGTCGCCGACATTGAGGATCGTTCCGCTGACAGTGACGGTCGGCTCGCTGGTAGTGGTGACCACCGCGGGGGTGATGCGGTCGATGCGCACCTGCAGGAAAGGCACCGCGCCCGGCTCACCCGCGGCGGCATGAGGCAGTCCGACAGGAACGGCGATCAGCGTGAGCAGCGCGAGGACGGCCAACAGCCGCGCCAGCACCATCCAGGGCAGCACTCGCGGCACCGCCGCGGGTACGGTCACGGGCCTTGTCCGCACCCGTTCGTCCGGCGAGATGGCTGTTCGTCGGGACGGCGGTTGCGGGTATGCGAGTGCGTCTGGGCGCGCCTGCGCGGCGAGGTCCGCGGCAGTGGCGGCAGCGCGGCGGGGCCGTCCGCGTGCAGCTTGTCGATCAGCTCACCGGCGACCTCCGCCAGCCGGCGCTCGTCGGCGTAGGCCAGCCGCGACGGCAGCTCCTTGAGTGGCACCCAGGCCACCTCACTGACTTCGAGGTCCTCGTCGGAGAGCTCGCCGCCAAGAAACCGCATCAAGTAATGGTGCACGGTCTTGTGCACGCGTCGACCCTCGGTGACGAACCAGTAGTCAATACTGCCGAGTGCGGCCAGCACGCTGCCCTGGATACCTGTCTCTTCGGCGACTTCACGGATCGCGGTCTGCTCGGCGGTCTCACCGAGTTCGATGTGGCCCTTGGGTAGTGACCACAGCATCCGGCCGCGGCGGTCGATGCGTCCGATCAGCGCGGCGACCTGCGTTTCCTTGGGCCCGTCGATACCGTCGATGACCAGCCCGCCCGCCGAGGTTTCGTGCACCGTGCGCAGCCGGTCCGCGGGCCGGCGCGGACGCGACTTCTGGGGCTTGCTCTGACCGTTCGACTGGTCATTCGGCGTGGGCACGGGGTTGGTGTTGCGGACTTGCGTGGCTTCAGGCGGACCAGCAGCGCGACGGCCGCGGCGCCTCCCCCGGCGCCGTCGTGGTTTGGCCTGTTCGCCGTCTGACACCTAAGCGATGGTAGCTGCCACGAAGTTTCGTTCCCCCTGCACTCACCGGTCGTGACCGGGCTGTAGCCGATTAGGGTTATCGAACGTGCCCGATTCTGCTGCTGATGCCGAGCTGCTGGCCGGCGCCGCGAAGGCGCTGAACCGCCACGGTCCAGTGCTGGCCGACCTCGGCAAGGTATTCGCTGACGCGGGGCACGAGCTGTACCTGGTCGGCGGCAGCGTGCGCGACGCACTGCTGGGCAGGCTCGGCAACGACCTCGACTTCACCACCGACGCCCGGCCCGAGCAGATGCAGAAGATGCTGCGGCCGTGGGCCGACTCGCTGTGGGACACCGGCATCGAATTCGGCACGCTCGGCGTCGGCAAGGGCGACGATCGGCTGGAGATCACCACCTTCCGCGCCGACACCTACGACCAGGTGTCGCGAAATCCCGAGGTGCGATTCGGCGAACGGCTAGACGACGATCTGGTGCGCCGCGACTTCACCGTCAACGCAATGGCCGTGCGCATCACCGCGACCGGCCCAGGCGAATTCCTTGATCCCCTGGGCGGTTTGGCGGCCCTGCGCGCACGCGTGCTCGACACGCCGTCGGCGCCGGAGGTGTCGTTCGGCGACGATCCGCTGCGCATGCTGCGGGCCGCACGGTTTGTGTCGCAGCTCGAATTCACCGTCGCGGCGCGGGTGTTGACGGCGCTGCTGGACATGGCGCCGCAACTGGGCCGCATCACCGCCGAGCGCGTCGCCGCCGAACTGGACAAGCTGTTGTTGGGTGCGGATCCCGTCCCAGGCATCGATCTGATGGTGCAGACCGGGCTCGGTGACGTGGTGCTGCCCGAGGTCGGCGCGATGCGGATGGCCATCGACGAACACCATCAGCATAAGGATGTGTACTGGCATTCGCTGACGGTGTTGAAGCAGGCCATCGCTCTCGAGGACGAGGGGCCCGATCTCGTGTTGCGCTGGGCTGCGCTGCTGCACGACATCGGCAAGCCGGCCACGCGCAAGCATGAGAAGGACGGCGGCGTCAGCTTCCATCACCACGAAGTCGTCGGCGCCAAGATGGTGCGCAAGCGGATGCGGGCACTGCGCTACTCCAAGCAGATGATCGACGACGTGTCGCAGCTGGTGTACCTGCATTTGCGCTTCCACGGATACGGCGACGGCAAGTGGACGGACTCGGCGGTGCGCCGCTACGTCACCGATGCGGGGCCGCTGCTTCCAAGGCTGCACAAGCTGGTGCGCGCCGACTGCACTACGCGCAACAAGCGCCGGGCGGCGCGGCTGCAGGCCAACTACGACGACCTCGAACACCGCATCGACGAGTTGGCCGCCAAAGAAGACCTCGCCAGAGTGCGTCCCGACCTTGACGGCAACGAGATCATGAAGATCCTCAACATCCCGGCAGGCCCCGAGGTGGGGGAGGCGTGGCGTCATCTCAAGGAGCTGCGACTCGACCGCGGGCCGTTGAGCCACGACGAAGCTGTCGAGGAACTGACCAAGTGGTGGAACTCGAAAGGCGACCGCACCGTCTAACCCGCCATGGAGTACTGCCTTGGCGACGCGGACGGCTCGGCGACGATGTGGACCGCCGACCCCAACATTGATGTGGACGGCGACGGCGCGCTGGATGCGGTCGGCCTGGATTTCGACGGCGACGGTTTGATCGACGACGCGATGGCCGACACCGACGGCGATGGCCTGGCCGATCAGATGGTCCGCGACTACGCGTCCGAGCCGACGTTCTTCACCGACGACGGCACCGGAACGTGGGCCGTCAGCGTCGACCGAGGCGGCCAATTGCGGTGGTTCGGTCTCGACGGCATCGAGCACACCGGCGGACCCGTGGTCGATCTGGACGGCGACGGGCAAGCCGACGATCGGTTGACGGATACCGACGGCAACGGGCTGGCCGACCGCGCGCTGTCCGGCGAGGTTGCCTACGTCGATACTGACGGCGACGGCACGTGGGACGTCAAGCTCGCCGACTCCGATGGCGACGGAAAAGCCGACGCCGCCAGCCACGTGTGACTTAACGGGTTGATTGCACACCAATAGTGCGTGCGATCAACCCGTTAGCGGCCCGGTCCCGGCGGGCCTGCGAATGCTTGTGCGATACCGAGCCATGTCTCGGCATCGGCGCCTACGGCATGCACATCCAAGTCCGTCCGCGGCCGGCGCTGCGTGACCAACATGCAGAAGTCCTCCGCCGGCCCGGTGACGCGCTGAGCCGCGTCTGCGGGACCCCACTCCCAGACCGAGCCGTCCGGTGCGCGCAGCTCCACGCGGAATGGATCGGCCGGCGGGGTCAACCCGTTGATGGAAAAGGCGAAGTCACGTGTGCGCACGCCGATGTGCGCGATCGAGCGCAGCCGCGCCGTCGCGGGCCGCTTGACGCCAAGCGTGTCGGCGACGTCCAGCCCGTGCGCCCACGTTTCCATCAGCCGCGCGGTGGCCATCGACGCGGCGCTCATCGGTGGACCGAACCACGGCAGCTTGCGTCCGTCGGCGACGGTCAGTAGCTCGCCGTGCAGCCGGGTCCTGGTCTGTCGCCAGCTCGCCAGAAGTTCGTCGGGTGACAGCGCGGCAAGCTCGTCGGCGCCGGCGTCGACGAACCCCGTCGGATCCTCGGCTGCTTCGGCCAGCACCGCAGCGAATCCGTCCGCGTCGGTCACCGCGGTCAGCGCGACGCGATCGGTCCACAGCAGGTGTGCGATCTGGTGGGCGATCGTCCACCCGGGCGCAGGCGTTGCCTCGGCCCATCGCTCGGCGGGCAGGTCGGCGACGATCGCGTCGAGCTCGTCGCTCTCGGCACGGAGATCAGCCACCATCGGCCCCGCTGTCGACATGCCGGTCACCTTAGCGGGGTGCCGGAGCACGCCGACCGACGCTGGCGTGGACCGCCAGCCCGACGAGGTAGACCCCAACGCCGGCGAGCGCCAGTCCGGGTTCGTGGCCGTCGGCGGGAATCACCGCGGCCGTCGCCGTGGTCGCGACGATGAAGGACATCCAGAACAGCGCGTCCTGAACCGTGAACACGTGTCCGCGCAGGGCGTCGTCGACGTCGATCTGCATGGCGGTGTCCGCGCACAGCTTCACCACCTGTCCGGCCGCGCCGAGCAGGAACCCGCAAACCACCATCGCAGGAAGCTGTAGGCCCGAGCCACACAGCTGGACGACCGCCGCGAAGGCCAACGCACCGTTGGGCGTGGCGTAGCGGCCGAACCTGCGGACAAGGCTCGGCGTCAGTGCGGTCGACAGGAATGATCCGAGACCCGTGGCTGCGACGAACAGCACGGCGGTGCCCAGACCCGCGACGGCAACGGCCTGAGTGTCGGTGTGCCGCACCATCACCAACACCAACAGTGTGTTGATGCCGAGCACCATCCGGTGTGTAGACAGCCCCGACAGTGTGGCCGCGACGGTCGGTACGGCCAGCACGGTGCGCCCGCCGTGCAGCCACCCGGTGGCCACCGCATAGGCGACCGAACCATGGATCGCGCGCTTACTTTCGTGGGGCCCGAGGACGTGCGGATGGAAGCGCACGGACAGCAGCAGCGCAAGCGCGACCGGCAGGGTGACGATGAAAATGATTGCGGCGGCCCCGGTGTCGTCGGCACCGAACAGCCAGCGCGGCAGCAGCATGAAGTTGGCGCCGATGAACGCTGCCGCCGCTCCGGTGGCGACGGCCACCGCGTTCATCGTGACTACGTTCTCCCGGGGCACCACATCCGGCAGCGCCGCCGACAGACCCGAGGAGACGAACCGGGTGAAGCCGTTGACGATCAATGCCCCGCACAGGATCGGCAGATCGCTTGTTCCCGCGGCAAGCAGGGCGCCGACGGCGAGGACGAGCACCAGCCTGCCGAGGTTTGCCGCGATGAGCACCACGCGCCGGTCCCAGCGGTCCAGCAGCGCGCCCGCGAACGGGCCGAGCAGCGAGTACGGCAGGAACAGCACCGCGAATGCACCGGCGATCGCCCACGGCTCGGCGGCCCGTTCAGGGTTGAACAGGATGGCGCCGGCGAGGCCGGCCTGAAACAGGCCGTCGCCGAATTGGCTGACCGCCCGGAGTTCGAGCAGTCGCCAGAACTCTGGCAGCGCACGCGCGGTACGCCAAACGGCGATGTGTGCGCGAGCGTCGGCCACGAAGTATCACGTCCCGGTTGAGTCCTGCAGATCGGCAACCCGACCCACACTACAAATATCCCGGCGGGCCGCGCTTGTTCGCCACCACGACCCGTTGCCGGTGCAATGATGGTGAGGTGGCGCACTCAGAGGATCCGGAGGATTTCGTCGCTCCTGCGGCGCATCGGGTGCGCGCCGGAACATTGCTACTCGCGAACACCGATTTGTTGGAGCCGACGTTTCGGCGCAGCGTCATTTACATCGTCGAGCACAACGACGGCGGCACGCTGGGCGTGGTGCTGAACCGGCCGAGTGAGACCGCGGTCTACAACGTTTTGCCGCAGTGGGCCAAGCTGGCCACCAAGCCCAAGACGATGTTCATCGGCGGGCCGGTGAAGCGCGACGCGGCGCTGTGCCTGGCGACGCTTCGCGTCGGTCTGGAGGCGAGCGGGGTGCCCGGGCTGCGGCACGTGCAGGGCAGGATGGTGATGGTCGACCTCGACGCCGATCCGGACACCGTCGCCCCGATGGTCGAAGGGGTGCGCATCTTCGCGGGCTACTCGGGCTGGACCATCGGTCAGCTCGAGGGCGAGATTGAACGCGACGACTGGATTGTGTTGTCCGCGTTGCCATCTGATGTGCTGGTCGAGCCGCGGGTGGATCTGTGGTCGCGGGTGTTGCGTCGTCAGCCGATGCCGCTGTCGCTGCTGGCCAGCCATCCGATCGACATCAGCCGCAACTGAAAGACCGTCGGCGGCAACGAATCACGCGGAGTTGCAGGACAGCGTGCAGCTCGCGCAGGCACCGCCGCACGCCGCAGCGGCTTGACCCGCTTCGGCACGCGCGACGACCTTGGCGCTCTGCCAGCAGCCTGCCGCGACGGTGCTGATCGCGCCGATCACGCACA
This sequence comes from Mycobacterium sp. JS623, assembly GCF_000328565.1. Classification (NCBI taxonomy): domain Bacteria; kingdom Bacillati; phylum Actinomycetota; class Actinomycetes; order Mycobacteriales; family Mycobacteriaceae; genus Mycobacterium; species Mycobacterium sp. JS623. The sequence goes on along the minus strand of NC_019966.1, from coordinate 6,442,427 downwards.
CGATGACGACCACCAGCCCGGTCTCCGGCTTGGCCGACAACGCGACCGCCCCGCCTGCGGCAAGCATCACCGCGGCAGCCAGTTGGATGGGTGCGACGCCGCGCAGGATCGCAAGGACGTAGTCGCCGGATTTCGGTCGGGTCAGAAGCCAGACGCCCAGCCCGGCTGTCGCGAAGGCGGCGCACAAACAGAGCACCGCGGCGATCAGCATGCCGACACAATACGAGCCTTGGGGGCAATCCGCCGAATGAAGCCGTCCCCCGGGCGCCAGGCTTCGCCCGGGGGACGACGACTATCCCGTTTGCCTCGACAGCTGCGGCAACGCCGGCAGCTGGGGCAGGCCCGGCGCCGCGGCTTGCGGTGCTGGGGTCGGTGGCCCGGGGAGGCTCACCTGGAAACCGTTGACTATCGCATCTGTGGCGTCGGCCGACGCGACGACTTGGTCGACGCTCGTCGTGACGGCGAGCGACACCAGGTACTTGTCGGGCCCCGCTGTGACGATGACGTTGCGTCGCGAGGTGTTCAGCGTCATCGAGTTCTCGCGGTACGTGCCCTCGATGACCGACGACGGCCAGCCCCCGAAGTCGGCGAGCGACCCGTCGGTGGCCCGCCAGGCAGGCAACAGTTGGCTCTCGACGAAGCCGTGGCTGATGGCCTCCTTCGGGTCGAAGTCGCCAATCAGCTTGTAGACCTTGAGCTGCGCGTTGGTCGAGTACAGCCCGTTGCCGCCGACCCGGTCGGCGATCACCGCGAACGCGTCGGGCACGTTCGGGTCCGGCACCTGCGACCAACCCTTCGGCATCGGCAGCACGATGTTGAGCGCCTTGAAGTCGCGGCTGTTCTGCGGTTCGAGCTTGACGCCCTTGGCCTTGAAGAAGTCGGCAAGCGTGCCAGAGGCGGCCGGTGTGATCGTCACGGGCGGCGGAACCGGCACGGCGGGAATCGAGATACCAGCAGCTGACGCTGCTGCGGCGGGCGCCACAGCGGGTTGCCCGAGCATCTGCGGAGACGCGGCGTTGGGCGCCACGGTCACTGTTTGCGTGACGGTCGCGGGCATGGGCAGCGGTGGTTGCGGGAGCACCGGCTCAGCTGACGCGGTGGTCCCAGCGAAGCCGACGACGGCGGCCACACCGGCTGCCGCGCCACCTGCCAGAAGCCGCCAGCGGCGGGCGATCTCGTTCATCGACGGCGGTCCTTCCGTGCGGATCGGGGGTGCGTCACAGCCCAGGTCAGGCGCCGACCGTATCCCGCGTCGAGCGTTAGCCACCAGGCCCGGAACCGAGCTGGGACCAACCTCTGACCGGTCCGCAACGGAACCGAGACCAACCCGTGGCCGGCGAAGCCTCTGCGCGGGTGCTTATACCCTGTTCACGTGACAGAGCCCGAGGTCGACACCCCGCAGCACCGCTACACCGCGGAGCTGGCTGGGCAGATCGAGCACGCCTGGCAGCAGACGTGGGCCGAGTCGGGCACCTTCAACGTGCCCAACCCGGTGGGCTCGCTGGCGCCGACGGACGGCACGCCGGTGCCCGCCGACAAGATGTTCGTGCAGGACATGTTCCCGTATCCGTCAGGTGAGGGCCTGCATGTCGGGCACCCCCTCGGCTACATCGCGACCGACGTCTACGCCCGCTATTACCGCATGACGGGGCGCAACGTGTTGCACGCGTTGGGCTTCGATTCGTTCGGCCTGCCCGCGGAGCAGTACGCGATCCAGACGGGCACGCATCCGCGCACCCGCACCGAGGCGAACATCGTCAACTTCCGCCGCCAGCTTGGTCGGCTGGGCTTCGGGCATGACGCCCGCCGCAGCTTCTCCACCACCGACGTCGACTACTACAAGTGGACGCAGTGGATCTTCCTGCAGATCTACAACGCCTGGTTCGACCCGGCCGCGGACAAGGCCAGGCCAATCGGGGAGCTGGTGGCCGAATTCGATTCGGGCACAAGGACTCTCGACGACGGACGGACGTGGTCGGACTTGGCCGCCGATGAGCGCGCCGACGTGATCGACTCCTACCGGCTGGTCTACCGATCGGACTCGATGGTGAACTGGTGCCCCGGCCTGGGCACCGTGCTGGCCAACGAGGAAGTCACCTCCGACGGCCGCAGCGAGCGCGGCAACTTCCCGGTGTTCCGCAAGCGGCTGCGGCAATGGATGATGCGCATCACCGCGTACTCCGACCGGTTGCTCGACGATCTCGATCTGCTGGATTGGCCGGAGAAGGTCAAGTCCATGCAGCGCAACTGGATCGGCCGGTCGACGGGTGCATCGGTGCTGTTCGGCACCGAGGCGGGCGACATCGAGGTGTTCACGACTCGGCCGGACACGCTGTTCGGCGCGACGTACATGGTGCTGGCACCCGAGCACGATCTGGTCGACAAGCTGACCGCTGCGGCATGGCCTGCTGGGGTGGATGAGCGGTGGACGTTCGGCGCGGCCACTCCTGCCGAGGCAGTCGCCGCGTATCGGGGGGCCATCGCCGCCAAGTCGGATCTGGAGCGCCAGGAAAACAAGGACAAGACCGGCGTCTTCATCGGCGCGTATGCGACCAATCCGGTTAACGGACAACGGATTCCGGTGTTCATTGCCGACTATGTGTTGATCGGCTACGGCACCGGCGCCATCATGGCGGTGCCCGGCGGCGACCAGCGCGACTGGGACTTCGCCACCGCGTTCGGTCTGCCGATCGTGGAGACGGTTGCCGGCGGCGACATTTCGCAGGGCGCCTACAGCGGCGACGGTGAAGTGGTGAACTCCGATTACCTCAATGGGCTGAGCGTCGCGTCGGCGAAAGAGGCGATCACCAAGCGCCTCGAGGCCGCCGGTCATGGGAAGGCGCGCGTCGAATACAAGCTGCGCGACTGGCTGTTTGCGCGGCAGCGGTATTGGGGCGAGCCGTTCCCGATCGTCTACGACGCCGACGGTCGCGCGCATCCGCTGCCGGAGTCGGCGCTACCCGTCGAGCTGCCCGACATCCCCGACTATGCACCGGTGCAGCTCGATCCGGACGACGCGGACAGCGAGCCCTCGCCGCCGCTGGGCAAGGCGACCGACTGGGTACACGTCGAGCTGGACCTTGGCGACGGCTTGAAGCAGTACAGCCGCGACACCAACGTGATGCCGCAGTGGGCGGGCAGCTCGTGGTACGAGCTGCGCTATACCGACCCGTATAACTCAGAAGAGTTGTGCGCCAAGGAAAACGAGGCGTACTGGATGGGTCCGCGACCCGCCGAGCACGGCGCGAAGGATCCTGGCGGCGTCGACCTGTACGTCGGTGGTGTCGAACATGCCGTGCTGCATCTGCTGTATGCGCGGTTCTGGCACAAGGTGCTCTACGACCTCGGCCACGTCAGCTCCAAGGAGCCGTACCGGCGGTTGGTGAACCAGGGCTACATCCAGGCGTTCGCCTACACCGATGCGCGCGGCGCGTACGTGCCGGCCGCCGAAGTCACCGAGCGCGGCGGCAAGTTCTACTGGACCGGGCCCGACGGCGAGATCGAGGTCAATCAGGAGTTCGGCAAGATCGGCAAGAGCCTGAAGAACTCTGTGTCGCCCGACGAGATCTGCGACAACTACGGCGCGGACACGTTGCGGGTGTACGAGATGTCGATGGGTCCGCTGGAGGCATCGCGGCCGTGGGCCACCAAGGATGTTGTCGGCGCGTACCGGTTTTTGCAGCGGGTGTGGCGGTTGGTCGTCGATGAGCAGACGGGCACCGAGCGGGCCGCCGAGCATGAGGCGCTGGACGACGAGACGCAGAAGCAACTGCACCGGACGATCGCGGGGGTGTCCGAGGATTACGCGGCGCTGCGCAACAACACCGCGGCGGCCAAGCTGATCGAGTACACCAACTATCTGACCAAGAACGGGGTGCGGTCGCGTGCTGCGCTGGAGCCGCTGGTGCTGATGGTCGCGCCGCTGGCGCCGCATCTGGCGGAGGAGTTGTGGAAGCGGCTCGGCCACGAGAAGTCGCTGGCGCACGGCCCGTTCCCGGTGGCCGACCCGCAATACCTTGTCGAAGAGACCATCGAATTTCCGGTGCAGGTCAACGGCAAAGTCCGCAGCAAGATCACCGTGCCGGCGGACGCCGATGCCGACACGCTCGAGGCAGCGGCGCTTGCTGATGAGAAGGTGCGGGCGTTCATCAACGGCGCGACGCCCAAGAAGGTGATCGTGGTCGCCGGCCGGCTGGTCAACATCGTCGTCTAGCTGCGGCGCCGCGCGTCGGAAGTCGACTTCGAAATTGCCCGCGTACGTTGCGACAACCGCTAGTTGCGCCCCTTGGGTGACCTTCACCGACCCGTTGGGGTTTCACTATGCAGTACCGCGGGTACCGCTTGGGCGTGAACAGCCCCGCCACCGCTGCCGGCTACGACAGCTCCACGGCCGTCGGTGAGTCACCGATTGTCACACCGGACGACGATCCATTCTATGAACCACCGCCGGACTACGCGGAGGCCGAGCCCGGGACAGTTCTGCGCTCTCGCGATGTCAGGATCGGATTCCTCGGCGTGATTCGCCAGCGGGTGGCTGCCACTCAACTGCTGTACCGAACGACCAACTTGCATGGCGATCCCGAGGTCGCTGTGACCACCGTGCTACTGCCGGCTCAACGCGATCCGGAACTGGATTGCCCACTGCTGTCCTATCAGTGCGCCATCGACGCGGTGTCATCGCGCTGCTTTCCCTCCTACGCGATGCGTCTAGGCGCTCGCCCGGTCGGTGCGTTCACTCAGGCCGAGTACCTCTTGGTCGCGGCCGCGCTGGCTGAGGGCTGGGCGGTATCGGTACCGGATCACGAAGGCTGCCACGGAATGTGGGGATCACCCCGTGAGCCGGGGTATCGAATCCTCGACGGTATTCGCGCGGCGATTCGCCACGAGCGGTTGGGCCTGGCTCCGTCGACGCCAGTGGCCTTGTGGGGTTATTCCGGCGGCGGGTTGGCTTCTTCGTGGGCGGCCGAGCTTCGCGAGAGCTATGCACCGGAGCTCAACGTCGTTGGGGCGGTTCTCGGTTCACCCGTCGGTGATCCGGGCAGTGTGGCGCGACGCCTTAACGGCAGCTTCTTCGCCGGCCTCGCTGCGTTGATGATCACCGCGCTGACGCATGTGTTTCCTGGTGCGCAGCGGGTCGTCGACGAGCACGCGACCGCCGAAGGCACGCAGTTGCTCCACGACTTACATGCGATGACGACTGCCCAAGCGGTATGGCGTTTGCGCCACGTGGACATTGGCTCGTACGTCGACATCTCCGCCGACGAACTGTGGGACCTTCCCGAGGTACGTCATATCTTCGAGGAAACGAAGCTAGGCAAATCGATGCCGGACATACCCGTGCTGATTGTGCAGGCCGTGCACGACGGGATCATCAGCGTCGATGACATCGACAGACTGGTACAGACCTACAACGATGGTGGCGCGTCGGTCACCTACCATCGCGACGGATTCTGCGACCACATACTGCTGCATCCCCTGTCGGCACCTATGACGCTGCGTTGGCTGCGCGACCGGTTCGCCGACCGTCCGCTCAACGACCACCGGACGCGGACCCAGTGGCCGACGCTGCTCAACCCTTCGACGCACCTGGGCATGCTCAAGCTCGCCGCCATCACGACGAAGGTGATCCTCGGTCGTTCAGTGGATAGGCTGCCGCTGTCCAAGGCAGACGCGGGCTGACGGGCGGAACTCACCGGGGCCGGACGATGACCTCGTTGATATGTGCATCAGATGGCGCATGCACCGCGTCGGCCACCACCTTCGCGACGGTCTTCGGACTCAAGAACCGCGACGGGTCGTATTCTTTGCCTTCGTAAGCAATGAGGTCTTCCTGCATCTCGGTGGCGATCCGACCGGGATGCACAGAGGTCACTCGCAGCACCGGTTCATCGCTGCGCAGCGAGTCGGCGAACCCGCGCAGCGCGAACTTGCTCGCGGAGTACGACGCCAATCCGGGCGAAGCGTTGATCCCCGCGCCGGAGTTGATGAACACCACGTGACCGCCGGCGGCGCGCAGAGCGGGCAGCAGTGCGAGTGTAAGGGCAACGGCGCCAACAACATTCACATGCAGCGTGGCTTGCCACTCCTCGACGGTCGACTCAGCGACACGCCCGGGGTAGGCCACGCCTGCGTTGTGGATCAGCACGTCCAGCTCGTCGATGGGCTCGACGACCGTGGGAATCTCGTCGACGACAGCCAGGTCAAGCGGCCATGTCGTGGCACCGAACCGGGTGGCCACCTGGTCGAGCCCCGACGACGGCCGGCCCGCCAAGAACAGCGTGTGGGTGGGGGCAAGGGCCTCAGCGAGCGCCACACCGAGCCCCCGCGAGGCGCCCGTGATCATCGCGGTCGGCATGTCACAGACCCTACCGACCTGCGATTTGGGCAAACGCGTCGCATTATTGAAGCGATGCCCCCCGACCACAGCTTCGCTCCGACGCAGCTCGCTGCCCGCGCCGCATACCTGCTGCGCGGCAATGACCTGGGCGCGATGACCACCGCGGCGCCGTTGCTGTATCCGCACATGTGGAGCTGGGACGCCGCATTCGTGGCGATCGGCCTTGCGCCGCTGAGTGTCGAGCGCGCCGTCGTCGAACTCGACACCCTGCTGTCCGCACAGTGGACCAACGGCATGATCCCGCACATCGTCTTCGCCAACGGTGTCGACGGCTACTTCCCGGGGCCCGCCCGCTGGGCCACGTCGGCGCTCGCGGCCAACGCGCCGCGGACCCGCCACACGTCGGGCATCACCCAGCCGCCGGTGCACGCGATCGCCGTGCAACGCATTCTCGACCAGGCGCGCTCCCGCGGCCGGTCCACTCGGGCCGTCGCCGAGGCATTTCTCGATCGCCGCTGGGCCGACCTGGTTCGCTGGCATCGCTGGCTGGCCGAGGCGCGCGACCCGAAATCCCGCGGCCGCGTCACGCTGTACCACGGCTGGGAATCCGGCATGGACAACTCGCCGCGCTGGGATAGCGCCTACGCCAACGTGGTTCCCGGCAACGTGCCGGAGTACCAGCGCGAGGACAACACGATCGTCACCGACGCCAGTCAACGGCCGAGCGACCTCGAGTACGACCGCTATCTGTGGCTGCTCGAGGAAATGAAGTCGGTGCGCTACGACGATGAGCTGCTGCCGAAGGTGATGAGCTTCGCCGTGGAGGACGTGTTCGTCTCGGCGATCCTCGCCGTCGCCTGCCAAGTCCTCGCCGAGATCGGCGAGGACTACAAGCGGCCACACGCCGACGTCAAGGACCTCTACGCATGGGCCGAACGATTCCGCAGTGGTGTCGTCGAGACCACCGATGAACGCAGTGGCGCTGCAAGGGATTTCGACGTACGAACCGACCGTTGGGTGGCCACCGAGACCGTCGCACAATTCGCACCGCTGCTGTGCGGCGGGTTGCCGCACGACAAAGAGCGCGCCCTCTTGAGGCTCTTGGAAGGACCGCGGTTCTGCGGCCACCCGGATCTGCGATACGCGCTGATTCCGTCGACATCGCCGGTGTCGCGCGACTTCCGCTCTCGCGAATACTGGCGTGGGCCGGTGTGGCCGGTGATGACGTGGCTGTTCTCATGGTGTTTCGCACGCCGCGGCTGGTCCGAACGCGCCCTGATGCTCAAGCGTGAAGGCCTGCGACAGGCCAGCGACGGCACCTTCGCGGAGTACTACGAGCCGTTCACCGGCGAGCCGCTCGGCAGCATGCAACAGTCGTGGACTGCCGCTGCGGTGCTTGACTGGCTCGGCTGAGTCTTCTTGCGATCGAAATAGCACGGAAAGTTGCGATCGAAATGGCACGAAAAGCCTTGTCGCCCTTTCTATAGCACCAGCCAACCCGGGCGTGCATACTGCGAGCGCGAACTGTCGAAGCCAGGGGAAGGGCCATGACAGCAGCCGAGCATTATGCCTTGGGCTACCGGGAATCAGAGCAGCAACGATCTAGCCACCGAAGCCGAGGTTGACGAGTTAAAGCGCGCAGTCGCAGCGCATCTCGACGACCCGCAGACAACTGTGTTCTTCGGCCCCTATATCCAGGCGTGGGGTCGTAAACCCGGGTAGCTATTCGGCGAGACGCTCGAGCGGGACCAAAGCCTTGGTCAGCGTCTCGAGATCCTCGGGGGACAGCTTTGCCAGAAGTGTCGCGAGATGCGCGCGGCGCGCGGCAAGCGCTTCGCGGTGCTGGGACAGGCCCTTCGGGGTGATGTCGACAAGCACGGCCCGCAGGTCGGATGGATCGCGGGAGCGCTTGACAAGACCCAGCTTCTCCAATCGGCGAATAGCCACTGTCGTCGTGGGGGTGCGCACGCGCTCGTGTGCGGCCAACTCCGTCATCCGGATCGGCCCTTGATCGAGCAACGTCAGCAGAATCGACAGCTGAGCCAGCGTTAAATCGCCGGCCTCGTTCCGATTCGTATCCCCCCGGCGAAGCACAGAAAACACCTTGGAGAGCACGCGTTGCAGCTCGCCGGCGAGCTCGCCCACCTGCGAATCCGTCTCCACCATAATTCGCCAGTCTAACCTGTCGGAGCCTGCCACATGCGAACGCGCGTCAATTAACCTGACAAAACTTGAGACAAAAATCGGCGCAGCCGATCCGTCTCCGCGGCGTCGAAAATTTGCTCCGGCGGGCCGGACTCGACCACCTGCCCGTAATCCATGAACACCACCGCGTTGGACGTCGACCGGGCAAATCCCATTTCGTGGGTGACCACCACCATCGTCATCCCGTCCGACCCGAGGTCGGCGATCAACGACAGGATGCCCTTGACCAACTCCGGGTCCAGCGCCGAGGTGGCCTCGTCGAAGAACATCACTTGCGGCGACATCGCCAGCGCCCGCGCGATCGCCACCCTCTGCTGCTGTCCGCCGGACAGCGTGCCGGGCCGCACGTCGGCCTTGTGCCGCAACCCGACTCGGTCCAACTGCTCCAGTGCCAAGTCGCGGGCCTGCTCTGCGCCGAGGCGCTTGAGCTTGCGTGGCGCCAGGGTCACGTTGTCCAGCACGGTCCGGTGCGGGAACAGGTTGAACTGCTGAAACACCATGCCGATGCGCTGACGCAACTGATCCGGGTTGTCGGCCAGCACCGAGCGCCCGTCGAGCAGGATGTCGCCCTTGTCGGGTTCGTACAAGCGGTTCAATGTCCGCAGCAGCGTCGACTTGCCTGAGCCCGACGGCCCGATCACCGCCGTCGTCGTCCCCGCAGGCACGTCGAGGTCGACGCCGCGCAGCACCGCGTTCGGACCGAATGTCAAGTGAATATCGTTGGCGCCCAAGGAAACCGGACCAGCCATGTCAGATCATCTCCTGGGACGTGGACAGCTCGAGCGGGTCTTCCTTGCCGGGTTCACGACCGCGCCGTAATCGGGTGTCGATGAAGTTCACCAGGTGCGTCAGCGGAACCGTCAACAACAGGTAGAACAACCCCGCTGCAACCAACGGCGACAGGTTGCCGGTCTGCGCGTTGAGGTCGCGGCCGACTTGGAACAGCTCGCGCTGGTTGGCCACCAGCCCGAGGAAATACACCAGCGACGAAGCCTTCAGCAGTGAGATGAACTGGTTCATCAACGCCGGCAGCACCCGCCGCACGCCCTGCGGCACCACCACCAACCGCATCGACGACGGATAACTGAACCCCAGCGCGCGCGACGCCTCCAGCTGGCCGGGCTCCACGCTCTGGATGCCGGACCGGAAGATCTCGCCGACGTAGGCCGCCGCCATCAGACCCAACGCGGCGATCCCGAGCGGATAGGGGTTGTTGCCCGTCAGCCCGCCGACTACCGGTCCGACACCGAGCCCGATCAGAAGGATGATCACCACTTCGGGCAGCCCGCGGAAGATGTCGGTGTAGACGCGCGCCGGCCACCGCAGCCACCGCGATCGGGAGATGCCCGCAACGGCGAGCGCCATGCCCAGCACCAGACCGATCACCGCCGCGCTGACGGTGAGGATCAACGTGTTTGGCAGCCCGGTCTTCAACAGGTCGGGGACGGCCTGTCTGTACAGATCCCAGTTGAGGAACGAATCCTTCAGCTGTGACAGCGTGGATTTGGGCGCGGCCGCACCAGACGTCGGCTGCTGATGAGCCGCCGCGATCGCGGCGAAGTCGGGCAGCTGCGGTGCAGGCGCCGCTTTCGATCCTGGCTTCCAGCCCGGCGGTAACGCGCGCGGAACCCAGTCGGAGTACAGCCGGGCCCAGGTCCCGTCGGCGATGACGGCGTCCAGGCCGGAGTTCAGCGCATCGATCAACGGCTTGTTTTCAGACGCCACCGCCCAGGCCACGAAATTGTCCAAGCTGAAGGTGTTTTCGATGATCTGCGCCGGATCGCCGGTCTGCACTGTGCCCGACGCCTGCTGCGAGGGCGCCACCCACGCGTCGATCTGGCGGGTCTTGAGGCTGGCGTACACGGTGTTGTAGTCGGGGAACTTCACCGGCTGCAGGTGCAGCGTGTCTATGACGTAGGCCTCCTGCACGGTGCCCTGCACGACGCCGATGCGCTGGCCCGCCGCCAGCTTGTCGAACCCCGTGATCGGAGAGCCGGAGGGCACCACCAAAGAGAAGTAGCCGAAGTCATAGCCGTTGGTGAAGCCGACGGTCTTTCTTCGCGCATCGGTAGTGGTGATCGACGACGAGCCGACGTCGAAACGCCGGGCCGCCACCTGCGCCAGAAGCCCCGAGAATTCGGTGCCGACGAAATTGATCTTCAGCCCGAGCTTGTCCGTGATCGCGCGGAGCAGTTCGTTGTCGAAACCCGTGAACTGGCCCGCGGAGTTGATGCAGATGCTCGGCGGCGCGTCAGACAGCGTGCCGACGGTCAGCGTGCCCGGCACGCTCAGCCCCAACGCATTGACGTTGACGGCCGACACCGGTTCGACCGTCGCGGTCGTGTATTTGTCGGCGCCGGGACCCTGCGCGGCGGCGGCGAGGTTGGTCGGCAGCGCGCTGGCGCTTTCGACTCCCGGCGGGGCGCACTGGTCGACGTTGGCGCCCGCCGACGCTGCCAGACCCATGCTCGAAAGCATCAACGCGACCAACGCCACGACGAAAATCTTCACGAGTCGCATTCAAAGCAACGTAGCCGCAGAGCGTTCGGTCGAATCGCCTTCAGCTCAATCAGAACGCAACTGCGGCGGTCGACGGCTTGAATACCCCGCGCCGTACCAGCTCACCGAGCATGATCCGGCCCATCACCTCGGAACGCTCGACGCAGGCGGCGCGCGCGGCGTCGGGATCGCGACCGTGAATGGCCGCGGTTTCGGCTTCGTAGTACGGCAGCATCTCGTCGTGGTTCCTGAGGTATGCCAACCAGAACCCACGGGGGATGAACGTCTGGGACGCGCGGATCGCCGCCTGTAATCGCGGGCCGGCGTATTCGTCGTTGATGACGCGGCGGAACTGCCACGCCGCCTCCTGAAAGGCGCGCGACTCTTTGCTGGCCCGCATGGCCTCGATCAGCAGGGCCAGCTGGTCGAGCGTCCGGGGACGGCCATCGACAGCGGCGCGGGCCGACGCGATTCCGCTCAGCAGTCCGTACAGCTCGTGGTGTTCGCGCACCACGGACTCGTCGAATCGCTCCACGTATGCGCCGCGGTGGTACTGCGTCGACAGGATCCCGTCGTGTTCGAGCTGGACCACCGCCTCCTGGATCGGGACGCGGGACAGTCCTAAATCGTTGGCGATCTCGTTGCGATCAACCCGGTCCCCCGACCGCAGTTTGCCAGTCAGCACCAGGTTGACGACATGCGAGACCACGAGGTCTTTTTCTTTGACCCCATACTTCTTGGGCATGGCGCGGTCAGCATCTCATGTAGCCGCCGCGTCGGGAGCCGTTCTGTCAGTTCAGTTTCCATTCATTGCCGACGGTCGCGCCAGCGGCACAGCGCCTCGGCCTGAGTCAGGTCGTAGTCGGGTCCGTTGACGCCGACGGTCAGCAGCGTGACGCCCAGGTCGACGAACGCGTCGGCCTCGGCCAGCAGCGCGTCGAGACCCTTGCCCTGCACGCCTGCCGAGCGCTCGATGGTCGACGGGTCGCGGCCCACGTCCGCACAATGCCGCGCAAGGATCTCCGCCTTCGCGGGGTAGGTCTCCAGCGAGGTGAAGCCGTGCCAGATGTCGGCGTACTCGGCGACCAGGCGCAGTGTCTTGCGTTCGCCTTGTCCGCCGATCAGCACGGGGATGTCGCGGGTGGGCGCCGGGTTGAGCTTGGCCAGTCGCGACTTGATGCGCGGAAAGTCGGCGGTCAGGTCGTCGAGTCTGCTGCCCGCGGTGCCGAACTCGTAGCCGTATTCGTCGTAGTCCTTTTGCTTCCATCCCGACCCGATGCCGAGGATCAGTCGGCCGTCGGCGATGTGGTCGACGGTTCGCGCCATATCGGCCAGCAGTTCAGGGTTGCGATACGAGTTGCACGTGACCAATGCGCCGATCTCGAGGCGTGATGTCTGCTCGGCCCACGCGCCGAGCATCGTCCAGCATTCGTAATGGGCGCCGTCTGGATCGCCGTACAGCGGGAAGAAGTGATCCCAGTTGAATGCGATGTCGACACCGATGTCCTCACAGCGGCGGACCGCGTCGCGGATGTAGCTGTATTGCGGGGAATGTTGCGGCTGCAGTTGCACGCCGATGCGAATGGGCAAGCTCACTGTGCTGACGCTATACGCCGATTTGTCCGTATGTAGTCGTCGCCTTCCCCCGGATGCTGCACGCACGAGAAGTCGGCAATCAGCTGGGAAGCAGTTGGTAAACAGCTGGTGGTCGATGTCAGTTTCGCCGAACGTTCGTTACCGCTCGAAAATCGGCAAAAAGTCGAGCGGTACGGAACGTTCGGCGACTGGAGCTACGCGCTTAGCACCCCGCGCAGGATTTCTACCAGGGCAGCCGGCTGGTCGCCCTGAACCGAGTGCCCGGAGTCAGCGACCACGTGCGTCCGCTGAAATCCCGGTGCCGCTTTCGCAAATGCCTCGGCGTCTTCGTCGTTGACGAAATACGAATTCGCGCCGCGCACCAGCGTTGTCGGCATCGTGATGGCCGGCACGTCGTTCCATAGTCCCTCGAAGCCGTCGCCCTTGCGAAACGAGTCGTACCGCCACGTCCAGGTGCCGTCGTCGAGCTGCTTCGAGTTGTGAAAGACGCCGCGGCGCAACGACTTCCGATCGCGATTCGGCGCCGCCGCCACCGTCACGTCGAGCATCGACTGAAAGGTCGGGAAGGTCCGGTCACCTTGAACCAGCGCGACGGTGCCCATCTGCGCCTTTGTCATCTGCTCGTGCCGTTCGGGCGCCGACGGCGTGACGTCGACGAGCACCAGTTCGGGAACCAGCTGCGGTTCGGAGGCGGCGATCCGGAGCGCGGTCAGCCCGCCCAGCGACATGCCGACCATCAGCCGCGAGTGAGGCGCCCACTCGCGCAGTACGGGTCGCAATGTCTCGGCGTTGAGCCGCGGTCCGTAGTCGCCGTCCTCGCGCCATGCTGATCGGCCGTGGCCGGGGAGGTCGACGGCCAGGGCTGGCAGCCCGAGGCCGACGATCACGGTGTCCCAGGTGTGCGCGTTCTGCCCGCCGCCGTGCAGGAACACCACCTGCGGGGGCTCGTCGCCCCACTTGAGCGCGCTGACCGGACCCGACTCGATGCGACGCACCGACGGAATCGTGTCAACGCCGATCTGTTCGGCGTTCTCGTGCAACAGCCCGAACTCGTCGAGCCCGCTCAAATCGTCGTCAGAGACTTCGGCGTTGGTCACGCCGTCGAGGCTAGCCCTCGATGAAGGTCTCCAGCTGCGCGCGAGCGATGTCGTCGGGCATCTGCTTCGGCGGGCTCTTCATCAGGTACGCAGACGCGGCCTCGACGGGTCCGCCGATGCCACGATCCTTGGCGATCTTCGCGGCGCGCACCGCGTCGATGATGACGCCCGCCGAGTTCGGCGAGTCCCACACCTCGAGCTTGTACTCCAGGTTCAGCGGCACGTCGCCGAAGGCGCGGCCTTCCAGACGCACGTAGGCCCACTTGCGGTCGTCGAGCCAGCCGACGTGATCCGACGGGCCGATGTGCACGTCCTTGGTCTTGAACTCGCGCTGCAGGTTCGACGTGACGGCCTGCGTCTTGGAGATCTTCTTCGACTCCAGCCGCTCACGCTCGAGCATGTTCAGGAAGTCCATGTTGCCGCCGACATTGAGCTGCATGGTCCGGTCGAGCTGCACGCCGCGATCCTCGAACAGCTTGGCCATCACGCGGTGGGTGATGGTCGCACCGACCTGGCTCTTGATGTCGTCACCGACGATCGGCACCCCGGCGTCTTCGAACTTCTTGGCCCACACCGGATCCGACGCGATAAACACCGGGAGCGCGTTGACGAATGCCACGCCGGCGTCGATTGCGCACTGGGCGTAGAACTTGTCGGCCTCTTCGGACCCGACGGGCAGGTACGACACCAGCACGTCGACGCTGTTCTCCTTGAGCACCTTGACCACGTCGACGGCCTCGACGTCAGAGACCTCGATGGTGTCGGCGTAGTACTTGCCGATTCCGTCGAGCGTCGGGCCGCGCTGCACGATCACGTTGGTCGGAGGCACGTCGGCGATCTTGATGGTGTTGTTCTCCGACGCGAAGATCGCCTCGGACAGGTCGAAGCCGACCTTCTTGGCGTCGACGTCGAACGCGGCGACGAACTTCACGTCCCGGACGTGATAGGGGCCGAGCCGCACATGCATCAGACCGGGCACCGTGGCCGTCTCGTCGGCGTCGTGGTAGTACTGCACGCCCTGCACAAGCGAGGACGCGCAGTTGCCCACACCGACAATCGCGACCCGCACCTCGGTGTTCTCAGTCATGACGACTCTTCCCTTCGTAATCCCTGTCGTACTAACTCGGTATTGCTTACGGCTGCTCAGCGCGTCCCTGCGCCGTTCGCTCGGCGGCTATCAGCTCGTTCAGCCACTTGACTTCCCGCTCGCTGGATTCCAAACCCAGCTGATGTAGCTGTTTGGTGTAGCGATCGAGCGAATTGCTGGCCCGCGCCACTGCTTCGCGCAGGCCCTCGCGACGTTCCTCCACCTGACGGCGGCGCCCCTCCAGAATCCGCATCCTGGCCTCGGCCGGAGTGCGGTTGAAAAACGCGAGGTGTACGCCGAACCCGTCGTCGGAGTAGTTCTGTGGACCGGTGTCGGCCACAAGCTCGGCGAAGCGCTGCATACCGGCATCGGTGAGCTGGTACACGCGGCGCGCCCGACGCACCTTCGGGATCCCCTCCGGTGCGGCGTCCTCGACGATCAGTCCATCGGCCTGCATGCGGCGCAGTGCCGGATACAGCGAACCGTAGGAGAACGCGCGGAAGGCGCCGAGCAGGCCGGTCAGCCGTTTACGCAGCTCGTAGCCGTGCATCGGCGATTCGAGCAGGAGACCCAGGATGGCGAGTTCTAGCAAACGAATCACCTCCCCGGAAGACATGAGCTTGGCCGCTACGACGGTTCGACACCTCGGGCCATAGTATCGCGCCGATATATTCGCCGCCAACAAAGGGTTGCGTACCGCTGACAGCCGATCGACGTCAGTCCGGGGGGTATTGGCTCGTGATGTTGCCCTGCGGATCGACCTCGATGCGGCCGCCCTTGTCATACGTGGTCGACACGTAGATCGAGATTCCGAGGGCGCCCGGGGTAGTCGGATCCTTGCTCGGGTCGATCGACACGTAGAGGCTCTTCACGTCCTTTTGCTCGATGCCCAGAATCTGCGGCGCGCCCCGCAACCGGCCGACGATCGCGCTTACGTCGAAGTTGCCGAGGTCGACCAGCCTCTCGTCGTCGGTCTTACCGCTTGCGGACGGATCGCCCTGCCACCCGCCGCGGTAGCTGTAGCGGAGCACGCGACGGTCGTCGTTTGGGTCTGCGCGTTCCATCACCGCATAGTCGGGGTAGATGGTCAGGCCATAACCCAAGGTGTCGCCGAACTTCATGCGCGACTGTTGCAGCAGCCCGTTCAAACCGCCCACGGAGTGCAGCAGCCGCGGAGGCGCCGACACATTCGGGGCGACGCCGTCGGTCTTGGCGCCGGGGTCGGTCTGAAAACTCAGCGGCGAGCTTGTGTTGCCGTACAGGCCCCAGCCGATGAGGATGCCGAGCACGACGAGCACGACGGCCATCGCGATGCCGATGCCTCGGCTGCGGCCGGCGCTCGTCAGCTTGGGCCGCTTCTTCAGATCGGGCAGTTGCACGGGCGCGTTGTTGGTCTGCAGGTCCGACACCAGCGACTGCAGATCGCCCAACGTCTCGGCACCGGTCGCCAGCGCAACCCTGGTTCGGTGCTCCTCCATCGACAGCTGCCCATCCGACAGCGCACTGTCGAGGATCTGGCAGGTGTCATTGCGGTCGCTGTCCTTCGCCCGGGTTCCCGCTGTATGCCGCGTCGCCACGACGATGATCGTAAGAGTTCGGTTGCTATCACCGCAGTCCAGATCGTCGGGACAGCACTGTGGCGGCGTAGTCACGCCTCGGCGGCAGCGCGGCCGACGTACTCTGGTCTCCGTGCGACTGCAGCGACAGGTGGTGGACTACGCCCTTCGGCGTCGGTCCTTGCTGGCCGAGGTGTACTCCGGCCGCACCGGCGTCTCGGAGGTCTGTGACGCCAACCCGTATCTGCTGCGAGCCGCGAAGTTCCATGGGAAGCCCAGTTCGGTGATGTGCCCGATCTGCCGCAAGGAACAGCTCACCTTGGTGTCGTGGGTTTTCGGTGACCACCTGGGGGCCGTGTCCGGTTCGGCCCGCACCGCTGAGGAGTTGGTATTGCTGGCGACCCGCTACGACGAATTCTCCGTACACGTGGTGGAGGTATGCCGCACCTGCAGTTGGAATCACTTGGTCAAGTCGTATGTGCTCGGCGCGATTCCGCCGCCAAAGAAGGGGCGTGGATCCAGGGGCACCCAGTCGGCGCGCGGTCGCGCGCGCACGGCCAGTGAATAGCGAAGGGCGCCACGAACGGTCAGCCGATGATGTCCGCCAAGGACGCGGGGCTGACGGTGCTGGCGCGCCGCCGCCTGCGCCCCCACCTCGGATACCGCCGCGTCGCCAGGACGCGCCGCCACGTCACCGACCCGCAGGGGTTCCGCCCGACGACCGATTGACCGCCGTCTTGCCGCCAGTGCGCGGCGGCCCACCTGCGCATCTGCGTGACCCGATCGACGTCGTCAAGGCCGCGCTGGATGGAACGCCGCCAACGCCGCCGCCCCCGCCTCCGCCAAGGCGCCCACCTGGTGGCGGTGGACCCCGCGGAGGGCCGCCGCCCGCGCCGAGGCCCAGCTTCAGTCGCCAGATCAACTGGAAGTGGGTGCGCCGCGCGCTCTACCTGACGGCCGCCGTCGTGATTGTGCTGCCCATCGTCACGTTCGCGATGGCCTACCTCATCGTCGACGTGCCAAAGCCCGGCGACATCCGGACCAACCAGGTGTCGACGATTCTGGCCAGTGACGGCAGTGAGCTTGCGAAAATCGTTCCGCCCGAAGGCAATCGCGTCGACGTCAACATCGACCAGATTCCGGTGCACGTACGCAACGCGGTGATGGCCGCCGAGGACCGCGACTTCTACTCGAATCCCGGCTTCTCGTTCAGCGGCTTCGCCAGGGCGTTCAAGAACAACATCTTCGGCGGCGACCTGCAGGGCGGTTCGACGATCACCCAGCAGTACGTCAAGAACGCGTTGGTAGGCGACGCGCGCTCAGGTCTCGGTGGCATCGTCCGCAAAGCCAAGGAGTTGGTCATCTCGACGAAGATGTCCAGCGAGTGGTCCAAAGACCAAGTGTTGCAGTCGTATCTGAACATCATCTATTTCGGCCGCGGCGCATACGGCATCTCAGCGGCGGCCAAGGCGTACTTCGACAAGCCGGTCGAGCAGCTCAATGTCGCCGAGGGCGCGCTACTGGCCGCGCTGATCCAGCGGCCGTCTGGCCTGGACCCCGCGGTCAACCCCGAGGGCGCCGCGGATCGGTGGAACTGGGTGCTCGACGGGATGGTCGACATCGGCGCGCTGTCCAAGCAAGACCGTGCCGCACAACAGTTCCCGCCGACCGTGCCGCCGGAGCAGGCGCGCTCGCAGAACCAGACCAGCGGCCCGAACGGGTTGATCGAGCGGCAGGTCACCCAGGAACTGCTCGACCTCTTCAACATCGACGAGCGGACGCTCAACACCCAGGGTCTGCAGATCACCACGACCATCGACCCAAAGGCGCAGGCGGCGGCCGAGACGGCGGCGTCGAAGTATCTGGATGGTCAGGACCCCGACATGCGCACCGCGATCGTGTCTATCGACCCGAAAACCGGTGGCGTCAAGGCGTATTACGGCGGCACCGATGCCCAGGGATTCGACTTCGCACAGGCCGGCTTGCCAACGGGCTCGTCGTTCAAGGTGTTCGCATTGGTGGCCGCCCTGCAGCAGGGCATGGGCCTCGGGTATCAGGTCGACAGTTCGCCGGTCGAGGTCAACGGCATCAAGATCACCAACGTCGAGGGCGAAGGTTGCGGCGTCTGCAACATCGCCGAGGCGCTGAAGCGGTCGCTGAACACCAGCTATTACCGGCTGATGCTGAAGCTGAAGAACGGTCCGCAGGACGTCGCTGACGCCGCGCACAAGGCCGGCGTGGCCGAGAGCTTCCCAGGTGTCGAGCACACGCTGTCCGAGGACGGCAAGGGCGGACCGCCCAACAACGGAGTTGTGTTGGGCCAGTATCAAACTCGCGTGTTCGACATGGCGTCGGCGTATGCCACGCTCGCGAACTCAGGTGTGTATCACAAGCCGCACTTCGTGCAGAAGGTGGTCAACTCCCGGGGCGAAGTGTTGTTCGACGCCAGCCAGAACAACGACAGCGGTGAGCAACGCATCGACAAGGCGGTGGCCGACAACGTCACATCCGCGATGCAGCCGATCGCTGGGTGGTCGCGGGGCCACAATCTGGCCGGGGGCCGTCCGTCGGCCGCCAAGACCGGCACCAATCAGCTTGGCGACACCGATGCCAACCGTGACGCCTGGATGGTCGGGTACACCCCGTCGTTGTCGACGGCGGTGTGGGTGGGCACCACGGAGGGCACGAAGCCACTCGTAACCGCTTCTGGTGGGGCGGTTTACGGGTCGGGTCTGCCGTCGGACATCTGGAAGGCGACGATGGACGGTGCGCTCAAGGGCACCGACAACGAGTCGTTCCCGAAGCCCGCGGAGATCGGTGGCTATGCGGGCGTTCCGCAGGCGCCACCGCCGCCGTCGACACCCACGAGTGCGCCGCCCATCCCGTCGGAGACGGTCATTCAGCCGACGATCGAGGTGGCACCGGGCATCACGATCCCGATCGGCCCGCCGACCACCGTGCCCGCCGCCCCTCCGGTGCAGCCCGGAGGGCCACTGCCCGGACCCCCGCCGCCTCCGTGACAGAGCCCGAGCCCGAAACCGTTTCTCCGGCGAGACTCGCCGACGATCTGCGCAGCCTCGACGAGCGAGACCTGCCGAGCCGCACCGACACCATCGGTACGGCTCTTTCAGGTGTGATTGGCGGTCCCGTTGGCCGGCATGCCTTGATTGGCCGCCAGCGCTTTCTGACGCCGCTGCGGGTGATGCTGATCATCGCACTGGTGTTCCTCGCGATGGGCTACTCCACGAAGGCGGCGTGCCTGCAGACCACCGGCACCGGCACTGCTGATCAGCGGGTGGGCAATTGGCAGAACCAGCGGGCGTACTACGAGCTCTGCTATTCCGACACTGTTCCGCTCTACACCGCAGAGTTGTTGAACCTGGGCAAGTTTCCGTACAAGTCAAGCTGGATCGAGACGGACAGCGACGGCAAACCGCGCAAACAGTACGACGGCAACATCGCCATTCGGTACATGGAATATCCGGTGCTGACCGGCATCTACCAATACGTGTCGATGGCGCTGGCCAAAACGTATACCGCGCTGACAAAGCTGGTTTCGGTGCCGGTCATCGCCGAGGTGGTGATGTTCTTCAACATCGCGGCCTTCGGTTTGGCGCTGGCGTGGCTGGTCACGGTGTGGGCGAGCGCGCGCCTCGCCGGCCCGCGACGCGTCTGGGATGCGGCGTTGGTAGCGGCGTCACCGATCCTGATCTTCCAGGCGTTCACGAACTTCGATGCCTTGGCGGTGGCTTTCGCGACGGGGGCACTGCTGGCATGGGCGCGGCGAAAACCCTGGCTGGCTGGGGCGCTGATCGGGCTGGGGGTGGCCGCGAAGCTGTATCCGCTGCTGTTGTTCGTGCCGATGGTGCTCCTCGGAATGCGTACTGGGCGACTCCGCGAGGTGGGCAAGGCCGCGATCGCCACCGTGCTGACCTGGCTGGTGGTGAACCTGCCGGTCATGGTGTTGTTCCCGCGTGGATGGTCGGAGTTCTTCCGTCTCAACACTCGTCGCGGTGACGATATGGACTCGCTCTACAACGTGGTGAAGTCGTTCACCGGCTGGGGCGGTTTCGATCAGCACCTCGGTTTCTGGCAGCCGCCAACAGTTCTCAACGCGGTGACTGCCGTATTGTTCGTATCCTGTTGCATCGCAATCGGTTACGTCGTTCTGACGGCCAAACAGCGACCGCGACTGGTGCAGGTGGCTTTCCTGGTGGTGGCGGCGTTCCTGGTGACCAACAAAGTGTGGAGTCCGCAGTTCTCGCTGTGGCTGGTGCCGCTCGCGGTGCTGGCGCTGCCGCATCGCCGGATCCTGCTGGCCTGGATGACCATCGACGCGCTGGTGTGGGTGCCTCGAATGATGTTCCTCTACGGCGAGCAGAACCGCGGGTTGCCCGAGCAGCCATTCACCGTGACGGTGCTGCTACGCGACGCCGCGGTGATTGTGCTGTGCGCCTTGGTCATTCGTGAGATCTACCGGCCCGAGCTCGACTTGGTCCGCTGCCGTGGACAGGTCGATGACCCGTCGGGCGGAGTGTTCGAGCATGCGCCTGATGACCCGCCGCGGTGGCTGCCGGACTGGTTGCGCCCGCAGGCTGGCCGGACCCGTGTGACACCCGCGCCTGAACCGGAACCCGAACTCGCGGAAGCCAAGTAGCCCCGCCGAATAGCCCAGTCGCCGCGGACTTCACGTGTATGCGAGTCTCGATCCGAAGGTTCAGGACGGGCGCGCGGTCGGCTCGGATCGGTCCAGCTGTACTAGAACCAGACTTTTCGGCCGCCGACCGGGCGACCAACGGCGCCGAGGATCCACAACACGATGCCGATCACAACGAGGATGCCGCCGATGGTGTACAGGATGGACAGACCGGTGAAGTAACCGATCACCAAAAGGATGATGCCGAGCACGATCATGGTTGGGTCCGATCTGCCTAAACGGATGTGGGCAAGAGTGGGGTTGCCACATCCGTCAATTCCAAACGTCGCCACCGTCAGGAGTCTGCATGCGCAAGGGCTTTGGCAGGTATCGGCGCTGCAAGGGGTCAAAGAGACGCGACGGCGAACAGGTGCCACTCGCCGGGCACACCCTTGAGTTGGTGTGTGCCTCGGTCATCGAATTCGAGGCCTGACCCGATGACGAGGTCGCGCAGGGTTCTGGACACGAGAACATCGTTCGGGCCGGCGAGGGCGCTCACTCGTGCGCCGATGTGCACTGCGATGCCGCCGATGTCATCGCCGCGGATCTCGCATTCGCCGGTATGCAGCCCGGCGCGCACGTCAAGGCCTAACGCTTGGACCGCGCCGCGAATTCCCATGGCGCAGCGGATCGCTCGCTGGGGGCCGTCGAACGTCGCGAGGAATCCGTCTCCCGCCGTGCTGATTTCGCGGCCGCGGAAGCGTTTGAGTTGGGCTCGGACGACGGCGTCATGGGCATCGAGCAAGGCGTGCCAGTCACGGTCGCCGATTTCCGCGGCGCGACGCGTCGAGTCCACGATATCGGTGAACAGCACCGTGGCGAGCACCCGGTGTCGACGACGTCAGGCTGCTCACCGGTCAGGAACTCCGCGATCTCGTGAAAAGAATCGCGCCATGGCTCGAAGGTGTGAAATACGTTGCGCCCAGGTATTTCGACGTATTTCGCACCCGATATGCGATCAGCGACATCCTTGCCCCACTCGGGCGGGATCAGCGGGTCGTCGGTGTGGTGGACGACGAGCGTCGGGACGCGAACAGCGGGGAGCAAAGCCCGAACGTCCATTTCGGCCATGAGCGGCATCATGGAAGCAGCGGTTGCCGGGCTTGCCGACAGACGTTCAAACCGAGCCGCGGCCGCCCGGACCTCCTCGTTCCACGGCATATCCGGGCTCAAGACGTGCTGCATCTCCCCAGTGCCCCACACGTCGACCATGGCGGCGAGGATCTGCTCTTGTGTGGGTCCCTCGGCGCGCTCAGCCGTTGGATTCGCATAGACCTCGAGCGCGATGAGCGCGGTTGTGCGCGATCGGTGTGTCGCTGCGAATAGTGCCGCCGTCGCCAACGCGCCGGCGCCGGCGTAGAGGACCGCCTCG
The DNA here is from genome assembly GCF_000328565.1 of Mycobacterium sp. JS623. Taxonomy (NCBI): domain Bacteria; kingdom Bacillati; phylum Actinomycetota; class Actinomycetes; order Mycobacteriales; family Mycobacteriaceae; genus Mycobacterium; species Mycobacterium sp. JS623. The sequence goes on along the minus strand of NC_019966.1, from coordinate 6,419,982 downwards.
CGACTACCGAGATCGTCGAGCACCGCGCCGACGCTGTCTGCCCATTGTTCCAGGGTCGGCAGCGCGCCCGACGTGACGGGATCAGAGGCCCCCGTACCCGGCTGGTCGAAGAGGATCAGCCGGCCAATTGACGCCATCGCCTCGACCCATCCCCGAATGAACGGCACCTCCGGAAGGACCTCACAGTTGCTGAACCACGTCGGGACGAAGACGATGTCGCGAGCCCCTTCGGGCGACGCGCGATAGGCAACCCGCAAGTCCCCGTTCAGCGCATATCGCGTCTCGGAGAACATGGCGGAAGTGTAAGCACGCCGAGCAGGACGATTTCGCAGATCAGCGGGCGTTCCTGTAGCCTGGGCCGGTTGCCGACGCAGGCGACCCTCCTGCCACGGAACGACCGTGGCCGACTAGACCGTAGGAGGTGATGGGTTCCTCATGCGTCCATACGAAATCATGGTCATTCTCGACCCCACTCTTGACGAGCGCACCGTGGCTCCGTCGCTGGAGACGTTCCTCAACGTCATCCGCAAGGACGGGGGCAGTGTCGACAAGGTCGACATCTGGGGCAAGCGCCGGCTGGCGTACGAGATCGCCAAGCATGCCGAGGGCATCTACGCCGTCGTGGATGTGAAGGCCGAGCCCGCGACGGTGTCCGAGCTCGACCGTCAGCTGAACCTGAACGAGTCCGTGCTGCGGACCAAGGTGCTGCGGACCGACAAGCACTAGTCCCGAACAGGCTGTAAGCGTCGGGGTGCTTCCGTAGGCTCGCCTGCGACCGCTCCCAAGAGCTACACCGCCAAATCCCAGGAGGAACTCGTGGCTGGTGACACCACCATCACCGTTGTCGGAAACCTAACCGCCGACCCGGAACTGCGCTTCACCCCATCGGGTGCGGCCGTCGCGAACTTCACCGTCGCGTCGACGCCGCGCATCTACGACCGCCAGAGCGGGGAGTGGAAGGACGGCGAGGCGCTGTTCCTTCGCTGCAATATCTGGCGTGAGGCCGCTGAGAACGTGGCCGAAAGCCTGACCCGTGGGTCGCGGGTGATCGTGCAGGGCCGGCTCAAGCAGCGCTCGTTCGAGACCCGTGAGGGTGAGAAGCGCACCGTGGTCGAGGTCGAGGTCGACGAGATCGGTCCCTCGCTGCGGTATGCGACCGCCAAGGTGAACAAGGCGAGCCGCAGCGGCGGCGGTGGCGGTGGATTCGGCGGCGGCGGTGGCGGCGGGGCTTCCCGCGGTGGCGGCACGGAAGCCAAGGCCGACGACCCGTGGGGCAGCGCCCCGGCGTCGGGCTCGTTCTCCGGCAGCGACGACGAACCGCCCTTCTGACAACCAACTTTCAATCAGTAATACCCAGAAAGAGATAGACACATGGCGAAGGCCAGTACAAAGCGGCGCCCCGCGCCCGAGAAACCAATCAAGACCCGTAAATGCGTCTTCTGCTCCAAGAAGGGCAAGGGGCAGAACATCGACTACAAGGACACCGCACTGCTGCGTACCTACATCAGCGAGCGCGGCAAGATCCGTGCCCGCCGCGTGACCGGTAACTGCGTGCAGCACCAGCGCGACATCGCGATCGCTGTGAAGAACGCCCGCGAGGTGGCGCTGCTGCCCTTCAGCTCGTCGACGCGATAAGGCAGGACATAAAGATGAAGCTGATTCTTACTGCAGAGGTCGACCACCTTGGGGTGTCCGGCGACATCGTGGAGGTCAAGGACGGCTACGGCCGCAACTTCCTGTTGCCGCGCGGACTGGCGATCGTCGCCTCGCGCGGCGCGGAGCGTCAGGCCGAAGAGATCCGTCGGGCCCGCGAGGCCAAGGCAGTGGAGGGCCTCGAGCACGCCAAGGAACTCAAGTCGGCCCTCGAGGGCCTCGACGCTGTCGAGCTGTCCGTGAAGTCGGCGGGCGACACCGGAAAGCTGTTCGGCTCTGTGACCGCTGCGGACGTCGTTGCCGCGATCAAGAAGGCCGGCGGTCCGAATCTGGATAAGCGCACGGTCCAGTTGCCCAAGGCGCACATCAAGTCGGTGGGCACGTACGCGATCACAGTGCGGCTGCACCCTGATGTGAACGCCACGGTGTCTTTGAGCGTCGTCGCGGGTTAATTACCTCAGCGACAATTCGGCCGGGTGAAGACCATGATTGGCCTTCACCCGGCCGTTGCTGTGCACCCTGGCGAACATCGGTGGGCACTCGCCCGGCAGCGAAGCTAACGAGCTGTTAACCTCCGCGGCCCTTGCACGAAACACAACACGCCCGAGATCGCAACCCGGGCCGACACGCCGGGGCAATTGCCATCCACAGGTGTGAACAGGGGTTATCGTGCGGCTATCTGCGCGGATACACCAAAGAAAGTCGGTTGTGCACAGGTTTTCCCCAACGACTCAACATGCCTGTACAGACCTATCCACACCCCATCCACAAGTTCATAAACAGGGTCACTTTATGGCCGCCCCAGCAACGTCTAGCGTTGGCCGTCGCAGGCTCGGATCGATGGCTTGCTAGGGGGAGATGTCGGTCGACGCCCCTATAGTCCGAGTGGCAGACTATCGAATGTATGTTCGATTAGCGGAAAGGGGTGAGCCGCTCCGTGGCTGTCGTCGATGACCTTGGCCATTCGGGTATGGACGTTCCGCCGCCCAGTGAAGACTTCGGTCGTCAGCCCCCGCAGGACAACGCCGCCGAAATGTCCGTCTTGGGCGGCATGCTTTTGAGCAAGGATGCCATCGCCGACGTGCTGGAGCGGCTCCGCCCCGGCGACTTCTACCGTCCCGCGCATCAGAACGTTTACGACGCCATCCTCGATCTCTACGGCCGCGGTGAGCCTGCCGACGCGGTCACGGTGGCCGCTGAGTTGGATCGCCGGGGTCTGCTGCGCCGCATCGGCGGCGCGCCCTATCTCCACACGCTGATCTCTACGGTGCCGACCGCGGCCAATGCGGGCTATTACGCGGGCATCGTCGCGGAGAAGGCTCTGCTGCGCCGGCTGGTCGAGGCCGGCACCCGCGTGGTGCAGTACGGCTACGCGGGCGCGGAGGGTGCGGACGTCGCAGAGATCGTCGACCGCGCGCAGGCAGAGATTTACGACGTGGCAGAAGGCCGCGCTTCGGAAGACTTTGTGCCGCTTGAGCAATTGCTTCAGCCGACAATGGACGAGATCGACGCGATCGCGTCTCAAGGCGGCCTTGCGCGCGGTGTGCCAACAGGTTTCGTGGAGCTCGACGACGTGACCAACGGCCTGCACCCGGGCCAGATGATCGTCATTGCGGCTCGACCTGGTATGGGGAAATCGACTCTGGGATTGGATTTTCTGCGGTCGTGTTCGATCAAGAACCGGATGGCGAGCGTCATCTTCAGTCTCGAAATGAGTAAGTCCGAGATCGTGATGCGCCTGCTGTCGGCGGAGGCGAAGATCAAGCTCGCGGACATGCGCTCTGGTCGGATGAGCGACGATGACTGGACACGGCTCGCGCGACGGATGAGCGAAATCAGCGAAGCGCCGTTGTATATCGATGATTCGCCAAACCTGATGATGATGGAGATCCGCGCCAAGGCACGTCGGCTTAAGCAGAAGGCCGACTTGAAACTGATCGTGATCGACTATCTGCAGCTGATGACGTCGGGCAAGAAGGTCGAATCGCGCCAGCAAGAAGTATCCGAATTCTCAAGGCAGCTCAAGCTATTGGCGAAAGAGCTTGAGGTACCTGTAGTCGCGATGAGCCAGCTGAACCGCGGACCGGAACAGCGCACCGACAAGAAGCCGATGCTGTCGGATCTCCGTGAATCGGGAGCAATCGAGCAGGATGCGGACATGGTCATCCTGTTACACCGGCCCGATGCCTTCGAGCGAGACGATCCACGTGGTGGCGAAGCGGATCTCATTGTGGCCAAGCACCGTAACGGCCCGACGAAAACGATCACCGTCGCGCATCAGCTGCATCTGTCGCGCTTCACCAACATGGCCAAGGCGTAATCGCATTCTGCGTGGCAGCACTGCTGCTGCGGCTTGCTGTAAGTTCTCAAACTCGGTGTCATGTTCTCATCCGAGATGCCATGCCGAAGGCACATATGACATGTATCCGAGACGGCGCGAGTGGTTGGTTGGCGCAAACACGAGCAACTCATGTCGCCGAGCCGTTGTAGGCGCCGCGAACCAAGTTCTGCGCTGCGCTGCCGGCCGTCTTCGAGAACGATTCGCTAGCAAGCATGTTCGCCTCTGCGTCGGATGCCTAATCGCGAGTCCGCTGGACGGTGCGGGGAGCGTGCCCATTAAGGTCCGAGGCGGATGAGTCCGGGGTTCCAGAGGCCGCTACGGGTGGCGAGGGCGAGGGTCGCTTCCGTGTCTGCGTGATATCGCCCTGCTAGCCGAGCGTGGTGGGAGAATCGGCGAGCGAATCGCGAACTGCTGCGGGGGAGACAGCGATGCCGACTGGGAATTTCTGGCCATTCAGTGCTAAGACAGCGTGGTTCACATCCCTGTTGCTGGTTCCGCTGTTGTTCGGACTGGCAGCTCTCCTGCGATGGGTTGGAATTCTGTTCGACGACAGGATTTCCCCGCTCGTCGCGCTTATCGTCATAGCTCTTGGGGTCATCCCCGTTCTCGCACTCATCCTCGAACGGGTTACTTCGGTCAAAGCGGCCGGCGTGGAGGTGAGCTTCGCAGCGGTGCAGAATGCGGTGCAAACGGCGGGTGTGGCGGCGAGGATAAAGATCTCCGGAAACCTCGGGACACCGCCGGGTTCGCCGATCATGGATTCCTCCGGTGGAAGCATCCTTCAAGCCGTAAAGGCGGGAACGGCAAGCCAGGTCGTCGTAGTCGACCTGGGCGACGGACAACAGTGGTGGCAATCGCGCCTGTTGCTGTTGGCCTCCGGGATGTCTCGGCACCGTCCGGGCAGTGCGATCGTGTTCACCGCTCTGCTTGGCGAGCAACCGGACCGCTTCGTCGGGTGGGCACCCTCCGCTGCCGTGGTGAAGTGTCTTCTGGCATCCGACGAGGCGCTTCGCCGCGCCTACCTGTCGGCGCTGCGGGACACCAACCTTGCCGGCCTGGGCACGCCGGCCGATTGGGACCATCCCGAACGCGGATTGGAGAGCCCGGTCGCTGTGGCCGCCGGCAAGAACCTACCGACTCCGTTCACGTTCGATGACTTCATCGGGGAGCGGATGCTGTTCGGCCGATTGCTCGAACTCGAGGGTGGCCACCTCGGCGGCGGAGTCGAAGTAACGGCCTCCAGCGTGAAGACGGACCTTTTCCCGTCGGTGCTGCACACGGATTCGCTCGCCGAGGAAGTATCGCAAGCCGATCAGCTGCGCACCCTGCTGCGTGCCGAGGACGACTACCTGGCTGTCACTGACCGGGGCCGCTACGTCAACCTGCTGTCGCATCGGGCGGTGGTGAGCGCGGTACTGCGCAGCCTGGCCGCGGCCGAAGTCACCGGATGACCGCGTGCACCGGCGTGAGGCTCGGCGCGTGGGCGGCAGGCCAGTACCGCCTTCGCCGCGTTGCCGACAACCGTTGCCGCCCAGCTTACGAGCTCAAGGGTGCCCGACGAATGGCGCGCCTTTCGCCGTCGCTTCTTATGACGACGAGCGACGAAAACCTGTGCACAGCAATGTAACTCGCAGCAGTTTACTGCTAACGGTGCGCAACAGGTGCGAGTTGCCGTGGGGAACCTGTCCGGTCGGAGTCGGTAGCCCTCAAGTATTCGTCGGTCGGTTCGGCAAGAACCCGCGCGGCGCCGGGCGTGGTCGGTCGATCGAATTGGAGCAGCGCCGTCGGTGTCGCGGCCGTCAGTGTCGGCGTCAAGCTAGCGGTACCCCAAATTCGGCCCGCTCGTCAGGCTTACACTTCCGCCGTGTTCTCGGAGACGCGCTATGCGATCAACGGGGAGTTGCGCGTCGCATATCGCGCGTCGCGTGAAGGTTCTCGCGACATCGTGGTCGTCCCGAACTGGTTCACCAACTGTGAGGTTCTTCCCGAATTACCGTCCATTCAAGGCTGGGTCGAGGCGATGACCTCGCTTGGCCGACTCATCTTCTTCGACCAGCCGGGCACCGGCGCGTCCGACCCCGTCACGCCCGACGCTATGCCGAACATGGAGCAGTGGGCCGACAGCATCACCGCGGTACTCGACGACCTCGGCAGTAGCGAAGCGGTCCTGGTCGCTATCAGCGGCGCGCTCGCGCCTGCGGCCCTTTTTGCAGCGACATATCCCTCTCGGACGACCGCGCTGGTCGTTCTCGAGGGCTACGCCGATCGGCTCGCCGATCGGACCGAGGGACCCACACGCGAGGAAGTCGTCGCCGCCATGGCTGCGATGTACGGCACGGGCGAGTACCAGCATGTCATGAGTCCGGACATGCCGTGGAATGAGGAGATCCGGGCATCCTGGGCCCGACTTGAACGGCTGGCGGCAAGCCCGTGGACAGTCGCCCTCATGTTTCCTCTGGTGATCGAATTAGACGTGCGCGCGGTGCTTCCGACGGTCCGTGTGCCAACGCTGGTAGTCCACCATGCCGACGATCCGCTACTTCCGTCCGTGTTGGGCAAGTACGTCGCTGATCACATCGCGGGCGCGAAGTACGTCGAGCTTCCGGGCCGCAACATTCATCACCTCGTCGAACCCTGGCGTGCGTCGTTCCAGGAGATCTGCGAGTTCCTCACCGGCCACCAGCCCGAGGTGGCCGATGATCGGGTTCTCGCCACGGTGCTGTTCACCGACATCGTGGACTCGACGCGGCGCGCGGCAGAGGTGGGCGACCGTGACTGGCATGCGCTGCTTGATGCGCACGACGCTGTCGTCCGGTCGCAGTTGTCTCGGTTTCGGGGCCGCGAGGTGAGTACAGCGGGCGACAGTTTCCTCGCGATGTTCGACGGCCCTCAGCGCGCGATCCGCTGCGCGATGGCGATCCGCGACGCAGTGCGGGCGCTCGGCATCGAGGTGCGTGCCGGGTTGCATACCGGCGAGTGCGAGGTCCGAGGTGATGACATCGGCGGAATCGCCGTGCACATCGGCGCACGGGTGAGCGCACTGGCAGGGCCGAACGACGTGCTGGTGTCGAGCACGCTGCGCGACCTCGTGATCGGGTCAGGACTCGAGTTCGAAGACCGCGGCGCGCACGAGCTCAAGGGCGTGCCCGGTGAGTGGCATCTCTTCGCCGTCGCCTCTACATGAGGAGAGAGGCAGGCATCGACGTCGACAGCTCGTCAGATCGGCTGTGATCGCTGAATTATATTGTGCTGCAACATAACTCGCAACACTTAAGTAGTAACGGTGCGCGTTGAAGAGGTGCGAGCTGCGTGAAACAGCTGGACCGGGAGGAGTCACGCGGCTAGCCTGCCCGGAAGAACAGGGCGGCGACGATCGAGCGCAAGTCGTCGACGGTGAGTTCTTCGCCGTTGATCCCGGTCTGAATCAGTTCGAACAGTAGGCCCGTGCCGCGTTGCCGGCACCTGTCGGCGATCATCACGTCGACGTACGCGTACAACTCGTCCAGCGCTTTCGAATTCAAAGACTCGCTGGCCGATCGAATGAACAAGTGCCAGTCTTTGCGAGGCACGCCATTTCGCGCACAAACGCCTGCGATCGAACCGCAGCGCGCGCCTCTCGGCGACAATGACGATTGCGCCTGTCGGGATTAACCACCTCCGGCAGCATCGATAGCAGTTCTTGTCGCATCCCCCGAGCCTGTGTGTGCTCACGCCGGGCACGCCATTCCCCACAGGAAGTGCTTAACGCCGCGTCAATAACCGCGTTGTCCCGCTGGTAAGCGTCTTATTCTTGGCGGTGTGGCTGTCTTACAAAGCGTCGTACACTGTTGCTATGGCTGACACGATTACCTTCCGGCCGGACGAAGAGACGTCAAAGGCGCTACAGGTCTTGACCAAAGACGGCACGCCCGTGTCCGCAGTCGTTCGATCTGCTCTTATCGATGCCGCACGACGGAAGGCCGGCGCAGCGATTCGGGCCGAGGCGGAAAGGCTTGCCGAAGACGAGTCCGACCGCGCAGAGGCCATGCAGGTGCTGCGCGATATGGAGACGCTGCGTGCGTGGTGAGGTCTTTCGGTTGCACCCCCCGCGGGGGAGTCGCGGTCACGAGCAGTCAGGTTCCCGATACGCAGTAGTCGTCCAGTCAGATCAACTGCCACTGTCGACCTGGCTGGTTGCGCCGACATCCACGTCGGCTCGTGCCGCGAGTTTTCGACCCGAGGTTCAAATCGGCGGCGTGATCACCCGGGTACTTGCCGAGCAGACCGCAGCGGTCGACCCGGGTCGGCTCGGCAAGAGCGTCGGGTTTCTAAGCTTCGATGAAATGCGCCGCGTTAATGCGGCTCTACGCGTCGTCCTCGATCTATGAGCACTGCGCCGTCACGACATCGGACGAAAACAAAAGTGCAATACGGCGTACTTTGTCATGGCTAACAGAGACTATCCATCAAAGCAAGTCACGTTGTCCCACAGAGAATTTCACTGGCGCAAATAAGTTTCGGTCGTGCCGCGTTGCCAGGGCGAATGCGGGTTGCAGAAGAACACCGGGGCCTTGAGCTGTAGCTGGATGTGCTCCCCGGATGGCGTCATGGCCGAGCATCCGAACTGACCTCCGGCGAACTGGTGCGGACGTCGACAGATATTGGCGGTCACCATCGGTGTTGATGTCCGGCGCGACCCTTGCGTCGGGGCTCATCCGCCCTTTCTGCGACCGGGGTGTAGTGAGTACGGTGGCGCCGCTTTTATAGCCGAGTGAAAACGAATAACCTTCGCGTAGTTCGACCAAGTGGCTCTCGCCAAGGCGCGTGCCAACTTCGGGGATTACCACGCTGTTTCGGCTCACCTCACGGTTCCCGCTATGCCGGTGCCTATCTGCGGTCGCCGCCACAGCTCCCATGTGAGTCGCAGGACTCCAATCGAGGTGAGAACGGTCAGCGACAAGATGGCGGGCACAGAAATCGCCACTGGAAACACCAGGAGGGACGCCGCGGCGGCAAGGAGCCGATCGACTGCGAGTTGATGGTGATCACGCCATCGATAGGCCACCTCCGCGGCGTAGAACAGTGCCGACCCACCGGTGAGAGCGAGCGCGGCCAGCGGCGACAGCGGCTTGGCGATGTGTTCCACCGAAACCCGTGCGCCGACCGCGAAGAAGACAATCCCCGCGACGAGCGGCAGGTGCAGGTAGCTGTAGGCGTCGCGCGCCAACCGCGGCCGATCGGCAGCAGATGTTCGTCGCATACGTTCTTCGGCGCCGGCAGTGAGGCCGAAGTAGGTCCACCACAGGGTGGCCGAGATCAGCACCCCGAGAACTACAGCTATAAGGACGCCGGGATGGCGCAGTTCGTCGGATGCGCCCGCTCCCAGCGCAACGACCGTCTCGCCCAGCGCAATGATGATGACCGAACCGTGCCGCTCGATGAAATACGAAGGTACGACCCGGAGTCCGTTGGTTCCCGCTATCAATGGACTGCCGAAGTCGACCGCCGCCGCCCCGACCCACAGCAGCTCACGATAGGGGGAGTCCACAAATGCGGCGGCAACGATCAGGGCCGGCCCGACGAGCAGGCCCGGCGCCAGTCGGCGGATCGCCGCCGCCAATTCAGCCTCGTCTCGGGATGCCGCCGCGATGAACATACCGGCGTTGATGAGGCGGACGACTAGCAACGCGAGCCCGAAAACGAGGGCCCCAGTCGTGAATGCGGTTGGCAGCGCGATCACCGCGATGAGCATCGCCGCCATCGCGAGGATGATCAGAATCGTGTTAATCACCCGCGCCAATTCGAACATGTTGGTCAGCCAGGCGTAGCAGACCCACGCCCACCAGAGGGCGAGCAGTGCGAGCACACCCCGGCCGAAACCGTGCCAGGAGATGTCAATGAGCATCAGGTGGGTGACCTGCGACATCGCGTACACGAATGTGAGGTCGAAGAACAATTCCAGGCTACCCACCGACCGCGGGTCCGTCTCCCGTGACTTCTGAGATGCGTCGCTACCGCGCTCACGGCTGGTGGTCATGATCACCGCCCTTGCTATTCACACGTGATGTTGTTCTGCGGCACCACCATTGCGGGCGTTGAGAGTTGGCCTGTGGGGCCAGGTCCGAGTGCCGGCACCGATCACAGCGTCATCGCATGCGCAGGTGGGCAGTCACCGCGACGGAGGATCAGGAATTGATCCGCCAGCCACACCAAAGCCGGACCGTTCGGATCCACGCCGGGGAGCAGGTCAAGCATCGTGTAGGCATCACCTACGCACTGCGCCAGAAAGTCCCGTTCCTTCTTCTCCAGCCCAACCTGTGTCGTCACGGCGACGTTCCTTCCCAAGACCGTCATGAAGGCGGCCAGCCCGCCCCATCGGTACCTTGCCGCACCATTTGGCCGCCGTCGTCGGCCCGTAGGCACGAGGAAGCGACCTTCTAATCGTCCTTGGGAGACAGATGAAGCAGTGCCTACCCGGTGCGATTCGTGCCACACGCGCCGTCATCGATCGGGGATCACTTTGGACCGCAGGCTCTGCATCATCACGAACGACGATCTGATCGGAAACGTGCCGCGGGTTTGGGACTGACGTGACCGTGTCGATCGCGGCGTCGAAGTGCGAAGGTTCTGATACAAACGGTCGGGTCGATGACTTGCTGGTGTGGCTTCGCAGGGGCACCTTAACGAAATCGGTTGGCTTGCTGATCGATCCGGGCGTCGCTGCCTAAGGGATTGCCGGGTCGCGGCGACCGGCACTGAAGTTGTCGAGTGGGACGGAGGAGGCGCTGAGCTAATGCTCACATCATCGACGGTCCGTCCCCCGGTTTGGATACTTGCGGCTGCTCGCCGCCACGGTCACCCTCCTGGCCGCATGCAGCAACTCGACCGACTCCGCATCGACAGCCACATCGGCGACACCCACTGGCTCGACGACCCCGGTCGCAGCAGCCGGCGCGGACCTACCGGCGCTGGTCCGGCGGGTCGAGCCTTCGGCCGTCACCGTGCTGACCGATGGCGGCCTGGGCAGCGGCATTGTCTATAAAGACGACGGCACAATCGTCACCAATGCCCACGTGGTCGCCGGCGTGCAGGACGTCACCGTGGCCCTCGCCGACGGCCAGCAGGTGCCGGGAAAGGTGCGTGGCGTCGATGAGGTTTCTGACGTCGCCGTTATCCAAGTCGCCCGTAAAAGCTTGCCCGCTGCGAGTTTTCAGAAGCCACTGCCGTGGTCGGTGAACTCGCCGTAGTCATGGGCAGCCCGCTGGGGTTGAGGCGACAGTCACATCCGGCATCATCTCGGGGCTACACCGCCAGATCCCAGGGTCGGCTGCCACCGGCGCACCGCTGGTAGACCTAATCCAAACTGACGCCGCCATTTCGCCGGGTAACTCTGGGGGCGCGGTACTCGACGCGCAAGGAGAAGTTGTAGGCATGAGCGTGGCCTACATACCGCCGGCGGCGGGTGCGGTAGCCCTGGGTTTCGCCATCCCGGCCGCGACGGTCGTCGTCGTCGCCGACCAGCTGCTGGCCACCGGGACCGCCCGCCACGCCTACATCGGTATTCAGCCTGCCACCCTGACCCCCGAAATCGCCCGGCTGCTGGGAACCACTGCCACCAGTGGTGCGGTCGTCATGCAGGTCGCGACGCCGAGTCCGGCAGCGCAAGCAGGCATCGAACCGGGCGACATCGTGACCGCCTTTCAACGGTAAAAAAACCGCGACAGCAGAGGAACTCATCGCGGCACTTCGCAACACCAACCCGGGCGATCGCGTCCAGTTGGACGTGCTCCGCGGAGCCAACACCCAACAGGTTACGGTCGTAGTTGCGCAGCGCGCCGCGACCTAGAGCCGACCTGCGCGTGCCCATCTAACTGATGCTTTACGTGTCGCTTTCTGCTGTGTAAATCTCAAAGAGCTCCAGCAGGTCGGCGTCGGCGAGTGCGGTTCCCGCAGGGTGTCCGTGCACCCCGACGAGGCACAGCGAAATGTCGGATTCGCCAGCCTGCGTCGCGGCCGATACTAAGACGTCGATCCCTTCGGTGTCGACCCGGAGCACCCCGGATAGATCGACTACCAGTAGTGCAGGCGATCGGTTTAATTCATCGGCCACGACCCGGCGCATCGTCGCGGTTGCTCCCTCGAGCAGCTCACCGCCGACATAGATGACGCTCTTGTTCGTGGAGGATCGCTTCACGTCGACGGTGACGGAGCGGGTCTGTGTTTGCTGTCCTTCCGCTGGATTGTTCATCTGACCCTCCGAGTGCGCATTCTTGTGCATGTGGAATCCATTGACGGCAATAGGATTAACTACCAACGCGCCCGCACTTTATGGTGTTAATGGTCGAAAGGCGGGCTCGGCGCCACATCGGCCCGGCGTATCGAAACCCGCCGTTGAAGGCAGGCATGCCAGGTCAGCGTGTGCGCGCCGCAAGCGGCCGTCTGCTGCCTCGTCCGGCGTTGCTTCCCCGGCGCGGTTCGTCCTGTTAGGCCGAACCGGCCTTGTGAGATTGCGCCTGCGGGTCCGGTTCCGTGGCTTGGGTGTTGGTGCCAGCGTTGAATGTCGGCCTGTTGGGCCGATCTGGATCTTTGGAGCGGAGGTATACGGTGACCCATCCCTCGGGAATTCCGGTGTTCGAACGGTTCTTTCGCTCGGTCGCAAGCGTCAAGATCGACAAAAACGACGTCCGTCGCTTCCGGGAGTTCGTCGACGAGCAGATCGATGACATAGCCATCGCGGGCCGCAACTCCGCCAAGTCGAACGGACGTGACGTGGTTGTGCCGCAGGACCTTCCGATCACCAAGGGCGTTCAAGAGCGAATTCGCGAATTCGACAAGCTCGAGGAGGCCGACGAGATCCGTGAGCTACTGCGGCAGGTGGTGCGACAACCTCCTGGGGACGTCACGTTCGCCGAGGACACCGACCGGCTGCTGCCAGAGTTGTTCGGCGGGTTGAGCATCGCGCTGGCCCGATCGTTTCGGGTGATCGACACGACGGTGTCCAACCCGTCAACTGAGCATTGGGATCGGGCGTTCGCGCTCTTTCGGCTGATCTTCTGAACCCCGACGGTCGGTGGCTGTCGGGACTGACCCGCGCGAGGGCTCGTTCCGTCGCCGTAGCCGAAGGGGCGGCGAGTTCGAGTTTCGTGTCACGTTGCCGGGCAGCCTGCAGGACGAGGACATCGAGGCATCGTTGGCGCATGGCGTGCTAAACGTGTATGTGCCGAAGGCGGAAAGCACCAAATCGAGCAAGATCACGGTGAGTGAGTCGGGCGACGGCTCGTCCTAAAACCCGTTGCGCCTGCCTGCTGGTCAGCCGTCCGGGTTGAGGAATCGCCACGCCCGTGTCGCGGCATGGAGGTTGAACCGGGTATCGACCTCGCGGAGGTCGTGACCGGTGAGTTCAGCGATGCGCGCCAACCGGTAGCGCAACGTGCTTCGATGGATGTGTAGTGTGGCCGCGGATTCGTCATAGTTTCCGCCGCATTCCAGATATTCGCTGAGAGTCAGGACCATGTCGGATTTCCTGCTCGCGTCGTAATCCAGGAGTGTGCCCAGCCATTCGCGCACGAACGCCTCGACCGTGCCGCCGTCGTGGGCGGCGTCGATGAGGCGATAGAAACCAAGTTCGTCGAACGCCGCTGCGCCTTCTGGATTTGCCGACCGCAGCTGGATGTTCAGGGCACGACGCGCCTCGATGAAGGACTGCGGCATGTCATCGGGCACTTCGCAGCGGGTGCCGATGCCGATCACGGCGTTCGTGCCGGCGGGGCCTTCACTGATTGCGTGGTGCAACGCCCGCGGGTCCGGGCGCCCGTCGGTGAGCAGAACAATTAGACCACCGTGGCGTCCTTGCAGGTAGTTCAAATGCAATGCGGTCGCAGCGCGCCCGGCGGCGGTGGCCAGTGCGCCCTCTGCGCGGCCGGCGGATTGCACCACCACCACAAAATGCGGGCGCCGAAGGTCATGGCCCAAGGCATCGGCACGAGCGTAGGCCCCGTCCCGATCGGTGCCGGCCAACAGATCGTCGACCAACTCGCGGCGCAGATTGAGCTCGATCTCGGCGAGATTGCGCTCGTGGGAAAGCTCCAATGCTAAAACCGTGGCGCCGTAGCGCAGCGCTAACAGGCTGTCCTCGCTCACAGTGCCGTCCGGGTCCTGCAACGCAAGTACCCCGAGGATCTCGGCTCGTGGCTGCACGAGCGTGAGCACCCGGCCACCGATCCGCGCGGGACCGTTCCATACCGTCAGTTCGTGGAGCAACAGCTCGCGCTGGTCTGTTGATTGTTTCGGGTACGGGTCGGGTTGTCCTGGCCCGGCCCAGCAACGCAGGTTGCCGAACCTGTCCTCAAGCCCCACCGGCAGTGCCGTCAGCTCATACAGCGCATCCACGATGCCCTGCTCGCCCACTCCGGCCGCCACCGCCGCGCTCAGAACCTCGTGCATGTTCAGATGGCGTTGCAACCGCGAAACCGTGCTGGCGAGTGCGCGATTCGTTGCCTGTAGATCGGTGTTCGCCTTGGCCAGCTGCCCCGCGAAACCGGTGTCGCGCTCGTGGATTGCGACGTATGCCAAGGCGGCGCCGGCTTGCTGGGCAAGCATTTCCAGCACCAGGATCTGATTCCCGGGCGGTGCGCTAACGGCACTGAGCACTAGGCAACCCATAACGGTGCTTCCATAACTCAGCGGAAGCGCCCACCCCCACCGTCCGCGATTTAAATCGACCTGCGTACCGCAGCCGTCCTCGCGAACGTGCCGCTCAATGTCGGGATGTTCGGGCTGGGACGGGGGAAAGCGAACAAAGCCGCCGTCCACGAAACGGTAACTGGCCTCCACCTGACAGGGCGAAAGGTTGGCAACCGCAGCGGTGGCCAAGTCGAAGATCCCGCCGGTGTCAGATTCACTAAAGTCGACGCGCGCCAAAGTGGCCAACTGCGCCGGCGAAACCTCTCCGGCGGGCCGACTCTGTCCTCGCGGACTGAGCGATTCGCCATTCATGTTGATATGGCCGCGCTGACCTACCCCTGTCTTTGTGCCACGGATCGCTTGTCATGGTGCGCTATCGGCGAAGCATACCCACCGTTGGCGAATCGAACCCCTTCTGCGGCCTGAGGATTTCGTCGATAACCGACGTGGCCAAGACGTCGCTGGTGTGCCTAGTGCCCCTTGTCTTCCTGTAGCAGCGGCACCCCGGTAATGCAGACGATCCGGGTCGCTAGATGCAAGTTCAGTCGGTCCTCGACATCCTGCAGGTCACGCCCCGAGATGTCGCGAATGCGGCCAAGCCGATAGCGCAGGGTGCTTCTGTGAATAGTGAGCGACTCCGCCGCAGCGTCGTAGTTCCCGCCGCAATCCAGATAATGGGTGAGCGTCGTGACCAAATCGGCGTTCTTCTTGCGGTCGTAGCTCAGCAGCGGACCCAACCACTCCATCACGAAGTCGTGAACCTCTCGCCTGTCGCTAGCGTGATCAAGGATGCGGTACAGGCCGAGGTCCTCGAAGTGTCGGCCACCGTATGGTGACATCGATTCCCTTTGGACCTGCAGCGCCCTTTGCGCCTCAGCGAATGACCGCGGCAGCTCGGACGGAGTGGCGGCCGCCGAGCCGATTCCGATCGAGCCTTGTTCGCAAGTGACGTCGGCCGCTATCGCGCGGTAGAGAGAGGACGGCTCCGGTACACCATCTGTGAGCAACACGGTCATTGTTGGTCTTCGCGCCGCGAGGGAATGCATTCCCGCGTTAGTGGCCCACCGTCGCGCGGCCGCGGCGACCACATCGCCGGGGATTCCTCGCCGCCAACGCGGAACCGTGATGGTGTGGGGTACACGTGACCGAGTGCCTCTGCACGCAAGCATGCGCTGTCATCGTCCGTGCCGGCCAGCAAGTCCTCAACTAAGTCGCGCCGCAGCCGCAGCTCCGTTTCGGCCAATTCGCGTTGATGGGCGAACTCGAGCGCCAACACAGTCGCAGCGTGTTCTAACGCGACGATGTCAAGACGATCGGCAACCCTCTTCGGATCGTCAAGCAGCACCACGCCAAGGATGTTCGCCTTCTGCCGGATGAGCCAGAAGATCCGATTGCCGTCCCGCTGGGGTGTGCCCTGCGCGGCCGCGCGCCTGAGTAATTCTTCGCGGTTGTCACCGCCGATCGGCCGGTGCGGGTCTGGCTCCGCACCGCCGGACCACGCCCGTGGATCGCCGAACACGTCCTCGACTATGACGTTCAAAGACGTAAGCTCCCGAAGCGCATCAGCGATTCCCTGCACTCCCGAGCCCGAGCCCGAGCCCGAGCCCGAGCCCGAGCCGGATACGGCCGTCAGGGTCGCGCAATCGGGAGGGCTCGGCCCTGCAGGCCCGCGGCTGGGATCAGTTCGCCGATCCGCGCCGCACCACCTACCGGATCTACACCCAGCTGCAGGACGGTCGCGAAGACGTTGTCGACGGCCTGCTCCGGGAGATCGACGACGCGGCGTACGACACCGAGCTAGACGACGAGTGGGTGGGCTTCCTCGACCGCTGGTACTCCCCGCTACGGTTCCCCGTGCACGGGCTGCAGATGTTGGCCGCCTACGTCGCCCAGATGGCGCCCTCCTCCAGGATTACCAACTGCGCCTCCTTCCAGGCAGGCGACGAGATGCGTCGCGTCCAGCGGATCGCTTACCGCACTGTGCAATTGGCCGGTCCGCCCTTCGATGACGAGGCCGCGGCGCGGCAGCGGGCGGCGTGGGAGGAAGCTGCCGCGTTCCAGCCGCTGCGTGAACTCATCGAACGTGCGCTGGTCGCCTATGACTGGGGCGAGTCCTTCATCGTGACCGACGCGGTCATCAAGCCCAGGATCGACCGCCTCGTCAACCAGGACATCGCGGGCACACTCGCGACCGCGAACGGCGACCCGATCCTGACGAGCATCTACTTCTCGCTCGACGAGGATGCCCGCTGGCATCGTGAGTGGACCGCGGCGCTGATGCGGCACATGGTCGACGACAACGCCGCCAACGCCGAGGTGGTTTCGGACTGGATCGAGAAGTGGAGTCCGTTGGCATCCGAGGCGCTGGAGGCCTTAGCCGGTGCCACCGCGGAGGCGCCGGTGCCGTCCGACCCCGGCGCGGTGGCCGCCCGCATCACTGACGAGGTGTCGCGTGAGTTGAGCGCCGCGCTGGAGCGCTGACAGGCGACAGCGAGGCGAGAATGCCCTTTATGGTGTCGGGCTCTTGCTGCTGAGTACCGGCTCGACCTTCCTCGGTTTCGTTGTGCACCAAGCTGATTGCGCCCTCGTGATAGGCAATTGTCTGTGGCCGCTCCATTCGATGACCGCTTTCCGGACAGGTTCCGCAGCCCTTTCCAAGCGGCACCGTCGCCGGAACGA
This sequence comes from Mycobacterium sp. JS623, assembly GCF_000328565.1. Classification (NCBI taxonomy): domain Bacteria; kingdom Bacillati; phylum Actinomycetota; class Actinomycetes; order Mycobacteriales; family Mycobacteriaceae; genus Mycobacterium; species Mycobacterium sp. JS623. The sequence goes on along the minus strand of NC_019966.1, from coordinate 6,402,647 downwards.
GTGTGCGGCATGGACCTGTGCCGTGGGTTAACCCGGCCGGAATGAAAGCGGCGGCCCAAACTCGGCATGAACACGTCGGGTCTGTAGTGGGCGCGTATCCGTAGACCGCTTCCCAGGGCGGAGGCCGCGGAGCGGTACCCCCTCGGCGATGCATTTGTTCGTACTGTCAGGACCAATCCTGCATGCCTTTTCTGGCTGGGTAGGCGCACGCGGTAGGCGAATCTGATTGCCAGACTTGTTGTTCGGAGGTCAGCGGTCAGGCTATCGGCGGTCGAGCCTCCGGGACAGCAATCCTTGGAACATAGGGGAGAAGTGATGGCTGTGCATTCAACGGTGCAAACCTCGGCGGTGCGGCCCAATGAGCCCGCTCGCCAGGTGATCGCCACTTTCGACACCTATGCCGAGGCTGAACGCGCGGTCGATTACCTGTCCGATCAAGGGTTTGAGGTAAACCGGGTGGCCATCGTGGGCCGCGATCTGGAGTACGTGGAGCAGGTCTTGGGCCGGTTGAATTACGGCGGGGCGGCGCTGCGCGGCGCCGGGTCGGGCGCCTTGGTCGGCGCGCTGATCGGCTGGATCTTCGGGCTGCTCGACTGGATCGAACCGCTGGTTTCGGCGCTGGTGCTGGCCGGCTATGGGTTGATATTCGGCGCCGTCGTGGGCGCCCTGTTCGGACTGCTCGCGCACGCGCTGCAACGCGGCCGCCGCGATTTCCACTCAGTCAGCGGACTGCTGCCCAAGTACTACGACGTCGTGGCTGACGTTGAGGTAGCCGATCGTGCGCTGCAAATCCTGACCAACGCCAACCGAAGGGAATAGACAATGGCAACAGCGGTAGGCATCGATCTCGGGACAACCAACTCGGTGATCGCCGCCTGGCAGGGCGGGGAACCGATCGTGATCCCCAACACCGAAGGCGCCCGCACCACGCCCTCGGTGGTGGCGTTCACCGAAAACGGGGAGCGCCTGGTCGGGCAGTTGGCCAGGCGCCAGTCGATCATGAATCCGAAGGGCACCATTTATTCGGCGAAGCGATTCATCGGCCGCCGCTTCGATGAGGTATCGGAGGAAGCCAAGGCGGTCAGCTTCGACGTCGTCGAGGGTGAGGGTGGCGCGGCCCGCTTCGAAGTTCGCGGTAAGCAGTATTCGCCTGAGGAGATCAGCGCGCAGGTGTTGCGCAAACTCGTCGACGACGCCAGCAAATTCCTGGGTGAGCGGGTCAAGGAAGCGGTGATCACCGTTCCGGCCTATTTCAACGACGCCCAGCGCAACGCCACCAAGGATGCCGGCCGCATCGCCGGCCTTGACGTGCTGCGCATCATCAACGAGCCAACGGCCGCAGCGCTGGCCTACGGGCTGGACAAGAAGGGCCACGAGACGGTGCTCGTCTTCGATCTGGGCGGGGGCACGTTCGACGTCAGCCTTCTCGACGTAGGCGATGGGGTGGTTGAGGTGCGCGCCACCGCGGGTGATTCCCATCTGGGCGGCGATGACTTTGATCGCCGCCTCGTCGACTACCTCGCCGATGAGTTCCAGCGGGAGAACAACATCGATTTGCGGAAAGATCCGCAGGCGTTGCAGCGCCTGTTTGAGGCGGCCGAGAAGGCGAAGGTCGAACTGTCGTCGGTGGCGCAGACCCAGGTCAATCTCCCGTTCATAACCGCCGACGCCAGCGGACCGAAGCATTTGACGACGACCATCATGCGGTCGAAGTTCGAAGATCTCACCGCGGACTTGGTCGAGCGAACGATGGGCCCGGTCAAGCAGGCGATGGGTGATGCGAAGGTGACCGCCAACGACATCGACGAGGTGATCCTGGTGGGCGGATCCACCCGGATCCCGGCTGTCCAGGCGTTGGTGCGCCGGCTCACCGGCGGCAAGGACCCCAATATGAGCGTGAACCCCGACGAGGTCGTGGCGTTGGGCGCCGCGATCCAGGCCGGTGTGCTCAAGGGCGAGGTGTCCGACGTCTTGTTGCTCGACGTGACTCCGCTGTCGCTCGGTGTGGAGACCGCCGGCGGGCTGATGACCAAGATCATCGAGCGCAACACCACCATCCCTGCGCGGCGCAGTGAGGTGTTCACCACTGCGGCCGATAACCAACCGGCCGTGGATATCGTTGTGCTGCAGGGTGAACGGGAGCTGGCAAGGGACAACCGAGTACTGGGTCGATTCAAGCTGGAGAACATCCGCCCGGCACCCAGGGGTGAACCGCAGATCGAGGTCACCTTCGACATCGACGCCAACGGCATCCTGCATGTCACCGCACGCGACAGGGACACCGGCGCCGAGCAGGGCATCACCATCAGCGAGCAGTCCAACCTCGATCAGAGCGAGGTGGAGCGGATGGTCGCCGAGGCCGAGGCGCACCGCCGCGAGGACGAGGAGTTGCGCAACGCGGTCGAGGCGCGCAACGCGCTCGACTCGGCGGCATACCAAGTGGAGCGCCGGCTTGCCGAGCTGGGCGACTCGGCGGCACCGCACGATCGGGCGCGTGCCGAGATGCTGATCGCCGACGCGCGCCAAGCGGTCAAAGAAGACGCGCCGATGGACCGGGTGCAGTCGCTGACGTCGGAACTGCAGCAAGTGCTTTATGGCCTGCAACCCATGGCATCCGGTGGCGGCAACGGGCAAGCGGCCGGCAACGGCCATGGCTCTCCCGTCGGCGACGACGACGTAGTCGACGCCGAGTTCGACCGGGGCTGAGCCGCAATGGTCAGCCCCGCAGAGCAATCCAAGACCGAACAGGACGACGACCGGGTAGCCGAAAACCAGCCGGCAGTGGTTGCCTCCCAACCTGATTCGGACGAGGAGCTGGCCAAGCTCGAGGACCGTTGGCGGCGCGCCGTCGCCGATCTGGACAATCTGCGCAAGCGGTATGCCCGCGAACTGGACCGCGAACGAGCAACGGAACGATCCAGGGTGGCCGGCGCTTGGCTGCCCATCGTGGACAATCTGGAGCTGGCGATCAGTCATGCCGGCGACCAGTCCGACGCGGTCCTCGACGGCCTCCGAAGCATTCTCCAACAAGCGCTGCAGGTCCTCGAGCACCTCGGCTATCCGCGCGACACGCAGGCCGGGGTGCCGTTCGACCCGCAGCGCCACGAGGTGGTCGGTGTGGTCGAACAGCCCGACAGCGCGCCCGGGACGGTTGTCGAAGTACTGCGACCGGGCTACGGCGAAGGCCCGAGGCAACTGCGGCCGGCGGCCGTGGTGGTCTCCCGACGCGGGGAGTGACGTCTAGTGGCCCGCGACTACTACGAAGTGCTCGGGGTGCCGCGGGACGCCACCGCCGACCAGATGCAGCAGGCGTTTCGAACGCTGGCCCGCAAACATCACCCGGACGTCAATAAGGATCCGGGCGCCGAGGACCGGTTCAAGGAGATCAACGAGGCCTACCACGTGCTGTCGGACCCCGAAACCCGGAAGCGCTACGACCGATTCGGCGAAGACTTCCGCAAGGTTCCCGACGACTGGGAAGAGCGGGTAGGTGCACAAGGCGGCGGCTTCTCCGGCGGCTTCCGCGGCGGAGGTCCATCCGGCGCCCGGGTGCGCTACGGTCAGGGCTTCGGCGGCGCCGGCGGCATCAACATCGAAGACCTTTTCGGCGACATGTTCAGCGGCGGTGGCGGATTCGGGTCGATGCCGGGCGCCGACCAGGAAGCGGTGCTGGAGCTGACTGTCGAGGAGGCCTACCGGGGCGGCAAACGACAGCTCTCGCTCGGTGGCCGCAACTATTCGGTCAACATTCCCGCCGGTGTGATCGATGGTCAACGGATTCGGCTGGCCGGAGAGGGCGGCCGGGGCAGCGGCGATGGGCCGGCCGGAGATCTCTACCTTGTGGTGCGCATCAAGCCTCATCGCCGGTTCCGGCTCGATGGCCGCGATATCACCGTGGATCTGCCGGTGTCGCCGTGGGAGGCGGTGCTGGGGACCACTGTGGCTGTTCGGACTCCCGGCGGCGAAGCGAAAGTCAAGGTTCCGCAAGGGTCCTCCACCGGGCGTCGGTTGCGGCTGCGGGGCGAAGGCATGCCCAATCCGCGCGGTACCGCGGGCGACCTGTACGCCGACATCAAGGTGATGGTGCCGGCCAAACCCACTGCGCGGGAACGCGAGCTGTTCGAGCAACTGGCCGCCGAATCCACATTCGACCCCAGGAGGTCACGATGACCGCCCCACGCTATGTGCTGGCGCGGCGGCCCGGTATGCAACTCGACGTCTTCGCAGCGCGCTGCGGGCTACATCCAGAGTTGGTGCGCCGGTTGGTGGCACTGGGCCTCCTGCCTTGCCGGCAGGATGCCCACGGCGATCTCTGGTTGGAACCTTCTGCGTTGGCCACTGTCGCGCGCATTCAGCGGCTGCGAACCGGCCTGGGACTGAACTACGCGGCGATCGGGCTGGTGCTCGATCTGCTCGACCGCATCGAAGAGCTGGAATCAGCGTCTCGCCGAAGGAGGACATCGCTGTGGACATCAACAAGCTGACGCAGAAGTCGCAGGAGGCGTTGGCCGACGCGCAAAGCATCGCGACCCGGATGGGCCACATCGAGGTCGACGGCGAACACCTGTTGATGGCACTGATCGACCAGCCCGAGGGCCTGGTACCGCGGCTGCTCGATCAGACAGGCGCCGACACCGCGGCGCTGCGCGCCGACCTGGAACGCGAGTTAGACCGGCGTCCGAAGGTCAGCGGTCCGGGCGCGACGCCGGGCCAGGTCTCCGTCACCAGGCGCCTGGCGAACCTGCTGGGGGGCGCCGAGCGGGAAGCCAAGCGCCTCAAGGACGAATACGTGTCGGTGGAGCACCTTGTCATCGCACTCGCCGAAGAGGGTTCGGCGAGTGCCGCCGGGCGGATTCTGGCCTCCCACAACGTGACTCGGGACTCGTTCCTGACTGCGCTGACCAAGGTCCGTGGCAACCAGCGAGTTACCTCCGCGACCCCGGAGGGCGCCTACGAGGCGCTGGAGAAGTACGGCCGCGACCTGGTCGCCGAAGGTCGCGCCGGCAAGCTGGACCCGGTGATCGGACGCGACGCCGAGATCCGCAGGGTGATCCAGATCCTCAGCCGCAAGACCAAGAACAACCCTGTGCTTATCGGCGACCCCGGCGTCGGCAAGACCGCGATCATCGAAGGTCTGGCCCAGCGCATCGTGCGGGGCGACGTCCCAGAAGGCCTGCGCGACAAGACAATATTCTCCCTCGACATGGGCTCACTGGTGGCAGGGGCCAAGTACCGCGGCGAATTCGAAGAACGGCTGCAGGCGGTGCTGTCAGAGGTGAAGGCCGGCGAGGGCCAGATCCTGCTGTTCGTCGACGAGTTACACACCGTGGTCGGTGCGGGGGCGACGGAGGGGTCGCTAGACGCCGGCAACATGCTCAAGCCGATGCTCGCCCGCGGTGAGCTGCACATGATCGGCGCCACCACCCTCGACGAATACCGCAAGCACATCGAAAAGGACGCCGCGCTGGAGCGCCGGTTCCAGACCGTGCTGGTCGACGAACCTGACGTGGAGGACACCATATCGATCCTGCGCGGTCTGCGCGAGCGCCTCGAGGTGTTCCATGGGGTGAAGATTCAGGATGCCGCACTGGTGGCGGCCGCCACGCTGTCGCATCGCTACATCACCGACCGCTTCCTACCCGACAAAGCGATCGATCTGGTGGACGAGGGCTGTGCCCGGCTGCGCACCGAAATCGACTCGATGCCAGCGGAGTTGGACGAAATTACCCGGAGGGTCACACGGCTCGAGATCGAGGAGGCGGCGCTCGCCAAGGAAACCGACCCGGCCAGCAAGTCCCGTCTGGAGGAACTTCGGAAAGAATTGGCCGATCTGCGAGCGGAGGCCGACGCCCGGCACGCCCAATGGGATGCCGAAAGGCAGGCCATCCGGCGGGTACAGGAACTGCGCGGGCAGCTCGAGCAGCTACGGCACGACGCAGAAGAAGCCGAACGCAACTACGACCTCAACCGCGCCGCCGAATTGCGCTACGGCCAGATCACCGAACTGGAGCGCAAACTGCAGGCGGCAGAGGAACAACTGCGGTCCAAGCAGGGCGAAAAGCCGCTGCTGCGAGAGGTCGTTACCGAGGACGAGATCGCCGAAATCGTGGCCGCATGGACGGGCATACCGGTCGCGCGATTGCAGGAGGGGGAACGGGAGAAGCTGCTGCGGCTCGACGAAATACTGCACGAGCGGGTGATCGGTCAGGATGAGGCGGTCCAGCTGGTCTCCGATGCGGTGATTCGGGCCCGCTCCGGAATCCGTGATCCGCGCCGCCCGATCGGCTCGTTCATCTTCCTCGGGCCCACCGGGGTCGGTAAGACCGAGCTCGCGAAGACGCTGGCCGCCGCGCTCTTCGACAGCGAGGACAACATGGTTCGGCTTGACATGAGCGAGTACCAGGAGCGGCACACGGTCAGCCGGTTGGTCGGTGCGCCACCGGGATACGTCGGCTACGAGGAGGGCGGCCAGCTCACCGAAGCCGTGCGTCGCAAGCCCTACTCGGTGGTCCTGCTCGACGAGATCGAAAAGGCCCACGCTGATGTGTTCAACACCCTGCTGCAGGTGCTCGACGACGGCCGGCTCACCGATGCACAGGGACGTCAGGTTGACTTCCGCAACACAGTGGTCATCATGACTTCCAACATCGGGTCGCACCACCTGCTCGACGGCGTCACCGCGGACGGCGAGATCAAGCCCGATGCACGGGACCGCGTGATGGCCGAGTTGCGCGGACACTTCAGGCCCGAGTTCCTCAACCGCGTCGACGACATCGTGCTGTTCACGCCGCTATCGATGCCGCAGATCGAACGGATCGTCGCGCTGCAGCTGACCGAGCTGCGGGATCGTTTGGCGGACAGGCAAATCGAGCTCGACATCACCCCGGACGCTCGCCGGATGATCGCCGAACACGGCTACGATCCGGTGTACGGCGCGCGACCGCTACGCCGCTACATCGCCCACGAGGTGGAGACCAAGATCGGCCGGGCGTTACTGCGCGGCGACATCGCGGGCGGTGGCAAGATCCGCGTCGCGGTGGAGAACGGCGAACTCGCCGTGGAGTATTCGGAACCGGCCCTGGCGGCCTGACGGAGAAGACACCATGGAAACAGAAATCGTGACGTGCCCGCACTGCGGAAAACGAAACCGAGTACCCGCGGCGGCCGCGGGGAAGCCCCGGTGCGCCAACTGTCAGCGTTGGCTGCCGTGGATCGCTTCGGCCGGTGACGGCGACTTCGCTGATGTCGCCGAAAAGTCTTCGGTTCCAGTACTTGTCGATCTGTGGGCGACCTGGTGTGGACCGTGCCGCATGGTGAGTCCGGCACTCGAGCAGCTCGCAGGAGAACGCGCCGGACAACTCAAACTGGTCAAGGTCGACGTGGACAAGGCACCGGCGATTTCGCAGCGGTTCACCGTGCAGGCGGTGCCGACTCTGCTGGTCCTTGACCACGGGCAAGTACTTGCACGCCAGTCCGGTGCTGCTCCCGTTGCGGCGCTGCGCAATTGGCTGGACCAGGCATTGTCGGCCGACAGCACGAAGGAGGCACGGTCATGACATCGATAGGGATAGATCCACACGTCGCGGCGATTCGCCAGGTGTACCCGCACACGAACGGCTGTGAGGAATGTCTGCGGCTCGGCACACCGTGGGTGCACCTGCGGCTGTGCCTGACGTGCGGGCATGTCGGCTGCTGCGACTCGTCTCCGATGCGGCATGCCCGGGCACATGCCCACACGGTGGGTCACCCGATCGTGCAATCCATGGAACCGGGGGAGGCGTGGCGTTGGTGCTACGTCCATGAGAACTATGTCTGAGACAGCCGCCGACCAGCGCGAATCGACTTCGCTGGCGGAAACCCCCGACATCTACGGTGCGTACCCGCGACTGTCCGACGTACAGATCGTCGCCCTCGAGGCGGGCGGCGCCCGGCGCGCCGTCGACACCGGCGAAACGCTTGTCCGCGAGGGTGAGCGCTCCGACTACTTTTTCGTCATTCTGTCCGGCAAGGTTGCCGTCACCACTACCGACGACGCAGGCAATCGGCACGTGATCCGGGTGCATGGCCCCCGGCGGTTCCTCGGGGAGTTGGGCGACCTCGAAGGTCAAGCGGCCTTCTACACCGCCGAAGTGGTGGAACCCGGCGAAGTACTCGTGGTACCGACTGATCGGGTGCGGGACCTGGTCGCCCACGATCCGGCGCTCAGCGATCGCATCCTGTGCGCTTACCTGGTACGCCGCTCGCTGCTGATCCAGGAAGGAACCGGGCTTCGGATCATCGGCTCCTGCTATGACCCCGATACCTTGCGGCTGCGAGAATTCGCTGCGCGAAACCGACTACCTCACAAATGGATTGACCTCGAACGGGACAAGAACGCCGAGCGGCTGCTGCAGCGGTTCGGAGTGTCGCCCCAAGACACTCCGGTGGTGATCTGGGGCGGTGAGGTGCTGCGCAACCCGACCAACACCGAGCTGGCCCGCCGGGTCGGGCTGCCGGTGGCCCACACAAAGAACGACGAAAGCGACGTCGTTGTGGTGGGCGCTGGTCCAGCCGGGCTTGGCGCGGCGGTGTATGGCTCCTCGGACGGTCTGATCACGGCGGCCATGGAGCGGATGGCAACCGGCGGGCAGGCCGGGACGTCATCGAGAATCGAGAACTACCTCGGATTCCCGGGCGGCATCTCCGGTGCCGACCTGGCCGAACGGGCCGTCCTGCAGGCCGGTAAGTTTGGCGCGCGGATCGTCGTCTCTGCGGAGGTAACCGGGCTGGAATCCGACAGCGGACACCATCTCCTCCGACTCGCCGATGAAACGTCCATGATCGCCCGCGCTGTCGTGCTTGCCACAGGAGCGCGGTATCGCAGGCTCGCCGTCCCTGGAATCGAATCGTACGAGGGCAACGGCGTGTACTACGCCGCCACGTTCCAAGAGGCGTTGATGTGCGGCAGCGGGCCGGTCGTCATTGTCGGGGGTGGCAACTCCGCGGGCCAGGCGGCGATCTTCCTCGCCGCGCGGGTTTCCCGGGTGTACGTGGTGATCCGCGGCGACGACCTGAACACGAGCATGTCCCGATATCTTGTCGACCAGATCCACCAGCACCCCCGCGTGACTGTGCTGCTGCGCACCGAGATCCGGGAGGTGCACGGAGACAAGGCACTCACGGCGGTGGAGACCGAGGACAAGCGGACCGGCGAGCGTCATGTGATCGAGACCCGCGCCCTGTTCGTTTTCATTGGCGCGGATCCCCACACCTCGTGGCTTGCCGGCGCCATCGAACTCGACGACCGCGGCTTCGTGCCGACAGGCCAGGCCGCGCTCTACTCGGACACCGACGGCAATCATGGGCGAAGGCGACGTCAGCCGATGATGCTCGAGACCAGCCGACCCGGTGTGTTCGCAGCAGGCGACGTGCGTAGCGGCTCGGTCAAGCGGGTGGCGTCCGCGGTCGGCGAAGGTTCAATGGCGATCCGCCAAATCCACGAGTATTTCGGCGCGTAGTCGGCGGATCCTCGGCGTTGAACGCCGCATCGCCCAGCTCGATCCGACAACACAACGCCGCCTCGGCCCGCCAGCCAAGCGCAAACGAGGAAAAGCGAAATTCAGGTCAGCGGTCTGGGCTACGCGGGTATGCCGGGGTCGATGGCGGCGCCCGCGTCATGTTCGGACTGATTTCGATCCCCGGAGTGGGCGGCTTGTTCAGCGAACGCCGAGTGAGGAATTTGGCGCAGACGACAGTCGTGGCGGAGGTGACGTGCCAGTCGATGAAGCAACACTGATCCGTGAAGCGGCTGACCCGGACGCAGCAAGACGATGTCGTCTGCTGAGTCGCGCCGTCAGCCCTTTGACAACCTACGCATATTGTCGACTCTCAGTTGAAATGTCGCATTCCCATTCGGCTTGTCATCCCATGTCGCGTGTGACATGAAAAACGAGACTCGAGCTGCGTCGTGATCTGGCGCCCGCATGTAGGACCTTCGGCGGGTGCCTCACCTAAGCGAGGTCAGTAGTGCGCTGAGAGTCTGCGTCTCGGTCGCGGGGTCAGGACTGCTGGCCCGCAACGCCTTCAGGACGTTGTCGATCTGACCGTCGAGGACGGCCCAGCCGATGTTGTCCATGGGCTGCAGACTCGGCTGATCGTCGTCCCACGCGGCTTCGAGATCCTTGATCCGGGCCGTCGCCCCAGACTGGTCGCCGGCCCGTACCTTCGCGAGCGTATCCGCGGCGATGGTGCGAAACTTCGCGACCTCCGCCGGCGGGAAATTAGCGGTCGCCGACTCCCCTGGGGCGAGTGACACGGTGACGGACGACCCGCCGGATTCACTCTCGCTGGCCGTCGCGGTTGAGTGCGGTTGTACCGCGGCCCAGACCAGCAGGGCGCCCGTCGCGACGGCGACAACGGCGTAGTACCCGAGCATGATCCGCTCGCGGGCCGCATTCTTGGCTGCGGTCCGCGGGCGGTTTTGGTCCGACTCTTCGATGACATCGGCGCGCGTGCGCGTCAGGTACAGGACAATTGCGAGGATCGCGGTGAGGAAGATCGCGCTGGTGAGGGCAACGCCCAAGCCGAGGCCCCGTTGGTCCGACGGGAAACCCAGCCAGTCGCCGAGGTTCGCACCCAGCGGGCGGGTCAGAATGTACGCAAGCCAGAAGGACAGTACGGCGTTCGCGCCCAGCCGCCACCCGATCACGATCGCAACGATCAGGCCCGCTGGCAGCAGCACCGACGTACCAGGACCCCAGCCGGTGAGCGCCAGTATCCAGTCGCCAGCCGCTGTGCCCAGGGCGAAGGTCACCAGGACTGCAAGCCAGTAGTACAACTCCCTCGGCCGCGTGACGATGCTGTGGATCGACAGCGTCCGCTCGCGGGCGAACCATACGCCGAAGACTATGGCCAGAATCGCGGCGAAGACGCTCGTGCTCAATGCGAGTGGAACGCCGAGATCATCTGTGAGGATGTCGGTGTAGAGCGTGCCGGTCACGCTGAGCAAAACGACCGTCAGCCAGTAGACGAACGGCACATAGCGGTCGAGGCTCAATTGCCATCCCAGGACAGCGGCGAGGACGACCGTGAAGATGACGGAGGTCTGGGTGAGGCCAACGCCCAGAGTCATGTTGATCCAATCGGCGAAGCTCTCACCCACCGTGGTGCAGAGGATCTTGATGACCCAGAACCACACAGTGACTTCGGGCACCTTGCTCAGCAGCACACGCGCGGTCTTGACGGCCTCGGAACTCGTTGTTTCGCTCACGACGCCCGACCATAGAGACACGTTGCTGAGCGAACGCTGAAAGCCGGTGTCGGGCAGATTGCGAGCGACACGACCTCCGAACACACCCGGGCGGCGGGGCAGAGCGGCGAGGAACTCAGTTCCTTTTCAGCTGGACGCCGGACACTCGGGGAAGTCGGAAGGAGTGTGCGGTGTTCGCAGGCTTGCTTGGAATTGTTCTGTTGCTGTTCGAACTCGTGCTGATTGCCCGCATGGTGGTCGACTGGATCGGCGTGTTGTCCCCGGTGGGCGGCCGCGGCGGGCTCTACCAGGCCCGCCGGATCACCCACGGCATCACCGAGCCAGTGATCGGCCCGGTCCGGCGGGTGTTGAAGCCGGCCCGGTTCGGGTCCTTCTCGATTGACCTGGCATTTACCGCGGTGTTCGTCGCCGTGATCGTCCTGCGGACCTTCGTGGTGCCGTTAATTCCGTTCTGAGGCGACCCGCAGGGGTCTACGTTTGGCACGTCCGCGCCGGGGTAGGGGTCAGGCAGAATTGCCCAGCCCTCGATCACCGCACGCGAGCCTCAGCCGGATCGGGTTCGCGCTATTGAATCGATGGCCGGCAGATTGCCCGCTGCGCATCCGCGACCCGGCCACGTCGCAACAGATTTCACCGGCGAACAGCGTGCGCGAACCGCCGTCGCGACAAGTGCCCCTGGTCCTGCTGGTGATGGCCAGGTAATTCGGGCCGGTCCAGGTGCTCTTGTGAAGACGAGAATGTAGCCTCAACGCCGTTGCAAGAGGCGGTCTTTCGACCCATCGGATGGTTCCGGTGTTCCACACGACATTGCCAGCCTTCGTTCTCAACGTGGCGGTCGTGCGGTGGAGTGGCTGGACAATTCGGGAAATCCGTCAAACGGGCCGTTCAATCTCGAGCGGGCAGTTGCGTTTTCGCGCGTATAGAGCGTGTCGTTGACGTTCGAGGCCGGGGCCTTCCGAAGTCTGAAAGTTGCGAAGCATTCAGGCGATGGAAGGAAACCAAGAGCCGTGTCCGACGGTACGACACTGTTGTGTGGCTGCCAAGCGTACGGGTCGAGCGTGTCGAGCGCTGAGCCGATGGGACGCGTGTGTGGTGTACGCGGTAACCGCGAGTGAGACGGCGGCGTGCGCGTCGTGTGGGGTGTTCTCCACGGCGGTGAAGGGTCAGGTGAGCACCTCGCCGCGCGACATTTCCTACGGGGGAGAATCGAATCATAGTGCGGTGAAACCAGACCCGCTGGCGGTGCCGGCAAGACTACTGCGAACGCGGTTCCTTCACCGATGCGGGCGCGGGAACGTCTGTCGCAGAGCAGCTTCGCCCGAATGTGGAACACCGACATCGACTAGCACCCTAGTGCGCAAGACCTGTCCGCGTGGATTGCCAAAGAATTACTGCGCACCTGCTATCCACCTTGCGCACCGGCGGCGACTCCCACCTCACCCGCCATCGCGTGCACCGACACCTGGGTGGCCCGAAATCAAGGCCTACATCCACACCGGCATCATTAACTCACCGGCAACAGTGGGCAGCAACCCAGACTTCAAGCTTGCCCGGTCAAAATCGAAGACGACATATGAGGCCCGTAGGGGTGGTATTGAACGTGGGGCGGGGGAGTCTTGATCTGAACGTTGCCCGGGGACTTGCAGACGGTTCCCGAGCAGGGCTGCTGATGCGCTGCGAAAGCTGTCGGTGCGGCGGCGATCGCGACGGCGGCAGCACCCGCCGCCAGCAGTGCTGTGATGTATTTCAGTTTCATTCCCATGATGGCACTCCTTAAAGCGTTAAATTATTGGGTGTTGCTGTACGGAATTAGCGTCGCCCGCCACCGCTGTGAATTCACTGAGGGCCGCTGAAAACTGGCTCACCATCCATCAATACCCCCGTGAGCTGGAATGGCATTCTAGGGGTGTGCCGCCGTTGTGCCGCGAGACCATCACGTCACTGCGCGTATTGTGGGTTGGCTCGGCCTGGTGATCACGTGCACTACGCCCCTCGATGGGCACCTTGGTGTGCTGCTTCACCGTCAAATCGCCATTCTCACTCGGCACGTTAAGGGCTGAATCGCGGCGCGCTCCCGGGGCGATGCGGCGGAACATCGTGCAGACCGAGATGTAGCGACACGACATTGCGAATGACGCGACCGTAGAGCCCTGCCACTTAGTTCAGTGAAGGGACGCACCACCAACGACGCCACGCACTTGGCCCGCCGGACGCTTGATGTCAGCGACAAGACGTGCTATCTATGACCGCCTGGGCGAAAGCTGCCTTAGTGGTGGAACAGCAGCCCGCGCTGGTCTGCTCCTGCGTAGGGGTGGTATTGAACGTGGGGCGGGGGAGTCTTGATCTGAACGTTGCCCGGGGACTTGCAGACGGTTCCCGAGCAGGGCTGCTGATGCGCTGCGAAAGCTGTCGGTGCGGCGGCGATCGCGACGGCGGCAGCACCCGCCGCCAGCAGTGCTGTGATGTATTTCAGTTTCATTCCCATGATGGCACTCCTTAAAGCGTTAAATTATTGGGTGTTGCTGTACGGAATTAGCGTCGCCCGCCACCGCTGTGAATTCACTGAGGGCCGCTGAAAACTGGCTCACCATCCATCAATACCCCCGTGAGCTGGAATGGTCCTCACCTGCCAGCATCCAGAGGCGCTGCCTGGTACCTGATATGGCGCGGTAGGGGATATATCGCCTCGAATAACGTTCCTTGCCGATTCTGCCGGTGCGGTGACAATTCTTCTCCGTGGTGGACTTCGACAGACGACGCAATTCGTCTCGAAATAGACCCACATTTCAGAACGGACTCATGGCTGCAGGTCCTCACCATGTGATTCATGGATGCGCACCTTCACTCTCGACACTCCGCTGCATGTACCGTCCCGAAGGCTTCTAGTGCGGCGCACTCGCTATCGGTTGTTAGTCCATCACGCGCAGGGTCCCCGTTCGGGCAGCGCCGGGTCATCACCGCTGACGCCAGTTTGGGTCCCAGGTTGGCTGGAATATGTCCGTACCTGCCGGCACCGGTGCGAGTACCCGGCTGATGGGGGGACGCAAAGTCGTGTCAGCGCTGATGGCAGCGGCCTGTTGCAGTGGGATGTTGACAGTGGCCCACCGCCACGGCAGGCCTTGTGGCGCCGACACTTCCGACGTTGTGAGCGTCTACCAGATCGGCAAGCGAGAGGAACCGACAACCAATGTCTGCGACGCGCACACCTGATATGTCTGAGACAGTTGGTAGGCGATTGTGAGCGCCGACAGCCAAGTTCTTACGCGGCGCGAGCCAATCGCCGCGAAGGTGCCTGACATAACCGCGGCGTTCTGGGTTTTGAAGCTGACCACGACCGCAATGGGCGAGGCAGCATCGGATTACCTGCTCAATACCGTGGGCTTCGTGGGCTTTGTCATCGGTCTAGCCGGGTTGGCATTCGCGCTGCTCGTTCAGTTTCGGACGCGGCTGTACAACGTCTTTGCCTACTGGGCGGCGGTGATGATGGTGGCGGTGTTCGGCACCATGGCCGCAGACGTTGTGCACCACCATCTTGGTGTCTCCTTTGGGATGTCCACCCTGTTCTGCGCCCTTGCGGTCGCGGCGACCTTCTGGGCTTGGCATCGCAGTGAAAACACACTGTCGATACACAGCATCACCACCCGACGCCGCGAGGTGTTCTATTGGCTGACAGTGTCGTTCACCTTCGCCCTCGGAACCGCTGCCGGCGACCTGACGGCCAGCCAGCTGCACTTCGGGCTCGTCGGATCGATCGTACTGTTCGCAGTCATCATGGCCGTGCCCGCCTTGGGCTGCTGGCGTTTTCGCCTGAACAGCGTCGTCGCCTTCTGGTGCGCGTACATCGTGACCCGACCGCTCGGCGCATCCGTCGCGGACTGGGTGAGCAAGCCCACCAAGGTCGGCGGCCTTGACTACGGCGACGGCCCCGTCGCTGCGGTTCTATTGGTAATTGCCCTGATCCTGGTAGCAGTTGCAGCGGTCAGGCGCACCAACAAGACGAGCCCTGCTCCGCCGATAGTCACCGCCTGATGCCGTTGTACAACAACGCATCAGCGGTGAGCACGCTGGTGGCGATTGCGGCTCTTCAATTTTAGAGAAGCAGTTGTGCGTCAGATCATCCAGCGGAGCAGGGAGCTGCGCGTCGAGTGCAACCGGGCCGGGCACACCTATGTCGAAAATGGCAATGATTGGCGTGCTGGCCTGTCGGTCGCGGCCAGAGCCCTCGATTATGAGTGCTCGGCATGGGTACACCAAGGCCAAGCGTTCAGATCCTCGAACCACGCTCGACCGCGCAGCGCCACCAATCCACAGGTCTTGACGTGTCCCCACGCCGGATCCACAAGTCTGGGACGCATTCGCTGGCTTGATCGTGAAGGGTGACGACAAACCGAATTGTCGATCTGGGCTGCGGGACCGGAGTAACCACCGTCTGTTGGCCAGTAGCGAAATTTGTGGTCGTCGAAATGGACTTGTCTCCAACATGATTGATGAAACGCAACGGCCCAATCCGGCTCTGCAGTTCACTGTAGGATCGATCACGGATCTCACGATGGGCATTGTTTCGCACGCTCACCGCATAGTTCGATTACGGGCCGGCGGGGGCCAACAATCTCCCGCTACCGCGGCTCGCCGGGTGTCAAAGTTCAGAAGTCGAAGAAGGGTCATTCTCGAAGAGCTGTTGACAACCGGTCGCAGGCACGTTCCTACAGTGTTTTCTGTGAAGTTCGGGCTTCTTTGATCGATTCCTATTGGTGGTAAGGCCGCGGCTTTCGTCTCGTTATGGACGATGGGCGCACGACCAATTATGCGAAACATATTGCGCGCCAATAGTTTTCGTGGTTATCGTTTAATCATACAATAGTAAAGAGAAAATCGGCGGCCCGGATGGCTAGACAAAAGCGATCGCCAACGGGCCAGGCGGAAACAAGGACCCACCAGCAGTGGCCTCGGCCTGCTCCAGCTCGGGGCAGCTAAGCCTTGCAGGCCTGAATTTGTCCGGTATTCATTTGTGTTGCTTGTTCTTTCGTTTGGTCGCGATGCCCTGCGGGGACTACCAGCGGCATTGAACGCGGGTCAGACTGTGGAAATTGCTGCAGTACAGCGGCTCCGGGTGGTTTGGCGTTGCGTAGCGGGTTGCCGGGACACCGTCAGCGGGCCCGGGTGGAAAAAGTGCCCCACACCTGCAGCGGCCTGCGGTGAGCAGGCAAGCGGCACGCGTTGCCGGGTGGGCCGACGAGATATCCGGTCGGCCCAAGTCTGTAAGGTGGCCGATTGCTCGGCGCTAATCAGTTGAGAGGTGCGCATCGGTGCCGAAGCGGCCTCGTCCGATACGCTGACATCCTTCAGAACAGCACTCGGGTGGGCCCGCCACCCCGCGGGCATTTGGCCTTAGAAACCCTTGGGAGGCACCGCCTTCACGACCGGGCTGGCCTTCGCTATCGGTGGCACTGCCGGCGGCGTCGTCGTCGTGGCGGTAACTCCGATAGTCATCGGGCTTCCGTTGACGGTCCCTGTCTGTTGCTGACCGACCGCCACGGCAGCCACCGCGCCGATGGCGACCAAGCCGCTCGCGATTGCGCCCGCAATGAGCAACTTGACACGTTGATGCCTGATTGATTCCACTGTCACCCCTCCAATCGGCCCTCGTCGCTCCCCGAAGCGAGACGTCCCCTTTTGAACGCGCCGGAATAACAGACGTCATACGCCTGCATCGCTGAGGGGACGCTGAGAGCAAACTGAGCGCCGACAGATAAAGGTCTCTATAGCTTGGAAATGATGCGGTATAGCTGCCCTGGCATGTGACCCGGGAAGTCGATTCGGTCGTCTCTGCCTATGCTGTCAGCGAGATGTTCAGGTTCGTCGGACAATCTCTGCACGGCACTCCTGCACAAAGGCGCGAGAATCGTTGTGGCACAGCATGTGCACAACCACAAACACCGGATCCGGTGCGCCAACGTCGCCGTGCCTTGGTGATAGATGTTGACGATCTCCAAGCTCAAGCAGTGGGCCGCCGGCGAACCTGACGAATACCGGTGAACCGGCACGGCATGGTATTCGCGACCAATTGCCAGTCGTTACTCGAAGCTGGAACCTCGACCACCGGCCATCAGTAGCAATCGCCGTGACTTCGGTGCTCCTGGGCCAGGTTCTTCCGGATGCCCAACCGCTACGGTCTCGGCGTAGCGGGGGCCGATGACGCCGGAGCCTCGGGTCGGGGCTGCTGCTCTGACCCGCTTCGGTCTCCGTTGCCGTCGGACCCGCTGTCGCCTCCACGGTCTCCGTTGCCCTCCGAGCCGCCGCCTCCACGGTCTCCGTTGCCCTCCGAGCCGCTGCCTTCATGTTCGCCGTTGCCCTCCGAGCCGCTGCCTTCATGTTCGCCGTTGCCCTCCGAGCCGCTGCCTTCATGCTCGCCGGATCCGTCAGCGCCACCGGCCCCGTAGTCAGCCGACTCCGACCCGCGGTGGTGTCCCTCTGAGTCGCCGAATTCCGCGCCGACCAGCACGCCCGCGCCGAAGATGAGGGCAGCGACGAACACCGAGGCCACACCGCCCAGGACGAACGCGGCGATCCGGTTCGTCCGGTTCAACTTGCTCCATCGGGATTGCCGTCCGGATGGCGGTGTCGAATCGATTGCGGTGTCGTGATCCCGGGCAGTGGTCGTTGGCTCTGCCGCGGCGTCTGGTTCTTGCGTTGTCATGGCCACAAGGTGCCACCCCGCGACTGAAAGCACGCTGAGGGCGACATTGTCGGACTTGAGGACGCGAGTTCGCGAAACACTGCCGCTCTTTGCGCCGTGCGGCAAGCCCGTCGCCGATGGCACTCCGGCATGCCACGGGCCTGAAGCACACGGTGAGAGGGAGAGGACTCACCCATGCACGAGACCAGCACACTGACACGAGTTGGACGGTTGGACGACGGTGCTAGCTGACAAGCATGTTCACCCACGACTCACCAGGCCCGGCAGAACTGGAGGCGAACGAGGATCGAGGCAGTACTCCCCTACCGCGCCGTATCACGTCCAACGCAGCGCCTCTGCATGCCGGCACGTATGGGACGGTTACAGATCATGGCGTGTGACTGGATGCTCAACGGGTTCTCAACTGCCCTCAATGGATTCACAGCGGTGATGGGTGAGGCTGGTTGTGTACGGCAATTACACATAATCGAGCACTTCAAGGAGAACCACCATGGGAATGAGACTGCAGTACATCACACCACTGTTGGCGGCGGGTGCTGCCGCGGTCGCGATCGTCGCCGCACCGACGGCGTTCGCAACAGATCAGCAGTCCTGCAACGGGAGTGGCTCGGCAACTGTCTGCCTGTCGCGCGCCAACGTTCCGATCAAGTCCCCGGCCGATGTTCAGCACCACCCGTCCGGAGACATGCCCGATCTGGCGGTACAGGACTTCGCATTGGCCCTCGGCCTGGTGACGTGACGGGCGCACCCCCACGCCAACATCGCAACCATCAAGGGCACCGGGGCCAGCCGCCATGGGAACGCCGCGGTCGAGCGCGTTCGATCGCAGGCGTATCGGCAACGATGGCCGTACCTGGGTTGGAGGGCGCCGAAACAGCACAACCGAGCGGTGGCGACGGAGCGTCGTGGCAACGCGGGCGCTCTCACAGATCGCTGAGGATGTTGATGCGCGCCCGTTCTTTCAACGATTTCACAGCGTCGGCGGGCCACGATGATGGGTATCACGTCGTGCTGGATGATTGGGGTTAGGGGACGACGGGGCGCTGCGATGACATGGCGGCGTTGGGCGCACACCGGGAGGTTCTGATCGTCGGCCGACTCAACCCGATGCATGCGAGCGTGCGTACTCGCTCGGCGCTGGCCGCCGCGGTGGTGATGACGCTATGTCTTGCCGGCGCCGGTGGTGTTCTGCTGCTGGTGCTCTACCGATCTTTGGAGTCCACCGCGCAGGGTGCGGCCGCGGCCCGCGCTGAGCAGATCAGTGCGCAATTGCGCACTGATGCGCCCCGGGAGGTGGATCCGTCGTTGTTGGTGACCGACAGCCAGATCGGTGCGGTGCAGATCGTGGATGCCACGGGGAAAGTGCTGGCCGCCTCGAACGGTGCACCCACGTCACCGCTGGTGACAACCTCGTTGAGCGATGGTCAGGCGCGCAGCGTGGGACGGGTGCAAGGTCCGGGGCGTAGCTTCGATTACTGGGTGTCGGCCCGTGCGACAGGAGTTCGCGGCGGGTTGGTCACCATCTTGGTCGGCGCCAACCGCGAACCCGTGGAATCCGTCGTCACCAAGGTGGCTGCCCTCGTCGCGGTCGGTTCACCGGTCATCATCGCGTTAACGGTCGTGGGCACCTACCGGTTGGTGGGGGCGGCGTTGGGACCGGTCGAAGCGATCCGTTCCCGGGTGGCGTCGATCTCGAGCACCGATCTCGCGCAACGGGTGCCGATGCCGGCCACCCAAGACGAGATCGCCCACCTTGCGGCGACGATGAACGCCATGCTCGCCCGACTGCAACGCGGCCGCGACGCCCAACACCGGCTGGTCAGCGACGCTTCCCATGAGCTGCGCAGCCCACTAGCCACAATCACCGCCGCACTCGAGATGGCGTCTGAGCGGCCCGAACTGATGGACAACGAGCTGATCGACGAATCCCTGCTGCCCGAAGCGCACCGCATGCGTCAGCTCATCGAGGATCTGCTGTTGCTGGCCCGCTCGGATGAAGACGCGATAGAGCTACACCACGACGACGTCGACATCGACGATCTACTCCTGGCCGAGGCGAGCCGGCTACGCGCCATCGGATCGGTCCACACCGTCACCCACATCCAGGCGTGCCGCGCCGTCGGCGATCGCGCTGCCCTGGCCCGAGTGCTCCGCAATCTGGTCGACAACGCCGTGCGGCACGCCTCCAGCACGGTCACCATGGGTTGCCGCCCCGAGGCAGCTCACGCGGTCATCACGGTCGCTGACGACGGACCCGGTATCCCGGTGCAAGACCGGGCACGGGTATTCGAACGATTCGTTCGCCTCGACCCCACCCGCACCCGGTCGTCGGGCGGATCGGGCCTCGGCTTATCGATCGTCGAGCAGATCGTGCGGTCTCACCACGGCGCCGTCGCGGTAAGCGATGCGACCGACGGTGGCGCGGTCTTCACTCTCACACTGCCACTGGGACAGCAAGATTCGGCCGACGCAGATCATGGGACTGGAGCGCTTAGGAGTCGGTAGCCGGCGCCGCGCACGGTTTCTATGGTGACCACCCCGAACGGCACGTCGATCTTGCGCCGCAGATACCCGATATAGACCTCGACGACGTTGTCGTCGCCTTCGTAGTTCGAATCCCAGACTGACCGCAGGATTTCGGACTTGGAGACCACATCGCCCTTGTTGCGCAATAGGAATTCCAGCACGCCGTACTCACGCGCCGTCAGGCTGAGCACGGTCTGGCCGCGGGTCACTTGTCGACGTGCCGGATCTAACGACAGGGTCCCCGCAGTCAGCACGGTCGGGCGTTCGGGGGCGCCGCGTCGCAACAGGGCTCGCAGTCGCGCCACGAGGACCACGAACGAGAACGGTTTCGTCAGGTAATCGTCGGCGCCGATGTCGAATGCGTCCGCCAGGTCGTATTCGCCGTCCTTGGCCGAAAGCATCAGTACCGGTGTCCACACCTGGCGGCTCCGCAACTGGCGAACGATCTGATATCCGCTGAGCCCTGGCAGCATGATGTCGAGTACCAGCACGTCGAAATCTCCGGTGGCGGCTGCCGCCAATCCCTCCACACCGTCGTGTTCGACGTCGACGACGAATCCTTCTGCGACCAAGCCGCGGCGCACCGTCTCGGCGAGCCGGGTTTCGTCCTCGACCAGCAGAACGCGCACGGCGCCCTCCATCTCCGGCTCGTCTAGCCGGTGACCCCAGTAGAGCAGAATCTTCCACCGTCATCGATGACTTCTCAGCGTCTCCACAGCCACCGGGCGCCAGGCTGCTGGCATGTCCGACGTCAGAGCCACCATCCTCGACAGGGTCTGGGACGCGATCGCCGGCCCGGCTACCGCGTCGACGTTTATGACCGTGCTCATCGTCGCGGCCTTCTTCCTCGGTGCCCAGGTGCTATCCGGACACCGGCAGGTCGCCGCCGCCCTGCGCGTCGCGGGGCTGCTCACGATCCTGACCGGACTCGTGCTCGCGATCCACCGCCCCGGATGGGTCCCCGAACTCGACACGGCGACCACGTCCTGGGTCGTCGCGCACCGATCCATGGGGTTCGACGTGGCCGCCTTGGTGATAACCGACCTGGGCAGCCCGGTCGCGACCGCGGTTGCCGCACTGATCTGCGCGGCGCTGCTGTCCTGGCGGGCCCGCTCGAGGGTCCCGGGCATCGTCGTGATCGGCACGGTTTCTGCTGCGGCGCTGGCAAGTACCGCACTCAAAGCGGTGGTCGATCGGCCCCGGCCTCCGCTGCAGTGGCGGCTGGTCGTGGAGACCGATCCGTCGTTCCCGTCCGGTCATGTCACCGCCACCGCCGCGCTGCTCGGCATCACCGCGGTCTGCGTGGGAATGGGCCGCAGCCGCACCGCAAGGACCTGGCTGGCGGGCGGGGTGGTCACCATCGTGCTGGTCGTCGCCGCCACCCGCCTCTACCTCGGTGTGCACTGGCTCACGGACGTCACCGCCGGGGCGATCCTGGCCGCGGTGTTCGTCACCATCGGCACGACGGCATACGGGGCCCTGCATGACCGGTCGGGCCAACACGACGCGCCGCCGGTCGCCGCGTCAACCGGCGAAGACCCACCGGTGACGACGTTCGGCGGCGGGCTCGTGAAGCCCGCCACCCTGATCGCAGCGGACCGCCACGGCGTGCCCTCGGTGCGCTCACGCGACATGTGTGAACCGCGCCTCGAGGGAAAGTCATGAGAAACCCCACCCGCACGCTGGCGGTTGCCGCTGCGGTGTTGGCCACAGCAGCGGCGGTGCTCGCCGGGTGCGGGACCAGCGGCACCGCCCCGTCCGGGGCGGGCGCCCGCAGCAGCACCGTCACGACGCCGACGCCCGAAAACAACCCCGCCGGCGACATCCCCGACAACCAGGCATATGTGCCGTTCACGCCACCGGGAGGCGCATTCACGGTTTCGGTGCCAGAAGGCTGGGCGCGCACCACCGACGGCGCCGCGACCATCTTCACCGACAAGGCGAATGCGGTGCGCATCGAGACACGCCCTCGTGCCACCGCCCCCAATACCATGTCGGTCAGTGTCGACGAGTTGCCGGCCATCGCCTCGTCCACCCCTGGCTACCGGCCCGGGACGGTGACTGCGGTGCAACGCAAGGCGGGTCAGGTCATGTTGATCACTTACCAGGGCACCTCACCCCCGAACCCGGTCACCGGGAAAGTCGGAACTGACGCCATCGAGCGCTACGAGTTCTGGCGAGACGGCCACGAAGTGATCCTGACCCTGTCCGGCCCGGTCGGCGCCGACAACGTCGACCCGTGGCGGACCGTCACCGATTCACTGCAGTGGCAATGAAAGTCGAGCTCCCGCCCGCGCTGGAGGCGCGCTCGCTCTACCGGTTCTACCGGGCGGGAGATGAGGAAACCCTTGCGCTGCAAGGCGTATCGCTGACAGTGCATAGTGGCGAGTTCGTCGCCGTCACTGGACCTTCCGGGTCGGGGAAATCGACGCTCCTGGCCTGTCTGGCCGGGATGGACGACCCAGACGGCGGCAGTGCGCGCATCGCGGGCCAGCGGATCAGCCATCGCCCCGAACCCGAACGAACCCGGATCCGGGCCCGACACATCGGCATGCTGTTTCAGAACGCCAACCTGCTGGACCACCTCACGGTGGCGCAGAACTTGTCGTTGGTGCGCGGCCTGGCGGGACCCGCAGCGATCAGCCAGCCCGACGTGTTGACACTGCTGGGTCTGTCCGAGCGGGCCGGGTTCTACCCCGGTCAGCTCTCCGGTGGCGAGCTGGCCCGTGCCGGACTGGCGATGGCGCTCGCCAATGCTCCGGCCGCGTTGCTTGCCGACGAACCCACCGGTGAACTGGACAGTGCCACCGAATCACGGGTGCTCGACCTCCTTTCCGATGCCGCGGGCCGCGGCACCGCGATCCTCGTTGCCAGCCACAGTCCCGCGGTCGCCGCCGCGGCCGCACGCCTGGTTCGGCTCGATGACGGCCGGGTGTGCTCGTGACCACCCGTCCCGGCGAGCAGGAAGCCGTCATCGACGCGACCATCACAACGTCGCCCGTCGCCGAATGTATCGGTGTGAGCCGCATTTTCGGCTCCGGTGCCACGGCGGTGCGCGCAGTTCGGGACGTGAACTGCCGAATATCGCCGTGTGCGCGGATCGCTGTGACCGGACCATCGGGATCGGGAAAGTCCACTCTGCTGCACCTGATCGCTGGACTCGACGCCCCGACCTCCGGATCGGTCCGATGGCCCGCACTCGAGGACAGCCCGCACCCGACCGCGGTCGGCATGGTGTTTCAGGGCCCGAGCCTGCTGCCCAGCCTCGACGTCACCGAGAACGTCGCTCTCCCAATGCTGTTCGCCGGGCAGGCCGAGCACACCGCGATGCGCGATGCGCGCGCTGCACTCGACCTGGTCGAGATCAGCGACCTGGCCGCCAAACTGCCCGACGAGCTGTCGGGAGGTCAGTCGCAGCGGGTCGCGATCGCGCGGGTGCTCGCCGCCCGCCCAGCCCTAATCCTCGCCGATGAACCCACCGGGCGATTGGACCATCACCACGCCGACAAGGTAATCACCGTCCTGCTGGACACCGCGATCTCGATCGGCGCCGCGGTGATCATCTCTACCCACGACCCCGGCGTGGCCGCCCGGCTACCTGACCACTGGGTGATGCGCGACGGGCACGTCGACACACATCCCAGCACCGATGACAGCAGCGCGCCATGATCGCGACCTGGACGCTCGGGCTGCTGCGGCGCCGACGTGGCCGACTGGCCGCGACCGCCGCCGGTATAGCTGCCGCGGTAGCCCTGCTGGCCTGCCTCGGCAGTTTCCTGGCCGCCGCCCAGGGTTCGATGACCGCCCGCGCCATCCGCAGCGTTACCGTCGACTGGCAGGTCGAAATCCAACCCGACACCCAACCATCGACCGTTCTGGACACAATGCGGTCCGCACCGGAATTCCAAGCCTCACTACCGGTCGGATACGCCCACTCCACCGGATTCGTCGCACAGACCGGTGGAAGCACCCAAACAACTGGCCCCGGAATGGTTTTGGGCATCCCCCCGAACTACCGAGCGCAGTTTCCGGGTGCCATTCGCGCCCTCGTCGGCGCCGAAAGCGGGGTCCTGGTGGCCCAACAGACTGCCGCCAACCTGCATGTGGCGCCCGGCGACACCATCCGCATCGGGCGGGCAGGCCTCGCGCCGGTCGACGTCAAGGTTGACGGCGTCGTAGACCTGCCCCAGGCGGATTCGCTGTTCCAGAAGGTCGGTGCACCCGTCGGCGCCCAACCCGTCGCACCGCCGGACAACGTGCTGATCCTCGGAAACACTCAGTGGCACACCGTGTTCGATTCGCTGGCGGCGCTGCGGCCCGACCTGATCAGCACTCAGATCCACACCACCCTCGACCACACGCTGCCGTCCGACCCCTCGTTGGCCTACACGCAGGTCGTTGCCGCGGCGCACAACCTCGAGGCCCGCAGCTCCGGCGGCGCTCTTGTCGGTGACAACCTTGGCGCCGCGCTCAGTGCCGCACGCGGCGACGCCGCATACGCAAGGGTGCTGTTTCTGTTCCTTGGCCTGCCCGCCGCCATCCTCGCGGCACTGTTGACCGCGACCGTTGTCACCGCGGGCGCAGATCGTCGACGACACGACCAGGCCCTGCTGCGCGCCCGCGGCGCGACGCGGGCCCACCTGATTCGCCTGGCCGCGGCAGAAGCCGTCGTTGTCGGCATGATCGGCAGCGCGGTGGGCCTTGCTGCCGCCGCACTGGTCGGCCTGGCCACGTTCGGATCGGCCAGCTTTGGTGCTGACACGTCCGCCGCGATCGGGTGGGCCGGCGCGTCGGCCGCCGCGGGGCTTGCCATCGCGGCAGTGACGGTTCTGGCCCCCGCCTGGCGCGATCTGCACGCCGTCACCGTCCTTACTGCCCGCGCCGATGTGCGCAGAACCATGGCCCCCCGGGCGACACGACTCGGTCTAGACATCGTGGCGCTGGCGGTATCTGGCCTGCTGTTCTGGCAGGTCGCGCGCACCGGCTACCAGATCGTGCTCGCCCCCGAAGGCGTGCCCTCGATCTCGGTGTCCTACTGGGCTTTCGTCGCCCCGGCCCTGTTGTGGATCGGCGCCACCCTGCTGGTGTGGCGACTGGCCGATCTGCTTCTTGGCCGCGGTTGGCCCGTCGTCGCCCGCGCGCTGCGGCCATTGACCGGGTCCTTGTCGCGCGTCGTCGCCCACTCGCTATCTCGGCAGCGCGCGCCGCTCGCGCGGGCGATCGTGCTCTTGAGCCTGGCGGTCGCGTTCGCCGTGTCCACCGCGACGTTCAATGCCACCTATCAGGCTCAGGCCGAAGTCGACGCGCAACTCACCAACGGTGCTGACGTCACCGTCACCGAACCACCGGGCGCGGCCGCGCCTGCAGACGCGGCGAGACAACTGGCCGCAATACCGGGAGTCCGGGCGGTGGAACCGCTCCAGCACCGCTTCGCCTACATCGGAGCCGACCTGCAGGACCTCTACGGTGTCAACCCGGCCAGCATCACCAGCGTCACCGCGTTGCAGGACAACTACTTTCACGGCGGCACCGTCGGGCAGTTGATGCACCAGCTGGCCGCGCAGCCCGATTCCCTGCTGGTCAGCGCCGAAACGGTCAAAGACTTCCAGCTGGCTCCCGGTGACACCATCAACCTGCGGCTGCAGGACGCCCGCACCCACCAACTCACCACCATCGGATTCCACTACATCGGGATCGTCACCGAATTCCCCACCGCCCCCAAGGACAGCTTCTTCGTCGCCAACGCCAGCTACGTGGCCCAACAAACCGGCAGCGACGCCGTCGGGGCCTTCCTCGTCGATACTGGCGGACGTGACACCACCGCCGTCGCCGACCGGATCAAGATAGCTGCCGGCACTTCGGCGACCGTCACCGATATCGCCACCACCCGCGGCAGTGTCGGATCCAGCCTGACCTCGGTCAACCTCGCCGGACTCACCCGCATCGAGCTTGGCTTCGGCTTGTTCCTGGCCGCCGCGTCCGGAGCCCTGGTCCTCGGGCTGGGACTCACCGATCGGCGGCGCAGCTTCGTCATCGCCAACGCGCTGGGAGCCAGCCGACGCCAACTGCGGTCGTTCGTACTGGCCGAAACCACCGCCCTCGTCGCATGCGGTCTCACCGCTGGGGTCACCCTCGGCTGGGCCCTGTCGCGGATGCTGGTCAGTGTGCTCACGGGCGTCTTCGACCCGCCGCCGACAGTGCTGTCGGCACCATGGACCTACCTCGGCGCGACTGTCATCGCCACCATCGTCGCGGTCGGCGCGGTGTCGGCCGCCACCGTCCGCATCGCGCAACGATCGCCACTGACGGTGCTCGGCGAACTGTAGTTCGCGGGATCACGCTCCACCCGGAGGTGCCCATCGTCGATCCCACCTAGTCGCTACGCGCGTGTTGCTGGGGTATTTGTGCTGGTAGTGCACCCGTCCGCGCGACGGCGAAGATTGCCCAGCGACATCGCTGCACCAGACCCAATCGCCACGCCGGTATTCTGAGCAGGCTGATGTTTGCTGAGCTCGTGTTTACAGGGGTGCGCGATGGCCGACCACGTCAAGGTTGATCCGGTCGATCTGCACATGTCTTCGGATCACATGGACATGCACCATGCCGAGTTACTGACTGCGCACACGGCTGCGAACGGCTCTATTGAAGAGGCGCAGGCCGGTTGGGTGGGAGCCTCCTCAGTCGCGCTGCAGGCGAAATTTGTTGAATGGCAGGAGGCGACGGCCAAACTGACCAGCGAGATTGCCGCCCACCGCGAAGCCTTCCGCACTGCCGCCACGAGCTATCAGGCCACCGATACCGACGGCGCGGAAAAGCTCAACGACCAGCTCTAATGACCATCACCTTGGCCGACATCAATCGGTGGGATCCGTCGGCTGTGCGTGAGGTCTCCAAGGCGATCGCGAAACGGGGCGCCAGCGCCGATGAGGTCAGGGCGGGTCTGGGCAAGCTGCCGCTGATCGCGTCATGGCAAGGCCGCGGCGGCGACGCCGCCCGCGCTTCGCTCGATAAGTTGAGCGCCTTTCTGGCCTCGCACGGCGAAGAGATGGCACGGCTCTCGTCGGCCACTGGCAACGCCGCTGATGAGATTGAGCGAGTGCGCGCGTCCTGGCAGCGCATTCAGAGTGATGCGGCCGCTGGAGGCTTCACCATCGAAATGGCTACAGGCGCGGTGAAGCCACCTCCCGCCATGGCTGGCGACCCGATGTACGCCCTGCAGCAAGCCGATCTCGAAAAGCGAATCAAGGAGCTGCTCACTTCGGCCAATGCCGCCGACGCGGATCTGGCCCAGGCGATCGTGACCGCCGGTGACGATGCGAACAGAGCCGGCCAACCGGAAACCCGGCCCGACGTACTCGACGCCTTGGCTAAGCCGCTGCCGGACGATCCCAAACAGTTCCACGATCTGTGGGAGAAGCTCACACCCGAGGAGAAAGACGCGCTCTATCAACGGGATCACTCAATCGGCAACCATAATGGTATGCCAACGGTTGACCGCGATTATTACAACCGGCTGGCACTCGGTGACGAGCTGAACCGTGCGCAAGCTGCTCAGGCGCAGGCCGACGCCCTGCGAAACCAACACCCCGATTGGGCGAATGGCCAGAACATTCCGCCGCCGAATAAACCGGGCGCGATCTTCGATGACCGGCTGAAATACGAAGCCTGGCAACGCCAATACGCCGCCGCCACGAGCGGTGCGAAATTCCTGCCCGACCTCCAGGCGGTGGACAAAGCCGTCAAGGACAACCCCAATCGCAAACTAATGCTGCTCGACACCCACAGCGGAACGCAAGCCCGCGCGGCCATCGCGATTGGCGATCCCGATACGGCACAGCATGTTTCGGTGACGACGCCCGGCTTGAACACCACGGTCCACGGCAGCATCGGAAGCATGACCGAGGAGGCGACCAACCTTCGGCAGGAAAGCCTGCGCCAGCTGCAGAACACGCCGGGGCACTCGCTCGATTCCGTATCGACCGTCGCCTGGATCGGCTACGACGCCCCACAGGTACCGGGTTGGGATGACAAGAACGCGTCGCTGGCAGGCCTGTGGGGTGTCAGTCACGACGACCTCGCGAGAGCCGGCGCCCATGATCTGGCTGGCTTTTATGACGGCATCGGCGCCAGCCATCAAGGGGTACCGCCCGAGCTGACGGCCATTGGTCACAGCTACGGTTCACTGACGACGGGTCTGGCGTTACAAGAACCCGGCAACCATGGCGTCACCAACGCAATCTTCTACGGCTCGCCGGGCATCGAAGCGACGACTCCCGAACAGCTCCACCTGCAGCCAGGCCACGTCTTCACCATGGAAACGCCCGATGACCCGATTCAATGGGTCTATGACGGGCCGCCGATCGCGCACACCGCCGCAGCCGCACTGCCGCCGCCCTTCAACGTGCTTGCCGAATCAGCCCTTGCCGGGGCCGATCTCACGGGAGCAGGGCAATTTGGGCCCAACCCGGCGACGAACTCCAACTTCACGCATCTGGCGACCGGCGCGTCGGTCGTGCCAGATGGTTTAGGTGGCACGCTGAGCCTTGAAGCCGCACATGGTCATAGCGACTATCCGCGCTTCAGCGGTGACGGCCTGCCACGGACGACCAACTACAACATTGCCGCGGTCATCGCCGGTCTGAGCGATGACGCGGTCCGACAGAAGTAGAGACCTCGACATGACGATTGGAACCAAACGGCATCGCTACGGCTGGCTCAGCGCCGCGGCCCTTGCCTTCGCCCTCTTGACGACAGGATGTCACGTGTCCCAGCCCGATGCCCCCACACCGTCCAGCGATGCAGCGAAGGCACTCGATGAGTTGAAATCCCTGCCGTCGCTCGAGGACACGACCACGCAGGTGCAAGCCGCGATTGACGAGATCACCACGGCGGCAAGCAAAGTCGTGCCAGACATCGTCTGGACGACCGCGACTAACGAAGACACTGGCAACTGCGAGGCGCCATACGAGCAGACCGACGGCAAGCGCCATTTCCTGCCGAACCGGGTTGCCAATGACGTTACCCTCACCGAGCAACAATGGAACGACCTCCTCAACGTGGCCAAAGATGCGGCTGCCAAGCTTCAGGCAACCGATGTCCAGGTCATGCAGGATCAACCGGGCAAGCACGATGTGTGGTTCACCGGTCCGGCCGGCGTCTTCATCAAGTTCTCGTACAAGGGCAATGTGGTTGTTTCTGGCTACACCGGGTGCCGCCTACCCAACGACAAGAAGTAGCACCTTCGGAGAATCGAACCGGATCCCTGAGCAACCGAGTTGCGCTGTCCGTTATGCAGTGTCGCCAGATGGTGGTTCGGGGGAGAGGTTGTTGACTCCGAATACCCGGAGCACGGCCATACCGACCCGTCGGCGGGAGCGCCTGGTTAGTTGGCTCGGCGCACGTTCTGGGCAACGACTGTGGAACCGTCCCAACGCAGGTCGGCCATCATCTCCACGGTCGGACAACATGCGCCATCATTCGGACCGTTCGCCATCCACGTCACATGTGCGACACCGTCGGAGATGGACAGATCGGTCACGATTTCCGAGCCACCATGGGTAAGGTCGCCGAGGTCGATTCCACCCAGCCACTTGGGCCCGGCGGTTGAGAGCTGCGGGCCCGCCGTATAGAGCTGCACACTCTCCGGCCACCCAACCCCACCGGCATTGCAGTGGATGACCATAGCGGCGCCGCCTGCGCCCCCCGTCAGGTTGCCAAACGCCACCTTGTAGGCGGCGGTGTTGTAGTTCAACGCGATCCCGACGTTTCCGCGATGCCCCTCTTGTGGCGGCAATTGCCCGTTTCGCAGTTCGCCTGGGTCGTGCTCGCACACCGCCGGCACGGGCGCGCGCTGCAAGTACTCGAACGTGACCGCGCCCGTGCCGGGCGTGGGCACCGCGGTCGCCGGACTGGCTTTGGACGTCTCTGATGTGGGCGCGGATGTGTGGGCACAGGCGGCCACTGTGACGGCCAACAGAAGGCCAATCAGCTTGACGGTCCGGGACTGAAGCAGCACCCGGCGGTGCGAATCCGGGGCCGTCGCCGTGCCGATCAGCGCGAGCTCCATAATCCTGGTCGTTTTCACTGGCTTGTGTTCCTTCTTGGTCTGACGGGCCCGGCTGGGCTGGGCGAACATGTTGGCTCAAGGTTGCGGTGATCGCCTTGGCGGTTTCTTGGTGACGTGTCGCTGCTGCGTAGTGTGCGTCGCACATCGGTCGGAGTTGAATGGGGAAATTTCCCCGTGTTCGAGATTTGCCGCCCAGTAGCTCGTGCTAACCAGGCCAGCCTGTCTCCAGCGGAAACTGGGAATCGACCAGCTGGCGCTTCAGTATCTTTCCCGTCGCCGTGCGCGGCAGCTGATTGACGAACGTGATTTCGCGCGGAATCGAGAAGCGACTCAGGCGGTTTCGGACGTAGCCCTTGACCATCTCTTCGTCCAGCGACGACCCTTCGGCCCGGACGACGAACGCGGCAAGGCGTTGACCGAATTCCGCATCCGGAACACCGACCACTGCCACGTCGGCGACCTGTGGCAAGGCGGCGATAGCTTCTTCGACGGGCCGCGGAAACACATTCTCGCCGCCGGAGATGATCATCTCGTCGTCGCGGCCGGCGACGAACAGCCGACCGCTGGCGTCGAGGTATCCGAGATCGCCGGTGTCCATCAGCTGGTCTTCGACGGCAGGTGACGCCGCATTGGTGTAGCCGTCGAACAGCATGTCGTTGCCGACGAAGATACGACCGACACCGCCGACCGGCAGCGGATGGCCGTTCTGATCGAGGATGGCAATGCGCGTACCGAGAGGCGGGCGACCGGCGGTCGTCGGGGCGAGGCGAAGGTCCGTGGGATCAGCGATCGTTGCCCACGACACCTCAGTGGAGCCGTAGAAGTTGTACAGAATGTCACCGAAGGTGTCCATGAACTTGACGACGGCTGCGCCGGGGATCGGCGATCCGCTGCTGGCGACCACCTTCAGCGACGACGTGTCGTATTGGCTGACCACGGCGGCAGGTAATTCGAGAATGCGCTGTAACATCACCGGAACCAGCACAAGGGCGGTGCAGCGTTGCAGGGCAATGGTTTTCAGGCACTCTTCGGCGTCGAACCGTTCCATCAGCACCACCGTTGCCACTAGCGGCGTACTGACTTGGAGTGCGGCCAGGCCCCAGGAGTGAAATAGCGGCGCGGCCAACAACATCACTTCGTCGCGACGCAGCGGCATACGGGACAGCATCGCGGCGATTGCGCCGAAGCCGGGTGGTGTAGGCCGACGTGCGCCCTTGGGCGTGCCGGTGGTCCCGGACGTGAGAACGATCAGCTTGCCCGGTCGTTTCGGTGGTGCCACCGGTCCCGCGTCGGCCCCGTCCGAGATGACGTCTTCGATCGAACGCCGCTGCGGCACCGCTGAATTGGGGTGCGTCGAAATGCGCGGTAGATCGGCGGGGAGGTAGTGCACCCGCGGGTCGAGGTCGTCATCGACGAAGATGGCCTCGACGGCGTGGTGTGCGACGATTTCTTCGATCGCACGCGGCGCGAGGCCGGTGTTGAGCAATACCAGGTCCGCACCCAACTTGCTTGCAGCCACCATGCATTCGACCATCGCCGAATGATTGCGTGCGAGCACCGCGAACTTGCTGTCGCTCGTGAAGCCACCTGCAACGAGGCCCGCCGCCAAGCGTGTGGTGCGTTCGGCCATGTCCGCGTACGTCAAATTGCCGTGCCGGTCGATCGACGCGATGTTGCGCGGTGATCTCGAAGCGGCCGCCCCCAGTCCGCCTGCGAGCGTAAATCCCCATTTAGCAAGGGAATTGAGCTGTCTAAGACCACGATCCGGCCGGGCCGCCCGCACCACACCACTCGCGATCATGGTCTTCACGACGCTCAGATGTAGAGAACGTCCGTCGCCCATATTGGCCAGAAGCGACGACTGCTTGCCGTCGAGGTAGTCCGAGATTCGCAACAGGCCGTCCCGAACCCAGTTCTGGACGGCCTTGTCGCCGACTTTCGCGAACTCGGGGTGGAGCTGGCCGACCGCGAAGATCCTCAACGCGATCTGCGTGCCGTCCGTCTCGGGCGTCAGGCGAATCGCCACGAAACAGCGACTTCCCTGTGTTGCCTCGAGTCGCATCTCTGTACCCGCCCGGAGCGCCGTTTGGCGCATCTGGTGAACGACGACGCCCCCCTGCGGGGTCGCGAAGCGGACCTCGAACTCGTGCAGCGTGCCGGATACCTGCTCGCATGACCCGAGCCCATGGAAGAAGCGCGGGTACCAGTCGGGTGTCTCGAGGATGCCCCATATGTCTGGACATGTGTGAGCCAGCGTCATGTCGAAGGCGATCACGTCACGTGCCACGTCGGTCCTGCCAGCTAGGCGAACTGAAGGCACATTGTGGTTCATTTGCCTTCGACGCGGAACTTTTTCGTCGACTGGACAACATGGACGTCGACGCGGATGGGGCCTGCTGAAGTCGGTTATCCCACCTGTTCTGCGCGCGGTGGCCGTGGGTTGATGAGGGTCATCCCGGCGGGGGAAGCGTTGACGACGTTGGGCAGGAGTGCAGCCGCCTCCTCCAACCCGATAACACGCTCGATCAGGTCCTGGGGGCGCAGGTCGCCGCTCTCGATCATGGCGAGCATCCTCGGATAGTCTGCTGCCGCCATGCCGTGGCTGCCGAGCAGATCGAGCTCCCAAGCGATAGCACGGGCCATCGGAACCCGCGGATGACCGTTCGCCGGGGGCAGCAGCCCCACCTGCAGGTGGCGGCCGCGGCGACGCAGGCTGAGGATCGAGTCCGCACAGGTCTGCTCGAGGCCGACAGCGTCGACTGCGATATGGCTTCCGCCGCCGGTGATCTCGTGAACCCGAGCGGGAACGTCGGAGCCGTCAGCGACCAGGACATGGTCGGCCCCGAGGGTTTTCGCAGCGTCGAGAGCGACGGCGTTGCGGTCGACGGCGATGACGTTGGCGTCCAGCGCCTTGGCGATCATCACCGAGCTGAGGCCGACCCCGCCCACGCCGACGACGGTCACCCACTCGCCGGCGGCCAGGCGGGCGCGGGCGGTCAGCGCGCGGTAGGCGGTGGCAAACCGGCAGCCCAGGCTCGCGGCAGCCTCGAACGACACCGAGTCCGGTATGGCGACCAAGTTGGTGTCGGCGGCGTGCAGCGCGACGTACTCCGCGAATGAGCCCCAGTGCGTGAAGCCGGGCTGCACCTGGTCGGGACAGACCTGCGCGTTCCCGGACTTACACCATTGGCACCTGCCGCAGCCACACACGAACGGCACGGTCACCCGGTCGCCTACCGACCAGTTCTGCACCCCGACGCCCACCGCCGAGACCATCCCGGCGAGCTCGTGGCCGGGCACATGGGGCAGTGCGATGTCGTCGTGGCCGGCCCACGCGTGCCAGTCGCTGCGGCACAACCCGGTGGCATACACGTCCACCACAACACCGCCGTCGGGCGGCGCGAGGTCGGGCACCTGCCGAACCTCGAGTGGCTCGCCGACGCGGTCCATGACCATTGCGCGCATATCGCCTACCTATCCGGTCAAGGCCTTCAGTGGTGCGACTGAAAGAGTCACTCGGACCCGCGCCCGTAAGATACGCCGACCGCATTCCCCGGTAGTCCCCAGCGCCAGCGGGCCCCGGCCAGGTCCGGCGAATCGGCACGAGGCACCATTACGGGGCGTGTCCAATGCCGGTGTTGTGGACTCTGATCCCGTGTCGTACCGTCAACCTAGTTGATTAGCCACGCTACGGGAATTCCCTACCGACCGCGCCTGTCGCCGCTCATGAAAGGGTCACGGATGCAGCGGGTTTCGCTCGGAAGCCGAGTGTTGCGACGCTGGATGCTTCTGGTCGCGATCCTCGTCATCGCGGTCGCGGGATTCGCTGTGTACCGGCTGAACGGCATCTTCGGCTCCAAAGACGTCACCTCCACCCCCAGCGCAGCCGCCAACGAGATCCACCCGTTCAACCCCAAGCACGTCGTCATGGAGGTCTACGGCCCACCGGGCACCACCGCGACCATCACCTACCTCGACGTCAACGCCCAACCCCAGCGTGTCGACGCCGCGACCCTGCCCTGGTCCTATGACACCACCACCACCCAACCGGCCGTCTTCGTCAACGTCTCCGCCCAAGGCGACAGCGACTCCCTCGGCTGCCGAATCAAGATCGACGACGTCGTCAAAGACGAAAGAACGGTCAACACCCTGAACGCCTTCACCTACTGCCTGGACAAATCCGGATGACGACCCAGCGGGTTCCCAACCTCATCCGCCGGTACGCGGTGCTCATCGCGCTGTTTTGGCTCGGCCTTGCTGTGGTGACGAATGTCTTTGTGCCGCAATTGGAGACGGTCGCCCAAGCACACAACGTGTCGCTGAGCCCGCAGGATTCACCCTCATTGCAGGCCGCCAAACGTATCGGCAAAGTGTTCGGCGAATTCGACTCGGACAGTTCGGCAATGATCGTGCTGGAGGGCGACCAGCCGCTCGGCGCCGACGCACACCACTACTACGACGGCCTGATCAAGAAGCTCGAACAGGACACCAAACACGTCCAGCACATCCAGAATTTCTGGGGAGATCCGCTGACGGCGGCCGGCTCGCAGAGCTCCGACGGTAAGGCGGCGCTGGTGCAGCTGTATCTCGCAGGCAACCAGGGCGAGTCGCTGGCCAATGAATCCGTCGACTCAGTGCGCAACATCGTCGACCACACGCCACCGCCCCCGGGCCTGAAGGCCTATGTCACCGGCGCCGCGCCGCTGGTCACCGATCAGTTCGAGGTGGGCCGGCACGGCACGCTGAAAACCACCCTGATCACCATCGGGGTGATCGCGGTGATGCTGTTCTCGCTCTACCGTCGTCTCACCACGGTGTTCCTCGTGATCTTCACGGTGATGATCGAATTGACCGCCTCCCGCGGAGTCGTCGCCGTACTCGCGAACGCCGGCATCATCCAGTTGTCGACGTACTCCACCAATCTGCTGACGCTCTTGGTCATTGCCGCCGGAACCGACTATGCGATCTTCATTCTCGGGCGTTTTCACGAAGCGCGTTACGCCGGGCAGGATCGCATCCCCGCGTTCAACACGATGTACCACGGAACCGCACACATCATCTTGGGTTCCGGTCTGACGATCGCCGGGGCGGTCCTCTGTCTGACCTTCACTCGACTCCCGTATTTCAACAGCCTCGGTGTCCCCGCCGGCATTGGCGTCCTTGTCGCAGTGGTCGCGGCGTTGACCTTGGCGCCGGCCTTACTGATCATCGGTCGCCACTTCGGTCTGTTCGAACCCAACCGTGTGATGAACACCCGGGGTTGGCGACGCGTCGGCACGGCCATCGTCCGCTGGCCCGTGCCGATCCTGATGGCGACGATCGCCATCGCCCTCATCGGCCTCCTCGCCCTTCCGCGCTACACGACGAGCTACGACGCCCGGTCCTACATGCCCGCCACCGCGCCCGCCAATGTCGGCTACACCGCGGCAGAGCGGCACTTCTCGCAAGCCCGGTTGAATCCCGAACTGCTGATGGTCGAAGCCGACCACGATCTTCGCAATTCCACCGACATGATCCTGCTGGAGCGCGTCGCCAAAGCCGTCTTCCACACCGACGGCATCGCTCAGGTGCAGTCGATCACCCGGCCTTTGGGCACGCCCCTGGACCACACGTCGATACCGTTCCAGATCAGCGCGGGCAGCGCCTCGCAGATAAACAACCTGCCGTTTCAGCAGGCCCGCGGCGCTGATCTGCTCAAGCAGGTCGACGTGATCAACGACTCGATCAACATTCTGCGGCAGCAGTATTCGCTACAGCAGCAATCTGCCGCCGTCACTGATGAGCAGACACAGGCGTTCAAAGACACCGTTGCCACCGCCCAAGACCTGCGCGACAAGATCGCCAACTTCGACGACTTCTTCCGGCCGCTGCGCAATTACTTCTATTGGGAGCCACACTGTTTCGATATCCCAGCGTGCTGGGCGCTGAGGTCGCTGTTCGACGCACTCGACGGCATCGATGCGCTGACCGACCAATTGGCCAACGTGTCAGGAAGCATCGCCAAGCTTGACGAGCTGCAGCCCAAGCTGCTCGCCTTGATCCCGCCCCAGATCGCGAGCCAACAGACCAATCGCGACCTGACACTGACCAATTACGCCACCACCTCAGGTATCAACGACCAGACGGAGGCGGCACTGCAGAACTCGACCGCCCTCGGCCAGGCCTACGACGCGTCGAAAACCGACGACTCGTTCTACCTACCGCCCGAGGCGTTCACCAATCCCGAATTCCAGCGCGGGCTCAAGCTGTTCCTGTCACCGGATGGCAAAGCCGCGCGCATGATCATCACCCACGAAGGCGATCCCGCTACGCCAGAAGGCATTTCGCACATCGACGGCATCAGGCACTCCGCGCAGGAAGCGGTCAAGGGCACACCGCTCGCCGGATCCAAGATCTTCATCGCAGGCACCGCCGCCACCTACAAGGACATCCAGGACGGCGCCAAATACGACCTCATGATCGCCGGTATCGCTGCGCTCAGCCTGATCTTGCTCGTCATGATGTTCATTACCCGAAGCCTCGTCGCTGCTTTCGTCATCGTGGGTACCGTTGCGCTGTCGTTGGGCGCCTCTTTTGGTCTCTCCGTGCTGATCTGGCAGGACATCTTCGGTATCAAGTTGTTCTGGATCGTGCTGGCATTGGCCGTAATCCTGCTGTTGGCGGTGGGCTCGGACTACAACCTGTTGCTCATATCTCGGTTCAAGGAGGAGATCGGCGCCGGCTTGAACACCGGCATCATCCGGGCGATGGCGGGCTCCGGTGCCGTGGTGACGGCGGCTGGTCTGGTGTTCGCCGCCACCATGGCGTCGTTCATCTTCGCCGACTTGCGGATTCTGGGTCAGATCGGCACTACGATCGCGCTCGGCCTGCTGTTCGACACGCTGATCGTGCGGTCATTCATGACTCCGGCCGTCGCAGCGCTGCTCGGCCGCTGGTTCTGGTGGCCGCTGAACGTGCGTCAGCGCCCCGCCCGACAAGCATTCGGGTCGCAGGCAGCAGGTCGTCAGCTACCGCTGTGGGTCGACGCCGATCCCGCTGCCGCCGAAACTCCGCCGCGCTCTTGAGAAACCGGAATGTCGACCAGCCGCCTCTTCAACGCCGCGACCCTACGCAACTGGGCGGCGATGTTCATGGAGGTCAACATCGGGATGCCGCCGATGAACGTTCGGAACGAGGGATGACCACCATCGAGGTGGAGCATGAACAGACAGCCGACGACGTAGAAGAATCCCATGGTGAACAGGGCCGCGGGTATCGCGTACGCGAGCGGTGAACGAGCGTCGGCAATCAGTTCGGCCGCATAATCCACTTCGTCTTGCGACATCGGTTCGCGCTTGCGAAGTTTGGCCAGCACCTCTTTATGGGCGCCCACCTTTTCACCGAGAGGATGCGATGTGCGCTTCTCCAACCGACCGATGTAAGTGAATACGCAAGTGGCGAACACTATTTCCATCACCGCAGCGAGGATCGTGAGATCACCCCACACACCGAGATCCACTGGCCGCTCCTGTAGTTGCACGGAACTCTAGAAAACGTTACCCCGACAGGTACGTGCAGTGCCTAACCCGATGCGTCCAAGATCTTGATCGCGAAGATGAGCGTGTCGCCCGGCTGAATCCCCGCACTGGGCTGACCCTCCGGATAGCCGTCGGTGGACGTCATTGCGACGGCGACCGTGGAGCCGACTTTCTGTCCTGCGATCGCCTTCTGGAAGCCCGGCACCACTCCGTCGAGCGAAAAGTCAATGGGGGCACCGCGTTCGTAGGTGCTGTCGAACACCGAGCCGTCGCGTCCGTTGACTCCCATGTAGCAGACGAACACCTTCGCGGTGGCCGCGACCACCGGGCCGTCACCGGGCTTCAACGTATGCACTTGGGTTTCGGTCACGCTGAACGGTGCGGTCACCTGAATGCGCGGCGCAGCCGAGTCCGTGGGCCCCGTCACTGCCACGCTTCCGGTCGCTCCAGGCAGAGTCCACTCCGGCGCTGCGTTCGTCTGCGCTGCGGACGGGCAGCCGCCGTCTCCGGTCGGCGTCTGTGCGGACGCGGGCGGTGTGAACACGTCGGAGACTGGTGATGACGATGCGCTTGCCGACGGCGTCTCCTTGGCGGCCTTATCGGCGCCGCATCCGGACAACGTCACGGCGAGCGACGTGAGGCAGGCCAGGACAGCGACGGAAGACACACGAAGGGCGTTCACAAAAGTCACGCTACTGACGGGGCGCCCAGCCCCGGCGGTGGCCCCTCAGCGAAACCGGACCTCGAGCGTCGCCATGCCGAAGATCTTCTTGCCGGCGGACTTCGCAGAGACGATGACGACACCCCCGCGGGTCGCCGGGTCCAGCGACTTGATCCGGCCGCTGAACTCGATGTCGGTGCCCTCGGCCGAGACGATCGCGGGCGCCGACAACCGCACCGTGTAGCGGGTAACCGCACCGGGGTCACCCAACCACGCGGAGGCGTATCCGGCGCCCAGCCCCATGGTGAGCATCCCGTGGGCGATCACGTCGGGCAGCCCCGCCAGTTTGGCAATGCCCTCGTCCCAGTGAATCGGGTTGGCGTCGCCTGCCACCCCGGCATAGTTCACCAGGTCGCCCCGCGACAGTCGGGTGTGATGGACCGGCAACGCGTCGCCGACCTTCACGTCGTCGAAGTTCGGAGTCCCAGGCGTGCGGGCCAGGCCTCCGTCGGAGATCCGAATATCACCCTCCGGGCGTACCGCCCTCTCATAGGCGGCCTTGCCGACGTCCAGGATGTTCATGTCGTGCATCATCGCGTTCTGCACGGCCGTCTTGACCCCCGCGTCGATGTCCTCGGCGGTGACGCCGACGACGGTGGTGTGCAGTGTGTGCACCCGCTCGCCGGCGGCATCGGTGAAAGTGTTGGTGACGGTGATGAAGTCTCTGCCTGCGGTCCTGCGGACCGACGACAGTTCCACGTCGATGGTCAGCTCGTCGCCGGCGACGATCGGGCGGTGCTGCTCGAAGACTTCCTCGGTCTGCAGGTAGGTGTCGTAACCGACCACAATCTGTTCGAACATCCGGCGGTTGCACTGCATACCGGGCGCCGAGGTGAATGTCAGCGGCGCGATGACGTCCGAGTAGCCCAGCTCAGCGGCAGCGGCGACGTCCCAATGCGCGGGGTGGTAGTCCTGCACTGCACGGGCGTATTCACGCAACTTCTCGCGGCCCACCAGGTAGGTGCCGTCCATCTGGTAGTAGTGGCCCACCCGCGCTTCAAGCGGAGACGACTCTGCTGGTGCAGTCATGAATTGCTCAACTCTTCTATCGACTTGTTCGCTGAGGCCGACCAAAGCACACTAACGCGCGGGCACCCGGAGCAAAGTCTCGGGCTTCCCTGAGCAGCCTCTCAGTTCTGTCTCAGCAATCGTCGGCACCTTGTGCTTAAGCCACTGGGCTGACTCACGATTCAGAAGGAACGAAACAACATGACCAACCCTCCGCGGTATCCCACGGATCAGCCCGGCACTCAGCCGCATCCGAGTCAACCTGCGGGAGAAGCCAACCCGGATTCCTACGCCTACATTCCGTCGCATCTGCGCTACGACTATCGCTACACCCAGTCGCCGACTGGCCCGTATCACGCTGCACACCAAGCGATTACAGCGCCGATACCCACGATTCGGCCGAAGGGTTCTCGTCGCGGCGCCGTCATCGCCGGAGCTGCGGTCGCCGCGGTGGTTGGTGGTGGACTCGGTGCCGCCACCGTGGGCGCTGTTTCGCTAGCCCACGACAAGCCGGCCACCAAACCGCCCATCGCTCAAGCGCCGCTGTCGCCCCAGCCCGCAGCCAAGGCGCCCGCCGGCTCGGTCGAACAGGTCGCGGCCAAAGTGATGCCCAGTGTCGTCAAGCTCCAGATCGACACGGGCGGCCAAGGCGACACCGGATCCGGCATCGTGTTGACTGCCGACGGCCTCATCCTGACCAACAACCACGTCGTCGCTCCCGCTGCCGGCAATGATCAGGGAGCCGGGCGCGCCCTATCCGACTCCACCGGCGGTGGTGGGATCACCAAGACCGTGACTTTCGCCAATGGCCAGACGGCGCCGTTCACAGTCGTGGGCACCGACCCCAGCGGGGATCTTGCGGTTGTGCGCGCGCAAGGGGTTTCCGGATTGACGCCGATCGCAATGGGGTCGTCCAAGGATGTGAAGGTCGGTGAGCAGGTGGTGGCGATCGGCTCACCCCTGGGTCTGCAGGGCACCGTGACCAACGGCATCGTCAGCGCGCTGAATCGGCCGGTCGCCGCAGGTGACGGTGGCGGGGGCAACGTCTCCGTGATCGATGCCATCCAGACCGACGCGGCAATCAATCCTGGCAATTCCGGCGGCGCACTGGTGAACATGAACGGCGAGCTGATCGGGGTGAACTCCGCGATCGCGAGCATGGGCGGCGACGGTGGCGCCGGCGGCGGCCAGAGCGGATCGATCGGGCTGGGCTTTGCGATTCCGGCCGATCAGGCCAAACGCATCGCCGACGAGCTCGTTTCCACCGGCACCGCCAGCCACGGCTCCCTCGGCGTGCAGCTCAGCAGCGACGGGGTGAAGGGTGGCGGAGCGGCCGTTGGTGAGGTCGTCGATGGCGGTCCCGCGGCGACTGCGGGCATTCCACGTGGCGCGGTGATCACCAAGCTCGACAATGAGGTGATCGACGGTCCGGAAGCTCTGGTGGCCGCGGTTCGATCGAAAGCGCCCGGCGACACCGTTTCGTTGAGTTACGTCGACGAATCCGGTGCGACCCAAACGACCCAAGTCACCCTCGGCAAGGCGTGACAAACGGCGCAGGATTGGCGCTCGACGCGTTGAACCACTAATTTTTCCGAGGTGATGTCAGCTGCCGGCGCCGTCGCGCGCTGGATCGCTCCCCTCCTGACCGTGGTGGCCATCGCTGGCCTGGCCGTCGCGGCCGACCCGACGCCCGCCCCGGCGGTGCGGTTGGCCGCCGACGAGGGAAACCCGTTGGCCGGGGCGTCCTTCTACGTCAACCCGACCTCGACGGCCATGCGCGCCGCGCAGAAAGCCGACCCGCCGAGCCCCGAGCTGACCGCGATCGCCAACACACCCCAGGCGTACTGGCTCGTGCAGGGCTCGTCGGCAGCGACGGTGGCGAAGTACGTCGGTGACGCGCAGGCGGCCGGTGCCATGCCGGTGTTCGCGCTCTATGGCATCCCGCACCGTGATTGCGGCAGTTTCGCTGCGGGAGGGTTCGCGACGGCTGCGGACTACAAAGGCTGGATCGACGGTATCGCCGCCGACATAGGCGGGTCGCCCGCGGCGATCGTCGTCGAACCCGATGCCCTCGCCATGGCCGACTGCCTGTCGGCTGATCAGCGCCAGGAACGCTACGACTTGAT
Source organism: Mycobacterium sp. JS623 (assembly GCF_000328565.1). Lineage (NCBI taxonomy): Bacteria > Bacillati > Actinomycetota > Actinomycetes > Mycobacteriales > Mycobacteriaceae > Mycobacterium > Mycobacterium sp. JS623. The sequence goes on along the minus strand of NC_019966.1, from coordinate 6,360,738 downwards.
TCGCTACGCCGTTGAAACCCTGACTCGCAATCCGGCCGCGGCCGTCTACATCGACGCCGGCCACCTGCGCTGGCACAGTGCCGACGAGATGGCCGCCCGGCTCAACCAGGCTGGTATCGCGCAGGCTCGGGGTTTCAGCCTCAACACCGCTAACTTCTTCACCACCGAAGACGAAATCGGTTATGGCGAAGCGATTTCGGGGCTGACGAATGGGTCGCACTACGTGGTCGACACATCGCGCAACGGCGCAGGGCCAGCGCCTGACTCCCCGCTCGACTGGTGCAACCCAAGCGGACGGGCACTGGGTACTCCGCCAACCACGGCTACCGCTGGCGCGCACGCCGACGCCTACCTGTGGATCAAACGCCCCGGTGAATCCGACGGCTCCTGCAACCGCGGTGATCCCCCGGCGGGCAACTTCGTCACTGAATTCGCCGTCAATTTGGCCCGCAACGCGGGCCACTAGGGCGCGAATTGGGCTTGCGCTGCCGGATGAGCGGACGTACTTCTTCGATGCGGAAACCGGCGACGTCTGGCGCACCCGCGAGTTGATTGAAACTACGAGCGGCGCCTAATTGCCGAAGCCCGCCTTACGCAGGGCATCCGCCATCGATCCCCCTGCGTCCGACGCCTTCTGACGAGGCTGCTTGCCACGATTCGGGTTTGGCCGCTTCGCGTGTCCCTGATCGGTCTGTTTGCCGCGATTCTGTTGCGGCGTGTCGTTGAGCCGCAGGCTCAGCCCGATCCGCTGACGCTCGACATCAACGTCCACCACCTTGACGCGCACCACCTGACCGGAGCGGACCACCTCGTGCGGGTCGGACACGAAGCGGTCTGCCATCGCCGAAACGTGTACCAGGCCGTCCTGATGCACACCGACGTCGACGAACGCGCCGAACGCCGCGACGTTGGTGACGACGCCTTCCAGCACCATGCCCACCGTCAGGTCGGCGACCTTCTCCACACCGGCGGCGAACGTGGCCGTGGAGAACGCGGGTCGCGGATCGCGTCCGGGCTTCTCCAGTTCGGCGAGGATGTCGGTCACCGTGGGGACGCCGAATCGGTCGTCGGCGAAGTCGGCCGGCTCAAGGGACCGCAACGATCGCTCGTTGCCGATCAGCTCGGCGAGCGTCACCCCCGAGCGGTCCAGGATTCGACGGACCACCGGATACGCCTCCGGATGCACGCCCGACGCATCGATCGGGTCGTCTCCGCCGCGGATCCGCAGGAAACCAGCGCACTGCTCAAAAGCCTTGGGGCCCAGGCGAGGAACTTTCAGCAGAGCCTTGCGGTTGGCGAACGGTCCCGTCGTGTCACGGTGCGAGACGATCGCCTCGGCTAGGGATTCGGATACCCCGGACACCCGCGCCAGCAAGGGAACGGACGCCGTATTCAGGTCGACACCCACCGCGTTCACCGCATCCTCGACGACGGCGTCCAGGCTGCGCGCCAGCGTCCCAGGCGTGATGTCGTGTTGGTACTGCCCAACGCCGATCGACTTCGGGTCGATCTTCACCAATTCGGCCAGCGGATCCTGCAGCCGCCGCGCAATCGACACCGCCCCACGCAGCGTCACGTCGAGCGTCGGCAGCTCGTGCGCCGCATACGCTGACGCCGAATACACCGACGCACCGGCCTCGCTCACCATCGCCTTCGCGGGTGCCTTGCCGCCCGCGGCCCGGATATCGGCGATGAGTTCGGTTGCCAGGGCGTCGGTTTCGCGCGACGCGGTGCCGTTGCCGACGGCGATGAGCTCGACGCCGTGACGCGCGACCAGCGCCGCCAAAGTTGCCTTGGCCGTGTCCCATTGTTTCTGGGGCTGATGCGGGTAGATCGCGCACGTGTCGACGACCTTGCCGGTGCCGTCGACGACCGCGACCTTGACTCCGGTCCTGAAGCCGGGATCCAGGCCGAGCGTCGTGCGGTTGCCTGCTGGCGCCGCGAGCAGGAGGTCCTTGAGGTTCTTGGCGAACACCGCCACGGCCTCTTCCTCGGCGCGGCGCCGCAGCCGCAGGCGGGCGTCGACGCGGCCCGAGATCATCAGCTTCGTGCGCCATGCCCACTCGACGGTGGCGGCCAGCCATGGCGTCGACGCGGCCTTCGATGACATGTCGATACCCAGCGTTTTGGCGATCATGGCGTGATAGATCGCTTCATCACCACCGTCGAAGGTGAGCGCGAGCGCCTCTTCCTTCTCGCCTCGCATGACCGCAAGCACACGGTGGGACGGCATGCTCTCCAGTGATTGACTGAATTCGAAGTAGTCGCGAAACTTCTGTGCTGCAGGGCTTTTCGCCGCATCGGCCGACCACGGCTCCGTGCGCAGCGAGCCGCCTGCCCAGAACCTTTCCCGGATGGCACCGACGAGCTCGGCGTCTTCGGCCGCCCGCTCGGCGAGAATGTGTCGCGCGCCGTCCAGTGCTGCAGCAGCGTCGGCAACGTTGTCGCACAGAAACTCCGCAGCCACCTTCTCCGGCACCAGTGTGGGGTCGGCCAGTAGCCGGTCGGCCAACGGCGCGAGCCCCGCCTCGCGGGCAATCTGCGCCTTGGTCCGTCGCTTCGGTTTGTAGGGCAGGTAGATGTCCTCGACCCGCGACTTGGTGTCGGCCACCATCAGGGCGGCCCTCAACTCGTCGGTGAGCTTGCCCTGCTCGTCGATGGAGGCCAGCACCGCGGCCCGACGGTCATCGAGCTCACGCAGATACTGCAGACGCTCCTCGAGGATGCGCAGCTGGCCGTCATCGAGACTGCCGGTCACCTCTTTTCGGTACCGGGCGATGAATGGCACGGTCGCGCCCTCGTCGAGCAGTCGCACAGCGGCGGCGACCTGCGCTTCCTCGACGGTCAATTCCGCAGCGAGACGGGCATTTACAGACTTTGCGGGTGAGCTGGCAGGCACGCGAAGACTCTACAGATCGGCTCTGCGCGAGCGGCGTGACGCACACCTGTTCTGGCGCCGATGAGGCGCGACCGCGCGAGTTATGGGCTGCGAAGCGTCAACAGGGTGATCTCGCTGGGCGCGAACACCCGAAACGGCGGGCCCCAGAATCCGGTGCCGCGGCTGGTGTACAGCTGGGTCCGATCGCCGTGTCGGCTGAGTCCGCGCACCACGGGCTGCTCCAGCCGAACCAGAAGGTGGAACGGCCAGATCTGGCCGCCGTGGGTATGACCTGAGATCTGTAAGTCGACACCTGCGCTCACGGCGTGGGTGACCTGCTTGGGTTGGTGGGCGAGGAGCACGACCGGCAGCGCCCGATCGGTTCCGGCGAGGGCGGCATGAAGGTCCGCGCCGTGTCCGCGGGCGCTGGACGCAGTGGCGGTCGCGTCGTCCACACCGGCGAGCACCAGCCGGTCACCGCCGCGTTCGACGATGACGTGCCGGTTGTGCAGCGCGGACCATCCGATGCTTTCCATGTAGTCGAGCCACCCCTGCGCCTCGCTGAAGTACTCGTGGTTGCCGGTGACGTAGGCCCGAGCCGACACTGCCTTCACCGATGCGAGGGGGCTGGCTTGCCGTTCGCGAATGGTGACCCTGCCGTCCGCGATGTCGCCGACGTGGCACACCACATCGGCGACGAGTTCGTTGACACGTGCCACCACGGCCGTCGACCACTTGGCGCGATTGATGGGTCCGAAGTGCGTGTCGGTGATGACGGCGATGCGCAGGCCGTCCAACCCGCGCCCGAGGCCGTCGATCGCGACATCGACGTTCTTGACGCGCGGAACGCGCATCGCTTCGGCATAACCCCAGACGAGGAGCACCGCCGCCACAGTCACCACCGCGCCGGCGACAACCCGCGACCGCGCCGGATCCTCGACGCCGGCAACGAGCAGCACCAGGCCCAGCAGCTGGCCGAGCACCGACCAGGCGAACAGCACCCAGGCCGCGCCGAGCAGCGCATCCCCGAGGGCAGCAGCCCAGTCGAGATGCCTGTGGCCATGCCCGAGCACCATCAACACCGGCATCGCGGCCGCGCTCGCGGCGAAGAGCAGCGTGCCGGTCACGACGACGCTCGTTGGCCAGGCCGTCCCTCCTGCCGCCAGCGTCCACCAGGGCACCCCGAACAACAGCAGCACGACGGCGAGCACGACCGCTATGCGGCGCCACCTCCGCCGGGACCGCCGTCGCGGTCCGGCCGACTCCACTACTTCGGCAGGGTTGTCTGTCATCGGGCCTCGGTCTTCAGCGTGTGGTTGCAGGGTCACTGACGACGGTACGGAAGCGCTCGTGCGGGCCGGGATTAGCGTGGAGTGGGCGCGCGTTGCGTCAGCGGGGAAACGGCAGAAAAGGATGCAGATGAAATTCGGGATTTCCACGTTCGTCAATGACGACAGCATCGACACGGTTTCGCTGGCGCAGGCGATAGAGGAGCGAGGTTTCGACGCGCTCACGATCGCCGAGCACACGCACATCCCAGCCAGCCGGGAGTCTGCGTATCCGCTCGGTGGCGAGCTGCCGTCGATCTACTACCGGACGCTGGACCCGTTCGTCACGCTGGCGGCCGCGGCCGCCGTCACCTCACGCATCGAACTGATCACCGGCATCGCATTGCTCATCCAGCGTGATCCGATCATCACGGCGAAGGAGGCTGCCAGCATCGATCTGATCTCCAATGGCCGGTTCATCTTCGGGGTGGGCGCGGGCTGGAACCTGGAGGAGATGCGTAATCACGGTACCGATTCGAAGACACGCGGGGCGCTACTCGACGAACGCATCGAGGCCATCAAGGCGCTGTGGACGACCGAACCCGCCGAATACCACGGCAAATACGTTGATTTCGAGTCGTCATACATGCGACCCAAGCCGGTCCAGAAGCCACATCCGCCCATCGTTATCGGCGGCGACTCCGATGCCACCGTCAAGCGGGTGATCCGCCACGAGGCGGGCTGGATCTCCAACCCGTTCCCGATCGATCACCTCAAGCGCCGCATCGATCAACTTCGCGAGGGCGCTGGCCACGATGTCCCTTTGACGACATTCGGCACGCCGATCGATCCGGAGTACTGGCGCGGACTCGAGGATCTCGGATACGGCCAGGCGAACCTGCTGCTGCCGACCAAGCCGCACGACGAATCGCTTCGACTCCTCGACGAGTACGCCGAACAAGTCGCGCAATATCGCGGCTGAAAATTGTTGGGGGGTTGATGTCGAGAACCGGGTGACGGCTCCGTCCCAGGGGTGAGCGACCAACTAGGGTCGCGAATCTGAAGGGAGAACGTCATGGCCAAGTTCCTGTTTCTCAAGCACTACCGTGGCGCGCCTGCGGCGGTCAATGACGTGCCGATGGACCAGTGGGCACCCGCGGAGGTGGAGGCGCACATCAAGTACATGAACGACTTCGCGGCCAAGCTGCAAGCCAGCGGCGAGTACGTCGACGGCCAGGCCCTGGCCCCTGAGGGCGCGTGGGTCCGTTACGACGGCGAGGGCAAGCCGCCCGTCACCGATGGACCGTTCGCGGAGACCAAGGACCTCATCGCTGGTTGGATGATCGTCGACGTCGACTCGTACGAGCGGGCTGTCGAGTTGGCCGGCGAATTGTCTGCGGCGCCCGGCGCAGGCGGCAAGCCGATCCACGAGTGGCTCGAAGTCCGACCGTTCCTGACCGCTTCCCCGACCGTCACTGAGTGTCACTGAGTGATGGCCGCCGATGCGGTGGACGAGGCCCAGCTGCGGGGCCTGATCCCCGGCGTGTTGGCAGCCCTCGTCCACCGCGGGGCCGACTTCGCGACCGCCGAGGATGCTGTGCAGGAGGCCCTGCTCAAAGCTGTTGAGACATGGCCGAATCAACGGCCGGACGATCCCAAGGGCTGGTTGATCACCACGGCGTGGCGGCGTTTCGTCGATCTTGCGAGATCCGACAGCGCGCGGCGCGACCGTGAGCTTCGGGTGACTGACGAGCCGCCGCCCGGCCCGGCGGAGTCCGTCGACGACACACTGCAGCTCTACTTTTTGTGCGCGCATCCGAACCTCACCCCCGCATCGGCCGTCGCGCTGACTTTGCGCGCTGTTGGTGGCCTCACCACACGCCAGATTGCGCAGGCATACCTTGTGCCGGAAGCGACTATGGCGCAACGGATTAGCCGGGCCAAACGGATCGTCGGCGACATCCGGCTGGATCAGCCGGGAGATTTGCGCACGGTGCTGAAGGTGCTGTACCTGGTGTTCAACGAGGGGTACAGCGGCGACGTCGATCTCGCTGAGGAGGCGATTCGGCTGGCGCGACAGCTGGCCGCGACGACGCGCGACGAGGAGGTCGCCGGGCTTCTCGCATTATTTCTGCTTCACCATGCGAGGCGAGACGCCCGGACTCGCGACGACGGCAGTCTGGTGGTGCTGGAAGATCAAGACCGCAGCCTCTGGCGGCGCGAACTCATCGCGGAGGGAGTGGCCGTACTCCAGGCGGCGCTAGCCCGCGATCGGCTCGGGGAGTACCAGGCGCAAGCGGCGATCGCGGCGCTGCACGCAGACGCGCAGACCGCTGAGGAGACCGACTGGGTGCAGATCGTCGAGTGGTACGACGAGCTCATCCGGCTCACCGACAGCCCGGTGGTGCGGCTCAATCGCGCCGTCGCAGTCGGTGAAGCGGATGGACCGCAGGCGGGGCTCGCCGCACTCGGCGAGCTCGAGCCGACGCTTCCGCGGTATACCGCGTCGGCCGCGTACTTGCATGAGCGGGCCGGCGACATCGCCACGGCGGCAGAGCTTTACGTGCAGGCCGCCGCACAGGCGCAGAACGTCGCCGAGCGCAACCACCTCACGTTTCGCGCGGCCACGCTTCGTCAGCGCTTACCGGGCGAAGACAACTCATAGCGGATCGGCATACCGGCGGGGCTCTTCGTTGTGCGGCCCCCCGGATTTCGACTCTGTGGCCGTCGATTCTGTCGGCGTCGTGTACCGGTGCGACTTCGCGATGTCGGAGGGATACTCGGGAAGATTACCGTCGGGCCGCGACATCGCGATGCCCGTCGGCGAAAGCGACGAGGTCCGCTGGCGTGACGTTCAAAGTCGACACCAAGCTAACGTTAGCGCTACAGCGCACGTCCTCACGTCGCCAACTTCTCAGCATTGCGAGTGGGTTGGCAACACAATTCAACGAGCCACTAGTTGCGGTATTGCGGGCAATAGGCCGTCATCGACGCGACGATCATCGCCTCGTTCTGCTGTGGCGTCGCGAACACCTTCTTCGCGTTGAACGCTGCGATCAGTTGGCGAGGCCGACGAGCGCAGCTGTGAGCGTTCCGGCGGCGAGCACTGTGCCGGCAATCGTTGCCACGAGGCGGTTGGTGAGCATGGGGGTTCTCTCGCTTGGTTCCGGTGACGCCCCGGATCGTGCGCCATTACCCCAAGTACAAGACGGCGCGACCGCTACCGATCCCAACAGACAATTTGCACTCGAAAGCACTGCCAGGCATGAAAGACTTGGAAGTTGCTGTGCGAGAGGGGAATACGTTGACGCCAGGTCAATTGCGGCGCGCTCCTGGGCGCGACGATGATCGCAGTTCGTTCGCCCCCGTCTTCCCCAGCGTCGTCCGCGCCGATGAGTTGCCCGCACTCAGCTGCTGAAGGGAGCGAATCGCACCGCAAACGTCACTAGCGCCGGTAAATTCACCTCTTAGTGATCTTTCGGCGGGGGGATATCAAATGAGCAAACCAACTGTGCTGTCTACGCCAGATTCCGAGGCCTTGACACCCGACGGCATCATGCAGCTGGGCTTCGGCTACTGGGCTTCCAGGACCCTGTTGAGTGCCGTCGAGCTGAAACTCTTCGGCGTGCTCAGCGAGGCTGGGCCGCTGGACGCGGAGCAACTCCGCGAGCGACTCGGCCTGCATCCGCGCAGTGCACGGGACTTCTTCGACGCGCTCGTCGCTCTCGGGATGCTCGAACGCACCGACGGCCGGTACCAAAACACTCCGCACACCGATCTCTTCCTCGATCCGGCAAAGCCCACATACGTGGGCGGCATCATGGAAATGTCGAGTGTCCGCCTCTACGGCTTCTGGGACTCGCTGATCGAGGGACTGAAAACCGGCCAACCGCAGAACGAGGTGAAGACGGGCGGCGACTTCTTCGCAACCCTGTACGCCGACCCGGAGAAGCTGGCCGTATTCACCGCTGCGATGTCGGGTCTGAGTCTCGCGGCGGGCTACGCCATCGCCGCCAAGTTTCCGTGGCGCGACTACGGCAGCGTGACCGATATCGGGTGCGCACAAGGCGCCGTCCCGGTCGCCATCGCGACGGCCCACGAGCACTTGACGGGCGGCGGCTACGACCTGCCACCCGTCGAGCCGATCTTCAATTCCTATGTTGCACAACATGATTTGAGTAGCCGCCTGCGATTCACGCCCGGCGACTTCTTCGCCGACCCTTTGCCGAACGCCGACGTCCTCATCATGGGCCACATCCTGCACGACTGGGATATGGACCAGAAGCGTCTGCTCCTGCAGAAGGCCTACGACGCACTGCCCAGGGAGGGGGCGTTGATCGTCTTCGAAGGCCTCATCGATGACGAGCGGCGCCACAACGCATTCGGTCTGCTGATGAGCCTCAACATGCTGATCGAGACTCCCGGCGGCTTCGACTACACGGGTGCCGATTGCCGTGGCTGGATGGCCGACGTCGGCTTCAGCAAGAGCTATGTCGAGCAGCTGGTCGGTCCTGACTCGATGGTCGTCGGCATCAAGTAGCCCTAGCCGAAAAGATCGACATCGGGATGACTTCGCGGTCGCCCGCCCGTTCTGGCGGTCAGGAAGCTGTCAGGAGACAACGGAAGGGCCATCATGAAGATCGTCGTCATCGGAGGAACGGGCCTGATCGGCTCGAAGCTGGTGCACGCGCTGGACCAACACGGCCACGAAGCCGTCGCCGCCGCGCCTTCGACAGGAGTCAACACGCTGACGGGCGAGGGTCTGGCCGAGGTTCTCGCGGGCGCCTCGGTGGTGGTCGACGTGTCGAATTCACCGCAGCTCGACGACTCGGCCATCGAGTTCTTCCGCACCGCGACCACGAATTTGCTCACTGCGGAGAAGGACGCCGGCGTCGGCCACCACATCGCGCTGTCGGTGGTGGGCACCGCTGCGCTTGCCCCGCAGAGCGGGTATTTCCAGGCGAAGCTTCTGCAGGAGAACCTGATCGCCGAGGGGCCGATCCCGTACACCCTTGTGCACGCGACGCAGTTCTTCGAGTTCATCGACACCCTCGCCGACTCCGCGACCGCCGACGGCGTGGTGCGGATGCCAGCAGCTTATTTCCAGCCGATGGCCGCTGCCGACGTTGCCCAAGGGCTCGCGATCGCTGCAGTCAACGGTCCGGTGAACGGCCTCACGGAAATCGGTGGGCCGCAGGCGTTCCTGTTGCCCGACCTCATCAGGACTGCATTGACCGCCCACGGCGACACTCGCGAGGTCGTCGCTGATCCGAAGGCGCAGTACTGGGGCATCGATATCGACGAGCGCACCCTGTGCCCCGGCGAGGGCGCGACGCTGTTCGACACGAGGTTCGAGGACTGGCTGCTCGAAACCGCTGCCAAGGCGTAGCGCAGCCGCCGCGGTTTCCTGCCGGGCTAGCGAGCTTGGCCGAGAGCCAGTTCACAGCCCGGCCAGCGGTAAGGTCTCCACTGCAAACAGACGCGGTGGAGCCCTATGTCGAGCGAAGGTCGGGGGGCACGTCTTCGCGGTCGCAATAGCGAATGCGAGACGCTTAGGGGGCTGATCTCCGCTGTCCAATCGGGCACCAGCGGAGTGCTGGTGCTCCGCGGCGAGGCGGGGATCGGCAAGACCGCGTTGCTTGACTACGTTTCAGGGCTGGCGACCGGGGTCCGCTGCATCCAAGTGGTGGGTGTGCAGTCCGACATGGAACTCGCGTTCGCCGGCCTGCAGCAGCTGTGTGCACCGCTGCTGAATCACCTTGGTGAACTTCCTGAACCACAGCGGGAGGCCCTCAACGTCGCGTTTGGTCGCGGAGTCGGCGCCACCCCGGATCGGTTCCTGGTTGGCCTGGCGGTGCTGAGCCTGATCGCCGTGGCCGCCAACGACCAACCCCTGCTCTGCATCGTCGATGACGCCCAATGGCTCGACGAAGTGTCGGTACAGACGCTGGCATTCGTGGCGAGGCGGCTGTTGGCCGAGCGTGTCGCGATGGTGTTCGCCGCCCGCGAGCGCAACGCCGAAGCTCTGCGGGGTCTGCCGGAACTCGCGATCAAGGGTCTGTCCGACGGCGACGCGCGGGAACTGTTGGAGTCGGTGATGGTCGGGGCGCTCGACCCGCGTGTGCGCGACCGCATCGTCGCCGAGACCCGCGGCATTCCGCTCGCTATCATCGAGGTACCGCGAAGCGTCTCCGCGACGGAGCTTGCCGGCGGCTTTTGGATTTCAGGCAAGCGGTCGTCTACAGCGGCAATCGAAGACGGCTTCGTCAACCGCATCAAATCCCTACCCGTCGAGACCCAGCGGCTGCTGCTTCTCGCCGCCGCCGAACCGGTCGGCGATGCCGCGCTGTTCCTGCGGGCGGCGGCGAAACTGGGCATCGCGGTCGACGCGTTGGCGCCGGCCGAAGCCGACGGCGTCATCGAATTCGGACCCCGCATGCGATTTCACCACCCGCTGCTGCGGTCGGCCGCCTACCGGGCCGCCGATCTCACCGACCGCAGGGCCATTCATCGGGCGTTGGCCGACGCCACCGATCCGCAGTCGGACCCCGACCGTCGGGCGTGGCACGCCGCCAACGCCGCAACGGGGCCAGACGAAGCGGTCGCCGCGGACCTGGAGGCTTCGGCAGGCCGGGCGCAGAGCAGGGGTGGAGTGGCCGCGGCCGCCGCCTTCCTGGAACGTGCGACGGCACTCACGTCAGACCCAGCCATCCGCGGGGCGAGGGCCATCGCCGCCGCCCATGCCAAACGTGAGGCGGCGGCGCCCGAAGCGGCATACGAGCTGCTCGCGATTGCCGAGCTCACCCCGCTGTCGAAGTTGCAACGAGCCCAGATCGCTCGGATGCGTGCCCAGATCGAATTCGTGCGTAGCCGCGCCGGAGCGCCGGGTGCCGTCAAGACGAGCGAAGCCGCCACGCAATTACTCAGTGCTGCAAAACAACTGGATGGGTGTGACGACGCCTTGGCTCGGGATACGCATCTCGAAGCGCTCGCCGCTGCGATGTATGCGGGCAGACTTGGTGAGCCGAATCTGCTGGCGGAGGTGGCGACGGCAGGTCGTGCCGCGATCGACCGGCTGACGCAGATACGTCGCCCGGTCGACTTTCTGTTGAGCGGGCTGACAAATCGAATCATCGACGGCCCCGGGGCGGGAGCCGACGATCTCCGTGCCGCACTGGAACTTTGGAACGCCCACGAGGAGTCGAGCGACGACAATGGCCGCAGCTGGCCGTTTCCCGTCGCGCAGGAATCGGCCGCCCACGAACTGTGGGACGACGCGGTGTTGCAGCGCATCGCGACCGAGACCGTCCGACGCGCCCGCGAAGTGGGCGCGCTTGCCGCGTTGCCGCCGGCGCTTGCCTATCGCGCCGGAGCTCATGTGTATATGGGCGAATTCACCTCGGCGGAACGGGTTCTCGAAGAGGTAGACGCGATCGCAACGTGGATCGGCCTCGCACCGAGGAAGTACCACGCGATGAACCTGGCCGCGTGGCGCGGCGTTCCGAGCGATGCGGAAGGTCTCATCGCGTCGGCCAAAGCCGAGGGCGCTGCGAAGGGGGAAGGGCGCCTTGTCGGTCTCGCCATGTTCATTTCGGCGATCCTGTTCAACGGCCTCGGTCGCTACGACGAGGCTCTGCAAGCCGCGCGTGAGTGCTGCGAGTACGAAGATCTCGGGTTTTACGGCTGGTGCCTCTACGAACTCATTGAAGCTTCAGTGCACCTAGGCGACAACGGATCTGCGGCGCCTGCCTTGCTGCTTCTCGAACAACGGGCAGGCGCCAGCGGCACGGACTGGGGGCTGGGTATCTTGGCGGCAGCCCGGGCGATGGTCGCCGACGACGAGACCACAGAGAATCTGTTCGCCGAGGCAGTGCAACGGCTCGAGCGGGCCAACGTCGCGCTTCACGGGGCGCGTGTCCGACTGTGCTACGGCGAGTGGCTGCGGCGGGTGAAGCGCAGGGTCGACGCCCGCCAACAGCTCAACACCGCATACCAGATGTTCGCCAAGTTCGGCGCCGAAGGTTTTGCGGAAAGAGCCCGACGCGAACTGGCCGCGACCGGGGAGAAGGTGCGCAAGCAGCCGACCAAGTCTGGCGAACAGCTGACTGCTCAGGAGGCGCAGATCGCGCGGCTGGCAGGCGACGGCCTGACGAATCAGGAGATCGGTGCGCAGCTGTTCATCAGCACCCACACCGTGGAATGGCATCTTCGGAAGGTCTTCGTGAAACTCGGCATCACCTCGCGCAGGCAGCTGCGCACCATCTCCTGGGCGAGCTAACCGCGGGCCCTCCTGATCCGACGGCCAGCACGGCGTGATCAATGTGACGTCATCCCACTTCGCCGAACCACGGACTTCCAAGGGTTCGCATGCCGCCTGGGATGTTCACGCTGAAGGCATGGATGTATACGAAGCAGTGATGAGCCGACGGGCAGTACGCGGATTCACCGACGAGCCGCTTTCCAGGGAGGTACTCGAGCGCGTGTTGACCGCCGCGGGCAACGCGCCGTCTGGTTCAAACGTCCAGCCGTGGAACATCTATGTGGTGACCGGTACGCCGCTGGCGCAACTCAAGAAGCTTGCCACCGAGCGCGTGGCTGCCGGCGACCCGTGGGATGAGCGGGAGTATGTGATGTACCCGCCGGTGATGAAGCCCCCGTACGGCGAGCGCCGGTCCGCGTTTGGCAGGGATCGCTACAGCGCACTCGGCATCGAGCGTGAGGACTGGGAAGCGCGTACCAGGGCTGCCATTGCGAACTGGGACTGTTTCGGCGCACCCGCTGCCCTGTTCTGCTACATCGACCGCGACCTTGGCCTGCCGCAATGGTCGGATCTCGGGATGTATCTGCAGACCGTGATGCTCTTGCTACGCGCCGAGGGGCTACACAGCTGCCCGCAGATGGCGTGGTCGCAGGTGCGCGAGACCGTCGCCGAGATCGTGTCGCCGCCGAAAGAGCTCATGCTGTTCTGCGGCATGTCGATCGGATTCGAAGACACCACGGTCGGTTTCGTCCGCAACGAGCGCGCACCGCTGGATGAGACGGTCACCTTCATCGAGGGTTAGCGCATCAGTGGGTCGACTACGGACCACGGACTACGGACAACCAAGGGTTCGCTTCACCTCCGGAAGCGCGAGTCTGATCCGGACGGCCCTGATACGGGCTCACCAGCGCAAAGACCATGCAGCGAGGAGATTGATCATGACTAGGACGCCCGTGCGCAGCACACCGGCCCGGGACCCAGATATTGCCGCGCGCTTCGCCGACGAGGTCGAGCCGTTCTTGGACGTCCTTGCGCGCGGGGCGCGGCGGCTGGCCCGCAGCGGCACCGACGCCGAGGACCTGCTGCAAGACGCACTGCTGCACGCGTACGCGGGGTTCGGCACCTTCAAGGAGGGCAGCAATCTGAAGGCGTGGCTGTTCCGGATTCTCTACAACCGCTGGGTCAGCGCATACCGCGCCAAGCAGTGCCGCCCGGCCGAAGTTCCGGTCGACGGCCTCACCGAACGGGATCTCGCCGACAGCGCCGCCCGGCTCCAGCCGGGCCAGCATCGGTCAGCCGAGGCCGAGGTGCTTGATGCGTTGCCGCACAACGAGATCACAGCGGCGATGAAGGCTCTGCCGGAAGGCTTCCGCACCGTTGTGTACCTCGCGGACATCCAGGGCTACACCTACGCGGAGACCGCCAAGATCCTCGGTATCCCGCACGGAACCGTGATGTCACGGGCAGCCCGAGGCAGACAGCGGCTGCGTGTCGCACTGGCCCACGTCGCCCACCAACACGCCGCGTAACGGAGGAACCAACTGATGTCGAAGACCTACGACGCCGAATGGGAGAACGCGTTGACGGTTGTGCAGGAGGTGCAGCCGCCTGCCATTCCCGAAGGCGCCCATGCCATGACCGTCGTCATCGAATACCCGCCGGGCAGTGCCGGTGCCCCGCCACACCGGCATCCCGGCGGGCCCGCCTTCGGCTACATGCTGGAAGGGGAGATGCTGTTCGAACTCGAAGGCCAACCGCCGCGAGTTGTCCGCCCCGGCGAGGCGTTTTGGGAGCCTGGTGGTGACGTCATCCACTACTCCGACGCCAACAACCGCGACGACATGAAGAGCCGCTTCGTCGTGACGATGCTCTGCGTACCCGGCCAGCCCATGCTCACCCTCGTCGACGACGAGGAGCTCGAAGCGCGCAAGCACCTGCGGGCAACCGCCGACTAGGAGCTGACAATGTCACGAATCTTGTTGCAAACCACCATCACTGAGAGTCCCGACGACTGGGACATCGGCCGCTTCTCGCTGTTGGCCGACGAGCTGCGGGCTGAAGGCCACGACGTGACCGCGCGTAACCGGGCTGGCGGCGACGATCCGATTCTGAGCCGTCTCGACGAGCTCGACTACGACCAGCTATGGCTGATGGCAGTCGACCTCGGCGAGGGCCTGTCTGCCGCCGACGCCTATGCCATCCGACGGTTCCGCGAGAACGGCGGCGGCGTGCTCACCGCGCGGGATCACCAGGAATTGGGTTGCTGCATAAGCCGACTGGGGTCGCTCGGCGTGGTCAACGAATTCCACGACAAGAGCATCGACCCGAGCACGATGTGCGATGACCAGGACACCCCGACCATCTCGTGGCCGAACTACCACTCCGGTGCCAACGGTGACTATCAGCCGGTGCTGATCGACGGTCCGGTGCACGAGCTGCTGCGTACCGACCGGACCGCCAGTGGGCGCATCGAATGGTTTCCCGCCCACCCACACGAGGGCCTGGTGTCGGCGACCGGACCGTTCGCGACCGCGATCGCGCAGGGCCGCAGCGCCGCGACCGGTCGCCGGTTCAACCTGGCCGTGGTGCTCGACGGTGAACTCGCGCCCGACGGCCGACCGATGGGCCGCGCGGTCGCCGAGTCGACGTTTCACCACTTCGCCGACTACAACTGGGATCTCGACTGCGGGGCACCGTCATTCGTCAGCGAGCCGCCCGGCAACCAGATCAAGGCGGACCCGTCGCGACTGGCGATCTTCAAGGACTATGTCCGCAACGTCGCCACCTGGTTGCAGCCCGCGACCAATCTGTCGGTCGCGGTCTGACCAGCGGTGGCATCCTGGCTTGATGGGGCTGCTCCTCGTCCGTCTCGTCGAGTTGCTGATCGTCGTCGTACCGGTGATCGGCCTGGTTATCGGCGGCATGAAGGCTTTCTCGGCCGCACGCGCCCGCCAGGAGCAGGCGCCCGAGGAACTTGGCCCCGCTGCACCGCGCACAGCCAACAGCCGTGCCGCACAGTGGCGCGCCATCACCCGGACCATCAAAGAACATGACCGAACGGACACCCGGTGGCTGGACTACGAGTTCGACATCGGCAAATTGCTCGACTTTCCGCTCATGACCGACATGCGTAACCCGATGACAGAGCGCTTTCACCGGGCCAAGTTGAGAGCCGACCTGCTGCGCCCGGCCGAGGCGGAGGACCTGCTCGAAGACGCTGACGCTGCACGCCAGTACCTCGACGCCGTGGAGAATTACGTGACGGCGTTCGAGGTCGCAGAAACCGAGGCAATACGCAAGCGGCGCAACGATTTCACCAAGCCGGAGCAGCAGCGCCTCGCTCGCGCGCGGAGCGCTCTGCGGGTGGCCGTGGATAGTGGCGCGACGCAGCAAGAGCGCGAACGCGCTTATGCGCTTGCGTCCAGGGAACTCGACGGCCTGATCGTGCTGCCCGAGCGCGCTCGGTCCGCGATCGAGCGGGGAATCCTCGGCGAGCTGGACGGATAGCCGCGACTACGTCCTCGACCCGTTGGACGACAAGCGATCCGCTGCGTAGTCCGCGGCTTGGACCGCCATCCCGTTCTCCGCGTAGAGGTTGTGTGCACCGTTGTCGGTGCCGCTCGGCGAACAGACGTTGTCCTCGGGGATGCACAGGTCGAGCGTCTTCCCGGTGTAGAGCTTGCCGACCGTGATCGGCGGAGCGCCGGTGTAGATCATCTGCAGGAACCCGCTCGACGGCTTGCCGAACATCACCACGGCGGCGACGTGCTTTGCGACGTCGGGGGCTATCGGCCCGGTGATGCCCTCGGGCAGGGTGAAGCCATTGGGCACTGCGTCCTCGGTGGTGTACGCCACGACGGCCGCGCCTTGGGAATATCCGCCGAGCACCATCTTGGTGTTCGGGCAGCGTGCGGCGACGTCGCGGATCCTGTTGCTCGTATCGATCACACCGTTGGCGGCCGTTGCGAAATCAAGCGACGCCGGATAGTTGACCGGGTATACCTCCATCGATTTACCGCCGAGCCGACTGCTCAGTGCGTCGACGAACGCCTGACCGGTGTTGCCGACGCCTGCGGGCTCGAAGGTGCCGCGGGCGAATATGACCTCGACGTCGGGACACGAATCGGCCGATGCACTGGGAATACTGATGGCAGTGCTCAAGATGGCCGACGTTGCGATGACCGCAGTACCGAAGATTCGATTGATCAAATTCACGTTGACTCCCGACGTGTCGCTCCGCGAATGAAGCGGAGGGAATACCCGGCGCTTCTGATTACGAAACCCTATTTTAGGTAGGCATCCGCCCACGCGCCGATTATGCGAGCCGCGCGACGGGCCTGGCCTGGCCCGGTAAGCAGGTGCTCGGAACCCTCGAGCGAAACGAAACTTCGTGGGTGGCGCGCGGTGCGGAAGATCTCGCTCGCGTTCCCGATGCCGACAGTGTTGTCGGTCGGCGAGTGCAGGATCAGCAGCGGCATCTTCAGGCCGCGGATCTTGTCGCGCAGGGCCGCCGCCCGCACGTCCTCAACGAACGCTCGCTTGAGCGTGAGGCAGCGCCCGCCGACCATCCATTCGGCGCTCCCCTCGGACAACACCGTGTCGACCACCGCGTCGTAATGCTGCTCGGCGTGGGAGGGGTCCATCGGCGCCCCGATCGTGGCGACCGCCCGCACACCCGGCGACTGTCGGGCCGCGGCGATCACCGCCGCCCCGCCGAACGAGTGCCCGACGAGGATGTCGGCCGCAGTTCCTTGCTCGGTCATGAATTCGCATGCCCGGATGACGTCGTTGACCTTCACGGTGAACGAGCCGTCGCCCCAGTCGCCCTGCGAGTCGCCCAGACCGAGTGCGTCGAAGCGCAGCATGCCGATGCCGTCCTCTGCGAGCTGTTTGCAGATACGAGCCGCGGCAGGCGAGTCCTTTCCGAGCGTGAACCCGTGGGAGAAGACGCCCCAGCCGCGGGGCTCACCGGCAGGCCGATCGATGATTCCCGCCAGAGTCGGTCCGGTCGAGCTTTCAAACGTGACGCGCTCAGCCATCCCGGAGGTTTACCACCCTGCGCTGCCCGATTGCCAGGTCGCTACCGTTTAGTCATGTCTGAACAGGTCACCACCAACGCGCCCGATCCGGCCGACGTCGGGTCGCGCATCGACCCGGTGCTCGCCAGGAGTTGGCTGCTGGTAAACGGCTCGCATGTTGACCGGTTTCAGGACGCCGCACACTCGCGCGCCGACATCGTCGTCCTCGACATCGAGGATGCGGTCGCACCGAAGGACAAGTCCGCCGCCCGCGACAACGTCGTGCAGTGGCTCAACGCAGGCAATTCCGACTGGGTTCGCGTCAACGGTTTCGGCACCCCGTGGTGGGCCGACGACCTGAAGACACTCGCGGGCACGTCCATCGGCGGTGTGATGCTGGCGATGGTCGAATCCGTCGACCACGTGACCGAGACCGCCAAGCGACTGCCGAACGTGCCGATCGTGGCGCTGGTGGAAACGGCGCGCGGGCTCGAACGGATCACCGAGATCGCGTCGGCCAAAGGCACCTTCCGACTGGCGTTCGGTATCGGCGATTTCCGTCGCGACACCGGCTTCGGCGAGGACCCCGCCACGCTCGCATATGCGCGCTCGCGGTTCACCATCGCTGCAAAGGCGGCCCATCTGCCAAGCGCGATCGACGGGCCGACCATCGGCTCGAACCCGCTGAAGTTGATCGAAGCGACCGCGGTGTCCGTTGAGTTCGGGATGACCGGCAAGATCTGCCTCAACCCGGATCAGTGTGCCGTCGTCAACGAGGGTCTGTCCCCGTCGCAGGAGGAAATCGCTTGGGCGAAGGAGTTTTTCGCCGAGTTCGAGCGCGACGGCGGCGAGATTCGCAACGGCTCGGATCTGCCCCGCATCGCGCGGGCCACCAAGATCCTCGAGCTGGCTCGCTCGTACGGGATCGAGGCGTCGCATTTCGACGACGAGCCCGTGCACATGCCTGCCCCGTCGGACACCTATCACTACTAGGTGCCGCAGAACGTTTGGTAGGAGCCGAAGTCGTCGGGCGCGGGTTCGGCGTAGCGATCGAGCCCTGGCCGTTCGTCGTACGGAGCTGTGACCGCGGTGAGTAGCCGCGACAGCGGATCGAGGTCGCCGCCCGTCGCCGCCGCCAGCGCTTCCTCGACCAAGTGGTTGCGCGGGATGTATACCGGGTTGACCCGATCCATCGCGTCGGCGTCCGGGTGCAGCGCACGCCAACGTGCCAGCCAACCGTCGAACCCGGCCAGGTCTACGAACAACCCACGCGCCGGCTCGAGGTCACCGCGCGCCGCGCGGCCGAGGGCGCGATAGAACGATGTGTGGTCGACGTGGCTCTGCTCGAGATGCTCGAGCAGTTCGGTGATCAACGGCGTGATGTCGTCGTCGCCGCGTAGCCCGAGCTTGGCGCGCATACCCGCCGAGTATGCCGCGACGTAATCCCGGCGGAACCCGTCGAGCGACTCCTGTGCAAGAACGAGCGCCTGGTCGAGGTCGTCGGCGAACAGTGGGAGCATCGTCTCGGCGAACCGGGCCAGGTTCCACGCCGCCACCCCCGGCTGCTGTCCGTATGCGTACCGGCCCCAGGAATCGATCGAGCTGAACACCGTCGCCGGGTCGTACGCCTCCATGAACGCGCACGGCCCGTAGTCGATGGTCTCGCCGGAAATCGTTGCGTTGTCGGTGTTCATCACGCCGTGCACGAACCCGACGAGCATCCACTGCGCCACCAGCGACGCCTGTGCGGCGACGACCGCCTCGAACAGCGCGCGGTACGGATTGTCGGCTTCGGCAGCGCCCGGGTGGTGGCGGCCGATGGCGTGGTCGGCGAGCCGGCGCACCAGCTCGGTGTCGCCCGCGGTCGCCGCGTACTGGAAACTGCCAACCCGCAGATGGCTGCTTGCGATCCGGGCCAGCACCGCGCCGGGCAGCGGCGTCTCGCGGATGACGTTGCGGCCCGTAGCCACGACCGCCAGCGAGCGGGTGGTGGGAATGCCGAGTGCGTGCATCGCCTCGCTGATGAGGTATTCGCGCAGCATCGGGCCGACCGCCGCCAGGCCGTCGCCGCCTCGCGCGAACGGCGTACGTCCCGAGCCCTTCAGGTGGAGGTCGCGGAGGGTGCCGTCAGGGCTGGCGAGCTCGCCGAGCAGCAGCGCCCGCCCGTCACCAAGGCGCGGTACGAACCCGCCGAACTGATGTCCGGCGTATGCCTGCGCGACGGGGGTGGCCCCGTCAGGTACCGCGGCGCCGGCCAGGAACCGCAACCCATCGGCGCTCTGCAACCAGTCGACGTCCAGACCCAGATCGGCGGCCAGCGGCTCGTTGAGCACCAGCAGGCGCGGATCGAGCGGCACCTCGGCCTTCCACTGCACCGCCATTTCCGGTAGCGCACGGACGAACCGGTCGTCCAGGACGACGGCGGCATCCGGTGCAAGGCTCACTTCATCCAGACTACGGATGAGGAATCGGCGCCTGACTTGCACTGCGGCGATGCGACGGCTTGCGATCGCGGCGATGTCCGCGCTGGCGCTGACGGCTCTGGCTCCCGCCGTCACCGCTCCGCCCGCGGAGAACCTGGCGTGTGCCGGAGGCGCCCCCGCCGCCATCGCCGAATAACGTTGTGCTGCAGTAAGTTTGGCCTAGTGGCGGGCCGAGCCGGTTAGCGGGCCGCCGTTGGACGCCTGAAGCAGGCAGATCACCGTGCTCGGCAACGGGTTGGCCGACGTCCGGTCCTGGTTGGAATCGATCAGGTAGGTCATCGCGAATGGGCCGCCGCCGGTGTATTGCGCCAGTGCCGCACTGCACTCTCGATCGGCGACGTCGGCGATCGCGGCGTTGACCTCCACGTCGGTGCGCAGATAGACCTCCGCTGCGTGCGGTATCGCGCAGAAGACGACGGACACCATGACGACACCGGGATCGACCGGCGGCGGGTCGGCCAGACAATCGCCTGCCTGCAGGTCGATCCACTTCTTGAACTGCGGGCCTTGTGCGGCGACCGGTGTGGTCGTGGTCTGGGATGCAGAACGCGTTGCGGCCGTGGTCGTTGTCGGCGGCGCCGTGTCTTTGGCGCCGCATGCTGTCAGCATCATCAGCGCGGCCAGGCAGCCGGCCGTGGCACGGGAAGAACCTTCGAAGGCGCTCATCGGATGCTGCCAATTGTGCCCCACGCCAGGCGAATCAAGCCGCCCGCCGGCGACGGTCTGTCGAAAGACCGTCGTGCGCTAGCTCAGTGCGTCGACCACATCCCGTACGGGACGTAGGGGTCAACGCCATAGGGCGTGTAGGGGTTCGCGCCACCGTAAACCGACTGCGGGTACACGGGGGCGGGCGCTGGAACATTCGAGCCGCTGCCTGCGTCTGACAGGGCAGGGCCCGCAAGCCCGATGGCCAGTGCCGCCAGGGCGCTCGTGACCGCGGTGGCAAAGGTGATCTTCTTCATGTGGGGCGCCTCCTTCGCGGTCTTGGCGGAAGCCGGCGAGCCCGGCCTCTCTGATCTATTTTGTTGAACGCGCAGGTAGAAGCCCGTCATCCCGTTGGCAGGATCTCTACGAGCCGTGGCAGGATCGCGCCGAAAAAATCAATAGCTGCCACTTGCGGCGTGGGCGGCGAGCGTCGGCTACCGGCCAGTCGCTAATCTCGATCGCAACAGATGAAATCTGGTGCTGCCCGGCGGCCATCGTCGCCTTCCGGCCGCAGCGGACAGGCATGCAATGAGGAGCAATCTCTTGACCCTCAACACCATCGCGTTCGAGCTGGTTCCGCCGAATGCCGATCTGGGCCCTGAACAGGCCGTGGAGGAAGCGCGCAAGGTGCTGCGCTTCTCCAAGGAAACCGGCATCGACGGCCGGATCGGCCACGTCATGATCCCGGGGATGATCGAGGAGGACGACGACCGTCCCGTCGAAATGAAGCCCCGGCTGGATGTGCTGGACTTCTGGAACCTCATCAAGCCCGAGCTGCCGGGCATGAGGGGGCTGTGCACGCAGGTCACGGCGTTCATGGACGAGGACGCGTTGCGTCACCGGCTGACCGATCTGCGCGACGCGGGCTTCGAGGGCATCGCGTTCGTCGGCGTGCCGCGCACGATGAACGACGGCGAGGGGTCGGGCGTCGCGCCCACCGACGCACTGTCGATCTATGACCAGCTCGTGCCCAACCGCGGCGCGATCCTGATCCCCACTCGCGAGGGTGAACAAGGCCGGTTCAACTTCAAGTGCGGACAGGGCGCGACCTACGGCATGACCCAGCTGCTGTACTCCGATGCGATCGTCGGATTCTTGACCGAATTCGCGAATGCATGCGACCACCGGCCCGAGATCCTGTTGTCGTTCGGATTCGTGCCGAAGGTCGAGACGCGAATTGGGTTGATCAACTGGCTGATTCAAGATCCTGGCAATGCGGCCGTCGCCGACGAGCAGGCATTCGTGACGCAGCTGGCGGAGACCGACCCGGCGCAGAAGCGCAAGCTGATGATCGATTTGTACAAGCGCGTGATCGACGGCGTCGCCGACCTCGGCTTCCCGCTGAGCATCCACCTCGAGGCGGCCTACGGCGCGTCGGCGCCCGCGTTCGAGACGTTCGCGGAGATGCTCGACTACTGGTCACCCGACAAGGGCTAGCCTTGCCGGAGTGTCCGAGCCGTCCGTCTCAGAGTTACGAAAGCGCCTCGACGGCCTGACAATCCGCGACGCCGCCCGGCTCGGCCGACGGCTCAAGAACCTGCGCGGCCGAGTGAGTACCGACAAGCTGCAGCAGATCGAGCAGCAAGTCGCCGCTGCTGAGGCGCTTGTCGCGACCCGGTTGGCGGCCGTCCCCACGATCACCTACCCCGACTTGCCGGTCAGTGATCGTCGCGACGAGATCGCGACGGCGATAGCTGCGAACCAGGTGGTCGTCGTCGCCGGTGAGACCGGATCGGGTAAAACGACCCAGCTGCCGAAGATCTGCCTGGAGTTGGGCCGCGGCATCCGCGGCACCATCGGGCACACGCAGCCGCGTCGGCTCGCTGCCCGCACCGTCGGACAGCGCATCGCCGACGAACTCGGCACACCGCTCGGCGACGCCGTCGGCTACACCGTGCGGTTCACCGACCGGGCCAGCGACCGCACCTTGGTGAAGCTGATGACCGACGGCATTCTGCTGGCAGAGATCCAACGTGACCGACGGCTGCTGCGTTACGACACGCTCATTCTCGATGAGGCGCATGAGCGCAGTCTGAACATCGACTTCCTGCTCGGGTATTTACGTGAGCTGCTGCCACGCAGGCCCGACCTGAAGGTGATCGTCACGTCGGCGACCATCGAGCCGCAGCGGTTCGCCGCCCACTTCGGCGGTGCCGAACATGGACTCAGCGGCGGTGCCGAACATGGACTCAGCGGAGCGGCGCCGATCGTCGAGGTGTCCGGCAGGACGTACCCGGTCGAAATTCGTTACCGCCCACTGGAAGTCGCTGTACGGGCGGCAGATGCCGCCGAATCTGACACAGCTGACCCCGACGACCCGGACCACGACTTGATTCGTACTGACGTATGCACCGCTCCGCGTGACCAGACCGAGGCAATCGTCGACGCCGTCAACGAACTCGAGAAGGAGCCGCCCGGCGACGTACTGGTGTTTCTGTCCGGCGAGCGCGAAATCCGTGACACCGCAGAAGCCTTGCGCGACCTGAAGAACACCGAGGTGCTGCCGCTGTATGCCCGGCTGCCAACCGCGGATCAGCAGAAGGTCTTTGCGCCGCATACCGGCCGGCGCGTGGTGCTTGCGACCAACGTGGCCGAGACGTCGCTGACCGTGCCCGGCATCCGCTACGTCGTCGACCCCGGCACCGCGCGAATCTCCCGATACAGCCGCAGGACCAAGGTGCAACGGCTGCCGATCGAGCCGATCTCACAGGCGTCCGCCGCGCAGCGCGCTGGGCGCTCGGGCCGCGTCGCGCCGGGTGTGTGCATCCGGCTGTACTCCGAGGAGGACTTTGCGTCGCGGCCGCGGTTCACCGACCCCGAAATCCAGCGGACGAACCTTGCGGCGGTCATTCTGCAGATGGCCGCGCTGCAACTCGGCGACATCGACCAGTTCCCGTTCCTCGACCCGCCGGATAAGCGCAGCATCCGCGACGGCGTGCTGCTCCTGCAGGAACTTGGCGCCTTCGATCGCGACGGCGCGATCACCGAGGTGGGCCGTCGGCTTGCGCGCCTGCCGCTCGATCCGCGGATCGGTCGGATGATCCTGCAGTCCGAGACTGAGGGGTGCGTGCGTGAGGTGCTGGTGCTGGCGGCGGCGCTGTCAATACCCGATCCGCGGGAACGCCCCGTCGATCGGGAGGACGCGGCGCGGCAGAAGCATGCCCGGTTCGCCGACGAGCGCTCGGATTTCATCTCGTATCTGAACCTGTGGCGCTACCTGCGTGAGCAACGAAAAGAGCGCTCCGGCAACGCGTTCCGGCGGATGTGCCGCGAGGAGTTCCTGCACTACCTGCGTATCCGCGAGTGGCAGGACCTCACCGGGCAACTGCGCAGCATCGCCAGGGACATCGGAATTCGCGAAACCGACGAAGACGCCGACCCCGCGCGCATCCACGCCGCGCTCGCCGCAGGCCTGCTCTCGCACATCGGATTACGGGAAGGCGAGTCCCGCGACTACAGCGGGGCCCGCAACACGAAGTTCGTCCTCGCGCCGGGGTCGGTTCTCACCAAACGGCCACCGCGGTGGGTCGTCGTTGCCGAACTCGTCGAAACCAGCAGGCTGTACGGCAGGATCGCGGCACGCATCGAACCGGAAGGTATCGAGCGCATTGCCGGGCATCTGGTGCAACGCAGCTACACCGAACCGCACTGGGAGGCCGAGCGCGGCGCGGTGATGGCCTTCGAGCGGGTGACGTTGTATGGGCTGCCGCTCGTGCCGCGCCGCCGGATCAATTATGCGCAGATCGAACCGGAGCTCGCCCGCGAGCTGTTCATCCGGCACGCGCTCGTCGAGGGTGATTGGCAGACCCGCCACCACTTCCTCCGCGACAACGCCCGCCTGCGTACGGAATTGGAGGAGATCGAAGAGCGCGCCCGCCGCCGAGATCTGATCGTTGGCGACGACGACATCCACGCCTTTTACAGCGCTCGGATCCCGGCCGACGTCATCTCGGCGCGGCACTTCGATGCATGGTGGAAGAAGCAGCGGCACCGCACGCCGGAGCTGCTGACGTTCACCCGTGATGACCTGCTGCGCACGGAGGACGCTGCAGCGGACCGGCCGGACAGTTGGCAGGCCGGCGATCTGTCGCTTCCGGTGACGTACAAATTCGAACCAGGTGCGGACGACGACGGCATCACCGTGCATGTGCCGGTCGAGGTGCTCGCGCGTCTCGGCGGCGACGCGTTCGCGTGGCACGTGCCCGCGTTGCGCGAAGAGCTGATCACCGCGCTGATCCGGTCACTGCCAAAAGAGTTGCGCCGCAACTTCGTTCCCGCGCCTGACACCGCGCGGGCGGTGTTGGCCACGCTAGAGCCTGGCGCCGAACCACTGCTGCAATCGCTGCAGCGAGTATTGCAGCGGCTGTCGGGTGTGCTCGTGCCTGTCGACGCGTTCGACCTCGACAAGCTGCCGTCGCACTTGCGGGTCACGTTCGCCGTAGAAACCTCGGACGGCGCCGAGGTGGCTCGCGGCAAGGACATCGAGGTGCTTCAGGAGCGATTGGCCGCGCCTGTGCAGCAGGCCGTCGCAGAAGCGGTGGCCGACGGGCTGGAGCGACGCGGGTTGCGCGGCTGGCCCGACGACCTCGATGAGTTGCCGCGTACCGTCGAACGGATCAGCGGTGGGCACACCGTGCGGGGCTTCCCGGCATTCGTCGATGCGGGCGACGCGGTGGACGTGCGGGTGTTCGCGACCGAGGTGGAGCAGGACGCTGCGATGGGGCCTGGTATCCGTCGCCTGCTGCGGCTGACCGTGGCGTCGCCGATTAAAACCATTGAACGCCAACTGAATCCGCGTACCCGCTTGGTGCTCGGCACAAATCCCGATGGTTCGTTGACCGCGCTGCTCGACGACTGCGCAGACGCCGCCGTGGCGGTGTTGGCTCCCAAACGTGTGTGGAGTCGCGCGGAGTTCGAGGCGGTGC
Source organism: Mycobacterium sp. JS623 (assembly GCF_000328565.1). Classification (NCBI taxonomy): domain Bacteria; kingdom Bacillati; phylum Actinomycetota; class Actinomycetes; order Mycobacteriales; family Mycobacteriaceae; genus Mycobacterium; species Mycobacterium sp. JS623. The sequence continues at coordinate 6,335,201 of NC_019966.1, read as the reverse complement.
AACGGCGTGTGACCGATGGTCTGGCTTCGACGACGCTTGACATCGTCGGCCGCGTCGAGAAGGTGCTCGCCGCCGCCAACGAGGCGGAGGTCGCGTTGCCGGGCCAGCCATCCGCCGCGCAGGCCGACGCCGTCGCCGACATCCGGATACAACTCGATCGCCTGCTTCCGAAGGGGTTCGTCGCCGCGACAGGGGCTGCGCGTCTCGCTGATCTGACGCGGTACCTCAACGCCGTCGGCCGCCGGCTTGAGCGGTTGCCCCGCGACGCCACAGGCGACCGCGACCGGATGCGGCGCGTGCACGCCGTCGAGGACGCGTATGATGAACTGCGACGGGCGCTTTCGCCTGCCCGGGCCGCAGCCGAGGATGTGCGCGACATCGGCTGGATGATCGAGGAGCTTCGCGTCAGTCTGTGGGCCCAGCAGCTCGGCACCGCGCGGCCGGTTAGCGAGCAGCGCATCTACCGGGCGATCGACGCGATAACATGAGCGCTATCCGAAGCGGAGCGCAGGCGAATCGAGGCCGGCGATACCGTTGTGCGCGAAGCCAGTCCAGTTGCGGCGCATGGTCTCGGCGAGTCGTTCATCGATAGGGCGGCCACCGAGCATCGGCGCACCGACCCACGGCGCCGGGTCAAATAACAGCGGCAGTTCAATGCAATGGCACGCCCCCATATCGGAGGGAGACCAGTCCACCCGGAAAGTTGCGCTGCGGCCGCCGTATTCACGCCACTGTCGGGCGAGCCGACGAGCAGGCTTGCCGAACGCGCGCTGCGTCATCGCGGCCGCGGCCACCCGTTCGGCGATACGGCCAAGCGGGCCAAAGCGTTTCAGCCGCGCAACACGGGCGCTCATCGCCACAAACGGCGCGCCGTCGTTGCGGGTGTAGCCGACGAGCAGCTCCACGCGCTTCGCCGCGTCGGCCAACCATGCATCGACTTCAGCCTCCGAGGGCAGCGGATCGCGGCCCATGATCGGGCCGAACGGCATACCGCTGACCAGTCCGAAGCGTGCGGCAGCGGCCGCTGCCGCGGTCTGGGCATCCAGTACGTCGCCGGTGGTGACGGCCTCAGCCGCCACGCGCATCGCCGCCGTCATCGCCTCGCGCCCGGTGCGCACGCCGAGCGGTGCGCTCTGCATGATCGCGCGGTGGAACAGTCCTACCGTCTGCTGGCACAGCATCAGTGAGAACACCGAATCGCCGCCCGCGGACTGGCCGAAGACGGTCACCCGGTCGGGGTCGCCGCCGAACGCAGCGACGTTGTCGCGCACCCATTGCAGCGCGAGGATCTGGTCGCGAAGGCCGAGATTATCGACCCCGCTGGGGCTGAGATAGCCGAGCACACCGAGCCGATAGCTGACCCTGACCACGATGACCCGGCCGGTGCGGACGAGCTGGTCGGCGTCGTACTTCGGCGCCTCACCTCCACCGGACACGTATGCCCCGCCATGCAGCCACACCATGACGGGCAAGCCGTCGGCGTCGCTGGGCGCCGTCACCGAGAGGACTTGGCAGTCCGGACTCATCGCGAGGTCGGCGACCACGGGGCCGGTGACCCATTCCAATCGCGACGACAGCTGCGGACAGGCGGGGCCGCGCGCGGCGGCGTCGAGGACGTCGGACCACGGGGCAAGGCGTTGCGGCGCCGCGAAGCGGGCGGCTCGCGCGTATCGAATCCCGCGAGCGTGGAGCAGAACGCCGTCGTCCTGCGCCAGCAACGGTCCTGCGGGCGGGTCGAGGCGTCGCGACTGCACTCATTCACCGTAGTGCCGGGCCGCGCGCCGTCCGCGGCGCTCGAATTCTGCCAATCGCCGATCAATTACTGCCAGCGGAATTAACACCCTGACCTCTTGGTTTAACCGGTCAGATCGGCTAATGCAGTTACACGATCGACCGACGCGGACAAAGAAGAAGGCACCAAAATGAAGAAGCTCGGATTCGCCACCATCGCCGCCAGCGGACTGGCTGCCGCGATCATCGGTCTGGCAGGGCCGGCGCAGGCCGACTCGGTCCACCACGACTGGATCTACGACATTCAGCCTCAGGTGTCCGTCCCGCACGTCGACACCGGCGTCCACCAGAGCCACTGACGAACGGAATCTCACTTCAGAGGGGCACCCATAGCGGGTGCCCCTCTTCGTATGTCAGCGTGTGGGCATGGATTTGCGCCGAGTCGTGATTGCCGGTCTCGGCGACAGCGGTGTGCTCACCGCGATCCGGTTGGCCCGGCACGCCGACGTCGTCGGAATCTCAGCCAAGCCTGCGTTGGTCAGCGGCCAGGAGCTGGGGTGGCGCGTGGCCCGGCCGCACGACTGGGCGCGCGCCAACTGGATTTCTTTCGACAAGTTCCGCGGACTCGACAAAGTGCGCACCGTGCACGGCACCCTGACCGGCGTCGACCTGTCCTCGCGTCACGTCGTTGTCCGGCATGACGACGGTTCGACGTCAAAGGAGCCGTACGACGCGCTGGTCATTGCGACAGGAGTCACCAACGGCTTTTGGCGTCGGCCGACGTTTCAATCCGCGGACGACATAGGCGCCGACCTCCGCGCGGCCCACGACCGGTTGGCCGCAGCCGGTTCGGTGATCGTGGTCGGCGGCGGCGCCGCAGCAATCAGCAGCGCAGCCAACGTCGCGAGGTCCTGGCCCGGCAAGCGGGTCGACTTGTACTTCCCCGGTGATCGCGCGCTGGTCGGCCACCACCCCCGGGCGTGGGCACGCATCCAGCACCGGCTTCGCGAGGCAGGGGTGGCGCTACACCCCGGGCATCGGGCCGTGATCCCCGACGGATTTGACTGCGACCGGATCACCAGCGAGCCGGTCCAGTGGAGCACCGGGCAGCCGGCGTCGTCGGCGGATGCCGTGCTGTGGGCGACCGGCCGGGTGCGGCCCAACACCGAGTGGTTGCCCGCTGAATTGCTTGACGAAAACGGCTTCGTCCGAGTCACTCCCGAGCTTCGCGTCCCCGGCCATCCCGGCGTGTTCGCCGTCGGCGACGTCGCTGCGACAGACCCGCTGCGCAGCTCGGCGCGCAACAGAGCCGACGGTCTGCTTGCCCACAACATTCGTGCCGACTTCGAGGGACGACCCCTGCGCACGTACCGCCCGCCGAAGCGGCGATGGGGTTCGGTGATCGGCATCCAACCCGAGGGACTCGAGGTCTTTGCGCCCAACGGCCGCGCCTTCACGTTCCCGGCATGGTCGTTCGAGCGGGTGTTGATGCCGCTGTTCGTCCGCTGGGGCATCTATCGGGGAGTGCGCAAAAACCGTCCGCTGTCTTAAGGCTGGTGTTCGCGTAATGCGGTGAGCGCCTTGCATTCTGACGCGTGCGCCGCTTCCGTCAGCGCCTCGTGCTCGGCGATCGGGTCGGCGGTCAGAAGGCCCCCGGTCCCCGGTGTGCCCGCGGAGCCGAGCTTGTTCATCCGCTTGGGAACTGGCGCGCCTGCGTATTCCAACGGAACCGGTCCCAGTGGCTGGTGCACCTCGATGTAGGCGCCGTGGGGCAACCGCTTGATGATGCCCGTCTCGACGCCGTGCTCGAGCACCGCGCGGTCGCTGCGCTGCAAGCCGACGGGTGATATCGCGAATCGACCGCGTCGGCCTGGCGGACCACGCTGTCAGCCAGTTTCGGACTCATGAGCACCGCTCCCTGATACCGAGGTAGTACTACTCAGGGTAGTACTACACGGGGTCGGTGTATAGCGGCAATTTCGGACGACGATCGATTCCTGTCATCCGCCTTAACAAGTCCCGCGGGTCGACACGAGCGTTCAGCAGAGTCGCGGAAAACGACCAAACAGCAAGAGGGGCAACCGAATCGGGTGCCCCGTTCTGCATTTCGTTCCGCTAGTCGCGAACTATCACCGTGATGTAGCCGAGCGGAATGCCGGTGCGCGCCGCGATGTACTTGCGGGCCATGATTTCGACCGCCGCCCGCCGGCTTGCATGGGCCACCGCGCCGATCTCCGGAATCCGGATGGCCCAGCCGGTGACTTCAGGCCTGACCTCGATTTCGAAGCACTGACCTGCGGTCAGGCCCGGTACGACGCGGCGAATGGAACGGCCGCTGCGAACAGGTTGTGCAGAGACGGTCCTTGCGGACTGCGTGGGCATGATCTCTCCTGGGCAACGAGGAACCGCGGGCAAGCGTACTGCTAAACCGCCAGACCACCTAATCTGCGAAGCCGATGACGTTCCCCGCCCAACACATCGGTACCAGCGACTCGGTATGGTCGGGAGGTTGTCACTAAAGAAGGGTCAGCGCGGCCAGGGTGACGTTACGTAAAAGGACGTGATGGCACATGCGCGCGCCGCAATACCCCCAGGACACACCTGCAGTCGTTCGTGCGACCGCGATGCCTCGCCTGTCGGTGCTGCTGGTCGAGGACGATCGAGCCGACGCGTTGTTGGTCGAGGAACTGATTGCGGACACCGCCGTCGACATCGATTTCGCTTGGACGCCTTCGCTTTCCGATGCCGAGCAGGAGTTGGCGCGCAACCGGCCCGATTGTGTGCTGCTGGACCTGAATCTTCCCGACGCCACCGGCATTGACGCCCTCGAGCGAATCTGCAATGCGGATCCGGCCATCCCGATCGTGGTGTTGACCGGGCTGAATGACGAGCACTTCGGGATCTCCGCGGTGGCGTCCGGCGCTCAGGACTACCTGGTCAAGGGACGGGTCGATCCAGAGACCCTGCGCCGCTCGCTGCTGTATGCCATCGAGCGCAAGCGGGCCGAGCTGACCTCAGTCGAATTGCACGCCAGCCGCCTGCGAGCCGGGGAGAACGCTCGCCTCGAGCGCGGCCTGCAGCCGTCGCCGTTGCTGCTCGACGACCCCGGCGTCGACATCATCACCCGGTACCGGGCGAGCCGCGCGTATGCCCTGTTGGGTGGCGACTTCTACGACGTCGTGCAGACCCCCGACGGAACCGTGCACGTCATGGTTGGCGACGTCGCCGGCCACGGGCCGGATGAGGCCGCGCTCGGGGTGGCGTTGCGGATCGGCTGGCGTGCGCTGACGTTCGCCGGCCTGCGCGGCAATGAGCGCATGCACCAACTCGAGCGGATCCTGCTCACCGAGCGGCCGACGAAGGGAATCTTCGCGACGCTGTTGAGCCTCGCGTTCGCTCCCGACAGCCTGCGATTCAACGCTGTGCGAGCGGGGCATCCCGGCATGTTGATGCATGGAAACAACGACGTGCAGTGGATCGAACCTCCCGCGGGAGCCGCTCTCGGATTGGGTGCGCGCGAGTGGCCGGTCAACGAACTCGAGCTGCCGGAAGGCCACGGCTTGCTGTTGCTCACCGACGGCCTGTTCGAGGGTCACTCCGGGCGCGGCAACGAACGCCTCGGCGAGGACGGGCTGCTCGAACTTGCCCGCTCACTTGCGGCGTTGCCAGGCCCAGCCTTTGTGGACACGCTCATCAGCGAGGTGGAGGGGCGCGCGCGGACGCACGGCGGGCACACCGACGACATCGCCGTGGTGCGTGTCGAGCGGACGCCACGGTGACCGCGCCCGGGGGCGCACGCCGCCTGACCGTGCAGGGCTGGCTGAACGTCGTGTTGTCGGCGGTCGGAGTGGTGGTCTTAGCCGGAGCGATCGCCGGTAGCGTCCTGCTGCAGCGGACCGACGAAGTCTCCCGCGAGCTGGTCGGCAACGTTCAGCCGGCACGCGTTGCGGCTTATCAGCTGCAGGCCGCGCTGCGGGATCAGGAGACGGCGCTGCGTGGATACGCGATTGCGGCCGATCGGCAATTCCTCGAGCCGTACTTCGAAGGGCAGAGGGCCGAACGATCAGCGGCCGACGACATCCGCAGCCATCTGGGCTATCAGCGCGAAGCGGTCGATGACCTTGACGCCATTGAGAAAGCTGCGGCCGACTGGCGAACGGCCTACGCGGACCCGCTCATCGCGGGCACCGCGGGTGGCCAAGACCAATTCGACCGTCTGCGAGCACTATTCAAGGTCCAGAACGAGCATCTTTCGGCGGTCAGGCAAGCCGGCGTCGATGAGCTTGCAAGCGTGCGCGCGTGGCGTAATGGTGTGCTTGGCGGCCTGATAGTCACGTTCTTCGCGATGACAGTGCTGCTTGCCGTGCTGACACGAAGCGCGGTCACCCGGCCGCTGGAGTCGCTGGCCGCGGCCTGCCGGCGAATCACCGAGGGCAATTTCGGCGAGCGCATTGTTCCGCGCGGCCCCAGGGACATTCGGGGTATCGCCGTCGATGTCGAAGACATGCGGCAGCGCATCGTCGAGGAGCTGGAGGCAGCGCGGTCGGCGCAGACGGCGCTCGATGAACAGGCTGTCGAACTCCGACGGTCCAACGCGGAACTCGAGCAGTTCGCCTACGTCGCGTCTCACGATCTGCAGGAACCGCTGCGCAAGGTCGCATCGTTCTGCCAGCTGCTCGAGAAGCGCTACGGCGACAAGCTCGACGAGCGGGGCACGGAGTACATCGCCTTCGCGGTTGACGGCGCCAAGCGGATGCAGGTGTTGATCAACGACCTGCTCACGTTCTCGCGGGTGGGACGGCTCAACGCCACGACCACCGAGGTCAAACTGGACGCCACATTGGACGTTGCCCTCGGCAACCTGTCGACCGCGGTCGAGGAGTCGGGTGCGCAGATCGTCAGGCCGTCAGCGGGATTGCCCCGCATCGACGGCGACCCCACGCTGCTGGTGATGGTGTGGCAGAACCTGATCAGCAACGCGGTGAAATTCCGCCGAGAAGGTGTAGCGCCGCAGATCGTCATCGAGTGCGATCAACGCGTCCGCGACGACGACGCCGACTGGATCTTCACAGTGTCCGACAACGGAATCGGCATCCCGCAGGAGTTCGCCGACAAGGTGTTCGTCATCTTTCAGCGCCTCCATGGTCGAGATGCCTACAGCGGCACCGGCATTGGGCTTGCGCTGTGTAAGAAGATCGTCGAACACCATGGTGGAAACATCTGGATCGACACCTCGCACACCGGGGGCACACGTTTTCAATTCACCTTGCCTGTTCAACCGACGGCCGAGCCGGAACCGAACCCGGCGGCCATGCTGGAAGGAGCTGCCGAATGACCATAGAGGGCCGAGAAACCGACGATGGCCGCGCAATCGATGTGCTTTTGGTCGAAGACGACCCTGGCGATGAGCTGATCACCCGGGAAGCGTTCGAACACAACAAGATCAAAAACACTTTGCATGTCGCCCACGACGGCGAGGAGGGCCTGGACTTCCTCTACCAACGCGGGGCGTTCGAAAATGCGCCGCGGCCGGATCTGATCCTGCTCGATCTGAATCTGCCCAAATACGATGGGCGCCAACTGCTCGAGAAGATCAAGTCAGACCCCGAGCTGTGTCACATCCCGGTCGTCGTGCTCACCACGTCGTCGGCGGAAGAGGACATTCTGCGCAGCTACAAGCTGCACGCCAACGCGTATGTGACCAAGCCGGTGGATCTGGACCAGTTCATGAGCGCGGTCCGCCAGATCGACGAGTTCTTCGTCCAGGTGGTGCGGCTGCCGCAGTTCTAGCGCGGCGCGCCGACCTGGTTCCACTCCAGGCGCACCCGGGTGCCCGTCGATGACGAGTCGACGGTGGCCCGATCGGCGAGCGCCTGCATGAGCGGGATGCCGCGTCCTCTCCTGAGCTGTTTGGCGCCCGCATCGGTCTCGCGCCACGCGCCGTGATCGGTCACCGTGACGGCCAGCGTGGCCGTGCAGTCGTCGTAGGTGGCCTGCACCGCCATCACGCCGGGGCCGTCAGCCGCCGCATATGCATACTCCGCCGCGTTGGCCATGGCCTCGTTGACCGCGAGCACAATGTCACAGGCCTTCGCGGCATCGAGCGGGAAGTGCTCGGACAACCAGTCTGAAAACTCCCGCCGGATGATCGCGGCGTTCTGCGGATCGGCGACGGCGTCCATCCGCGCGAACTGTGATCTGTTACAAAGCGTTTCCGAAGTTGACATCTCGGCCTGTGGCTACCCCATCCCCGGTTCGGTTATGCCGCCAACGCGGCAAGCGCTTCGTCCAAGGTGGCGTGCAGGCCGACAACGTCGGCGATGCCGACCAGTTTCAGTGGTCGGCTGGTCGCAGGTCCGTCGGCGACCACGGCGAACTGGATGTCGGCGGGCAGCTCATCGCGCGCGGCCACCAACACGCCCATCCCCGCCGAGGCAAGAAAGTCGACCGCGCCAAGGTCGACGACCACAGCGCGTGGCGAGTCCTTGGCCGCCGCCGCGATCGCATCCTCGAGTTGCGACGTGGTGAGCATGTCGACCACGCCCGCCACCGCTAGCACCTCGATCTCACCGACGCGTCGCCGTTTGATGGTGCACTGACTGGCTGCGGACTGGCTTGACACGTTCTACCTCCAACATGACTGAAACCGCGCGGGCCAGATGCGCCCCGGTCCGGCGGCTAACACCCGGTTCCCAGTACTTCCGATTCTCAAACATTCACCCCTGAGCGCGGGATTTCTGCTGTGATGCGGTCCAGCAGCGCCGGATAGCGGTTGCCCTCGCGGTGCCTGCCCGGTTTGCCGCTGCTGATCAGGCCGGCCGACAGGGCCCGCTCGGGGTCGGCCCACACCGCGATGTTGACCAACCCGGTGTGGCCGAACGCGGCGGCCGCATCGCGTCCGAATGGCCCGAACCGCTTCGACCCCAGCATGTAGCCGGTGCCCCAGCGCAGCGGCACCAGGCCGGTCGCGAGATCGGGCCGCAGCCTGCGGCACTGGATGGTGGCGGCCCGAAGGGTCTCCGGCGACAGGATGCGCACCCCGTCGAGCTCGCCGCCGCGACGCAGAATCTCGGCGAAGCGGGACAATTCGTTGGCGGTCGACACGGTGTTGGAGGACGGCACGACCCCGGTGAGGAACTGCGGCGTATTCGAATACGGGATGATCTGGTGCATCGTCCCACCCACCGCGGTACGAAACGCCGCAGCGATCGGGGGCGGCAGTGGTTTACCCGTCGGGTAGCTCCGGGCGACCAGCGGAACATCGGCTTCGGTCACGCCGTAGTTCGTCCACCGGAAACCGAGCGGGTCGAGGATCTCGGTGGCAAGCACCTCGCGAATGTTCTTTCCGGTGGCGGCCGAGACGATCTCCCGCACCAGCGGGCCCCACGTCAGCGCGTGGTAGATGTGCACCAGTCCCGGCCGGTAGATCGGCTTCAGGTTGCCCAGCATCTCGCGGGCGTACTCGCTGTCGTCCATCCGTTTGAGGTCAGGCCGCGGCCCGGTGGCAAAAGGCACTCCTGCGCTGTGGGTCAGCACATGGCGGATGGTGGTGCGGTCCTTGCCGTGACTGGTGTAGCTGGGCAGGTAGTCGCACACGCGATCATCGAGGGAGAACACGCCCCGTTCGACAAGCATGTGCACGACGGTCGTGGTGATCGCCTTGGCCGCGGAGTACACACAGAATGGGGTTTCCGTTGTGGCAGCGACCTTTTCGGCCTCAGGCGGATCGTCAGGCCCGTTACCCCAACCGTGTCCGATCGCCCGGTTGAGCACCACCTTGCCGTTGTGCCGCAGGCAGAGCTGGATCGCGGGATGCATGCCCGCCGCATACCAGTGCCTAGCGGCCTGCCAGATGCGCTCGACGGCCGCCGGATCGATGGCCGAATGGTCTTCCTCGCCGATCACCGTGACGGCGTCGAGGTCGCTGGGCACTCGGATACGCCCGTCTGACGTCACGGTTGCGTCCTGTGCAGCGTCGCAGCCAAATGGTGCTGCAGCGGCTGACCGACTGCGCTCATCCGCAGTGTGTAGGTCAGCGCGTCGCCATCGACCCGGATCGAGCGGCTCAGTGCCGTCACCTCTTTGGCCGAGGACGTGCGGCCGATCGCCGTGGTCGTCATCTCCAACTCCAGCGTGGTTCCCGCGATCGTCACCGTGCCCTCCTCGATCTCGGTGACGCCCGTCGGATGGGCCAGCACGAGCTCGACGCGATCAGGCGACGGCGCGCGCAGAAATCCGGTCTCGGCGTGCAGCGGCCGACCGTCGTCGGTCGCGCGTGTCCGCTGGCCGTAGACCAGGAAGGGCTTGCCGACGTGACCGAACGTCACTTCCTCGAGATAGCCGAATGGCTCGATCGTCGGGTACTCGCCCTCGCCGCGGCCCGACCATGTGCCCAACAGGGGAGCCAGGGCGGCGACGTCGGGATGGAGATCGGCCACGACGTCAGGGTACGGAATAGCAGGCAGGCAGTCGCCGGTTGCCGGTTGACATGACCGACACCACATTCGATCCGCACGCTCTGATTGCCGAGAGCCGGCTCGGCGTGCTCGCCACCATCAAGTCCAACGGCCTGCCCCAGCTGTCACCCGTGACCCCGTACTACGACCGCGACGCGGGCGTCATCTACGTTTCGATGACCGAGGGCCGCGCCAAGACGACGAACCTGCGCCGCGACCCGCGCGCCGCGCTCGAGGTCACGAGTTCCGACGGTTGGGCATGGGCGACGGCCGAGGGCGCCGTCATGCTGACCGGACCGGGCACCGACCCGCAGGGTCCCGAGGTCGAAGCGCTGGTGGATTACTACCGCAGCGCCGCCGGGGAACATCCGGACTGGGATGAATACCGCGCGGTGATGGTGTCCGATCGCCGCGTGTTGATGGCTTTGACGGTCGACCGCGTCTACGGCGAGAAGATCCGCTAACCGCCGGGATTGGCGGGCGGGGGCGCACCGCCGGGATTGCGGGCGATGATCTGCCCGAGCTGGCCCAGCGCGCCCATCAGGTCACCTGGCCCCGACTGGGGCACGGGCGCGTCGGTCAGCTGCCAGGCCTGGCATTCGTTGGTGGTGAACGACGTGTCGGTCGCGTCGATCTGAACAATCTGCGCCTTCTTCGACAGCGCGTTGTCGACGATGGTCGTCCCGCTGGTGCGCTTCCAGTAGCAGGCGCCGTCGCCGACCGGGCCTGCCGAGCTGTACGTGCCCGGCTGAATGTCCTTGCCGACCGCGTAGGTGCCGTCGCCGTCGATCGTCGTCTTGGGCCCTGGCGGCGGCGCAGGAGCGGGATCAGCCGAGGCAATCGCGGGGGACGCGGCCCAGCCGAGGAGAACGATCCCCGCGGCCGCAGTTGTGCGTGTCGACCTCATCCGACCAGAGTAGGCGCTAAGCCGTGCTAACGAAAACCGCCCGCTACAGCGTGGGCTGCAGCGGGCGGTCTTCGCGCGTGGATCTACCCGGCCATGAACTCGCCGTAGGCCGATGCCAACTCCGGAGGCAACACCGACACGTTGCACTGACGCTCGGTGTCACCGATCGGCGCCAGGATGCCCTTCAGGTCGTAGTACTCCTGCGGGTTGGCGGTGAAGTAGCCGCGCAGGGTCGACGACGCCTGGTCGCGCGGCTGGCTGAACGCGGCCCCGACGGCCTGATTGGCGCTCGGGTGAGCGTTCAGGTAGGCGCGTGCCGAGCCCAACGTCGTGCTGACGACGTTGGACACCCCGGCCGCCGAGCAATCGGGCGCCGCCGCTGCGGTCGGCGCGGTGATGGTTGCTGCAGCTACGCCCCCGAGCACGCAGCCGGCAGCGACACCGGCGATGCCCCGGCGCGCAGTGATACCACTGAATTTCATGATCATTTCTTCCTTCGAATTGCGATTTGTCGCTGTTTTCCCCGTCCCTGAAAACCAAGGTAGCGGAACTCGAACCGGGCAAATTCGCGCAGCGACGGCCATTCGGCCGCGCCGAAGTGCGTTACAGCAATTCGGCGTGAGATAGCCCGCAATATGCCCCGATTTCGATAAGCCATCGAACAGATCGGGCCGGAGATCTTGAAAACTCTCAAAATTTGCCGCAACGTCTTAATTGATCGTGATTTGCATAGTGACCGAATTGTTATTCGACGGGCCTGGTGTGGGGAGTCGAGCAGTAGGTGCGTTGCCGAACGGCAACCGACAGCGACCAGCGACATCTCGGAGGGGATCTCGACCGCCGCCGTGAACTTCGACCCCCGGGATCAATCTGCTGGATAGGTAGTCTCGGGGCTGTGCGATTCGACCTGTTGACCCCCGGCATCGAAGTCGGCCTTGTGACGACCAACCTTGACGCGATGGTCGCCTTCTACGAGGGGTTCCTCGGGTTGGACCTTCAGGGCGAGGTGGAGTTCCCCGGCGGTTCGCAGCGTCGGTACTCGCTGGGCAACGGCGTAGTGAAACTCGTGACGTATGACCCGCCGCCGGCACCCGCCGCTCCCGGCGGTGGCCGCGCGCAAGCGGGCGTCCGCTACTTCACCATCGGGGTGCAAAACCTGCGCACTGTGGCCAAGGAGTTCGAGGGCTCCGAATACGAGATCGTCGAGCCCGTGACGGAGTTCGCTCCGGTGCCAGGCATGGGGTGGATGTTCGTCGCCGACCCCGACGGCAACTGGATCGAATTGTTCGGAACGTTGTGAACTATCCGGCCACACCGCAGGCGGCGCCCACCTGTTATCGGCACCCCGATCGCGCGACATACGTCACGTGCGTGCGATGTCACCGACCCATCTGCCCGGAATGCATGCGTGACGCCGCGGTCGGTCACCAGTGCGAGGAGTGCGTGCACGAGGGCGCGAAGACGGTGCGCCAGCCGCAGACCGCGGCCGGCGCGCGGCAGACAAAGACCCCGACGCCCGTCATCACCTACACGCTGATCGCGATCAACGTGGTGATGTTTGTTCTGCAAACCGTTTCGCCGAATCTGCAGAGCGACCTCGTGCTGCGCTCGCCGTCCGTCGCGACCGGCGACTGGTACCGGCTGGTGACGTCTGCCTTCCTGCACTACGGCATCGCGCACCTGCTGTTCAACATGTACGCGCTCTACATCATGGGTCCATCGCTGGAGAGCTGGCTGGGCCGACTGCGTTTCAGCGCGCTCTACGCGATGAGCGCGCTGGGCGGCTCCGTGCTGGTCTATCTGCTCTCGCCGCTGAACGCGGCGACCGCAGGCGCGTCGGGCGCGGTGTTCGGACTCTTCGGAGCGGCGTTTGTGATCGGCAAGCGGCTCAATCTCAACGTGCAGTGGGTGGTCGGGCTCATCGTGTTGAACCTGGCTTTCACGTTCGTGATCCCGGCGCTCGGCGGGCAGCAGATCAGCTGGCAGGGCCACATCGGGGGCCTGGTCACCGGAGCGGCGGTCGCGGCCGGCTACGCGTATGCACCCCGCGAGCGCCGAACGCTTGTCCAGGTTTCCGCCACGGTCGCATTGCTGGCGGTGTTCGCCCTCCTGATCGGGTGGCGGACAACCGATCTGCTCGGGCAGTTCGGTATCACCTGACGTTTGCCTGCCGCTCAGCGGTTGGCCATTTGCCCGTGCCAGCGTGGCTTCATGAGCGTGCAGCCGGATGTGTCCCCGCGACCGGTCGACCGCTTTCACCGGCTATCCGAAAGCGTGGTCACGCGCCTGCCGTTGGGCCTGAATTCTCTTGTGGCACCGACATTTCTGGGCTTCGTCGTACTCAACGGCTTCACGTTCGGCGTCGATCTGGTGCTACTCACCGTGCTCCATGGCGCGCTGGGCGTCGCGCTTCCCGTCGCGGTGACGGCGGCCTACGTGTGCGCGTTCACGCTGAGCTACATCCTCAACCGCGTGTTGAATTTCCGCTCACACGGCGCGGTTGGCCCTCAGTTGGCGGTGTACATCATCGTGGTCGCGGTGAACTACCTGGCGTTCATCCTCGGTGTTTCCAGTGCCCTGGCAGCGCTCGGCGTCGAGTATCACGTCGCGCGGATTGTGGCTGGGGTCTGCGAGGCGGTCTACATGTACAGCGCGATGCGCTGGGTGGTGTTTCGACCCTCATCGACTTGAGGGCAGACCGAACACGGAAAACAGGTCCGGGTCGAGAAACACGGTGATCGCGGCAATTCCGTCCTCGCCAGGAGTGAGCACATGTATCGCGTGGGCCTGCAACACGCCCCCGGCATCGCGGCGGTAATCGGCAACCGCCGGTTGGCCATTGGCGGATGTTGGCACCATCAACACAGCGTCGGGTTCTGCGAACGCACGCGCCGAGAGGAATCGCGTCACCGCGTCACGGCCGGTGAACCAGACGGCGAACGGCGGCATCTCAAGCTTGACGTCGGCCCGCAGCAGCGCGGTCAAGGCGGCCATGTCGCCGTTTTCGAACGCCGCGCAATAGCGTTCGACAAGTGCGAGCAGCTCCCGGTCTTCGGGTTCGATGACGTCGTCGTCGCTTGGCGCGACTTCGGCGAGATGGGCCCGCGCCCGCTGCAGCGCGCTGTTGACCGCGGCGGGCGTGGTCTCCAGCAGTTCGGCCACCTCCGCCGCACTGAACTGGACCACATCGCGCAGGATCAGCACCGCCCGCTGGCGAGCAGGCAGCTCCTGCATCGCCGTCACGATCGCCAGCCGAATGCTCTGCCGCGCGGTCACCGCGGCCTCGGGTGTGAACGTGTCCGGAATCGGCTCGAGCCAGGGAAACCCGGCCTTGCTCGCGTCGATGTCCACCTCGGGATCAACGGAACCCGCGCCGAGTCCGGCGGGCAACACCCGCCGCGCGCGGTTCTGCAGCGCCCGCAGGCACGCGGTGGTCGCAATGCGGTACAGCCAGGTCCGTAGGGCCGCGCGTTCCTCGAACGCCTCGTAACCGCGCCAGCCGCGCAAGTACGTTTCCTGCACCAGGTCCTCGGCGTCCTGCACCGAACCCAGCATGCGGTAACAATGCGCAATCAACTCGGCGCGAAACGGCGCTGCCTGTTCGATGAACTCCTGCTGAGCCGGCACGTCGGTCCTCCTACCAATCGCGTCTACTCAATACAGATACGCCCGGTGACGGGAACTCATCGACCAGCACCCGATGAATCCATCGGCTGCTGTGCATCTGACTTGATATGAATCAACCCAACAACACCCTGGCCGGTTCCACCGCGATCGTGACCGGCGCCAGCCGAGGATTCGGCCGCGGCATTGCCGAGGCATTCACTGCGGCAGGAGCCGACGTCATCGGCGTCGCCCGCAGCGGTGGCACCGTCATCGCCGATGCCGCCGACCCCGCAACCGCACACCGGCTCATCGACGAGTACCAGCCCCGCACGGTCGTGCTCTGCGCGGGAGCGGCGCCACAGATGAGCCCACTGCACCAGCAGACCTGGGAGTCCTTCAGCCAGAACTGGAATGTCGATGTGGCCCAAGCATTTCATTGGATCCGGGAAGCGCTGCTGCGGCCGCTGGCGCCGGGCAGCACCGTAATCGCGGTCTCCAGCGGAGCGGCCATCAACGGTTCGCCGCTCAGTGGGGGCTATGCCGGAGCCAAGGCCACCGTCAGGTTCATCGCCAACTACGCCGCACTGGAGTCGCAGCAAGCCGGCCTCGGTATCGACTTCATCTCGGTGCTGCCCACGTTGACACCCACCACTGAGCTGGGCGCCAAGGCGGTGGCGGCATACGCCGAGCGCCAAGGCGTCGACGTCGAGGAGTTCGTGCAGTCCCTTCCGCCGGCGCTGACCGCCGAGCAGGTCGGGAAGTCCGTGTTGGAACTCGCCACTGCAGGGCCGCGCGAACACCGCGCATACACCCTGAGCGCTGCCGGTTTGTCGCCATTGGGCTGAGCAGGCGCGAATGTGGGTATCCGTCAGCATGGCGTTCAAACTCACATACATCGACGGACAAGAAGACACCTACGACGACGACACCAAGTGGGAGGTCGACGACGGTGTTCTCAAGTTGGGCCGCGGAGACGGGGACTGGTCGGTGCTGGTCTCCCCGGGCCACTGGGCGACGATCGAGCTCGGCAAGAGCGCGAAAGACAAGAAAGAAAAGAAGGACGACGACGGCAAAGACGCCAGGGATGAAGACAAAGAAGCCAAGGCCAAAGCCAAGGACGAAGACAAAGACGAAGAGGACAAAGACGAAGAGGGCAAAGACGACGGCTGAGGCTCAGACCTCGATCCGCGAACCGATGATGACCGTGCGGTCCAGCGGCAGTTTGAAGTAGGCGGCGGCGTCGGCGGTGATGTAGGACGTCGCGATGAAAAGCCGCTTGCGCCAAGGCGACATCGTGGGTTCACTGCCCGCCGTCAGCTCCAGCTTCGACAGGAAGTAGGACGCCGTGTCGACGTCGATGTGCCCCTCGGTGTGCGCGGGATCGAGCAACCGCAGCGCCGCAGGGATATCCGGCCGTTCCATGTAGCCGTAGCACGCTTTGACGTGGATGATGCCGTCTCGCTTGTACCCGAGTTCGTCGATGGTAATCCGCTCATCGTCGGGCATCCGGGGAACGGGCACCGTGTCGATCGACATCACGACCACATGCCGGTGCAGTACCCGGTTGTGTTCGACGTTGGCCCGCATCGCAAGCGGCGCGGTTTCCTTACCGCGGTTGAGAAACACCGCGGTGCCGGCCATTCGCACCAGCGGCGGCTCGCAATGCCGTAGACCGTCGACGAACTCGCGCAGCGGACCCTCGGCCTTTTCCCTTGCGCGCGTAACGATTTCGCGGCCCTTTTCCCACGTCGTCATCACCGTGAACGCGACGACGCCGATAAGCAGTGGCAGCCAGGCGCCGTGCACGATCTTGGTCAGGTTCGCCGCGAAGAACATAAGATCTACGACCAACAGGAAGGCCCCGACGCTCAGCACGACCCAAAGCGGCCATCCCCACCGGGTGCGCGCGTAGTAGAAGAACAGCGTTGTGGTGATGGTGATCGTTCCCGTCACCGCCATGCCGTATGCGTACCCCAGGGCGGCCGAGCTGCGGAACGCGAAGACCAGGATCAGCACCGCGACCGTCAGCATCCCGTTGATCCACGGCACGTAGATCTGGCCGATTGCCGATGCCGAGGTGTGCTCGATCCGCAGCCGCGGCAGGTAGCCGAGCCGAGCCGCTTGCGACGCAACCGAGTACGCGCCGGTTATCACCGCCTGCGACGCTATGACCGTCGCGGCTGTTGCCACCAGGATCATGGGAATCCGGGCACGTTCCGGAATGAGTAAGAAGAACGGCGCGCTTACGTTTGACTCATCGGCGAGCACCAGTGCCCCCTGGCCGAAGTAGCTCAACGTAAGGGCAGGCAGCACGAGCCCGAGCCAGCCGTACGTGATGGCTTTACGGCCGAAGTGCCCCATGTCGGCGTACAGCGCCTCGGCCCCGGTGACGGACAGCACGATGGCTGCGAGCGAGAAGAACGCAATGTGGAAGTGCCCCAACAAGAACGTCAGGGCGTAAGTGGGGGAGAGCGCCTTCAGGATCTCGGGATGCCCGACGATCCCGACGATTCCGCAGGCACCGATCGCCACGAACCAAACGATCATCACCGGGCCGAAGAATCGCCCGACCGCCGCGGTGCCGTGCCGCTGGACTGAGAACAGCGCCACGATGATCACTGCCGTGATCGGCACGACGAAATCGTCGAAGTCCGGACTGATGACCTTGAGGCCCTCGACGGCCGACAACACCGAGATCGCCGGTGTGATCATGCTGTCGCCGAAGAACAGTGCGGCGCCGAAAAGTCCTAGACCGGCCAGGAACGTCGCGGCGCGGTGGCCACGTCTGGCGGTCCAGCGGCGTAGCAGCGCGATCAGCGCCATGATCCCGCCTTCGCCGTCGTTGTCGGCTCGCATCACCAGAGCGATGTAGGTCAGCGTGACGATGATCATCACCGACCAGAAGATCGTCGAGACGACGCCGTACACATTGCCGGTCGAGATCGGCACCGGATGAGGGTCGCCGGGGTTGAACACGGTCGCAAGGGTGTAGATCGGGCTGGTGCCGATGTCTCCGAACACGACACCGAGTGCACCGATCACGATCGCCGGGCGCAGCGCCTGCCGAGTGTCCACGGATGCCATAGTTGCACTCGCAGGCATCGGGCAAGAGGAATCGTGCCTGTTGCTCTGGTCATAGTGGTCATCGCGGCATTGCGCGTGGTGCCCACCCGCTGGCGGTGTTGAGCACCCACCTGTATGCGGTGCCGTATGGCGGCCTGGTCACCGCCTCCGGCATGGTCGCCGCAGTTGATAGCCGGGCCCGGCGTTGACCTCAGGGGATCATGGGAGTCATGACCGACGCACTCGACGAGCTGTACGAGGTCAAGCCGGAGGAGTTCACCGCACTGCGCACCAAGCTCGCCGTGGCGGCCAAACAACGAGGCGATGCCGATTCGGCCAAACAGATCTCTGCCGCGCGCAAGCCGACGACCGCGGCGTGGGTCGTCAACCGCGTCGCCATCCGGGACCTGGAGATACGGACGCGCCTTGCCGGGCTGGGCGAGCGACTGAAGGACGCCCACACCGCGATGGACGGTGACCGCATCCGCGAGTTGTCCCGGGAGCAGCGCCGACTCGTCGACGACGTCGCCAGGGCAGCGTTCGAGGAAGCCGAATTCGCCGACCCGTCGGCCGCGCTACGCGACGACGTGGTCGGCACGCTGCAGGCCGCGATCGCAGACCCGGATGTCGCGGCTCGTCTCGGGCGACTGACCAAGGCCGAACGTTGGTCCGGCTTCGGTGAATTCGGCGATACCGCAATGGTTTTCACGACAACACGCAGGCCTGAGGCCACGCGCGAAAAACCTGCAGAACTACCGAAGAGCGAGGAGAAGCGCGACGACAAGCGCCGTGAGCGGGCAGCGTTGGCCGAAGCCGAACACGCGAAGGCCCAAGCGGATGAGGCGCTCACCGAGCTGCAGTCCGATCTCGCGACGGCTCGGTTGCGCCGCGACGACGCCCGCAGGCGATTGAACGATGCCGAACAGGCGTTGGCCGCCGCCGAGGATGCCTACGAGAAAGGCAAGCAGGCCGGCCGCGAGGCAGCCGCGGTGGTGAAGGCCGCAAAGGCGCGGCTGAGGTAGACATCTGTGATGGACGTGCAACTTGCCGACGGTGTGACTACCGTCCGCATCGACCATCCGCCGGTCAACGCCTTCAATCTCGGCCTGGTCGAAGACGCGATTGCCACGGTCCGCAGCATCGACGGACCGATCGTGCTCACCGGGGCGGGTGCGTGCTTCTCGGCCGGCGTCGACCTGCGCGCGCTGCTCGACGGGCCGCCGGAGTACACCGACACGTTCCTCGCCGCGGTGTCGGAGGCGTTCCTGACGGTCTTCGATCACCCGGCGCCGGTGGTGGCGGCGGTGAACGGACATGCGATCGCGGGCGGCTGTGTGTTGGCGATGGCCGCCGACATCCGCCTCATGTCGTCGGGGCTGATTGGGCTGAGCGAGGTGGCGGTTGGCGTGCCGTTCCCGGTCGCTGCGCTCGAGATTTGTCGATACGCGATGGGCCCGTCGGTGACACGCGCGGTCCTGCAGGCCGACAACGTCGACGTCGGCATCGCGGCCGGCCGTGGTTGGATCGACGAAGTCGTCGCGCCCGACGAGCTGGTACCCCGTGCCGTCGAGGTCGCCCGCGCGCTGGGCCAACACCCGGCCACAGCCTATGCGGCGATGAAGGAGCAGCTACACCGGCATGCCCGCGCCGCCATCGACGCTGGCGTCGAGCTGGACGCCGGGGTGCGGGCCGTCTGGAAGTCGGACGAGACGCGAGGCCGGATCTCTGCTTTCCTGGACGCGCTTAAGTGATTGCGCGGCAGCTGATTTCCATGCTGTCGCCTTCGCGGACGGGGAAGTTCACGCTGACGTAGCCGTTGCCGGGATCCCGCACATGGTCGAGGTACGGCCTGGTGTCATCCATCGAGGTGTTGTCCGCGACGACCAGCGCGCCCGGCGACAGCTTGGGCTCCAGGAGCTTGGTCACCGGAAGGTAGAGCTCCTTCCAACCGTCGAGCAGCACGAAGCCGATCGGGCCGTCGATGGCCTCCAGTGTGGTCAGCGCATCGCCTTCCAGGACAGTGATGAGATCGTCGAGCCCGGTCTGGGTGAACGTCTTTTTGGCCGTGGCGACCTTGGCGGCGCTCAGTTCGGTGGTGACGACGCGGCCGGTTCCGTTGTCGCGCACCGCTGACGCGAGGTGGATCGCCGAGATCCCAAGGGACATCCCGAATTCGACGATGGTGGCGGGCCGCGATGCGCGCACGAGCGAGTAGAGCAGTCGGCCAGCGTCGGGGGTCACCGGCATATAGATCTCGCTGAGCGCGTCGGCACGCTCTTGAGCACTGGCGTTGGCAACGCGCTCAAAAAGCTCGCGGTTCTCCCGAAGCCGGGCGAACTGTTCGCCTGCTTCGGTGTACATCCGGTCGAGGGCGGACGCGACTCTGGCGTCCTGCAGTGTGATGGTCACTCGGTCCAACATAGCAGCAGAGCGATATATCGCAACGTATCGCGATGCAACGCTCAGAAAGTCCGGCACAAGCCTCGACGTCCGTGCCAGGATGGGATCAGCCCAGCCGATTGGTGTGCCGATGGCCGGTACGGAGAAGTCCGCAGTGCGAGCGATCGCGGTGCTCGCGCTGCTGTTCGTCACCGCGTGGGCGTTGCGCGGCTATCTGCCAGGCATCGAACCCGTCGCCGATCGACAGCGGCCGTCAAGCAACCCGGCGGCACTGATCGTCGACGTGGCGTTGGTCTGCATCTCGGTCGGGATCATCGCCTTTGCGATCGTCGCGCGGCTGCGAAATCGTCAGGCGCGCCGCCCAGGACCGACGTCGCTGCCGGAGGGGCGCGGCGCCATGGGCCGCCCGACGTGGCGGCTCTCGCTCATCGCCCTTGCAGTGGTGATTGTGTGGGTGTTGCTCGTGATGGTGTTGTCGCGACTGGGGCTCGGTGCCCCAGGAGACCATTCCCCGACTGGCGCGTCGACCGTTGCGGACCCAGGCACCACACCGCCCCCCACGACCAATCCCGTTCCGCCCCAATCTAATTCAAAGGACGAACCGGCTCCTAATGTAGTCGGCTACCTCATCCCGCCAATGCTGATACTGATGGTGCTGGTCGTCTTCGGCACGGTGATCGCGTCGCGCCGGCAGCGGCAGGCCGCGACGTGGGCGGCGGACGGTCCGGTGCCCGAGACCGGCGTGCATCCGGGCGTGGCGGAATCACTCGTGCGCGCGGCCGAAGTCGGGCTTGCCGAGATCGGCGACCTCAGCCGCGAACCGCGTGAGGCGATTATCGCGTGCTACGCGGCGATGGAGCGTGAACTCACCCATGTACCAGGAGCGGCACCCTTGGATTGCGATACCCCTTCTGAAGTGTTGGCCCGCGCGGTTGGCCGCGATGCACTCAACGCCGAAAGCGCGACACGCCTCGTCGAACTGTTCGAGGAGGCCCGCTTCTCGCCGCACGTGATGAACGAGGGACACCGGGATGCCGCGGTCGACGCGCTGCGACTGGTGCTGATGGATCTGCGGAGCATGGCATGAAAAAGCTCGTGGCCGCGGGCATTTTCATCGTGGTGCTCGTCGAGGTGACGGCGATAGCCGTGCTCGACCGCGAGATCGTTCTGGTGGTCGTCGGCGCGATGGTGGCGCTGGTACTGCTGAGCCTGCGGTTCTATCTCGTGCGAGAGGGCGGCGACGACTCAGAAACGCTGACCAACGATGCGGCGGAGTCGTTGCGCCGCTGGCTGTCTCGCACCGAGACGTTGGTCAGCCGCGCGGAGTCGACGCGCAGGGATTGGGACCGCCATCTGCGGCCGATGCTGGCCAGGCAGTTCGAGCTGGCCACCGGGCACCGCCAGGCCGGGAATCATGCGGCGTTTCACGCCACCGGCACGATGCTGTTCGGGACGGAGCTATGGGGGTGGGTGGACCCGCAGAACGTATCCCGCACAGGCGAAAGCGAACCCGGCCCTGGCCGGGAGGCCCTCGATGAGATTCTGCGACGGTTGGAGCAAGTATGAGTCCCAAAGCTGGGCTGCCTGCGGCGACCACCACCGCTCACTGTGAAGCCGTGCTCGACGAGATCGGCCGGGTGGTGGTCGGCAAGCGTGCCGCGCTGTCGCTGATCCTGACCACCGTGCTCGGGGGCGGCCACGTCCTCATCGAGGATCTGCCGGGTCTCGGCAAAACGCTGATCGCGCGATCGTTCGCCGCGGCGCTTGGCCTCGAATTCACCCGCGTGCAGTTCACACCGGATCTGTTGCCTGCCGACCTGCTCGGCTCAACTGTGTACGACATGCAGTCGGGCCGTTTCGAATTCCGCCGCGGACCTATCTTCACGAACTTGCTGCTCGCCGACGAGATCAATCGGACACCGCCCAAGACCCAGGCCGCGCTGCTGGAGTCGATGGCCGAAGGCCAGGTGAGCATCGACGGTGTCACGCACAAACTGCCTGCCCCGTTCATCGTGCTGGCCACTGACAACCCGATCGAATATGAGGGCACGTATCCGCTGCCAGAGGCCCAGCTCGACCGCTTCGCGATCCGACTTGAACTGCGATACCTGTCCGAACAGGAAGAGGCGTCGATGTTGCGGCGACGGCTGGATCGCGGTTCTGCGCAGCCGACGGTCAATCAGGTGGTCGACACGCACGAGCTGCTTGCTATGCGCGAATCGGTCGAGCAGGTGACCGTGCACGACGACGTGTTGCGCTACGTGGTGTCGCTGGCGACCGCGACGCGTCAGCACCCGCAGGTGGCCGTCGGCGCCAGCCCGCGCGCCGAACTCGACCTGGTGCAGCTGGCCCGCGCCAAGGCGCTGCTGCTCGGCAGGGACTACGTGATACCCGAGGACGTCAAGTCTCTGGCCGTCCCCACCATGGCGCACCGGATCAGTCTGCGACCGGAGATGTGGGTGCGCCGCGTTCACGGGTCCGACGTTGTCGAGGAACTGCTGCGGCGGCTGCCGGTTCCGCGAACAAAGAACTGACGGCGTGCTCGAGAACCGCAGCACCGAAGTCGAGTTGCGTTGGCGCCCATCGCCTTTGACGCGCTCGCTGGTGACGTGTGCCGCGGCCGCGTTGACCGCGGCGGTGATCGGCGGCTACTGGCAGTTGGTTGCGTTCGCGGCGCCCCTCGTTGGCGTGCTGGTGTCGATCGGCTGGCAGCGCCACGCACCGAAGGTGCATGTGTACGCAGAGCCAGGCGAGCAGCGATGCTTCGAGACCGAGGCGACGCGGCTGACGGTATGGGCCAGGGTCGAAGACAGCGAAAACACCGATGTGACAGTGCATCTCACGCTCGAAACCGTTGACGGCATGCGGCTGGAAAACGTCGACCCGGTGTCGGCTGCGCGTCAGACGGCGGCTGTCACCGCCGACAAGTGGGGCCGCTATCCGCTGGTGGCTCGGGTGAATGTGGTTGCCCGCGGTGGGCTTGTCCTTGGTACCGGTGTCGTCGACGCCGCCACCGTTTATGTGTTTCCGTTGGCTCCTCCGCAGTCCACCGCGATCCCACGCACCGAACTGCTGGACCGGCTCGGCACCCACCTGACCCGACACATCGGACCGGGCGTCGAGTACGCCGATGTCCGCCGCTATGTGCCAGGTGATCAGTTGCGCACGGTCAACTGGCCAGTCAGCGCGCGGCGCGGCAGCCTGCACGTCACGGAGCGGCTGACCGACCGCGCCGCCGATGTGGTGGTGATGATCGACGCGTATCCGCAGCCGCCCGGTCCGGCCAGCGAGGCCACCGATCGCGTCGCGCGCGGTGCCGTGCAAGTCGTGCAGAGCGCGCTGCGAAGCGGTGATCGCGCCGGCGTCGTCGCGCTCGGCGGCCGCCACCCGCGCTGGCTGGGAGCCGACATCGGGCGTCGGCAGTTCTACCGGATTCTCGACGCGATGCTGACAGCGGGCGACAGCTTCGAGACCACACCCGGCACGCTGGCTCCGCGGGCCGCGCTTCCGCCAGGCGCGATCGTCGTCGCGTTCTCCACCCTGCTCGACACGGAGTTCGCGTTGGCGTTGATCGATTTGCGCAAGCGCGGCCACACGGTGGTCGCCGTCGACGTGCTGGAGGGCGCCCCGTTCGAGGAGGAGCGCGGCGGGCTGGTGGCCCGAATGTGGTCGCTGCAACGGTCGTTCATGTACCGCGATATGCGCACTATCGGCGTCGATGTGGTGTCGTGGCGCGCCGAGTCCACGCTCGATCAGGCGATGCAACTGGTGCCCGACCACCGCAGGCCTGCGCGACGAAGGGCTGCGTACACATGAGCATCCCGAAGACGACTGTGCCGGCCACCCGCGCCGTCTCGACTGCGTTTGGTCTGGTGATGGTGGCATCGGCCGCAGTCCAGGCCGACGGGCCGGCGCTGATCGCGGCCGTCGTCGCGGCGGCTGCGGTGTTGCTGAGCAGTTGGATTCGGCCGGCAGCAGCGATCGCCGTGCTGTGCACCGTCGCGGTGATCATGCTCGCCGACGCGCCGCCGCTGGTGACCGCGACAGCGGGCCTGTGCGCCGCGGCGTACCTCGTGTTGCGACACACCCCGGCGGTGAGTGCGCCGACCGTGCTCGGCGCCGTCGGGTTTACCGCGGCGGGACTGGCTGCAGTGTCGCTTCCGTTCCAGCTGCCGTGGGTACCATTGCTGGCTCCACTGGCGGTGTTAGGACTTTACGTTCTGATGACTCGTCCATTTTGGACGACGTGACCTCGACGCCGGTGTCACAGGCATCGAACAGATCGAGCAGGCTGGCCGGCCCACCGGGACCGTCGAACAGGCAGTCGTTTTTCGACCGCCATCCTCGGCATCCTGCGACGTTGTGCGGCCAGCGCATCGCGGCACGCGTGTGCTCCTTTTCCTTCACGAGCAAGTCCTGGGGGACGGCATCCCACTCCTGCGGTGAGACGACCGCTGGCAAGTCCATAGCGATTCCTCGCTTCGAATCAGTCGGCCGTTCCCGGCAAGTCATATCGGACCAAACGTTCCAATCTGCAGCGCTACAGTAGGTGGGTGCCGCCGCAAGACAGCCCAGCGACGCGGCCCAAGTTGACGTCACGCGGCGCAGCCACCCGCAACCGCATCGTCCTTGCCGCCGCCGAGCTGATGCATGTGCAGGGCGTCGCAGCCACCAAGATCGACGACGTGCTGGCGGCCAGCGCAACGAGTAAATCCCAGTTCTACCAACACTTCGACGACAAATCGGAGTTGGTGTACGAGGTCATCACGATGCGCGCCGATGAGATTCTGTCGTGGCAGCGGCTGCGACTCGAGAAGGTCGATTCGTTTCGCGGGCTCTATCAGTGGCGTGACGCGATGGTGCAACGGTGCGCGTTACGGCGCGGCCTGTGGGGTTGCGAACTCGGTTCTCTGGCTGCGGAATTGTCCGATACCGACGACAAGGCCAGGGCATCGCTGTCTGAACATTTCACCGAATGGCGGGGCCTGCTCGGCGCGGCGCTCGCGCGGATGCGAGACAACGGCGTACTCGTCGCCGATGTCGACGTGAAATCCCTTGCGACAGGACTACTTGCGGCGGTGGAAGGTGGTTACCTGCTGTCGCAGACCGGCCGTGACCCGCGGCTGATGCAGTCTGCATTGAATATGGCGATCGGCCACGTGGCGTCCTACGCGACCGACGGCACAGCAGTGCGATGACGGCCTGACCGCGGCCGGCGACATGGCCGCCAGCCGCGGTCTGGACCTGATCGACCAGTTCGGTGCTTAGTTGTCGCCGGGGACTGCCGTCGGTGCCGGCGGCGCCTTGACCGGAGGCGAGAACAAGTTGCCGCCGGTCGGGTTGATCGACTTCTCCGTCGGCGCCGGCGCAGGTGCGGGAGCCGACGTCGTCGCGCTGGTGGTAGTGGTGGTGGGCGTGGTGGTCTCCGGTGCTTTCTCGCCCTGACCACAGGCGGAGAGCGCGCCCATGGCGATGATCGCGCCCATGCCGGCGGTAGCGGCGAGGCGACGGGTGCCTAACCTCATATTGCGTCCTATCTGTATCGAGAACTGAACTATATCGTCCAAAAAACCAGGTCGTCAACGTGAAAACCGCCATCCTCGCAGACGAAGCGGTCCAACTCGGGGATACCTGTCAAGGCCTGGTCGAGATTGGCAGGAACTTACATCATTCTTATCAGCGTTCTGCCAGCCAGCGTCTCTAACGTCCTGTGCACGAAACGCTCAGTTTTTAGGAAGCACAACCACAGGTTCGGGAGGTCGCACATGAAGAAGTTCGGCGTTTACGCGATCAGCGCCGTCGGTGCGACGGCAGTGTCGATGGCGTTCTTTGGTTCCGGAGTCGCCGCGGCCGACGACTACAGCGGGCAGACATACGGCGACGCGTCGAAGGCCATCAGCGATGCGGGTAAGAAGGCCGTCATCGCCAGCCGGTCCGGGGACACGCTGTCGGACGACCAGTGCATCGTGTCGCATTCGCAGTCAGCGCCGTGGATCAAGGGTGACAACTTTTCTCCCGTCACCGACACGGTGCTGGTCTACCTGAACTGCAACGCCACCGTCGCGACCGCGAAGGATCCCGGCAACTCGGCGGCCAGCCCCGAGGGCCGGGCGGCCATTCAGAAGGCTCAGGAGGACGCGGCCAAGGCGAGCTCCGGGTCCTCCTAGCGCATCGCCTCCCGACCCGGCTGCCCAGTAGGGTGTGACCAGGCATCGACCAGGCATCCACGAAGGGGAGGGGCGCGAATGAAGCTTCAGGTGTTGCCGTACGTCACCGTCGAGATCGACGATCGGCTGCGCCGTCGGTTGCGTCGCACCGGCGAGCGGTTACGGGTCAACGTCAGGGCGTATCTGCTCAGCGCCACCGACGACGTCGACGCGGCCGGCAACAGAGTGCGAGAGCTGTGCGACAGGGCCGTCAGCCGGGTCGACTCGGTTGTCGAGCGGGTCACCGACCGGCTAGGCGCCGACGAGCCCCTGCAGCCGCGCCTACATCTGGTCGGCGGTCGAGAAGCCAGCTAGCGCGCTACGGCGTCCGCGCGCCGGCTCGGCCCCCTACGACAAACGAGCCCGCGATCACAACCAGACCGATCACCGCTACCGGAATGGCCCATGTCCGTCGGCTCGATACCGCGGACTGACACTGTTGGACATAGTCGGTGTGGGGGATGACCTGGTTGAGGATCGGCAGATTGGCGGGGTTGCTGTTATCCGCCTGCCGTGCGGCTGACTGATCGGCGGCGATCCCGTTGCCGCAACCGATGCTGCCGTTGTCCGGACCCGGCACCGAGACGGGCATGAGCAGCCCGATGACGCCGATTACCAGGACGACCGCCCCCACCAGCAAAATCAACCGTCGCAAATTCATGTGCTGTTCTATGCCCAATCGCCTGGGTTCGAAACCATCTGGACAACTCTGACGTCGGGCGCACCACACCCACATATATGTTGTTCTTGTTCGGTGTGGTGGCCGTGGCCCGGAAGGAGCGCGACGCTTTGGTAGGCCATGGTCTGACGGTGTTTCTCGCCGTGCTCGCGGCGGTGTTTCTTGCGATCGGCATCGTGGTGCGCCAGCGCGCCACGATGGACGTCCCCCAAGAGCACGGCGTCAGTTCCGTGATGTTTCTGACCCTGCTTCGCCGTCCGCTGTGGTGGGCCGGCACGGCGGCGGCGGTCGCGGGCTACGTCTTCCAGGCGTTGGCGCTCGCCAAGGGGTCGCTGCTGTTGGTTCAGCCGATTCTGGTTTCCGCGTTGCTGTTCGCATTGCCGTTGAGCGCCAGGCTTGCCCACCGACGCGTCACCCGCGGCGAATGGGTGTGGGCTGTGGTGTTGACGGTCGCGCTCGCGGTGTTCGTCGTGCTCGCCAAGACCCGCCCCGGTGACTACGAGGCGTCGCTGCCGTTGTCCGCGCTCGTGGCGGTGATCTGCATGGCCGCGGTGTGCGCGTGCGTGGTAGTCGCGACTCGCACCATGGGCTGGAAGCGCGCCGTGTTACTCGCACTCGCGGTCGGTGTGCTGTTCGGTGTCGTCGCGGTGCTGACCAAGCTGTTGATGCACGTGCTGATTCACGAAGGCGTGCGCGCATTGCTGAGCACGCCGGTGCCGTATCTGCTTGCGCTGATTGCGGTCTTCGCAACGTTCCTGCAGCAGTCGGCGTTTCACGCCGGGTCGCTGCAGACGTCGGTGCCGACGATGCTGGTGCTCGAACCGCTGATCGCCGTCTTGCTCGGCGCGATCGTGCTTGGCGAGAACTTGGACGTCAGCCACCTCGACGCCGTGCTGATCACGATCAGCACGATCGCGATGGTGTCGGCGACCATCGCGCTTGGTCGCGACGAGGGTGCTTACGAGGAACAGCTCGAGGCAGCGGTGGCGCGCCGCTCGGGCTAGTGCTGCTCGGGTTCCGTTGTCTGCTGGCTGGTTTCGTCGATCTTCACCGGACGCAGTAGTGCCCATCCGATGAACACGATCGACACACCGATCAGCACCAGGCCCACCCACCAGTTTGCGTCGGTGCCCACATAGAGGTCGACGGGGTTGTCGGTCGCGGCACTGTGGTGGTCGCCGAGCAGTCCGGGGGCGAAGCCGGCGATGGTCAGCACTACGCCGTAGATGCCCAACAGCGCGCCGATGATGTTGCGAACGTCGAATAGGTGTCGCATCAGTAGTCCCTTATCAGTGGAATCCAACTAGTGGAAAACGATGTTGAGCATGATGACCATGACCAGCGAAACGGTGGCGAGCGGAACAGGCTTGTAGTACCAGGCCTTTCCGGCGCTCTCGGGATCGGAGAAGACGTCCTTCGACGTCTCCGAGTACACCAGCCCCACCAATTCGTTGGCAGGCTTCGGAGATGTCACCATGGTGACCGCTACGCTGACGGCGATGTCGACGACGAACGCCACCGATGCTGCGACGAACGGCACACCCTGGCCGGGCAGGCTGAGCACACCGACCTTGGACAGAATGAAAATGAAGATCGCAGAAAGGGTTCCGGAGACAAGGCCGACCCAGCCCGCGGTCGATGTCATGCGCTTCCAGAACATGCCGAGGATGAACGTGGCGAACAACGGCGCATTGAAGAACCCGAACAGCGTCTGCAGGTAGTCCATCAGGTTGGAGTAACCCGCAGCGATCAACGCGGTGAAGATGGCCAGGATGGTCGCTGCGACAGTGGCGATCCGACCCACCGCGATGTAGTAGCTGTCGGGTCGGTCCTTGATGACGTAGTCCTGCCAGATGTCATAGCTGAACACGGTATTGAACGCCGAGATGTTGGCCGCCATACCGGCCATGAACGACGCAAGCAGGCCCGCGATCGCGACCCCGAGCAAGCCGTTGGGCAGGATGTCGCGGATCATCAGCAGCATCGCGTCGTTGTACGTGATGTCGCCCTTGCCAGTCGTTTTCAGCCGGATCATGTCGCCGATCGAAGCGGCGGCGATCATGCCGGGCACGATGATCACGAACGGAATGAACATCTTCGGGAACGAGCCGATGATCGGGGCGCGCCTCGCCGCCGAGATCGAACTGGACGCCATCGCGCGCTGCACTTCGACGAAGTTGGTGGTCCAGTACCCGAATGAGAGCACGAACCCGAGGCCGAACACGATGCCGATCACCGACCACACCGGGCTTGCGAAGCCGGACAATGCCGTACCGGGCCATGTGGTGAGCTGCTCGTGCGTAGTCGCGGTCACCTTGCCGTCCGTCATCGTGTCGATGACTTTGTCCCGCAAGCCATTCCAGCCGCCGATCTTGACCAGGCCGAAGATGGTCAGCGGAACCAGCGCCGCGACGATCACAAAGAACTGCAAGACCTCGTTGTAGATCGCCGCAGAAAGGCCGCCGAGCGTGATGTAGCTGAGCACCACCAGCGCCGCGACGATCAGCGACACCCACCGCGGCCAGCCGAGCAGTGCATTGATCACCGTCGCCAACAGGAACAGGTTGACGCCGGCGATGAGCACCTGCGCGGTGGCGAAACTGATCGCGTTCACCAAATGGGCGCCTGGGCCGAACCGCCGCCGCATGAACTCGGGCACGCTTCGCACCTTGGAGCCGTAGTAGAACGGCATCATCACCACACCGAGGAACAGCATGGCCGGGATCGCGCCGATCCAGTAGTAGTGCATGGTCGACAGTCCGACCTGAGCACCGTTGGCGGACATGCCCATGATCTCGACGGCGCCGAGGTTCGCCGAGATGAATGCCAGGCCGGTCACCCAGGCGGGCAGTCGGCGGCCGGAGAGGAAGAAGTCCAGGCTTGTCGAGATCTGGCTTCGGGCGATGAAGCCAATGCCGAGGACGAACACGAAGTAAATCGCGACGAGCACGTAGTCGAGCCAGCCGAGGTTGAGGCGCAGCACGTTCTCTGTCATCTGGTAGTCATCAACTCCTTAGTGGGAGCGGAGCAAGCACATGATCGGTCACAAACAACCAGAAACTAACAGGACGAACCCAGCAAACTGGGCCAAATCAAGAATTTTTGTTTGATATTGTGCGTTCCCATGCTCGCCGCCGAACGCCGATATGCGATCTTGCGGGCGTTGAACGCCGACGGTGCGGTCCGGGTCGCCGACCTGGCCGCCGAGCTCGACGTGTCCGAGATGACCGTGCGCCGCGACCTCGACGCGTTGGACGCGCAGAATCTGTTGCGCAAGGTGCACGGCGGCGCGGTAACCCGGCACAACCGCGGCGAAGAACCGTGGTCGTCGGTCAAGGCCGGTCAGCAGCGCGCGGAGAAGGCGGCCATCGCCGCGGTGGCGGCGGAGACCGTCGAGGACGGCATGACGATCGCGATCAGCGCCGGCACCACCACGACCGAGTTGGCGCGCAGGCTGCGGAGCAGGCCTTCGATCACGGTGGTGACGAATTCCCTGAGCGTTTTCGAGGTACTTACCGATCCCGGCGCCGACCCCACCGACGCGCCGCAGGTGTATCTGTCAGGCGGAGTCCGAACCCCCTCTGATGCGCTCGTCGGCCCCGTCGCCGAGGCCGCGCTCGGCTCCTTCCGGGTCGACGGCACGTATCTCGGCGTGCACGGCTTCGATCCGGAAGCCGGACTGACAACACCGAATATCGCTGAGGCACAGACGAACCGGACAATGATCGGCATCGGCGCGCAGCTGACGGTGCTCGCCGATCACACCAAGTACC
Organism: Mycobacterium sp. JS623; assembly: GCF_000328565.1. Classification (NCBI taxonomy): domain Bacteria; kingdom Bacillati; phylum Actinomycetota; class Actinomycetes; order Mycobacteriales; family Mycobacteriaceae; genus Mycobacterium; species Mycobacterium sp. JS623. The sequence goes on along the minus strand of NC_019966.1, from coordinate 6,304,380 downwards.
GCGAAGTGGGGACAAACGTGTTCGCACGCATGCGTCGGGTTGACAACCTGATCGTCGACGACGGCTTGGACATTGTCGACCGCGGCATCATCGAAGAACACGTCGGACGGCTGACCATTGCCACGGTGCAGCCGTGACCGACCCGACGAGGTGGCCGCTGGCCGACGGCCGCGAGCTGTTGATGTTCGCGCTGCCCGGGCACACCCCGGCGCCGGTGCCCGACCGACGCCCGCTGCCCCCGCGCTCAGATCAGCAGTCGCAGTTGCGATTCGACCGCCAGACCGGGCAATGGGTGATCATCGCGGCTCTGCGCCAAGACCGCACCTACAAGCCGCCCCCGGACCAATGCCCGCTGTGCCCGGGCCCCACCGGCCTGATCAGTGAGATCCCCGCGGCCTCCTACGACGTCGCGGTCTTCGAGAACCGGTTCCCCAGTCTGTCCGGCGCGGGCAGTGCTGCCTTCCATCTTCCGTTCCCTGACGGCGATCTTTTCCAGTCCGCCCCGGGCCACGGTCGATGCGAAGTCATCTGCTTCTCGAGCGACCACACCGGCTCGTTCGGTCAGCTCTCGCCGCAGCATGCGCGCCTCGTCGTCGACGCGTGGCGGCACCGCACCGCGGATCTGATGGCGCGCCCGGGCATCGCGAACGTGTTCTGCTTCGAGAACCGCGGCGAGGAGATCGGGGTGACGTTGACCCACCCGCACGGTCAGATCTACGGCTATCCATATCTGCCGCCGCGCGCGGCGGAGATGCTGCGAGAGGCCCGCGCGTATGCCGACCGCACCGGTGGCAACCTGTTCACCGACATCCTCGCCCGCGAAGTTGCCGACGGCAGCCGCATCATCGCCGGCACCGAATTGTTCACCGCGTTCGTGCCCTTCGCCGCGCGGTGGCCGGTGGAGGTGCACATCTACCCGAACCGGTTCGTACACAACCTGGTCGACCTGACCGACGAGGAGCGTGACGGCTTCGCGCAGATCTACCTAGACGTGCTGAAGCGGTTCGATCGCATGTATCCGACTGCGCTGCCGTATATTTCGGCGCTGCATCAATACTCCAGCTCCGGCGAGCAGCGTGAGGGATACTTCCATGTCGAGCTGATGTCGGTACGGCGCAGCGCGACCAAACTGAAGTTCTTGGCCGGCTCCGAGTCCGCGATGGACGCGTTCATCAGCGACGTGACGCCCGAAAGCGTGGCCGAGCGACTGCGGCAGCTGGCATGAGCGCGATTCGGTACGTGGCGCCTGGCCGGATCAACTTGATCGGTGAACACACCGACTACAACCTGGGTTTCGCGCTTCCGATCGCGCTACCCGAACGCACGGTGGTCACCTACACACCCGAGGACGACACGGCAATTGCGGTGCACAGTGACCGAGAAGACCGCGACGTGTCGATCCCGCTCGACACCGCTCCAGGAGATGTTGCGGGCTGGGCCGGTTACGTCGCGGGGGTGATCTGGGCGTTGCACGACGCGGGCCATCGCATCCGGGGCGGGACGATGTCGATCACGAGCGACGTCGAAATGGGTTCCGGTGTCTCGTCTTCGGCCGCACTGGAGTGCGCGGTGATCGGCGCATTGACGGCCGGTGCCGACGTGCAGCTCGATCGGATCGAGCTCGCCCGCCTTGCCCAGCGGGCCGAGAACGACTACGTCGGCGCGCCGACCGGGATGATGGACCAACTGGCGTCGTTGTGCGGCGAACCGCGCAAGGCCTTGATGATCGACTTTCGTGAGCCGACTGTCGAACCCGTGGCGTTCGATCCGGACGCAGCCAACGTCGCGTTGCTGCTGATCAATTCGCGGGCGCCGCATCAACATGCCGGCGGAGAGTACGCGTCGCGCCGGGCGTCATGCGAACGTGCGGCAGCTGATTTGGGTGTGTCGTCGCTACGCGAGGTCCAGGATCGCGGCGTGGCCGTACTCGCCGGCGTCGCGGATCCGGTTGATGCCCGCCGCGCCCGACACATCCTGACCGACAACCAACGGGTGCTCGATGTCGTTGCAGCGCTTGAAGACTCCGACTTCACGACGATCGGTCAGCTGTTCAACGCGTCGCAAGCGTCCATGCGCGACGACTTCGAAATCACCACCGAACATATCGATCTGATCGCCGACACCGCGGTGGCAGCGGGCGCGCTTGGCGCCAGGATGACCGGCGGCGGCTTCGGCGGATGTGTGATCGCGCTGGCGCCGGCCGCGCAGTCCGACCACATCGCCGACGCCATCAGAAGAGCGGTCGCCGACGCCGGCTACAACGCTCCGACGATCGTCCGCACCAGCGCAGGCCCCGGCGCTCACCTATTGCGGTAGTGGGGCTTCCGAGAGTGCGGCCCACATCAACCGGGCAGCCTCGCGGGTGCGCTCGTCTGGTGTGATCGGCGTTCCGGTGTCGGGCTGCTCGGCGGGCGCGCCACTGATGTGCTCGAGGAGCGCGACGGCCAGTTCCCTCAGCTTCACGTTGAACTCCTGGCTACCGCGGCGCAGCATCTGCCATGCATGGTCGGCGTCGCAACGCACCAGGCCCATGAGCGCACCCTTGGCCTGTTCGATCGCGCCGCGCGACTGCAGAACCGTGATGATGTCGGCGATCGCCGACGCGTTCTCCGCCGCCGTGGTGATCAGCGCCGCAGAGATGAGCTGTTCATAGTTGATCAGGCTGGCCACCGTCGCCGCGCCGGCCGGCTGGGACAGCGTGCAGCAGACGACGACCGTCGCATCGTCGGCCCACACACCCGGCACGGCGGCGGCGCCGTGCACCTGTTCCCAGATCGATTCATGTTGTGGCGCACGGTCGTTCATCGTGGCCACGGTCAGCCCTGGCCAGCGGTCGTCGGTCCACAGGTCGAGGCTCAGCACCGGCACCTGATACGCATGGGCATCAGGAACCGGACCGCCGATTCCTGCGAGCTGCGCTTCGGCGATGTCGGCACCGACACCGATCGCGGCGAGCACGGACGGCACCTCGCCGGCGCGCTTGTCGTGCACAGTGATCGCCAACCCGACCGCATCGAGGTGATCGGACTGTATCCGCTCCAAGATGCGATGCAGCAGCGCCATCAACTGCGGGTGCTGGCGCGGTTGAAAGTGGGTCGGGGCCATGTGTGATCGCGGGGTCAGTCTCGGGTGACCACGGTCGCGACGCGGTCGAGGCCGGAGATGTTCAGCAGCGTGATGATCGGTCCTGTGGCGGGCACGATCAACCCGAGCTTGGTCGTCGCGGCGACGGCGAACAACGCCCGCACGGCCGCGCTGTCGCAGTAGGTCACCTCCGAGAGGTCGACCGTGATGGCGTCGGCATCGGCGGCAGCGCGGTTGAGCACATCGGAGAACTCGTTGACGTTGGCCAGGTCGATGTCTCCCGACGCGGTGACGACCGGCGGTTGCTCGGCCTCGGCGGCGGACAACTGGAACTGACTGTTCGTCATGCCTTGAGCTCCTTGCGCATTTCCACCGTGGTTCCGTGCGGGGTTGGCGTGATCGTGACTGTGTCGACGAGGGCCCTCATCAACCTGCTGCCGTGGCCGCGATGGCCCTGCGGGCTCGGCGGCGGCGCATGCCAGCGGCCGTTGTCCTTGACGGTCAACGCCAGACCCGTGTCCGTGGCCCGTGCCGTGACTTCCACGACGACGTTGCGGGCAGCGCCGCGCACAGCGTGCTCGACGGCATTGGAAGCGGCCTCGCCAACGGCGAGCAGCACCTCTGCGGCGGCCGAGGCATTGACTGCCGCGGTCGGCAACCACCTGCTCAGGTGGGCGCGGATGACGGCCAGACTCGCGGGGATCGCTGGTAGCAGGATGCGCATCGGCGCGGGCTCACGCGCGTCGGCACTGGACACCCCGAAGTTCTCGGTCATCAGCACCTCCGGGACGTCGGGCAGCAGGCCCAGTGATGGCCCGCTTGAACGCATGCGAGATTCCTCGCACCGTCTGCCTCGCCTCGACAGCCGCAAATTGCCGTAGTTGTCATATCACGTGAACCGTCACGGTGTGCATGACATGGCCTATCCGACCGCGAACCGCATGCCGACGGTGGTGCCGTGCGCAGTTCCCTCTAGGTCAACCGCCTCGCTGAGCGTCCGCATCAGCAGCAATCCCCTGCCCCTGGTGCCGGGGTCGGCGGGCGGTGTCTTCCACGAGCCCGAGTCGGCGACCCGAATGTGGATGTGCTGATCGTCAACCGCCCCCTCCACCCGCATCGGGCCCGGATCCTGTCCGCGGTAGGCGTGCTCGGCGCTGTTGCTGCACGCCTCGTTGACCACCAGCACAATGTCCGCGGCCTGCATCTCGGGCACTCCCGCGCCGCGGAGCCACGCAATGAGCTGATGCCGGACATCGGTCAATCGTGCTGGAATCGCGTCGATTTCAATGACGAGCGCCGGGCCCGGATGGCGGTAAAGCACGATCGCGACGTCGTCGTCATAGCCCAGCGCCGGCGCCAGTTCGTCCAGCATCGCGTCGGCCACCGTGTCGACGGGCATCTCCGTCGTCTGCACCAAGACGTCGGCGACGTGAGCGATGCCGGCGTCGATCGGTTCGCCGCGCCGCTCGACCAGCCCGTCGGTGTAGAGCAGCAGGGTCGATCCGCCGGTCAGTGTCGCGGTGGCTTGCGGGCGAGGTTCGTCTCGGTGCACGGCCAGCGGCACTGACCGCGCATCCGTCAACAACTGCGGCTGCGGCGCGCCGTTGGCGAGTACCGCAGGAACGTGTCCAGCACTGCTGTAGGACAACGTTTCGGATCGGGCATCGAGAATGGCGACAAAGACGGTGGTGCAGAACGCATCTGGAATGAACGCCGCGACCGAGTCGAGCTGTTCAAGCAACGTCGCGGGCGATGCGCCGGTGAGCAGCAGCGCCCGGGCCGAGCTGCGCAGCTGACCCATCACTGCCGCAGCGGCCAGCCCGCGACCGACGCAGTCGCCGACGATGATGCCGATCCGGTCGTCGCCAACGGGCAGCACGTCATACCAGTCGCCGCCGATTTCCAGCGGTGACACCGCCGGCTCGTAGCGCACCGCGAAGCCGGGCGGCAGTTCCGTCGGCGCAAGCATGGCCCGCTGCAGCGTCAGCGACGTGTCGCGGGCGAGTTCGAATTGGCGAACATGCTGCATCGCCAGGCTGAGGTGTCCGACGAGCGCGGCGACCAGTTGCCGGTCCTCCGCGCTGACCCTGCGGGGAGCATCGAATTCGAGCCACAGGGTGAGGTCGCGCGTCAGAGTGGCCACGATGCCATGCGCATTGTCGAATGCCGTTGTCCAGCCGATGGTTTCGACCGATAAGGGAAGCCAGGCGCGGGCGTCGTCGAGCGACCGCCGCAGCGGCGGCTCGAGGTCGTACCAGGTCACCGTCGCGGGCGTGCCTGCCAGGTGGACGGCCGGGTCTACGTGCTCGCCCGTCGGCCACGCGATGGCGGCTACCTGCCGCACCCCCAGCGCGGTGCGGCACTCGTCGAGCATGGCCGACAGCACCTCGCGGATGCTCTTCGCGACGCTGACCGCCGTTGCGAGCTGGGCGACGGCGCGCTCCCGTTCGGCCGCGGCGCGCGCGGCGGTGATGTCGCGAATAGTCCCGACGTAGGTGCCCCTGGCGTCGTGGCTACCCGGCGAGGTGACCGCGTTGACGCTCATCGCCACCCATACGGTGTGGCCGTCGCGGTGCCGGATCGGCGCCTCGGCCTCCAGCGTGCCTTGCGCGAGCAGCCGCGCCAGTCGATCGCCGGCGTCGTCGGCCATCCACGGGTGTTGCCACGCGTATGGCAGACCGTCGGCCCCGTAGCCGGTGATGTCGGCGAACGCATCGTTGACCTCGATGACCGCCCCGCTGCTGTCGGAAACGAAGAAGCCCTCCTGCAGAGAGTTCACCAGTGCGGTGCGGAACTCGTCGCGGTCGGCCAGATTGTCGGCGCGGGTCCGCTGTTGTTCGTATCGCTTTGTGCCATCGATGAATCCGCGCGTCGCGACGTCCAGTGCCGCCAGCGTCTGCAGCAGAAACTGCAGCGCGACCGCCGAGTCCTCGCCGGCCGTCAGCCGCGCGTGGTTTTCGATGATTTCGAGGATGCTGATCTGGTTGGCCAGCGCGCGGCGACCGAGCTCGTGGCCGACCGCGAGGGTGTCCTCGCTTTGGTCATCGAGATAGGCGCTCAGCGCGGCGGTGTAGGAGGCGTGGAACTCCGCGTTGGTCTCCGAGCCGGTCATGATGAGACGCCCCGGTGTCGCGCGGCAAGCACCAGCGCGTCATCGGATTCCCTGCTGTACGCGTCGAGAATGTGTTCGGCGATCGCCATCGCCGGTGCGGCGAAGTCGATGCCGCTGACGTGATCTTCGAGGATGCCGTCGGTGGCGATGACGAGCAGATCGCCCGGACTGATCGAGACCTGATGGGTGGCCAGCGCGTGGGGGATGCGATAGCCGACGATGCCCCCGGCTAGCAGTGCGGACGCGCGGATCTGAACACCGGCCGCGCTCTTGCCGATGAGGTCGGCGGTCACGTTGCCGATGCCGATCCAGCTCAGCGTGTCGGTCTCGAAGTCGATGCGGGCCAACGTGATTGTGGCACCGCGGGTGTCGGCGAGGCCGCGATGGCAGCGCTGCAGCAATACGTCGAGCGGCTCATTGCGGCTGCGGTTGACCACCTCGTCGGCGCGCAATGCGGCGGTCTCGGCGGCAGTGCCGTGCCCGAGCCCGTCGGCCACTCCGAACAACGCTGCGGTGCCGCCGAGGTCGACGGCGATCGGGAAGTCGCCGCACACTTCCTCGCCCGGTAACGGCCGGCGCGCCGCTGCCCACTCGATCGGTCCGATCCAACCTTTTCTACGCATTGGCCGGGATCCACTTCCACATCTCAACGACCGTGCCCTGCCCGGGCGTCGACTCGATAATCAGTCGATCCATCAAGCGTCGCGCACCGGGTAGCCCTAGGCCAAGCCCCCGCCCCGTCGAGTAGCCGTCCTCCAGAGCCCGTTCGATGTCGACGATTCCGGGACCCTCGTCCTCGGCACGCACCACCAACGCCTTGCGGCCGTCGCGCTCGGCAACGGCGACCCGGATCGCGCCAGAGCCTGCGTAGCTGGTGATGTTGCGCGCGACCTCGGAAATCGCCGTGGCGATCATCGTGACATCGGTCAGCGAGAAACCGAGGTCGCGGGCGAGCTGATGCCCGGCCTGGCGGGCCGCGACGATGTCGTCGGAGTTCTTGACGTCGATCACGTCTTCGCTCGCCGTCATTCGGCACCGTCGCGCCCGACCGTCGGCTGGCGCGATTCGAGTTGGCGGGTGAGAAATGCGAGCCCCTCTTCGAGGTCCAGCGCGGTGTACATGTCGTCGAAGACAAGGCCGAGCTGAACCATCGCGAACGCAACTTCGGGTTGCAGACCCACGATCACGGTGTCGGCGCCGCGCAGTCGGGTCATGTGCGCGATCGTGCGCAGTGATCTAGCAGCGAACGAGTCCATCACGTCGATCGCGGTGACGTCGACGATGATGCCGTGGGCGCGGTACCGGCTGACCCGCTCCATCAGGTCGTGGCGCAGCCGCTCGGCATCGGAGTCGGTGAGCGCGGCCTGCACCGATGCGATCAGGATCGCGCCCTGTTTCAGGATGGGTACTGGCATGAGTGCGTCGCGCTAGCGCTGATCATCCGTTCTGTTCGCCGGTGCGGGTCACTTCATAACCGAGCAGCCGCTCGGCCTCTTCGATACCGCCCTGCAGGTCGCCGACGGCGTTCATCTTGGACAGGTCGAGCCCGATCGTCACCAGAGTCAGTGCGATGTCCGACGACAGGCCGGTGATGATCACGCTGGCGCCCATCAGGCCCGATGCGTCGACGGTCTGCACCAGGTGGTTGGCCACCGTGGAGTCGATGGTCGGCACACCGGTGATGTCGATGACGACCACCTTCGCGCGGTTCGCGCGGATCGCACGAAGCAGTTGCTCGGTGACCTGACGGGCGCGCTGGCTGTCGAGAACGCCGATGATCGGCAGAATCAGCAGCTGCTCGCGCACCTGAAGAACGGGTGTGGACAGCTCGCGGATGGCTTCCTGCTGCTGGCGGATGATGCGTTCGCGTTCCTGCACGAAGCCGACGGCCACCGTGTTCGCGATGCGGTTGGCGGCGGGCTCGTACGCGTCGAGCACCCGGTTCAGCAGGTTGAAGTCGGTTTGGTACTTCTCGAACAGAGAACGGGCCAGCACGTCGCGCAGCAGCAGCACGATGCCGACCACCTCGTCGGTTTCGACGCCTCGGGGAATGATGCGTTCCGACAGATCGCGCGCGTAGTCCTGCAGCGCTTCGACGCTACCGGTCTCGAGTACCTCGACGTAGCTGTCGTACACCGTGGTGGCCTCGGAGAAGATCTCCTCTGGAGACATCGCGGTGAGCAGTTCTGCCTCGGTGATTCGGCGCGCCCACTCCTCACGCAACGCGGTGCGATTTTGGCGCAGGTGCTGGACGAGTTGGGGGAGCAGTACTTCGCCGACCAGCTCGGCCGGCGGGATGGTGAGGCCAGCGGCAAGATCCGTGGTCGATTCAGACATTGGGTCTCCCAACTCCACTCGCGCCCCGATCGAAATCCATGAGGTCTTCGAGCCGACCCTAGTCTTTGGGCCGGGAGTCCAACCGTCGAAGTGACCAAACTCCGGTGGCGATTGCCTATTAGGCTCTCCCCATGCCCGCCGAGGAAGCGATCGCCACCGCGCTCGCCTACCAGAACGGGATCGCGGTGCTCAAGGTCGATGGGGATATCGACCTGGCCACGGTCCCCGCTTTGGAAGCCGCGATCGACGAAGCGCTGATATCCAAACCGACGGGGCTGGTCATCGACCTGTCCGAGGTCGGGTTCCTGGCCTCAGCAGGCCTGCAGGCCCTGGTCGCCACCCACAACAACGTCAGCCAGAGCGCACAGTTCGCGGTGGTTGCGAACAGCGCCGCGACCAGTCGCCCGATCCAGCTGACCGGCCTCGACCAGATCTTCGAGCTGTACCCGACGCTCGAGGAGGCGTTGACCGCCGTGCGGGCCAAATAGCCTGCCCGACAACCGGTTTGGTCACGGCACCATCCAAGACAGCACCGACGCTTGCAGTGCAGACAACACGCACAAGAACGCCAGGAACGCCACACTCCACACCACCACGCGGCGGAAGATGTCGCCTTCCTTGCCGTTCATGCCGACGGCCGCCGCCGCGATGGCCAGGTTCTGCGGCGAGATCATCTTTCCGAGCACGCCGCCCGAGCTGTTCGACGCGGCCATCAGCACATCGGACAGCCCGGCCTGCTTCGCCGCGGTCACCTGAAGGGCGCCGAACAGCGAGTTCGCGGATGTGTCCGAGCCGGTGACTGCAACGCCCAGCCAGCCGAGCACCGGCGAGAGCAGGGCGAATGCCCCGCCTGCGCCCGCCATCCACGTGCCGAGTGTGATCGTCTGGCCCGACAGGTTCATCACGAACGCGAGCGCCAACACCACCATCACGGTCACGATCGCGAACCGCAGTTGCACCAGCGTGGCGCCGTAGGCCTTGATCGCGCGCGGCACGGACAGTTTCAGCACGATCATCGTGAGCAGGCCCGCGATGAGCATCTGGGTGCCGGGGGTGGTAAGCAGATTGAGGGTGAATTCGGTGAGCGACACCGGTTTTCCCTTGGGGCTGACGACGTGCAGGCCCGGCCATCCGAACTTGATGGTCGCCCTGTCGAGCAGCTTCTTGACGGCAGTGATCTGACAGATGACGAAGACCGCGATAATGATCGCGTAGGGCGCGTACGCCTTGGCGACCTCTGCCCGGCTGTCGGGATTGGTGACCCGCTGCGCGAATTCGGGGGTCGGTTCGTCGGCGGCGCCGCCCGCGACGACGGAAGGAGCCGGCTCGGCGCGCGGCCGCCAGACCCGCACCATCACGACCACTGCTGCCGCCGACAGCAGCGACGCGACCACGTCGGCCAGCGGTACCGAGATGAAGTTCGAGGTCGCGTATTGCGCGATAGCGAACACAATGCCGCAGACCAGCGCCACCGGCCAGGTCTCGCGCAGACCACGCCATCCGTCGACGATCGCGACCAGCGCGAGCGGCACGAACAGCGCGAGGATCGGCGTCTGCCTGCCCACCATCGCGCCGAGTGTGTCGCTTGGCAGGTCGGTCACCTTGGCAAGGGTCAGGATCGGGGTGGCCATCGCGCCGAACGCGACGGGTGCGGTGTTGGCGGTTAGCGCAAGAGCCGCTGCCTTGAGTGGGCGGAAGCCGAGGGCCATCAGCATCACCGATGTCACCGCGACGGGGGTGCCGAACCCGGCCAGCGCCTCCAGCAGCGCGCCGAACGAGAACGCGATGATGACCGCTTGCAGGCGTTGGTCGTCGCTGACCCGAGCGAACGACCGCCTCAAGACGTCGAAATGCCCTGTCTGAACGGTCATTTGGTAGACCCAGATCGCGTTGATCACGATCCAGAGAATCGGGAAGAACCCGAACGCCGCACCTTCGGTCCCAGCGAGCAGCGTCTGACCGAGCGGCATTCCGTACACCAGGATCGCGAGCACGATCGCCAGCGCCAGCGACACCAACGACGCCACCCAGGCGGTCACCCGCAGCGCGCCCAGCATCACGAACAGCAACAGCAGCGGCAGCGCAGCGATCAGAGAGCTCCACGCCAGGGAATGCGCTACCGGGTCGAGAACCTGTTGGTACACCGGGAGGGGATATCCCGTGGACGTGCCGTTCAACCCTCACGCGCTGAGCGACGGCTGCGTAATCACTGTGCGACTGCTAAAACATTGGATTAGAGTTCGGTTTCGCCGCATTGATCTTCAAATCCGCTGGCAGAGGTCGGGAAGGACAAATCATGGGTCGGATCGCTCGCCGTGTCGCGGCGCTTGTCGGAGGTGCCGCGGTTGTCACGATGGTGGGCTTGACCGCCTCGTGCGCCAAGGAAGAGCAGAAGGCGCCGGAGACGTCGACCACCACGACCACCACGACCACCACGTCAGCGGCCACCCCGGCCCCGCCGGCGCCGACGGAGAAGTCGATCAACCCGACCGGTGGCAACCTGTTCACGCCGCCGGTGAAGGCGCCGCCGCCCGCGACGGCCGTCCCCGGCGATCACTAGAACCGCCCCTGGCCAGCTCGGACGTACGCTGGCTTACGTGGTGGCCCGGCACTTCACAACGCTGGCGCTGATCGCTGTCGGCGTGTTCGCGCTCGTCTCCGACTTGCGCCCGTCGGTGTCGGGCACCGCCAGCCTGATCAGCGGGCCATATGCGTACCTGTTGGCCAGTTCCACCGACCTCGGGCCGTCGCACCGCACCGACACGCAGCTGACCGCTGCCCTGCGCAATTCGAGCCGGCCCGATGCGCTGTACGGCTGGGCCGATGACAACGACCTCGACGTCCGGTGGCGTCCAGGCGAGGAGTGGGCGGTCGTCGAGGGTGCTGCCGAGAATGTCGCGAAGGCCTTCGACGTCGAGGTGCACGACTACCGCGGCCAGCGCGGGCAGGTGTTCTACGCGTCACCGCAGCAGCCGGCGATCCCCGACTCGCTGCGTGCTGAGGTCACGGAGTTCGGCAGGATCCTTGGCTACACGCCGCACCACACGTCGCGGCCGTCGATCCTGCCGCTGGATGTGCCGGACAAAGGGCTGACGCCCGCAAGTTTGTTGACGACGTACAACGCGGGCAAGTTGGCGGCCGCGGGGTTCACCGGCAAGGGCGCCACGATCGTCTTCTTCGCGTTCGATGGTTTCGAACAGGCCGACCTCGACAGGTTCGCCACCACCTACAAGCTGCCAAAGTTCACCCCGACGGTGATTGGCGGGCAGCCCGGCGAGGCGCGCGGCGAAACCACGATGGACCTCGAGGTCGCCCATGCTGCAGCGCCCGATGCGCGAAAGGTGGTGTGGAACGCCCGCTCCACCGTCGAAGGCGCCGGCGGCTACGAGAAAATCGGGCAGATGCTCGAGGACGCCGACCGGCAGTTCCCCGGTGCGGTGTGGAGCTTTTCGATCGGGTGGGGCTGCGACAAGCTGATCACCGCGGCCGATCTCGCGCCGGTGCAGTCGGCGTTGAAAACCGCGCATTCGCACGGCACGACGGCCTTCAACGCCAGCGGCGACCTTGCAGGGCTGGAATGCAAGGGCGGTGAGGACTGGTCGTCGCCGCCGGGTGCGAGTGACGTCGGGCTGGATTCAGTGGCCTCGCTGCCGGAGATGGTCGATGTCGGCGGCACCACGCTGTCGACCGACACCAACGGGGTGTGGCAGGCCGAGCAGGCGTGGTTTGACGTACCGCTGTCGCAGGGCACTGGCGGTGGGGTGTCGTCGTTGTTCGACCGGCCGGATTGGCAGCGCACCGTGATGGCGCAGAAGGATCCGACGCGCAGGCTGACCCCCGATGTCGCTGCGGTCGCCGACCCGTTCACCGGCGTTCGGATCGTGTTCGACCAGCAGGACCTCGTCGGCGGCGGGACATCGCAGTCCGCGCCGATCTGGGCAGGCCTCGCCGCAGTGATGAATCAGTACCTGCTCGCCAACGGCGGGCGGGCGCTCGGCGACCTCAACCCGCTGCTGTACCGAATCGCCGAAGGTGCGCCGCTGCCAGGATTTCGCGACGTGGTGTTGGGCGGCAACGCCGTTGAAGACGCCGCCCCGGGCTACGACCTGGTGACCGGCCTCGGCACCCCCGACATCGACAACCTGGTGCGCAACCTGCTGATCGTGCAGAAGGCGACGCAATGAGTACGAACGACGAGAACGTGGGCGCCCAAGTGCCGCAGACGGAATGCCGGATCTGCAAGGTCGACGTGCCGGCCGGCGAGTACTGCGGACTGTGTGGCTGTCATCTGGAGCCGCGCCCCGGCGAGGGGCCGGATTGGTTGCGTATTCGTGACTTCGGCGCGGCGCCGGGCGAGCATCTGCTACAGCCGTCGCTTGCCAGTTCGCTGTTCCCGCATCTGCCGGCACGGTCGCGCAACGTATTCCGCGTCGGGCTCGCCTTGGTTTTGGTTGCCTTGGTGGTGTTCGCGGTCTTGCGAATGCCCGGCGCCCTGGTAGCGGTCTCGTCACTGGGCTTCCCGTTCCTGTTTCTCATCTATCTGCGCGAGTCCGATGCGCACCGCGACATTCCTGTGCGCACATGGGTACTGACCGGAGTGCTCGGCATCGTGCTGGGTGTGGGCTGGGTGTTGTTGACCGGCGCGATGGTGGCCCGGTCGTACGGAATTGGGTTGGGCGCAGGCGTCGTTGGAGCACGCCTGTTGAGCATGGGCATCGGCATCCCGCTCGGCGGAGTGATCCTGATGCTGGCGCCCGCGGTGGTCGTGCGGCTGCTGCACCCGCCGACGCGGGAAGCGTTGGAGGGCTTCATGGTTGGGGCGCTCGGTGCGCTGATGTTCACCGCGGCCGCGACGTTGACGCGGCTGGCCCCGCAGTTCGGCAGCGGAGTGGTCAGCAAGCGGCCGATGGACAGCCTGCTCGTCGAGGCGGGAATTAGGGGAGTGGCGGTGCCGCTCACCGCGGCGGCGGCGGGCGGATTGATCGGTGCCGCCCTGTGGTTCAGGCGCCCGCCGAGCAAGGAGAAGCAGCGCCCCGGTGTGGTGCGCGCGCTGCTGGTGTCGTTCGCTGTGGCGGTGCTGGCCGTGTATTTGGGGCTTGGTCTGGTCGACGTTTCCCATTTCCCGCAGGTGCTGATGCTCGTGTTGTATCTGGCCGTGGCGGGGCTCGCGCTGTTGTTGTTGCGCATCGGGTTGCACCTTGCGCTGCTACACGAGGCGCACGACGAGATCCATTCCGACCAGCCGCTGCTGTGCCCGCACTGCGGGCATGTCGTGCCCGATATGGCGTTCTGCCCCGCCTGCGGTGTCGCGACGCGGGCATCGTCACGGTCGTCGCGAACCGCACGCCGTGACACGCGCCCGGTGCGCAGCGAACAGGAGACCGACGGATCGTGAGCTCTCCCACCTTCTTTCCGGGTTACGCGGTGCCGCCGGGTACCTATGTCGCGCCCCCGGTGCGCCATTCCCGTGTCAGGGTGCTGTTGATCTGGTTCACCGCCATCGCCGTGGTGGCCGCGGTGCTCGTCGGAGTGACGCTGCTGAGATCCAAGCCACCCGCCCGATACATGTGCCCACCCAACTGCGGGCATCCGCCGACGGGCACGCCAGTGGAAACCAATCCGCGGTTCACCGCAGCGGACGGCGCCTTCTCGGTGTCGTATCCCGCCGAGGGAACGGCATACAAAATCACCACCAAACCCAATGGCGTCACCGCGGACCTGCAGGCAGGCGACGGCGGCACGCTGCAGTTGTTCAGCGAGCCTGCGGGGAACCGGTCGCCGGAGCAGATCGCGAAAAGCTTGATCAGCAAGACATTTCCGGACGCGCGCACCGCATACCAGATTCCCAATGCGATGGTCGGCTATCAGCCCGGCTACGGCGAAGCGGCCGACTGCTGGCCGCAGGGGGCCAACAGCAGCTACATGAAGATGCGGGTACTGGTGATGGTGGCCGTCAAGAATGACCTGGCCTTGGTCGCCGCCGCGGTGGGCCCGTTCCGTCAGTTCGGGCCGACCTTCGGAAGCGGTAAGCCATCGGGCGCGAATCTCCAAATCGCCTTGGACATGGGCAAGTACGTCAATAGCTTCTCGTGGCGCGGCGACCCGCCGCGGTGATCAGGCGACGTCGGTAAGACCGTAGCCGCGGTCCCTGGCCACCTCGGCCAGCAGGGAGCGCAGCCGGTGGCGCCCGCGGTGCAGCCGGGACATCACCGTTCCGATGGGGACGTCGGTGATCTCGGCGATCTCTTTGAACCGGCGGCCCTCGATATCGGCGTAATAGACTGCGGTGCGCAGCTTTTCGGGTAGCTGGCGCATCGCCGCCCTGACGTCGGTGTCGCCGAGCATGTCCAGCACCTGATCCTCCGCGGAGCGCAGTCCGGTCGAGGTGTGGCGCGCCTCGGCGAGCAGTTGACCGTCGGTGATCTCGTCGGTGAGCCACTGCGCGGGCCGTCGCTGTTGCTTGCGATAGCCGCTGATGTGCGTGTTGCGCAGGATGCGATAAAGCCAGCCGCCGAGGTTGGTGCCGTCGCGAAAGCCATGGAATCCGGCGAACGCCTTGGCCGCGGTCTCCTGCAGCAGGTCCTCTGCCTCGGTGCGGTTGCGGGTCAGCTTCATGGCCTGCGGGTAGAACGCTGAGATCAATGGGACGGCGTCGCGCTCGAAGCGCGCGGCCAGGTCGTCATCACGGAATTCGGATGGTGCGGCGGTACTGAGCATGCGTCACTCCTGTTGGCGACGGATCTTGTTGTATGCTCACAACTCTCGCTATGAGCCTTGGCGCTGTCTGCATGGCTGGCCCCCCAACGCCGGTACTGATAACCCGACCTGGTGTATACCGGTTAACCCCCATACCGGGGCCGGTGAACAGGACCTCCCAGGCAACCACCACTGCCGTCGCGGCGAGAATGACCGTCACGACGACATGGCGGACCAGGCGTGTGTCGGTGGTGGTGTCCATGTCGAGACACGATTGCGGGTTTCGCGGTGCGGGTCTTCGACGCTGGCGGCCATTCATGATTACCGCTAGCGGCACTTGACAGCCTCGCAGCCGTCCGACAGCACCTGCACAGCCGTCCGACAGCCGTCCGAGCTATCAAGGGGTGTGACCGGCCGGGTGTTGTCGTTGCTTGTGCGACCGACCGCGCCACCGATGTGGGTGGGATTGTTGGTTGCGGCTGTGGCGATTTCAGCCGAGACGCTCATGGTGGTCGTGCTGCGGACCCTTGCGCCGATGGATACCTTCGGCGTGGTCTATCTGCTCGGTGCCCTGGTGGTCGCGATCGGCTGGGGCACCGGCTTGGCCGCGGCGACGTCGGTGGTGAGTGCGCTGGGATTCGGCTACTTTCGCGACTGGCCGAACGACAGCTTCGATCCGGCCGACCTGCGCAACTGGGTGGTGATCGGTGTATTTCTCGTCATCACGTTGATGGCGAACACGCTGGCCGGGGTGGCACGGGCCAGAGCGGTAGAAGCCGAACGGGCCGCTGAGCGGCAGGCGGCGCTGCGTCGTGTCGCGACCGCGGTGGCGCAAGGGTTGCCGCCGAGTGACGTGTTCTCAACGGTGACAAGGGAATTGGCGAGCGCTCTGCGTGCTGAACATGCTGCATTGTTTCGTTATGAACCCGACGGCACCGCGGTGCTGGTTGCTGAGTCAGGTGGGCTCACGATGTCCGTCAGGCGGACTGCCCCGATCGTCGTAGACGGACAAGAATGGGGCATCGCGGTAGTGAGTTCATCCCGTGCCCAACCATTTCCGCGCGAAACCGAGGCGCGGCTGGCGGACTTCGCTCGATTGGTGGCGATGGCCATTGCGAACGCGCAGGCTCGGTCGGATCTGACTTCGTCGCGGATGAGGATCGTGACCGCTGCCGACGATGCGCGCCGTCGGCTCGAGCGCGATCTACATGACGGGGCGCAGCAGCGGCTGGTATCGCTGGCGCTCAAGGCTCGCATGACCGAGGTGGCGTTGCCCGATGGGCAGCATGCGGTCAGGGGGCAGCTGAACGAGATCGTGCAGGGTCTCGGCGATATCTGCGAGGAGTTACGCGCGATCTCGCGCGGCATCCATCCGGCGATCCTGTCCAAGGGCGGGCTCGAGCCTGCGCTGCGGTCGCTGGCGTGCCGTTCGGTGGTGCCGGTTGATCTGGATGTCGACGTGCCTGGCAGGCTGCCCGATAGTGTCGAGGTGGCAGCGTATTACGTTGTGGCGGAGGCACTTACGAACACGGCCCGGCATGCGCGCGCCGAAGAGGTCAAGGTCAGCGTGCGGACTGCCGATGGCCAACTGGACTTGATGATCTCCGACGACGGAGCCGGCGGCGCCGACCCTTCGAACGGATCGGGGCTGATCGGACTGGTCGACCGTGTCGAGGCGGTCGGCGGTCACCTGTGGGTCAACAGCCCGGCCGGGGTGGGTACGTCACTGGCGGCATCGATTCCCTGCGCGGCTTAGCATGTTGGTCTGACATTCTCTGTGCTATTCGGTGGGTTGTCCCCAGGTGCGATTTCATCCACAGATTTGTGAGGAATCTTGTAGCGGGCCGGGTTTTGACGCGTCGCTGGATAGCGTTGGGGTATGGGCGGATTGGTTACTGGGGAGGCGGCGCGGGAGCGGTTTGACGCGCTGGCCGAGCAGGTCGATGCCGCCTATGCCGAGATGCGGGGGTTGTCGTCTGATGCGGTAGGCAACGAGTTTCGGGTTGCCCTCGCCGAGCGGCTGGAGGTCCAGGAGCGCACTAATCGGGGGTTGATGTATCGGTTCTTCGGTGAGATCGCCGATCCGCCCGATGAAACCGCGATGGTGCCTGCCCTGGTCAATAGCTTGGCCGCGCGACTGCGGATCGCCCCGCGGGAGGTCAAACGCCGGATGAAGACCGCGGCGCGGTTGTCACCGCGCCGCCCACTCTCGGGTCCGCCGCTGCCACCGCAGCTGCCCTATGTGGCTGACGCGGTGGCCGCCGGTGTGATCGGTGAGGATCATTTGCAGGTGATCGGGCAGGCTCTGGAGAAGTTGCCCTCGTGTGTGTCGGCTACCGACCGCGTCGATGTCGAGCGCAGCCTGGTGCGCGAAGCGACCAAGAACGACGCCGAGATCGTCAAGACCCTGGCGCGGCGCATCGATGAGATCTTCAACCCCGACGGCGACTACGACGAATCCGACCGGGCGCGGCGGCGCGGGATGGTGCTGGGTCCGCAGGGCCGGGATGGGTTATCGCGGTTCGCCGGCTACGTCGATCCCGAAGGCCGCGCCTACATCGAGGCCGTCACCGCCGCCGCCCGGCCGGGCCGCCACCTACCCGACGGCAGCGTCACCGAAGCCCCCGATGACCGCAGTGGGGCGCAGCGCTGCCACGACGGCCTCAAACTCGGGCTCAAGGCGGGTATCGCCTCGGGCGGATTGGGAAGTCATCGCGGTCATCCGGTGACAGTGATCGTGCGCACCACGCTGGCCGAACTCAACCAGGCCGCCCACGCGGTCACCCATCCCGACATTCCGATGCCCTCGCCGGCGCGTACCGGTGGGGATGGCGTGCTGCCGATGCGCGACTTGATCCGAATAGGCGCCGATTCGATCCACTATCTGGCGGTGTTCGACGACCACACCGAACGACCCATCTACCTAGGCCGCCAGACCCGTATCGCGACCGCCGATCAGCGCATCATCTGCTATGCCCGCGACGGCGGCTGCACCCGGCCCGGTTGTCTGGCACCGGGCTATCACAGCGAGGTGCACCACAGCCCGGACTGGACACCGGATGGCAGAACCGATGCCGATTGCCTGTTCTTCGCCTGCGAGCCCGACCACAAGTTGGTCACCGACGGGCACTACCAAACCAGCGTCACCGACACCGGCCGACTGGCCTGGACCGACGGCACCACCGCCCCCGAAGTCAACCACGCGCACCACCCTGAAGAACTCCTCCACGGCAACACCGACCCACCCGAGGGCGACCAGGAGGAATGATGCTGGCGGGCAGAGTGTTTCGACTCACCGATGCCACGGTAAACCCCACGGATGCCACCAACGATCCGCGGGCCAACCGCCGTGGTAGTAGGCGTGTCCGTAGCCCCGGTCTCAGCCATGCCCATGCCCGTAACCGTGCCGGTCGGCGGGCTGAACCTCTGCGGTCGTCGAATGCGCCTGGCCCGACTCGGCGTTGGCGGCGCCCGCGCCGATGCCGAGGGTGAACGCCCCGACCACACCTGCAATCGCGACACTCCCAATCAGTCGGTTCAGATTCATAGCAGGACTCCTTCGAAATCAATTACAAGTAACGAAGATTGAGTGCTTCCCTGAGTCCAGGCTTCTCCGCGCACCGACAGGCGTCGCCCAGGTTGGCGCCCACAAGCCGCCCCCTGCTAGCAGGCAGGCGTGGCGGTCAGTACGGCCTCGACCGCGGACCAGTCCGGCGTGTGGACAACCCAGTCCGGGATTTCGCCGTCCTGCGGACCGAAAAGATAGAGATGCGGCACGACCTCGCGAATGGCGCGGTGCACATCGAGCCGGTCGTCGATCATGTGAGTGATCCCAAGGTCGCGACAGTGAACGGCCTTCTCGGCGCGCTCGCGGCAAAACCTCACATTGCCGCGTGGTAGGCCGGTGCGGCCGTAGAAGTCGTGGCGGTCCAACCACGCCACGGTCTTACGTTGAGTCTCCTCACCGCATTTCGAGATGATCCACACCCTGCCCTCGAACAACTCGACGAGCCGCGGGATGACCTCGAACGCGCCAGGCGTCGCCGGCGACTCCATCGCCTCTTCCAGGCTGGAGCCGAGAAAGCTGGTGTCGGCCGCCTCGTCCGTGCCCAGGCCGCCTTCGATCACCCGGCCGAAGTCGATGCCGAGAACCGACTCAGGCAGACGTTTTCACCTTCGCCGCTGCGGACTCGGGCATCGGCTCGTAGCGGGCGAACGCCCGGGTGAACGATCCGGAGCCGTGCGACAGTGATCTCAAATCGATTGCGTAACGGGTCAATTCGACCTCAGGGATCTCCGCCTTGATCACCGTGCGGTCCTCGCCGACCTTGTCGGTGCCGAGTACTCGACCCCGTCGCCCGGCCAGGTCGCCCATCACGGCGCCGACCATGTCGTCGGGCACGAGCACCGATACGACATCGACCGGCTCGAGCAGATTCACCCGCGTGGCCGCGGCCGCTTCGCGCAGCGCCAGCCCGCCGGCCATCTGGAACGCGAAGTCCGATGAGTCCACGCTGTGCGCCTTGCCGTCGAACAGCGTCACCCTGATATCGACGACGGGAAAGCCCGCGCCGACCCCCTTCTCCATCTGCGCGCGTACGCCCTTCTCGACGCTGGGAATGAAGTTGCGCGGCACCGCCCCACCGACGACCTTGTCGACGAACTCGAAGCCCGAGCCCTCCGGCAGCGGCTCCACCTCAATGTCACACACCGCATACTGACCGTGTCCGCCGGACTGCTTGACGTGCCTGCCGTGTCCTTTAGCGTTGCCGCCGAACGTCTCTCGTAGCGGGACCCGCAGCTCGATGGTGTCGACCGCGACGCCGTACCTCCGGTTCAGCGCGTCGAGCACGACGCCGACGTGCGCCTCGCCCATGCACCACAGCACGATCTGATGGGTCTCCGGGTTCTGCTCGATGCGCAGCGTCGGGTCTTCGGCCGCCAGCCGCTGCAGCCCGACCGACAGCTTGTCCTCATCGGTCTTGGCGCGGGGCTGCACGGCCACCGGCAGCAACGGCTCCGGCATCGTCCACGGCTTGAGCACCAGCGGATCGGATTTGTCCGACAGCGTGTCACCGGTCTCGGCCCGGCTCAGCTTGCCGATCGCGCAGATGTCGCCGGCCACCACCACGGGCGCGGGCCGTTGCTGCTTGCCAAGCGGGAACGACAGCGTGCCGATGCGCTCGTCCTCGTCGTGGTCGGCGTGAGCAGCCATCGCGCCGGAGTCGGCGTGGATGGCAGCCGAGGCGAGGAATCCTTCCGAACCGAAAAACTGCGAGAGATGGCCCGACACATGAACTGTCGCGTCGGGAGTGATGGTTCCGGAGAACACCCGCACCAGACTGACCCTGCCGACGTAGGGGTCCGACGTCGTTTTGACGACCTCGGCGAGCAGCGGTCCGTTCGGGTCGCACGTCAGCCCGGTGCGCGCCTTGCCTTGTGGGGTGAACACCTCCGGCAGCGTGTGTTCCGGCGGCGACGGGAACGCGCTGGTGATGATCTCCAGCAGTTCCAGCGTTCCGACACCGGTGCCGGCGCAGGCGGGCATCACCGGGAAGAACGAGGCGCGAGCCACCGCCTTCTCCAAGTCCTCAATCAGCACCGCCTGGTCGATCTCTTCGCCGCCGAGGTAGCGCTCCATCAGCGTCTCGTCCTCGGATTCCTCGATGATTCCCTCGATCAGGGTGCCGCGCAGCTCCTCGATCGAGCCGGAGTACGACGCGTCCGGCGCATGCGTCCCGCTGCGCTTGCCGTTGGCGTACTCGTAGTGCGTCTGTGACAGCAGCCCGATCAGCCCGGTGCACGGCGTATCGGCGGCCAGGTAAAGCGGAAGCACCTTGTCGCCGAACGCCTCCTGCGCGGCCGTCAGAGCGCTCTCATAGTTCGCGCGGGCGTGGTCGAGTTTCGTGATCACCACGGCGCGCGGCATGCCCACCTGGGCGCACTCGAGCCACAGCGACTTGGTCGGATCGTCGACGCCCTCGTTGGCCGCGATCACGAACAGTGCGCAGTCTGCGGCGCGCAGCCCGGCCCGTAGCTCGCCGACGAAGTCGGCATAGCCGGGCGTGTCGATCAGGTTGACCTTGACACCATCGTGTTGCAGCGATGCCAGTGCCAGGCCGACCGATCGCTGCTGTGCGATCTCGGCCTCGTCGAAGTCACACACTGTGCTGCCGTCGACAGTCGAGCCCTGTCTGGTGAGAACCCCGGAGGCGACCAGCAGGGCCTCGACGAGTGTGGTTTTGCCGCCACCCGATGGGCCCACCAGCACCACGTTGCGGATGGCGGCCGGACTGTCCGCGGTGGGGGCGGCTCCGGCGCCCGCAGAAGTTGTCGTCTTGTCAGCCATGACATTCCCTCCTGATGGCAGCGGCTCTGCTACCGAGGCGTGTGTTAAACCACAATTCCCCCAACCGACACCGAGCACAACCGTTTCGATGACTTTCGCGGGGGTGGTAGAAGCGGGGGCGGTAGAAGTCAGACCCGCCGCCCACCGACTACGCCGTGCGCGTGACACTGCTGCGAGCGCGACGGTAATCCGTACGCTGGGTGCATGCCGTCCGTCGGGATGCGCATCATCGCTCTCCTCGGTGCGGTGGTTGCGACCGCCGTCGTGAGTTCATGCGCGGCTTCGTCGCCGCCTTCGGATCCGCATGCGACCCAGCACAATGCGGCCGACGTCACGTTTGCCAGGAAGATGATTCCGCATCATCAGCAGGCACTCGACATGGCGGCGATGGTCCCGTCCCGAACCACAAACCGCCAACTCGTGATCATGGCCAAGCACATTGCGCTGGATCAACAGGCGCAGATCGAGACGCTGCAGGGATTGCTCCAGCAGTGGGGCGAACCGGCTGTCCCGGATCACATGGGGCACGACGACGGGATGGGCATGGACGGCATGGTCGACACGGCCACAATGGACAAACTGCCCACGCTGAAGGACGCCGAGTTCGACGACCTATGGCTGAACTCGATGATCATTCACCATGAGGGCGCGGTCGCGATGGCCGAGCCGGAAATTGCGCAGGGCCAGAACCCGGCGGCCGTCAAGATGGCCAAGATCATCGTCGAGTGGCAGCAGTTCGAGATCGGCCAGATGCATGGCATGTTGGGTCCATCGGAGTGACCGTGCAACTACCCGCCGGGTAATCGACACACGGCCGCCGCGCGGCGAGGGTTACAGCCATGACCACGTATGACGAACTCGCACAGCGCTACATCGACACCTGGAACGAGACGGACGCCGATGCCCGACGGGCCGCCGTCGATCAGCTCTACACCGAAGACGCCCGCTACATCGACCCGCAGGCCGCCGCTGAAGGACGTGAGGCGATCGCCGCCATGATCGGCGCCGTGCAGCAGCAGTTCGCCGGCTTCGTGTTCCGGTTGGCAGGCCCGGTCGACGGACACCACAACCAAGCGCGGTTCGGCTGGGAGCTTGGGCCTGCGGGTGCAGAGGCACCAATCGTCGGCTTCGACGTCGCCGTCACCGACGCCAGCGGTCGCATCCAGACCGTGCTCGGATTCCTCGACAAGGTGCCCGCCGCGGCCTGACTGGTTATGCCTGCCAGGACGCCCAGCGCTGCACTTCGACCGTGACGACCGGTCCGTCGAGCGCAATGCGTTGGTACTGAACGTATTTCTTACGGAGCAGGGCGTAGCCGGCGGCCATCTCCTCGCCGCTGTAGTGGACCGCCGCTTCGCCGTCCGCACGCACCCACCACAACTGCGTCCAGTCGTCGTCGTAATGATCGACGAGCATGCTGACTTGGGGGTTGCCTTCGATGTTCGCCAACCGGCGAAGCCGTTGCGTGGACTTACGTTTGGCGTCGACGGCGGTGTAGACGACATCGTTGTGGACCGCGAATACCACCGGGACCAAATGCGGTGCCCCGTCGGGTCCCACCGTGGCGAGCATCGCCACCGGCGACTCCGCGAACTTGGCCGCAGCGGCGTCGTCGTCGGACATCAATGTCCGTTGCGCGGACCGCGTTGCTGCGGTGCGACGCTGATCGGCAGGCGAGTGATGGGGGTGCGTGTCACGCCGATCTCCGGCGGCTTCGTCGGCCGCGGCCCGTACGTCCCGGTGGACCCGGCCCCCGGGTTCACCGGCGAGGCCACGGTCTCAGTCGGCGGCGGCGGCGGTGGCGGCGCGGGCGGACCGGGCGGGGGCGCCTCGCTGCTCGCCACCGGAACCGGAGCGACGCTCGTCGGCGCGGTCGGCGTCACCGACGAGGTGTTGTCGTTGACGGTGGCTTCAGAGCCGCGGAATACCAGCAGCACACCCGACACCACGATCGCTGCGACAGCGGCAGACGCTGCGACGATCGCCGTCATCGCCGGTTTGGTGCGGTACCACGGCACCGGCGCCGGCGTGAAGCTCCAGGTGTCGTGGTTGAACGCGTCGAAGTGACCCGCGTCGTCGATTCCCGGCTGGTTATCCCAGAAGTTGTCGTCCGGGTCGTCCCACTGATCGTCGCCAGGACCCTTCAACGGGTCGTCGGGTTCCTCTGCCGCCTGCAGCTCGAACTCCGGGTCATGGCTGGTCAACCCGCCCTCATCGGTCGGGTCATCCCAGAGGTAGTCGAAGTCCCCCGAGGCTTCGCGTTCAACCACATAGAGATGCTAACGCCCGTACCAGGGCAAATGGGCAGTCGGCTGGAATCGGACGGAGTCTGGAGGAACTCTCAGCGGCATCGACGCAGCCACGATAGGGTTCGGTCGCCCCGCCGGATCTTCATTCATCGCGCAGATCAGGCGCCGTCACCGCTGCGTCACCGTGCCGTCTCCTACCCATCGGAAGGTTTCGCCAATGAACAAGTCCATTCTGGCAGTCTCGGCCGCATCGGCCCTCGTCTTCGCGAGCTTGATCGGCTGCGCTCCGCCGCAGAAAGACAACTCGGGCGGTGAGAGCGCCAACGGCGTGAAGGTCAGCGAGGCGAAGTCCGCAGCGGATCTCGGTGGCATGGACGCCCTTGTCGCGGCGGCCAAGAAGGAGGGCGAGCTCAATGTGATTGCGCTGCCGCCGGATTGGGCCAACTACGGCGCGATCATCAAGGCCTTCGGCGACAAGTACGGCATCAAGGTCAACTCCGCCCAGCCCGACGCCGCCAGCCAGGACGAGATCAACGCCGCCAACCAGCAGAAGGGCAAGAGCTCCGCACCCGACGTTTTCGACCTCGGTCAGTCGGTCGCGCTTGCCAACACCGCGACGTTCGCGCCGTACAAGGTCGCGACATTCGACGACATCCCCGCGGCGTACAAGGATCCCAACGGCACATGGGTGAACGACTACGGCGGCTACATGTCGATCGGCTTCGACACCTCCAAGGTGCCGCCGATCGGAGGCGTCAACGACCTTCTCAAGCCCGAATACAAGGGCAAGGTCGCGCTCAACGGCGATCCCACCCAGGCCGGCGCAGCATTCTCCGGCGTGCTGATGGTCGCGTTGTCGCAAGGTGGCTCGGCCGACGACATCGCGCCGGGAGTCGAGTTCTTCCGCAAGCTCAAGGAGGCGGGCAACTTCCTGCCCGTCGACCCCACCCCGGCCACCATCGAGTCCGGTCAGACTCCCGTGGTGATCGACTGGAATTACCTGAACGCCGCGACCACCGCGAAGCTGCCCAGCTGGCAGGTCGTCGTTCCGAACAACGGTGTGGTTGCCGGCTACTACTACCAGGCCATCAACAAGGACGCCCCGCACCCTGCCGCTGCCCGGTTGTGGCAGGAGTTCCTCTACAGCGACGAAGGGCAGAACCTGTACGCCGCGGGCGGGGTGCGGCCGGTGCGCGCCGACCAGATGATGCAGGCGGGCACGATCGACAAGGCCGTCGTCAGCAAGATCCCGGTCATCGACGGCCCGGTGACCGTTCCCTCGCCCGATCAGACCGCAAAGGCCACCAAGTACCTGTCGGAGAACTGGGCGAAGGCGATCGGCTGACGTTGCGTCGCGCGCGAGGAGCGGAATTGAAGAAGCTGAGGGATGGGCTGCCGCTACTGCCGTTCCTCGCGGTGGTGGTGATCTTCCTGATCATCCCGACCGTGACGGTGATCGGCAGCGCGTTTTTCGCCGACGGGCAGTTCTCGCTGACGCGGATACAGGCGCTGTTCTCTGACACGGCGCTGGCCGCACTGTGGAAGAGCGTGCTGCTATCGGGCAGCACGGCACTCATCGGCGCGGTGCTCGGCGCCGTGCTGGCGTGGTTGATCGTGAGCAGCCCGCCGACATCGATGGTGCGCCGCGCGGTCATCTCGCTGTGCAGCGTGCTGGCCCAATTCGGCGGTGTTGCACTGGCATTCGCATTCCTGGCCACGGTCGGTCTCAACGGGGTGTTGACGTTGTGGGTGCAGCAGGTGTTCGGCTGGAACCTCGCAGGCTCCGGCTGGCTGTACAGCCTGACCGGCCTGATCCTTGTCTACACCTATTTCCAGATCCCGTTGATGGTGATCGTGTTCGTGCCCGCGCTCGAGGGGCTGCGCGATCAGTGGCGCGAGGCGGCGGTCAGCCTCGGCGCATCGACGTGGCGCTACTGGCGCGAAGTCGCGGTGCCGTTGCTGACGCCCGCGTTTCTCGGATCGGCACTTCTGTTGTTCGCCAACGCTTTTGCGGCATATGCGACGGCCGCGGCCCTTGTCAGCCAGGGCAGTCCGATCGTGCCGCTGCTGATCCGATCCGCGTTGACCAGTGAAGTGGTACTCGGCCAGTCAGGCTTCGCCTACGCGCTGGCGCTGGAGATGATCGTCGTCGTCGCGGCGGTGATGGTGGCCTACAACGCGCTGGTCCGACGGACGGCCCGGTGGCTGCGATGAGGCGCACAACGCTGGGCGGCAAGATCTTTCGCGCGCTTCTGTGGATCGCCTTCGGCCTGTTCTTCCTGTTCCCGCTCTACGCGATGGCCGACTTCTCCACCCGCAACCTGATCGCAGGTGGGCGCACCTTGCGGGCCTGGCAGAACCTGATCGCCGACGAAGCGCTGTACCAGTCCATCGTGATCTCGTTGCTGCTGGCGGTTTTCACCGTGGTGGCGATGCTGTTGGTGCTCGTGCCGACGATGATCTGGGTTCGGTTGCGCACGCCATGGGCCAAGGGCATCGTGGAGTTCCTGTGCCTGCTGCCACTGACGATCCCGGCCTTGGTGATCGTCGTCGGGCTGCGCAACGTGTATCTGTGGGTGACGTACTTCCTCGGCGAATCCGCACTCACCCTGACCTTCGTCTACGTCGTGCTGGTGTTGCCATTCGCGTACCGCGCCATCGACGCCGCGCTGTCGTCCATCGACCTCAAGACGCTCGCCGAGGCAGCGCGCTCACTGGGCGCCGGATGGTCGACGACGATACTGCGGGTCGTGGTGCCCAACATCTGGTCCGGAATCCTTTCGGCCGCATTCATTTCCATTGCAGTGGTGCTTGGCGAATTCACCATCGCGTCGTTGTCTGGCTACCAGACGCTGCAGGTGCAAATCGTCCAGATCGGCAAGACCGACGGCCCGACATCGGTGGCCGCATCGCTGGCCGTGTTGCTGTTCGGCTTCGTCCTGCTGCTCGTCCTATCGTTGGTGACCCGTGGCCGTCGCCGCGCCCCAGCGCTGGATGTCGTAGCACCCACACCGACGGGAGTCGAGGCATGAATTCCCGAAGACGACCGCGAGTGAGGATCGCAGCGAGGCACGAGCGAGGACCGGAGCGAGTGGGAGTCGAGGCATGAATTCCCGAAGACGACCGCGAGTGAGGATCGCAGCGAGGCACGAGCGAGGACCGGAGCGAGTGGGAGTCGAGGCATGAATTCCCGAAGACGACCGCGAGTGAGGATCGCAGCGAGGCACGAGCGAGGACCGGAGCGAGTGGGAGTCGAGGCATGAATTCAGGAGTCGCCGTCGAACTCGATGACCTGACGCGGGTCTATGGAACGGTGAAGGCGCTCGACGGGCTGACCTTGCACATCGAGCCCGGTGAACTCGTCGCGCTGCTCGGGCCGTCCGGCTGCGGAAAGACGACAGCGCTGCGCATCCTCGCGGGCCTCGACGAGGCGACGTCGGGCACCGTTTCCGTCGGCGGCCAGGACGTCGGCAATGTGCCGGCCAACAAGCGCGATATGGGCATGGTGTTCCAGGCGTACAGCCTTTTTCCACATCTCACAGTTCTCGACAATGTCGCTTTCGGCTTGAAGATGCGTGGAAAGGCCAAGGGCGACCGCACTTCTCGCGCCGCCGACATGCTGGATCTTGTCGGGCTGTCAGCGCATACGCACAAGTACGCCAGCGAGCTCTCCGGTGGCCAGCAGCAGCGTGTCGCGCTCGCCAGGGCCCTGGCGATCCAGCCACGCGTGCTGCTTCTCGATGAGCCGCTCTCGGCGCTGGACGCCAAGGTGCGGGCCCAGCTGCGAGACGAGATCCGGCGCGTCCAGCTCGAAGTCGGCACGACGACGCTGTTCGTTACCCACGACCAGGAGGAGGCGCTGGCCGTCGCCGACCGGGTCGGCGTGATGAGCCAGGGCAAGCTCGAGCAGCTGGCCGCGCCCGCCGACCTGTACGCCAACCCCGCAACGCCGTTCGTCGCCGAGTTCGTCGGGCTGAACAACAAAGTGCCGGCTGAGGTTTCGGGCGGGCAGGCGCATCTGCTCGGTACCTCGGTGCCAGCACTCGAGGGATCGGTCGCCAAAGGGCTGGCCATGGTCCGACCCGAATCCGTCACCATCACTGCCGATCCTGCTGGCAACGCCACGATCAGCTCGGTGGCGTTCCTCGGGCCGATCTCTCGGGTTTATGCCGCACTGGCCGACGGCTCGGTGATCAGCGCGCAGATGGCCAGCTCCCAGGCCAAGGCCTTCTCACCCGGCGACCCGGTGACCGTCGGCGTCGAGCCGACCGGTGTGCTTGTCGTGAACGCCGCCTGACCATCCGCGGTCGCGCGCCAGCAGGTCCGCCGTGGTCTCGCGCCGCACGAGTTCGGTCGTCTTCCCACGCCGAACCGCGATGATCGGCGGCCTGCTCACCATGTTGTAGTTCGACGCCATGCTGTGCTGATAGGCGCCTGTGCACGCCACCGCAAGCAGGTCACCGGGGTGAACGTCGGCGGGCAACTCGACGTCGCGGGCGATCTCATCACCCGATTCGCAGTGCCTGCCTGCGACCGTCACCCTCCGCGTCGGCCCAAGCGTGTGCCGATTCGCCAGCGCCACAGTGTATTTCGCCCCATACAGCGCGATCCGCGGATTGTCGGACATGCCCCCGTCGACGGCGACAAACGTGCGGCCGCCGGGTTGCGACTTCACCGAAACCACTCGATACAGTGTCACGCCGGCACGGCCGCTGATCGCCCGGCCCGGTTCGACGACGAGACGCGGCCGTGGAAACCGTTCGGCCGCACATGCCCAGTCGAGCGCATCCTCGATGACGTCGGCCAACTCGGTTAAGTCCAGCTCGGGATCACCTGTGACGTAAGGGATTCCGTATCCACCGCCGATATTGAGCTCATGCAGCACAACGCCATGACTGCGCCGGACATCGGCCATCGTGGCGATCATCCGGCGGATCACCTCGCCGTAGAGCGTGGCGTCGACGACCTGAGAACCGATATGGCAATGCAGCCCGACCAGTTCGAGCGCAGGCTGGTGCAGAATGCGTTGCGCCGCCGCGATGGCGGCCCCGTCGCTGAGGGCAAAGCCGAACTTCTGGTCGTCGACACCCGTCGTCACCGCCGGGTGTCCGCCGATGTCGATGCCTGGCGTAACCCGGATCAGAACCCGCTGCGGCCGCCGCGCCACGCACGACAGGTAGGCGATCTCCATCGCCGAATCGATGACCACCCGCCCGATGCCAACGGCTGCGGCGTTGCGCAGCTCGTCGACTGGTTTGGCGTTGCCGTGCAGCACGATCCGCGCCGGAGCCATGCCGCCCGCCAAAGTAATAGCCAGCTCACCTCCCGAGCTGACGTCGACGCCCGCGCCCTCCTCGGTCACCCAGCGCGCGATGTCGACAGTCAGCAGGGCCTTTGCGGCGTAACGGATCTCGACGCCGCGCAGCGCGGTGTGATAGTTCTGTAGCCTGCTGCGGAAATCGATCTCGTCGAGAACATATGTCGGAGTGCGAAACTCGTCCGCGACGTTGGTCAGCGGCACGCCGCCAACACACAGGCGACCCAGCTCGTCGACCGTGGTCGTCAACGGCCAGATCGCCGGGTCTATTCGCTGCGTCGCCGCGTTCTGCAGGGACGGAAGAAAATCCAGCATGGTCATAGGGCCACGGTGCGCTCACTCACAGCCGAGGGCACAGATCTTGACGGCCTCTTGACACGCACGCAGGCAATATTTATGCCGCGCGGTCAGACGTCTTTGACCGGCTCGATCCCGAGGTCCTGATAAGTCACCAGCGCTACGAACGGGACTCCGCGTGCGGCGAAGCGTTTGGTGGCAACGTCGCCGCGGTCCACCATCGGAATCACGCCGGTGACGACGGCGCCCGCCGCCGTCACCCGGTCATAGGCCTTCTCCGTCGAGCCACCGGTGCTGATCACATCGTCGACGAGCAGCACGCGCATCCCTGGTTCGATTCGGGTGCCCTCGATCCACTGTTCGCGGCCGCGCTGCTTCTGCTCCTTGCGTACCGAGAACCAGGCCTTGCCGGTGACCATCGCAATCCCGAGCGCGAGCGGGTCCGCGCCCATGGTGAGTCCGCCGACGGCGTCGAACTCGATGCCGTTTCGGTCGGCGAGGTCGGCCATCGCACGGCTGACGACTGCCAGCCGCTCTCCGGTGTCGACGGCGAACTTGCCGTCGATGTAGTCGTGGGACAGTTGGCCGCTGGCCAACTTGAACGGTTCCTCGCGATGCTCATAGCCGCGTGTTCGGATGAGATCGAAGGCCGCTTGCCAGGTGTCCGGGCGGTCGGTGACAGACATATCCAGAGCCTATTTCAGGCCTGCCGAGCGCGATGCGTCAACTCGACGGTGGCCGAACGCAATTCGTCGATCGAGTCGATGGCACTGGCGTAACCGATGCGGGTGTAGGCCACGCCGCGTCCAGTGACGACCCGCAGGTCCAGCCCGTAGCGGTCGGCGCCGGTGCAGGTGGCCGCGGTGGTGTCCGGGTATCCGCCGAATGCCTGCGCCATGGCGACCAGCGCGTCGGCGTGGTCGTTGTTCAGATGCGTGATCGCCCCCTCGGCGTGCGGCGAAACGGGATCGGGCGCCGCGGCGGCGTAGTCCGCGCCGGTGGCCGAATCCATCCGCCCGTATCCGCCGACCCAGCGGACCCGTTGCACGCGCAGCACCCACAACGAGAAGTCGCTGTAATCGATGTAGTACTTCGCGGCGGCGACGGCGGACAGGTGCGCCTCACGGGCCGCACCGCGTTCCTCGCCGGTTGGTGCCTCGACGACGCCTGCCAGCGTGACGCGGCCGCTGGCCAGCGGATCGGATTCGCGCTGCGGCGCCACGATCGCAATGCTGGCCCGCGGGTCCGCGGCGAGGTTGCGGCCGTGCTCGGCAAGATTGGACACGCACAGCACCGGCGCGCCGCCGAGCAGTCCATAGGTGACAAACGACGCCCACGGATCACCTTCTGCGGTCAACGTCGCCAGCGTGCCTGTATTCGTCGACGCGGCGATCGTGCGAGCCTCTTCGGCCGCCGACGGTCGAATCGAATTAGCGACAGCGGAAAGCGGGGGAGGGACCGAGGGCGCATCGCCGGGGTCCCCGTGATCACGGGACGCCACGTCGGCACGATACCCAACGGCACGGTCGTCGCGTCAGCTCCGGCCAATTGACGCGCGCCGCCAACAATTCTTGAATTCGGCGACAAATTTCGCATCTACCAAAAGAGGTAAATGTGCGAGAATAACACCACTTATGGTCTTGGCAGACAACGATTCTCATCGGGGGTGAGCACCGTGGCACATCCGGCTATGCGAATGTTCGCAGGTGCTGGCGTGCTGAGCACGTGTCTGTTCATGAATGGTGGAATCGCTTTCGCGGACACCGGCGATGCGGCGGG
Organism: Mycobacterium sp. JS623; assembly: GCF_000328565.1. Lineage (NCBI taxonomy): Bacteria > Bacillati > Actinomycetota > Actinomycetes > Mycobacteriales > Mycobacteriaceae > Mycobacterium > Mycobacterium sp. JS623. The sequence goes on along the minus strand of NC_019966.1, from coordinate 6,273,160 downwards.
TGCTGCACCCGATGCCGCCGCTGCCACCAGCAAATCTGACGACAACAATTCCAGCTCGGGCGCGGCCGGTGCCAGCAATCCCGACCCACCGAGCAGCACGGTCGGAAATGGCCGGGACGACGTCGACATAAAGACCGGAGAAGACGACAAAAAGAATAACGGCGTACCGTCCGCGACAAAGAAATTCAAGGGATCGTGGACCATTCCCATCCTGCGCATCCCCAAGCAAGACGAGCTACCGGCGCGTGGGTCGCCAAATCCGGGGCTTTTCTACCCAACGCTGGTGATACCGGTGCCGACTCTCGGCGAGTTGTTCGCCGCGATGCAGCCGCAGCCGCCGACCCCCGCGCCTGGCCCCACCTTCAAGACGCAGGAAGAGGCGCCGCCGGTTGCGGACTCCGGGGGTGGTGCCGTCGACAAGTCGTCGGTGGGTGTGGCGGCCGAGCCGCCGGTGCTGCACGCGCCGTTGGTGATCGCGCCGCTGCCCATCCCGATCCGTGGCGCGGCCCCGCCCGTCGCTCCGCCTGGCACGACGAACGGAGAGGGCCCCGCACAAGTCGTCGCCGCCGCCACAGGAGCCAGGGCGCCTGCGATCCGCGGCTCAGTGCAGCCGACGACCGCATGGCAGCCGGCGACTGAACCCCGCACGCCGTCGATGGCGGTGACGAGCGGGCAGCCAACCCGGGTGGGCTACCCGCGCTATCTACGCGAGCCGACGCCAGGGGAGCTTGCGCTGATCGCATTGCCGGGCGTCGCTGGACTGCTGATGCTCACCGTGTCCGGCGGGTTCATCGGCTACCGGCAGGCCAACAGCGCACGCCTGCTCCGCACGCAGAGCGCTGCGCGCTTCCTCCGCTGAGCGATTCTTACGCGCAGCGACGCTAGCCGCCGAGTGCGGCGATCAGATCCTTGATCCGGCTGGTCTCTTCTTCGGTGGCGGGTTCCTCCGCCTCGACCGCCTCGATGAGGTCCTTGCGCAGCCCGACACCGTTTGCCGCTTCCTTCGTCGACAGCTTGGCGCGGCCGCGCGCGACGTACAGCCGCTGTCCCAACGTCGCACCCGGCCCGTGCGCGGCGGTCTCCATCAACTCGTCGTAACGGTGCCGCACACCGCTGAGCGCGACGATCACCGACGGGGTGACCCTGCTGCGCCCTGCCGCCTCAGATAACGAACCCGAAAGTTTGCGGAGGCCGGCGAGGATGATGCCTGCGCGGTGCGGGTACTCGGGGTCGTGCGCATCTGGAAGCGCGTCGATTGCGGCGGAATACATGTGCATCGCCGCGTCGGCCATGCCGACAATTACTGGGGCTTCACCATCATTGGGCGTCGAATCAGCCACGGCCACTCGATTCTTAAGTCGTACGCAAACGCCAGTGATGGCCAGATCGCCACGCTGACGGATCTAGGACGCCGAAACCGTAACCCGACTTGATTGTGGTTTCAACTGGTGCCCCGGGAGCGGTTCAGTTTCGTCAGACTTGGGTAGGTTTGAAGGCTGATGGACCCAAGCAGCGTGGTACACGATCCTGCCGAAGGCAGCCATGTCGAGGACGGCGTGGTTGAGCATCCAACCGCCGAAGACTTCGGGCACGCGCGCGCCCTGCCGGAGGACCGCACGTGGTTCAAGCGCGCGGTGTTCTACGAAGTGTTGGTGCGGGCGTTCTACGACTCGAACTCCGACGGTTCGGGTGATCTACGCGGGCTGTGCGAACAGCTCGACTACCTGAAGTGGCTTGGCGTCGACTGTCTTTGGCTGCCGCCGTTTTACGACTCGCCGTTGCGCGACGGCGGGTATGACATCCGCGACTTCTACAAGGTGCTGCCCGAATTCGGCACGGTGGACGATTTCGTCGAGTTGCTCGACGCGGCGCACCGCCGCGGCATTCGCGTCATCACCGACCTCGTGATGAACCACACCTCCGACTCGCACGCGTGGTTCCAGGAGTCGCGCCGGGATCCCGACGGACCGTACGGCGACTACTACGTCTGGAGCGACACCAGCGACAAATACAGCGACGCGCGGATCATCTTCGTCGACACCGAGGAGTCGAACTGGACGTTCGATCCGGTGCGACGGCAGTTCTACTGGCACCGCTTCTTCAGCCATCAGCCCGACCTCAACTACGACAACCCCGAAGTCCAGAACGCGATGCTCGACGTGCTGAGGTTCTGGCTCGACCTCGGCATCGACGGCTTCCGGCTGGACGCGGTGCCCTACCTGTTCGAGCGGGAGGGCACCAACTGCGAGAACCTGCCCGAGACGCACGCGTTCCTCAAGCACTGCCGCAAGGTCATTGACGACGAGTTCCCCGGCAGGGTGCTGCTGGCCGAGGCCAACCAGTGGCCAGCGGACGTTGTCGAGTACTTCGGCAACCCCGACACCGGCGGCGATGAATGCCACATGGCGTTCCACTTCCCGCTGATGCCACGCATTTTCATGGCGGTGCGCCGGGAGTCGCGCTTCCCGATTTCCGAGATCCTGGCCAATACCCCCGACATCCCGGACATGGCACAGTGGGGCATCTTCCTGCGCAACCACGACGAGCTGACGCTCGAGATGGTCACCGACGAAGAGCGCGACTACATGTACGCCGAGTACGCCAAGGATCCGCGGATGAAGGCCAATGTCGGCATCCGCCGCCGACTGGCGCCGCTGCTGGAGAACGACCGCAATCAGATCGAGTTGTTCACCGCGCTGCTGTTGTCGTTGCCCGGTTCGCCGGTGCTGTATTACGGCGACGAGATCGGCATGGGCGACATCATCTGGCTCGGCGACCGCGACGGTGTGCGCACGCCGATGCAGTGGACGCCTGACCGCAACGCAGGGTTCTCGACCGCCACGCCCGGTCGGCTGTACCTGCCGCCGAACCAGGACGCGATCTACGGCTATCAGGCCGTCAATGTCGAGGCGCAGCGCGACAGTTCGAACTCGTTGTTGAACTGGACTCGGACCATGCTCGCGGTGCGCGGACGCCACGATGCATTCGCGATCGGCACGTTCCGCGAATTGGGTGGGTCCAACCCATCGGTGTTGACGTTCGTGCGAGAGATCGACGAGGACAACCACAAAGACACCGTGTTGTGCGTGAACAATTTGTCGAGATTCCCGCAGCCCATCGAGATGAACCTGCAGAACTGGAATGGGTATACCCCGGTAGAGATGACCGGGTACGTTGAGTTCCCCCGCATCGGCCAGCTGCCTTACCTGCTGACCCTGCCTGGCCACGGTTTCTACTGGTTCCAGCTGCGGCCGCCAGAACCTGGAGAGCAGCAATGAACCTGCCGTTCGACGTATGGATCATCCAGCAACGCTGGTATGCCGGCCGGAATCGCCAACTGACGTCCGCGCAGCCCGGCGTCGTGGTGTCGCTGCGAGACGACCTTGAGTTGGTGCTGCTCGACGTCGCCTACACCGAGGGGCCGGCCGAGCGGTACCAGGTGATCGTTCGTTGGGACTTCGGAGCCGCGGAGGCGGCGACAGACAGCGGAAGCCCGATCTCCGAATATCTCTCCGTCGCGACGATCGGGTCGGATGACGATCGCACCGCCTACGACGCGCTGTACAACCCGGCGGACGCGAAATACCTACTGTCGCTCGTTGATTCGTCGGCCACGGTCGGTGACGTGCGATTCGTCGAGGAGCCCGGCGTCACCCTGCCGGTGGACGCCGCGCCGCGAGTGGCCAGCGCCGAGCAATCGAACACCAGCGTGATCTTCGAAGAGAAAGCCGTGTTCAAGGTGTTCCGGCGGATCACGCCGGGCATCAATCCGGATATCGAACTGAATCGGGTATTGGCCCGTGCGGGCAACGAGCATGTGGCGCGGCTGCTGGGGTCTTATGAGACGACGCTCGACGGCCAGCCGTATGCGCTTGGCATGGTCACCGAGTTCGCCGCCAACTCCGCTGAAGGTTGGGACATGGCGACGGCAAGTACCCGTGACCTGTTCGCCGAGGGCGACCTCTATGCCGACGAGGTGGGCGGCGATTTCGCCGGAGAGTCCTACCGGCTCGGCGAGGCCGTCGCGTCCGTGCACGCAACGCTTGCCGAAGAACTCGGCACGTCGACGATCCTGTTCCCGGCCGACACCGTGCTGGAGCGGCTGTCCGCAGCGGCCGCGGCGGTGCCAGAACTGCAGGAGTACGTGTCGTTGATCGAGGAGCGCTACGGCAAGCTGGCTGAGGAGACGATCACCGTCCAGCGCGTGCACGGCGACCTACACCTCGGCCAGGTGCTGCGTACCCCCGAGCGGTGGCTGCTGATCGACTTCGAGGGCGAACCGGGCCAGCCGCTCGATGAGCGTCGCAGGCCCGACTCCCCGCTGCGCGACGTGGCGGGCGTGCTGCGGTCCTTCGAATACGCCGCCTACCAACGTCTGATGGAACAGTCCGGCGATGGGGAACGCGATCGCCAGTTGGCCGCGCGGGCCCGGGAATGGGTGGACCGCAACGCCGCGTCGTTCTGCGAGGGCTACGCCGAAGTCAGCGGCGCCGACCCACGCGACTCCCGGCACCTGCTCGAGGCCTACGAACTCGACAAGGCGGTGTACGAGGCTGCCTACGAGGCGCGGCACCGGCCGAGCTGGCTGCCGATCCCGCTGAAGTCGATCGCCCGGATCGCCGGCTAGCAGAGCATGCCGAGAGCGACTGACATCGACTGATGTGTGCGCTATTTCCCTGCTGAAAGCAACAAAACCACGCGCGTAGTGGGGTGCCGGCGCAGCATGGCAATTATGACAGACGTTAATTATTGCGTAGTTGGGGCGGGATTCGCTGGGCTCGCGGCCGCATTGCGGCTCAAGCAGTCCGGCGAATCGGTGGCGCTGCTGGAGGCCAGGGATCGGGTCGGTGGCCGGACATTTACCGAGGTCAGGGACGATGGCGTGTGGATTGACCACGGCGGCGCCTGGATCGGGCCGGGGCAGGACCGGATCAAGGCGGTGATGAGCGAGTACGGCGTACGGAGTTACAAGCAGTACCTCGACGGCAAAGCCATGATGATCATCGACGGTCGGCAATATCGCTACTCGGGCACTATTCCGTGGTCATTGAGTCCGTGGGCGTCGGCCAACCTCGGCGCCGTGTTCTTAGAACTCGGGCAGATGTCGAAGTCGATCCCGCTCGAGGCGCCGTGGGAAGCGAAGCACGCGGAGAAGTGGGACCAGATCACGCTGGCCAAGTGGTTGAGCTCCAACACGGTGTCCAAGGCAGCGCACGACCTGCTCGAGACAGCGCTGGCCGGCTGCTACACATCGGCCGCCTCGGAGGTCTCGATGCTATTCGCGCTGTACCAGATGGCCTCGGGGGGCGGGCCCGGCTTTCTGCTCGGCGTCAAAGACGGGGCGCAGGATTCCCGAATCATCGGCGGCATGGGTGCGGTGTATCGGCCGATGGCCGCCGAGATCGGTGACTCGCTGCACCTGTTACAGCCGGTGCGCCGCATTGATCAGGACGCCGACGGTGTGACCGTCCGATCCGACGAGATGACCGTCCGGGCACGCAGGGTCATCGTCGCGGTGCCGATTGCGATTGCCAGCCAAATCATTTATGAGCCAATGCTTCCCGTCGATCGGTCCTTCCTGCATCAGCGCATGCCGAGCGGGGCGATCTACAAGATCAACATCGTCTACGACGAGCCGTTCTGGCGCCACGACGGGTTGTCCGGTCAGTCGGCGGCTCCCGGCTCGCCTGCGACGGTCACCATCGACGCGTCGACTGACGCGGAGCGTCCAGGCGTCCTGTGCGTGATCGTCGAGGGCCCGATAGCGCGGCAGATCGGAACCCTCGATGCGGACGACCGCAGGCGAACGATCCTGGCCGAGCTCGTCGGGCGCTTCGGCGACAAGGCCGCGTCGCCCGTGGACTACATCGAGCAATGCTGGACGACCGAGCGCTACTCCGGGGGCGGCATGCTCAGCCACGCCCCTCCCGGCGTGCTGACCGAGTTCGGACACGCGTTGCGCACACCGTGCGGTCGAATTCACTGGGCGGGCACCGAGAGTTCGGCGGTCATGTGCGGATGGGTCGACGGCGCAGTCCGTTCGGGTGAACGCGCCGCGACCGAGGTCATGCAACGGGAAACAGTCGCGGTGGGTTGAACGTCTGGCGTAACGATCGATGCCCGGCGCGACACCACCGGGTATGACTGTCAAAGAGATTCACATCGACGAAATCGGCGGCCTGGCTGCCCGTTACGGCCTGGTCATAGTGATCGCAGCGTTTGGGCTGCTGAAGTTCACCAACTACGAAGCCGGGGGGATCGAGCCCCTGGTTTCCGAAAGCCCATTCATGAGCTGGCTGTACGGAATCTTTTCGGTGTACACGTTTTCGGTCCTGCTCGGGGTGTTCGAACTCACTGCGGCGGTGCTGATCGCCGTCAAGCCGTGGTGGCCGAAGGCGTCGGTGTTCGGCAGTGCGCTCGCCGTCCTGCTGTTCGTTGCGACCATCAGCTTCCTGTTCACCACGCCGGGGGCCTTCGACGCCTCGGTCAGCTATCCAGCGCCGTCGCTGACCACTGGATTCTTGTTCAAGGACGTCGCGCTGCTTGGCATTTCGGTGTGGACGATAACGGATGCGCTAACCGCAACCCGCAGGAGTCTCGCCGGGTCCTCACAGGTTCACGCAACCTAGCGATGCGTGACTGGATGGTGTGAGTTCACCACCACTTTTGGACGGCCCAGAGACGCAAGCACCGCCCGCTGACGACGCAGACCGGCCGCGGCCCACCCGAGCGACCGCGATCACGTGGGACCGGGTGGGCCTCGCCGTGTTGTTGGTCGGCACAGCGGTCATCTACCTGTGGAACATCACCATCAACGGGATGGGCAACCAGTTCTATGCCGCTGCGGCGCAAGCGGGTTCGAAGAATTGGGAAGCGTTGCTGTTCGGCTCGCTCGACCCGCACAACTTCATCACCGTCGACAAACCTCCCGTCTCACAATGGGTGATGGGACTGTCCGGCCAGATATTCGGCTTCAGCAGCGCGAGCATGATGATCCCGCAGGCGTTGATGGCGGTCGCCTCCGTCGCCTTGTTGTACGCCGCGGTGACTCGCATCAGCGGCCCCCGCGTCGGGTTGCTTGCGGGCGCAGTGCTGGCGCTGACGCCGGTGGCCGCGTTGATGTTTCGGTTCAACAACCCCGACGCGGTGATGGTGCTGCTGATGACCGCTGCGGCGTACTGCACCGTGCGCGCCGTGCAACAGGCGAGCCCGAAGTGGTTGGCATGGGCGGCGGTGGCACTGGGATTCGCATTCCTGGCCAAGATGCTCGAAGGGCTGATGGTGGCCCCGGCACTCGCCGCTGCCTACCTGATCGCGGCGCCGACGACGTTGCGTGCCCGGCTGCGACACATCGGCGTGGCAGCGGTCGCATTCGTCATGTCGGCGGGCTGGTTCGTGGTGCTGACGCTGCTGTGGCCTGCATCCTCGCGGCCGTATATCGCAGGCTCGACCGACAACAACTTCATGAATCTGGTGTTGGGCTACAACGGTTTTGCCCGCGTGCTCGGAAAGAATCACATGGACTTCGGTACGCCCGACAACGTCGTTGGTACCTCGGCGGGTGCGCAACTGCACAACGGTGGACATGGCGGCTTCGCATTCGGCAATCAATCCCAGGGGTTGCCGCGGTTGGTCAGCGGCGAATTCGGTTTCGAGATCGGCTGGCTGGTGCCCGCGGCGTTGTTGGCGACCGTTATGGTCGTGCTCTCCCGCGGACGTGCCCCGCGAACGGATCTGACCCGGGCCGCCGCGATTGTGTTCGGCGGCTGGCTGATCGTGGACGGGCTGGTACTGAGCTTCATGCACGGCACGATCCACGCGTACTACTGCCTGTCGATCGCCCCTCCCGTGGCAGCGATGTTCGCCATCGGTGTGCATGAGCTCTGGCAGCGGCGAGAAAAGTGGTTGTACCGAGCCGGTTTGGCTGTGCTGCTTGGCGGGACGGGCGCGTGGGCATGGGTCGTCCTCGGCCGGAACGCAAGCTGGCTGCCCGCCCTGCGCTGGACGATCCTGGCGCTGGCAGTCCTCGCGGTGGTCGCGCTGCTCGTCCCGTGGACTTACCGGGCCGATCGGCGCTTTGCCTTCGGCGCGTTGGGCATTGGATTGGTCGCGGCGCTCGCCGGTCCGGCCGTCTATGCGGTCGTCACGATCGGTCAGCCGCATGAAGGCGGCGGACCATCGGTCGGGCCCGCCGACGCGTCGCGGCAGGGTCACTTTGGCTTCGGCCAGAACAAGGACAACCCTGCCCTCGACACGATGCTGAAGAACACCAACACCGAATGGTCGGCCGCGATCAGCCGCTCGTCGAGTGCCGCTGGCCTCGAATTGTCCACGGACACAGCGGTGATGGCGATCGGCGGCTTCTCCGGAACTGACCCGGTACCGACGCTGAGCGAGTTCAAGACCGACGTCGCGCAGCACAAGGTGGCGTACTACGTCGTCGTGAACGACCACGGCCACGGACCCGGCTGGGGCAACAGCCGTGGTCACGCCGACATTGCGAAATGGGTCGCGGCGACGTTTGAATCGACGTCGGTTGGGGATGCGACGGTGTATGACCTATCGACACCGAAGTGAGTTAGCGCACCAGCCGTCGCAACAACGCCGAGGCCATTGCGATGCCCGCGACCGCCGCGACTACCAGCACAGCGACGTCGAGCCAACCGTTCGTCGGCGTGCCGATCAGCAGTCCGCGCAGCGCGTTGACTTCATAGCTGAGCGGGTTGACCGCCGACAGCCAGCGCAGCCATTGCGGCATCACGTCGACCGGGTACAGCGCGTTCGACGCGAAGAACAACGGCATGGTGATGGCCTGCCCGATGCCCATCAGCCGGTCCCTGTTTTGCACCAGCCCGGCCAGCGTCATCGAGAGGCAGGCGAAAAACGCCGCTCCGAGCATCACAACGCCCATTGCGCCAAGGATTTTCAGCGGATTGACGGTCATGTGCACGCCGAGGAGATACGCCAACGCCAGCACGCCGATGACTTGCACCACCGACCGCACACCCGCCGCGAAGGACTTACCGGTGATCAGCGCCGACGACGGGGCCGGTGTCACCATCAACTTCGCGAGGATGCCCGCATCGCGGTCCCAGATGATTTGGATGCCGTAGAAGATCGAAATGAAAAGCGCCGACTGCGCGATGATGCCCGGCGCCAGGAACGCCAGGTAAGGCACATGGCCGGTGTCGATGACGCGCAGCCGGGAAAATGTCTGCCCGAAGATCAGCAGCCACAGCGCGGGCTGCACCATCCTGGTGAGCAATTCGGTGCGATCGTGCCGCAACTTCTGCAGTTCTACGATCGCGAAAGCGCCCATCCGCATGGCCATTCCGCGGACCCGGCGCCAGCCGTGCGGCGCGCGTACGATCCGAACGTCTGGGCCTTCTAGGTTCTGCTCAACTGACACGACGCGCCGTCCTCCTGCTGTTGCGGACCGCGCGCAACCCGGCCTGCGACGTATCCTCGCCCAGATCCGAACCCGCGTAGTGCCGGAAGACGTCCTCCAGCGTCGTTTCCGGAACCTCGTCGGCGGCGACATCTGCCTGAGCGGAGACGGCTCGCTTCAACTCTGCAGGCGACCCGATGGCCTGCAATCGACCGTGATGCATCAGCGCCACCCGGTCACACAGTGCGTCGGCCTCGGCCATGTAATGGGTGGTGAGCAGCACTGTCATGCCGTACTCCTGCTGCATGCGGCCCACCTGGGCCCAAACACTGTCGCGCGCAATGGGATCCAGGCCGACCGTCGGCTCGTCGAGAATCAGCAGCGACGGCCGGTTGACCAACGCCTGCGCCAACTCCAGCCTTCGCACCATGCCGCCGGAGTACGTCGCCGCCAGGCCGTCGGCGACGTCGAGCAGCTGCATCGCACCCAGTGCCTCGTCGACGCGATCGGCCCGCTGGCGGTGCGGCACGTCGTAGAGTCGCGCGAACAGCTCGACGTTCTGCCTGCCCGTCAACGCCGACTCAATCGAAAGCTGTTGCGGCACATAGCCGATGTTGTGCCTGATGTCCATGGTGTGGCTTCGCGAGTCAAGGCTGAAGATGGCTACCTGGCCACTCTGCACCGGGGTCAGGGTGGTCAGCACGCGCACCACCGTCGTCTTTCCTGCACCGTTGGGGCCGAGCAGGCCGACAGTCTCTCCGCACCGCACCTGCAGGCTGAAGTCCTCGACAGCGGTGAAATTGCCGTAGCGGTGAGTCAGGTGCGCACAATCGATCGCAAGAGTCATGGTTGCCTCTCGTGCAGCATGCGGGTCATCTCGGCGAGTACCTCCAATCCGCGCTCCAGGCTGTCGAGCTGCGCGGGATCCAACTGATCGAGCACCTCCGCTAGCGCGGCGCGGCGCGCTGCCCTCGACTCGTCGGCGATGCGTTGTGCAGGTTCGGTGAGCCGCAGCCGGCCCACCCTGCGGTCGTCGGCGTCAACGGTGCGGATGAGCAACCCGTCGGCCGCCAGCTTGGACACCAGCGTCGAGGCGGTGTTGGGCACCAAGGCCAGCTCGGTGGCGGCCTCCCGCACGGAGATACCCGGTTGGCGGCCGACCAAGCGCAGCATCTCGGCCTGCGATTGCGTCACCCCGGTGGTGTCGAATCCGCTGCCGGTCGACCGTCGCAGTTGCCGCCGGAACCGGCCCACCACGTTGAACAGCTGGGCGATCAGATCGGTGCGGGTGTCCATCGTCCGATGTTACCTCTGTTACAGAGGCATTTTCTTGGTGGGCGGAAAGGGACATACTCCAGTTAGGCGAAAGGGGGAGGCAGCATCGACGCGGAGCAATCGCCGCCGGAATGGCCGGCAGCGGGAAGTTTCAGATACCACGCCCAGGAGGACCGTTGGGAGTGGTCCGACGAGGTGGCCGCGATGCACGGCTATCAACCGGGGACCGTCAACCCGACGACCGAACTCGTGCTGTCGCACAAACATCCCGACGACAAGCCGACGGTGGCACAGCTGATCGATCAGGTCCGGCGCCTCGGCATCCCGTTCTCCAGCAGGCACCGCATCATCGACACGGCAGGCAACGTCCACGTGGTCGTCGTGGTCGGCGACCGGTGGACCGACGGCGACGGCGAGGTGATCGGCACGACGGGCTTCTACGTCGATGTCACCGAAGACTTCGACGCCGACGTGCAGCGCTCGCTCAACGATGTGGTGGCGACGATCGCTGCGCGCAGGGCCACGATCAACCAGGCCATCGGCATGCTGATGCTGGCCTATGGGGTGACCGCCGAGAAGGGGTTCGCCATGCTGGCCCAGCGCTCACAACAGACGAACGTCAAGCTGCGCGAGCTGGCCGCTCAGTTCGTCAAGGAGGCGGCCGGCGCACCGTTGCAGGACACGGCGCGCATCGACGAGATCCTGGCCACCGTCCACGAGCGCCTGCCCCACTAGGGCGTGACGGCGTCCGGCGATTCGGGAAGCACTTGACCGCCATCGACGGTTATTGCCTGGCCCGTGATGTAGCCGGCTTCGTCGCTGGCGAGAAACGCCGCCGCGTAACCGATGTCCTCGGGGGTGCCGAGCGCACCGGCGGGGATCGCTCGCGCCATGCCCGCCAGGTAGTCGTCGCCGAGGTCGGCGAGACCTTCGGTGAGGATGTTGCCCGGCAGCACTGCGTTCACGGTGATCTTGTGCGGAGCCAGTTCGATGGCGGCAGTGCGCATGAAACCCAACTGTGCGGCCTTGGAGGCGCCGTAGTGCGACCAGCCGGGTAGACCGGTGATCGGCCCGGTGATCGACGACGTCAGCACCACCCGGCCGCGGCCCGATGCGATCAGCGCATCGAGGCAGGCCTGCACGCTGTAGACGGTGCCCTTCACATTGATGTCGAGCACCTCGGCGAGCTGGGCGGGGGTCATCGAGTGCAGCGGAGCGTCCGGGAAGATGCCCGCGTTGGCGCACAACACGTCCAGCCCGCCGAAGGCCTCCACCGCCTCCGCTGCCATCGCGGCACAGGAATCGGGGTCGGACACGTCCACCGTGACGCCGATGACCTTGCCTGTGCCAAGGCCGTCGAGGGCGGCGACCGCCGAATCGAGGTCGGCACGCGAACGCGCCCCGACCGCGACGTGCGCGCCCGCCGTTGCGAACACCGACGCGATGCCGCGGCCGATTCCCTTGCTGCCGCCGGTGACCAGAACCGACTTGCCTGCCACTGAGAACATGCCGATCAGTGTCGGCTATCGACGCCGGCTCCGCAGGGCGGACAATCAAGTCCATGGCCTCTTATTCACTCAATGCGGCCGCGGTGGCCAAGGCGCGCTCGCTCATCGATGGTCGCCAATTCGTTCTCGACAGCGACTGGGGTGAGGTGCAGCCGCGCGCAGACGCGCAAAACGATTTCCTGCAGTCGCATTCCTGGGACGAGTACGCCGAATGGCATCTGGGTTTGACCGAGGGCGCGAATGACGAGACGAAGGCGCGATATGCGTTCGTGTACGGGGATTTTCGCCGAATCCACCGCACCGGCCTGATCGCGTGTGTGTACCGGGCATCGGAGTGGCGGCACAAAGACATCGAGCTCGCGGCGCATGACCTGCTGCAGTACCTCGACAAGAAGACGGGTCTGGAGCCGACGACCTAGGGCCGCAGCATGAAATCCAGAAACGCGTCCTGCAGCTCGGGCGGCGCGGCGGGGGCTGAATCCGTTGAGTGCAACGACCCGACACCCGCCGAGAACACCACGAACGCGCGCAGCGCGGCGTCTGGTGCAGCGAATTCACAGTCGATGAACGCCTGCCTGATAGCGCGCAACAAGCGCGCGTCGCTCTGTTGAACGCTGGCCAGTACTGCGGCGTCGGTCAGCGCCCACACCCGCATCGCGCGCTCGAGCTGCCATTGCTGCGGGTTGAGCCACGTCTGGATCATCACCGTCAGGCGTTGCCGAGGTTCGACATCGGGCATGTGCTCGAAATGCCTGCGGCTGCGGTCGTGCAGGCTGGCCCACGCCTCGATCAGCGCGCCGCGGTATGCCGCGAAGTCGGTGAAATGCCAGTAGAAACTGCCCTTGGTCACTTCCAGCCGCGCGCACAGCCGGTCAATCCGCAACGTGCTCGGACCGCTGTCGGCAAGGACAGCAAATCCGGCCTCGATCCAGTCGTCGGCCGTGAGCCGACGACCAGAATCGCGCGGCCGCGCCATGGTGGGCAGCATACGGCGATCGACCGGCGGCACTGTTGACACCGTGGGAAATTACGCATCGGAGGGTGCTGGCAACCGTGACCGCCAGGTAGGGCGCCGCCGCTCTTCGGCTCCTACTTCCGGCCCGCCCGGCCGGCGGCGTCAGCGAGATCTTCGAGAAAATCCCGAGTGCCAAAGCGGCGGCCACGGTTGCTGCAGCGCTTAACCGTACCATACGGCCTGGTATGGACGCGGGAACCTCGATTTGCAAGCGGCCTGCCGCGCAACACTTCTGAACAACGCCGGGCTCTTTCAGTGCCTGGCTTCCTCGGGCAACATGGGGCCATGGCCAGTGACGCCTTCGACGACAACCCGCTGGAGCCCGACGAGCAGCTCGACTCCGACGAGATCCGCAATGACGACGGTGACGAGGTCGTCGACCCGCCCGATGAGTGGATTGAGGCCAAGGACAACGAAACGCTCGACGAGCGACTTGCCGAGGAGATTCCCGACAACGACGGCTATGCGCAAGATGACGACGAAGCGCCGCGCGACGCCCATGACTCCGAGGCGGGCGGAGGGCTGGTGTTGGTCAGTAACTACGACATCGACCACATCGACACCGAACGGCACGGCCGTGAGGACGGCCAGATCGACGGCGCCCCGGAGGACGGGGAGTCGTTCTACGACGTTGTCGAGTGAGCTTCTTGGCGTTTAGCGATCGGGCTAGTGGGCAACCGCTCAACCGTGGATAGCGTTGACCCGGAATTTCCCGACTCGCCCAACGACACCGGCGGAGTGGACGACACGCTGCGCCCCGCGGAGGCGCTCGACGCAGACGACGTCCGCAACGACGATGGTGACGAGGTCGTTGACCCGCCCGAGCACTGGGCCGCGGCCGACCATATCGCCGAGGAACCCGACGGTGAATCGCTCGACGAGAAGTTGGCCGCCGAGGAACCCGAGCCGTCGGCGCAGCCGTTAGATGAGGGCGTGGCGATGGATCGGATCGATCCCGAGGACCACGGAACCGACCAGGGACAGGTCAGCGGCACCCCCGAGGACGGAGATTCGTTCTTCCCGGTCGTCGAGTGAGCTAATCCGTCGCGGCCTGCAGCACCATCAACGCGCGCGCGTCGACGGCCACCTTCGCACCCGCGGTCACCGTCTTGGCCTCCTCGGCGATCGTGGTGTCCGCGGTGTAGATCACCGGCACCCATGAAGCAGCGAATTCTGTTGGTGGCAAGGTGAATTCGATGGGCTCGTAGTGGGCGTTGAAGTACAGCAGGAACGAGTCGTCGGTGACGCGTTGGCCGCGTACGTCGAGGTCGGGAATGCCCTGGCCGTTGAGGAAAACCGCGACCGACTTCGCGAAGCCCGATTCCCAGTCCTCGCCGGTCATTTCGGAGCCGTCGGGTGCGAACCATGCGATGTCGGGCAGGCTCCCGTCGCCGCGACGGCCGACTGGCTTGCCGCTGAAGAACCGTCTGCGCCGGAACACCGGGTGCGCGGTGCGCAGTGCCGACACCGCGCGGGTGAACTCGATCAGCTCGGTGTCTGCCGTGGCCCAGTCGATCCATGACAGCTCGTTGTCCTGGCAGTAGACGTTGTTGTTGCCCTGCTGGGTACGGCCGAGTTCGTCGCCGTGCGCGAGCATCGGCACACCTTGGGAAAGCAGAAGGGTGGCAAGGAAATTGCGTTGCTGGCGGGCCCGCAGCGCATTGACGTCCTTGTCGTCGGTCGGGCCTTCCACCCCGCAGTTCCAGGACCTGTTATGGCTCTCGCCGTCGCGATTGTCCTCTTTGTTGGCCGCGTTGTGTTTTTCGTTGTAGGACACCAGGTCCCGCAGGGTGAAGCCGTCATGTGCGACGACGAAGTTGATCGACGCGACGGGGCGGCGGCCGGTGTGCTCGTACAGGTCGGCCGATCCGGTCAGCCGGTAGGCGAACTCGTCGAGGGTGGCGGGCTCGCCGCGCCAGTAGTCGCGCACGGTGTCGCGGTACTTGCCGTTCCACTCCGTCCACTGTGGCGGGAAGTTGCCCACCTGATAGCCGCCGGGGCCGACGTCCCACGGTTCGGCGATCAGTTTGACCTGGCTGACCGTCGGATCCTGTTGCACGAGTTCAAAGAACGCGCTCAGCCGGTCCACATCGTAGAACTCGCGCGCCAGCGTGGCCGCCAGGTCGAATCGGAAGCCATCGACATGCATCTCGGTCACCCAGTACCGCAGCGAGTCCATGATCAGCTGAAGCGAATGCGGATGGCCGACGTTGAGGCTGTTGCCGGTGCCCGTGTAGTCCATGTAGTACCGCTTGTCGTCATCGACCAGTCGGTAGTACGCGGCGTTGTCGATGCCGCGCATCGACAGTGTCGGGCCAAGATGGTTTCCCTCGGCGGTGTGGTTGTAGACCACGTCGAGGATCACTTCGATGTCGGCCTCGTGCAGCGCCCGCACCATGGCCTTGAACTCCTGCACCTGTCCGCCGGGGTTCGGACTCGAGCTGTACTTTGCGTCAGGCGCAAGGAATCCGATGGTGTTGTAGCCCCAGTAGTTGGACAGCCCCTTCTCGACCAGCGTCGAGTCGTTGACGAAGTGGTGCACCGGCATTAACTCGATCGCGTTGACACCCAACGACTTCAGGTGCTCGATGATCACCGGATGTGCGACGGCGGCGTAGGTGCCGCGGATGTTCTCGGGAATGTCGGGATGGGTTTGGCTCAGCCCCTTGACGTGTGCCTCGTAGATGACGGTGTCGGCGTACTCGTGCTGCGGCGGCCGATCGACACCCCAGTCGAAGTACGGATTGATCACCACCGCCTTCGGCATGCTCGCCGCCGAATCGTCGTCGTTGCGGCTGTCGGGGTCGCCGAAGTTGTAGCCGAACAGTGACTGGTTCCACTCGAAGGTGCCGTCGATCGCCTTCGCATACGGGTCGATCAGCAACTTGTTCGGGTTGCAGCGCTGGCCGGCGGCGGGGTCGTAGGGCCCGTACACCCGGTAGCCGTAGCGCTGGCCGGGCTCGATGTTCGGAATGAAGCCGTGCCAGACGAAGCCGTCGACCTCGGGCAGCGTCACGCGCGTCTCGTCGCCGTTGTCGAACAGGCACAGTTCGACCTTTTCAGCGGCCTCGCTGTACACCGCGAAGTTCGTTCCCGAACCGTCGTAGGTGGCGCCGAGCGGGTACGCCTTGCCTGGCCAGATTTCCAGCGACGGGGCCGCAGATTGCTCGGCTTTCGGGGTGGCGGGGGGCAAGGTGCACGCTCCAGACGGGTACAGACGGGACGAGAAAACGGACCAGAGCGACAATACGGGGCACCGGCGGCCCGATCTCGCCCAACGGAGGTACCCAATGTCCAGCCAAGCCAACCCGCCCGGGTACCGCACTTTGCTGTTCGACGTCGACCGCGGCGTGGCCACGATCACGCTGAATCGGCCACAGCAACGCAACGCGATCGGCGACGGGATGCGCGACGAGCTGGCCGACGCCTACCGCGCGTGCGACGCCGACGACTCGGTGCGGGTGATCGTGCTGACCGGCACTCCGCCCGCGTTCTGCGCGGGGGCGGATCTCGCGGGCGGTGAGCGAACCTTCGCCGAACCCGGACCGGGCTTTTCCGCGGCGGGTATCGATGTGCCGGCGTGGTCGCTGGCCAAGCCGGTGATCGCCGCGGTCAACGGACACGCGATCGGGCTGGGCCTGACGTTGGCGCTGCAGTGCGATATCCGGTTCTTCGCCGCCGATGCGCGCTATGGCGTCGTGCAGGTGCGGCGGGGGGTCATCGGCGACGCCTACTCGCACTGGGTGCTGCCGCGGTTGGTCGGGATCGCCAACGCGGCCGAAATCCTGTTGACCGGAGCAACTTTCGACGGGCATCGGGCGGTGCAGCTGGGTCTTGGCAGCCGGGTGCTCGACGCCGCTGAGGTCCTTCCTGCGGCTCAGGCGCTGGCACTGGACATCGCGACGAACACCGCGCCGAGGTCGGTGGCCGCCAGCAAGCGGCTGTTGTGGGATTCGTTCGACCTTGATCGTGAGGCTGTCGGCGTCCGCGAAACCGAAATCCACCTAGCCCTCATGGGCCACGACGACGCCATGGAAGGGGTGCGCGCGCACATGGACCGTCGCCCGCCGCGATGGACCGGCGTCCCGCGCGACCCGACGATCTAAGCCACCTCGACACCGACCGCCCGCAGCTCCTCGACGGCCTTCTTGGTGGTGTCCGGTGCGACGCCCGCGGTGAGGTCGAGCAGCACCCGCGTGGAAAACCCCGCCTCAGCCGCGTCGGCGGCGGTGGCGCGCACGCAATAGTCGGTGGCGATGCCGACGACGTCCACCTCGTCGACGCCGCGCTCTCGCAGCCAGTCCGCCAGCGTTATACCGGACTCATCGGTGCCCTCGAAGCCGCTGTAGGCCGCCGAGTAGTGGCCCTTCTTGAAAACCGCCTCGACGGCGGCAGGGTTGAAGTCGCGATGGAAGTCCGCACCAGAGGTGCCGACCACGCAATGCGGTGGCCAGGATGCCGCATAGTCGGGTTTCTCGGCGAAGTGCTCACCGGGGTCGATGTGGAAGTCCTTGGTCGCCACGACGTGGGCGTAGCCGGGATCGCCGGCAAGCAACTCGGAGATCCCGCGCGCGACGGTGGATCCGCCTGTGACCGCCAGTGAGCCGCCCTCACAGAAGTCGTTCTGAACGTCGACGATGATCAGCGCCCGCATGTGACCTACGTTAAGAGCCCCGCCCCGCCGCGTCGACCCGGTGATGGGCAGTGAGCAACAAATGGTCGAAGGTGGCCCGCGGAGGCAACGTCTCCTCGTACGTCAGCTCCGCGAAGTCGGCCAGCAGCTGCTCGGCCAGGATGCGCAGCTTGACCTTCGTCTCCTGGGAGCGCCAGTTCAACAGATCGAACGCGGCGTCGGCGTCGATTCGGTACACCACCATCAGCATGCCCTTGACCTGTTCGATGGCCGCCCGGTTTTCGGTGATCTCGGCCACCGCAGCCGATACCAGTTGCGCGGTGATGGCATCCGTCGGCGTCACGTCCACGTAGAAGCCGTGGCTGCCGATCAGCTCCCCACCCTCGTCGTAGAGCTGGTCGCCGATCACGACGACGGAGTGCACATTGCCGGCTGTGTCGATGATCCGGTGCCGGGTCGAAAACGTGCGATGCGTGTGACGCACCTCGTCGAGCGTGGCCGCGACCTGTTGATAGTCGTCCGGGTGCTTGTGCGACAACACCAGTTCCGTCGTGGGCGTCACCGTGCCCGGTTCGTAGCCGTGCATCAACCGCACCTGATCCGACCACTCCCAGCGCTCGTCGTCGAAGTAGAAGCGGAACCAACCCACGCGCTGAGGGGAGCCACCGGCCAACGCCTGCTCCAGGTGATCGCTGCCCGGCACGGACGTCACCCTACCCGCCGAACAGCAGGTAGAGCCCGGTAAACGTGTAGCCGACCATCACCAGCATCATCGCCAGTTGCCCCGTCAGCTGATGGCCGGTGGGCAGCAACCGCAGCGCCCTGTCGTGCGCGGCGATCACCGCCGCGATGTGACCGGCGACCACACCCGCAACCTTGGTGCTGGCCAGCACCGACGGATGCATCGACAGCACGTAGTGCACCTGCGCGTCGAGACTGAACAGTTGAATCACGGTCTGTTGGCCGCGTTCGACGAGGTACGTCAGATAGTGGGCGAACACATAGCCGATGACGATCGGGATCAGCGAATGCGCCATCAGGCCGGGCAATTCGCGGCGACGCCGCGCGTCGACACCGCCCGTCGCGCGCGCCGCGAGCCAGAACGTGCCGGCGACCACACCGGCGAACACCAGCAGGCCCGCGGTGCGGAACAGCGTCGCCGTAAGGGCCGAATGCGCGTGGTCGTCGACGAAGCCGCGCCACTGGGGAGAAGCCGAAAAGCTGTCGAACGCAGTCGATCCCAGCAACACGGCGAGCACCGCGACAGTGCCGGGGCGCACCGGCAGCGACAGCAGGTGGTCGAACGGGTTGCCGATTGCGATGCGGCCGTCATTGTTGCGGCGAAACAGCGACAGCCGCGACGCCACCACGCTGTACACCTCGAACGGATCGGCGCGCGCACACCAGCGTTGACCGCAGATCAGCGCACCGGCCAACGTCACGGCGACATAGCTGACCAACCAAATCTTGATTGCGCCAAGGGATCCCGGGTCGGGGCTGGCGAGCTCGAGCCAGACGAACGCGAACAGGCCGGCCGCCGCAGGCCAGTAGCCCGCCCGATCGGGATAGCGCAGACCCAGTGACCGCCGGCGCATCAGCCGGTGCACGGTGCGCACGGGCGAGATCGCCCGCCATACTGGTCCAATCGCTAACGACAGCGCCACCAGCCCGACCCACAGCAACACGTAGAACACGCCTGGCAGTGGGTTGTCCGAGTCCTGCGGGCCGAACCAGCCCGCGATCGCCACCCATGCCCCGAACACCAGCGCCGCGATCGCGACGGCCCAGCGGGTGGTGGGCGCGTCCACGAGCGTCGTCACCCAAAGCGGCAGCAGACGGCCCTGTTTTTCGGGGTCGAACCGGGGCCGCCGCCAGGCGAGCGCGACCACAGCGAACGTGAACGTCAACGCCCATGCCGCACCAATGAGCGCGTAGCTCAACGGGATTGGAAGATCGGTCGAGCCGCCAAGGCCGTGGGCCAATACCGCGGTAGACCGATCCGTGATCACTGCACCTGAATGGTTGCGATGGTCTTGTTCAGCTTGTGCAGCTCTATATCGACCTTGCCGGGCACATCAACGGTGAACTGGAAACTCTGCATCGGCTTGGCCTCGACGTTGAACTTGTGCTCCGGTGTGGAGTGCACATGGAGCTCGTCGGCGGCGTCGCTGTTGACGCGCACGATGATCTGCTCCTTGACGGCCGCCTGTAATTGCTGATTGGTCGGCGTGACGGTACCGCCCTTGATGTCGACATCGATTTCGAGCCGGGCCGGAGGCGCCTGCTCGTTCGACATGTCCGACGGGCCGACGGTCGACGGCTGACTGCTCGGTTGAGCGCTACCCGTGGCGTTGTTTGAGCTGGTGGATCCGCCGCATCCGGCGGTGATGAGCGCAGCGGCCGTCACGATCACAAGGGTCCTGGAAGTTGTCATGGTGAACCATCCTGGCCTGAGGCATCCGATTTCTCACGTTGAGGGTCCTCACCTTTGCGGCGGTCCCGCACCGCCACATAGATCACCACGCCGGCGACGGCTATCGCCGGCGCGAACGCAGGTATCGCGAGCAGCAACCCGTGATGGGCGAGTATCTCGACGTGCGGTTGTCCGGTCACGCCTGCGCCGTCGGTTGAAGCTCGACCTCGCTGCCCGAGCCCTCGGTGCGGTTGATTCGCCCCGCGCCCCAGCTGAGTCCACCCAGCATGACGAGAGTGCAGAACAGCACGACCACGCAACCGACTGTCCACAGCACCGCCGGTGTCTCGGGGTTGCGCTCGCGCTGCAGGATCGTGATCTCGGCAACGAACGGCCGTGTGAACGAGGCCTCTGCAGGAACTTCTTTCGCGCCGATGCCCGGATCACCGGCGAGGTAGATCGGCACTGCAGTCAACGTTTTTCCATCGTGCAGCCGCAGCAGCGTCTTCCAGGTACCCCACACCGGAACGGGTTCGGTGCTGCGGTAGTGCCCTGGGCCGACCTTCTCGAGGTTGTCTATCACGCGGCCACGCTCATTGTTCAGATGACCCTGCCAGGCGAGGATCGCTACCCAGTTTGGATTCTCGCTGATGAAGTTCGGCGGATTGATCTGGGCGTCGACGTTCACCATGCGCTGGCCCTGGGGGGCCGGCGCATCAGCGAGAGTGACTGTGGCCGTGACGTTTTCCGGGACGTGGTAGCGCAACCCAGTGGCTGTCGCACCGCCTAGCGCCAGGATGGTCAACACCACGAGGCCGATGCTGATCGCACGCGAAGGCAGCCGTTGTGACGTGACGACCAGGCCGAACATCGCACCACAGCAACCGGTCAGGACGGCAACTGGGATGGCCATGGCCAATGCTTCAGGCCAGATGCTGGTGGGCCACGCGAAGTAGTACACACTGTCGATCCACAACGATTCCAGCCAGAGCCCAACCGTCGCGACCGCCAGGCCGCTTACCGCGCCGAAGACAACGGGCCGTTTGTAAAGCGGTGTCAGCCCGACCAATTCGACGACGATCGCCGATCCGAGATACAGCGCAAACCAGTTGATCGGCGCGCCGAGAATCGGGCCGACGACGAGCGCGACGCCGCCGCGCAGCACGATCGCCAACAGGGCGGCGAGGATTGCCGCGCCGCGACCCAACATGATGCGGGCAGCCACCAATGCGAACGCGCCCGCCGCAGCGATGAGCATCGGCTGGAACACCTGGCGGAATTGCGGTACACCGAAATCGAATTCGATTTGATAAACCGACAAACCGACGAGGATGCCGCCGAAGCCGAGGTACTGGACGAACTTGATGCCGATGCCGCCCGTCGGCGCATCATCGCCCATGGCCCGCAGACCCTCATGGTTGAGCAGCACCGCTGATAGCGTGGAGAAGCCGGCGCCGCCGATCATCATCAGGTGGGTCGGTCCCCACAGCGTCACGTCCTGGCCGAAGATGCGGTGCCAGACGTCATCGAGGGGGAAACCGAGCAACGCATACAGGCCGCAGCCGGCCATCAGGATGCCGCCGACGGGGGCATACCAATCCCTGGTGATGCGGACGGCGGATGGACCCGGCTTCTCGTACGGCAGCACACACGCCATGCAGCCGGCGATGAACAACAGGAACAGCCCGAACAGGATGAAGTAATGCGCGGGGTTGGCCAGCGGGCCCGGGTCGCGGCCCTTGCCGATGTGCAGGCTGACATCCCAGATGAAGCCGAACAGCGCGCAGATCAGGGTCGCGATGAACAGCGCCATCGGCAATGCCACCCACGGCGGGCGTTTGAACTTGCGGCCCGCCCACTCGGCGAGGTTGTTGAGCCACGTGATGCGCCGCTGCCGGTGCAGGTAGCCGATCCACAGCAGCCCCGCGGTGACCACCAGCGCGGCCACCGACATGCCGATCACTTGGTCGAGTGCCGCACCCCCGCCCTCACTGCCTTGGGCAAGCACCGAAAGAGGCTCTGAGCTGGTTGAATACCCCATTATCATTCCCACCCGCTGAGTGTCGTTGGACGAACTGACTCGTGAGTAATGTTGCCAGAAGCTCCCCAGTCGAAACCAGGGGTATCAGGTAGCCACGACCTTGAACGTCTTCAAGGTCGTGTCGGCCGCGTCCGGCACGTTCATCCCGGCATCAAGCCCGGAGCGCAGGTAGTCGATCACGGCGTCGTTGAGCCGCTCGCCTGGCACCACCGCCGGGATGCCGGGCGGATATGGCGTGATCTGTTCGGCGCAGATCCGTCCGCTGGCCTTCTCGGCGGGGACAGCCTCAACCGCGCCGAAGAACGCGTCTCTCGGCAATAGGACGTTCTCGAGTTCGATCTCCTTCGGTGACGGCAGCCGGATCGGCGGCGGTGAATCGAAGTCATTGGCCGCCTTGCGCCACGCCCACAGCGCATCGAGCAGTCGCTCACTGGTTGCCTTGTCGTCGGCGAACGACATGGTGGCCAGCAGCCTGCGGTGGTCGCTCATGCCGAGGTCGATCTGCTTGTGCTCACGCAGCCAATCGGCGGCCTGATAGCCCGACGTCCCCGTCGCCGATACGTCCATCAAGACCTGGAGACGATCCAGGTCGTGGGAGGCTTCTGTGCCGAGTAGTTCGTCGTCGAGCACCTCGACGTCGGGGATCAGCTCGATGTCGTCGCGCAACCCGCGCACCAATTCCAGTGCATTGCCGAGTAATTCGCGACCATGCTCGACCATCTGCCGGCGCCACCCATCGAGCGCCGCGTACACCATCACGTTCGGGCTGGTTGTCATCAGAAGGTCCGCACACGCCGACAATCGGTCCTTGTCGACCAGATCGCCCTGCGCGTGGAACACCGAGCCCTGCTCGAAGCCAGCACCCATCTTGTGCACGCTGACCACGCAGACGTCGGCACCCGCGTCCATCGCCCACGTCGGCAGGTCCTCGTGGAAGGGCAGGTGCGCACCCCAAGCCTCGTCGACGATCAACGGCTTGCCCCGGTCGTGACAAATCTCTGCTATCGCGGCCAGATCGGTGCACGTGCCGTACGAGCTGGGGCTGACGACCAGCGCGCCCGACGCATCTGGGAACCGGTCCAACGCGTCGCGGTAGTCCTGCGGTGACGGCGGATGCGACAGGTGCCGCTCTTCGTCCCACCGTGGCGTGATCCAGCGCGCCTGCACACCGGAGAAGATGAGGCCTGCCACGACCGACTTGTGGCTGTCACGAGGGACGAGAAGGCTGCCATTCCCGCCGGCGACCGCCATCATGGCCGCCTTGACGGACAGCGAGCTGCCACACGTCGAGAAGAAGGCGAGTTCGGCGCCGACGGCCTCGGCCATCAGGTCTTCGGCGTGTTTCAAATACTTGTTGCGGGTCTTCCGGTCGTCCAGACCCCCGCTGGCGAGTACGTCATCGTGGAACGGATCGTGACCAAGTACGGCCAGCACACGGTCGTCAGTGCCGCGACCCTGCCGGTGTCCCGGCGGCGTGTACCCGTATCGGTTGCTCTTGCGGTAGTCGACAAGGCCATCGAGGATCGGCGCTTCGGATTGATCCATGGTCGGCGGAGTACCCGCTTACGGCGTGAGAACCACCTTGACCATGCCGTCCTGCTTCTTCTGGAATGTTCCATAGGCCTCAGGTGCCGCGGCAAGTGGTAGCCGGTGGGTGGCGAACTGTTCGACTCCGAGCGGATCCTCTGCGGTCAGCAGCGGCATGATGTCGGGCACCCACTTCTTCACATTGGCCTGCCCCATCCGCAGCTGAATCTGCTTGTCGAACAACGTCATCATGTTGATCGGGTCGGCCGCGCCGCCGTAGACGCCAGACAGTGAGATCGTGCCGCCGCGGCGTACCAGAGCGATCGCCGAATTCAGCGCAGCGAGGCGATCGACACCTGCCTGCTTCATCACGACGCGGCCAACGGGCGAGGGAAGGAAACCTGCGGCAGTCTGCATTGTTTCGGCGATCGGCGAGCCGTGTGCCTCCATGCCGACAGCGTCGATCACCGAGTCGGCGCCGCGGCCGTCGGTGTGGCCCTTCACGACGTCTTCGACGTCGTCACTGCGCAAATCGATGACATCCGTGCAGTATTCGCGTGCGCGAACCAGTCGCTCCTCGACCAGGTCCACACCGATCACGCGGCAACCCTTGCGGTGCGCCGCGATCCGGCACGCCATCGAACCGATCGGTCCGAGGCCGAGCACGACGAGCGTGCCCCCTTCGGGGACGTCGGCGTACTCAACGGCCTGCCACGCGGTGGGCAGCACGTCCGACAGATACACGTACCGCTCGTCCGGCCCGTCGTGCGGCACCTTGATGTGGGTGTACTGCGCCTGCGGCACCCGCAGGTACTCGGCCTGCCCGCCGGCCACCTCGCCGTACAACTTGGAGTAGCCGAACAGGGCAGCGCCGGTGCCCTGGTCGCGATTCTGTGTCGTCTCACATTGGCTCTGCAGTCCGTGGTCGCACATGAAGCAGCGTCCGCAGGAGATGTTGAACGGAATCACGACGCGGTCGCCGACGGCCAGGGTGTCGACCTCGCGGCCGACTTCTTCGACCACACCCATCGCTTCGTGACCGAGGATGTCGCCGGGCGTCATGAACGCTCCGAGCACCTCATACAGGTGTAGATCCGAGCCACAGATGTTCGTGCTGGTGACGCGGATGATAGCGTCGGTCGGCTCCTTGATGGCCGGATCGGGCACCGTGTCCACGGATACCTTTCGCCGGCCCTGCCACGTGACTGCTCGCATGTGCGTGCTCCTTGCAGATTTGGTCGTTTCTACGGGCGTGCCCATCTCGGCGATCGTCAAACCTCGGGTCAGGATGGGGGGATGACCGACACCGGAACGGTCGTGGAGTTGCGGGTGCACGGCGTCTCGGGCGCACCGCCAGAAGCACTGCTGGGCTGTCCCGCCGAGGACGTCGAGCGGACAGCAGGCGATGCGGATGCCGGTTTCTATCGCAGAAAGCCAGGGATCGATGCGGCCGCCGGCCCGTCAAAGCCCGACGGATGGCGCAGGGTGATGGAGGCGTATTCCTGGGGCGCGTTGACATCCGGGCGGGCGAGCCGCGCCCTGTGGCTGCTGTTTCTGCCCTTCATCCTGATCGACCTCGCGCACTGGATGTTGCCGCCGGCCGGTAGAAGACGTCCCGCTGCCATCGCGGTGACCTTGCTGCGGCTGATCGCCTTGTCGTTCACGTTGACGCTGATGCTCGCAGCGGCGATCGCGGTGATGGATGTAATCGTCTGGCAGTGTGTGGGTTTGGACCATTGCAGCGCGGGTCCGCTGACATTCCTACGAACCTGGCACCGCGGCTGGCGGCTGGCCGCGAGTGCGCTGCCGCTGGTGGCGGCGATCGCGTTGTTGTGGCGGTTGGGTGCGGAGGAGACGAAGGTCGACACGGGTGGGCGTCTGCCGCCGCCGAATCCTGCTGTGCTGGAGGACGAGCCACCGCCGCTGGCGCAGGACTCGTTTTGGAACCCGGACGAATCGGTGCTGCGGCTGCGTTACTGCCACGTGATGGCGTGGGCGGCCGGGTTGGCCGCGGTGGTGCTGGCCGTACCCGTGCAGTACGCCGCGTCGCCTTTCGCCCATGCGGTCAGCGTCGGGCTGCTGGCAGGCGATGGCCTGATCCTGGCCACCGCCGTACTGGCTACCGCCTCGAGCAAGGCGACTGCGCGCGGCGGCAGCGGTGTCAATCATCTGACGTGGCCCCTGAGCGCTTTGCGCGGGATCTCGCTGGGAATGCTGGCCGCATCGCTGATTTGGGCCAGCATCGCCGACGTGTCCTATCCCTCTGCGCCGGGGCACCTGCCTGGCCTACACATGGCGGTTTACGTCTTGTTCGTCGTGCAGGTGGCGATGCTGGGCGCGTTGTTTGTGTTCACCGCATTGTCAATGCGTGGCACGCTCACCGCGGAGCGGACCAAGCAGGACGGTGGGTACCGGATGACGCTGGGTGGCTTCACCGGACCGTATGTGGCGCTGGTCGGTTGGCTCATCGGTGGCGGGTTCAGCGTGGGCGTCGGCCTCGGGATGGCACAAGTGTTCGGTAAAACCGCGCTGTCCGCCGAGGCGCCTACGACGGGGACCGCGGATGCGGCACTGATCGTGCCGCCACCGTATGTCTGGGCGGCGGTGGCCACCGTCGCGACGGTCATCGTGGCGATCGCCGTGGGAGCCTATGTGTGGCTGCGAGTCATCCCGAAACGCATCGACAGTCAGTTGACTGTCGTGCGCGACGACTATCCCGGCGTCACGGGTGCCAATGAACAGCTCACGAGGATCGCACGAGCACGGGCGTTGGCGTCGCTGACGGATGTCGGCGCACGAAGTCTGGCCACCATGGCCCTCGTCGCGGTGACGGCCGCCACCGTGATGCTGATCGTGAATCTTTCCGTACCGCAGTTTGATTCGTTCAACTGGTCGGGATGGGTCTTCCGCATCAGCGTGTTCGTCTCCGCCGCACTGGCAACTGGGTTGGTGCTGCTGGCCGCTGCGGCCTATCGGAACCGCCAACTGCGACGCGCCGTTGCGATCCTGTGGGATGTGGTGACGTTCTGGCCACGCGCCAACCACCCGTTGACTCCGCCGTCCTACGGCGCGCGAACGGTGTGGGATGTCCGGTTGCGCCTCGACGGCTTCAGACGAGCCGCTGTTCCCGCTGTTCTTGTCGCGCACAGTCAGGGCACCGTGATCGCGGCAGCTACGCTGTTGCAGGCTCATTTGGAAACCGAGCACTATCCACTGCTGACGTTCGGCTCGCCGCTGCGGCGGCTGTATGCGCAGAATTTCCCGGCCTACTTCGGCATCGAGACGTTGCAGCGGTTACGGCATTGGCAGCTGCTCCCCAATGAACAATGGATCAATCTGTGGTGCCTCACCGATCCGATCGGCGCGTGGATCTTCAATGACGACAACACCGATCTGCGGGCTGCGCAGAGCGGTGATATCGATTGCCGCCTGTTTGATGTCACGCGGACAGGGTCGGTGCCGGATCCCGGTGCACCCATCTGCGGGCACTCCGGATTCTGGACGCGCACGGAGTACGAGGAGGCCATGAAGGTCCTACAGTCCACCGTGATGCCCGAGGGATCTGCGCCGGCCGACACCAGTGCAACGGCGCCACCAACGAAAGAGCTGTTATGAGATTCGAGAATCGCACCGCCCTCATCACCGGCGCTGCGATCGGCTTCGGCCGGGCGTTCGCACGGGCGCTGGCCGCCGAAGGTGCCAAGGTGGTGCTCGCCGACATCGACGTCGACGGAGCCGAACATACTGCGGCCGAGTTGGTTTCGGGAGGCGCGCACGCGATCGCGGTGGACTGCGATGTGGCCGACGCCGATCAGGTAGATGCCGCGGTCGCCACGGCTGCTGGGCACTTCGGCGGTATCGACATCGTGATCAACAACGCCGGGCTGCATCTGATGAAGTACAACCAACCGTTCGGTGCGCTGTCGCGCGACGACATCCGCGACCTCTTCGACGTCAACGTGATGGGCGTGATCAACATGACGTTGGCGTGCAGGGACTCGATGCGCGAACGCGGGGGCGGTGTCGTGCTCAACATCTCCTCGATGGCCGGCTACATGAGCGCGACACCGTACGCCGTATCCAAGCTGACCGTTCGCGGTCTCACAGTCGCGTTCGCCACCGAACTTGCGCCGGACCGCATCCGCGTCAACGCAATAGCCCCTGGCCTGATGAACACCGAGAACGCGCTGGCCGATCTGCCGACTCCGTTGATCGACGAGTTCGTTCAGCGACTGCAGCTGGTGCACAGGCTCGGCACGATGGACGACGTCGTGTCGGCGATGTTGTTCCTGTGCTCGGACGAGGCGTCCTTCATCACTGGCGAGACGCTCAAGGTCAGCGGCGGCTACCCGCTGAACTTCTGATCCGCGTAGCGCACGAGGCGCGCCTGCATCTCGGGGTACGGATCGGAAGCCGGCATCGCTGTTGCGTCGCGAACAGCGACGGCGGCCTGCGCGGCGGCGTGGATCGCGGCGCGATACGGCAGCGAGCCCGTCGACACCCTGCGAACACCTAGCGCACCGAGGTCTGCGAGTGAGAGGCGAGGTATGGCAAGGACATTCACTGGCAGCGGGATCGCGGCGGTGAGTTCGCGTAACACGTCGGGGTCGGTGGCGCCAGGGACGAAGATGCCGTCGGCGCCCGCCTCGACGTATTGCGCGGCGCGGTCCAGTGTCGCCGCTACCGTCGCATCCTGATCGAGCCAGTAGGTGTCGACGCGAGCGTTGACGAAGATGTCGGGTGAACGACGTTTGATTGCTTGCACTTTCGCCGCATGCTGGTCCGGGTCGATCAGCTTCTCGCCGGTGCTGTCCTCGATGTTGATCCCGTGGGCTTCAAGCCGGGCGACGTAGTCGGCGACCTGGTCGGGGTCGTCTGCGTAGCCGTCTTCGATGTCCATGCTGACGTAGCAGTCCAGCGGTTGCAGCGCGGCGGCCAGGCCGAGGTTTGCCTCTTTGGTGGAGCGACCGCCGTCGGGCCTGCCGAGGCTGGATGCGACGCCGAAGCTCGTTGTGCCGACGGCCGTGAAGCCACACTCCAGCAGCGCCAGCGCCGATGGCACATCCCATGCATTGGGTAACAGAAGCGGCAGGTCACCAAAGTGCATGTCCCTGAAGGTCATTCAGCACTCCAAGGGGTGCTGGGCCGATCGCGGTGTTTGCCGTCGACGATCACGTCGACACGCTCGTCGAAGAAACATATCCTGTCGCGCACCGGTTCGGCATCGTGCAGCGGCTCGTGATACGTCCACGCGACATCGCGCCGTCCGTCGGGCACCGAGTAGTAGGAGGCGCGGCCCTTGTATGCGCAATAGGTCACGGTGTCGCTTGGCTCGAGGGGCACGGTCACGTCCTCGCGCGGCAGATAGAAGCGGAGCGGCAGCAGCGTCTCGAACAGCAGCGTCGGCCGCGTGGACTCCGCCAGCAGTCGGCCGTCCAGCTCGACGCGGACATGGCGGCTGCTGCGAAGGACGTCGATGCGGCTGAACGGATCGTGCGGGTGGCTGACCACCGGTTCGTCCTCCTCGCGCCATTCGAATGCGGAGAACTCGAGGATGACGTAGTCGGCGAGGTCCGGGTCGTCGGGGCAGAACGCCGCCGCGGCGCCGGTTTCTTCGCCCGCGATGACGTCGTAGTCGGTGCCCGGGCAGGAGTGCGCATCGAACGGCACCGACGGATCGAGGATGGGCCGCGAACTGATCGCCGGAAGGCGAACGCCGACATCCTCGTCGGCGCCGGACTCCGCCCCTGCGGGGACCAGCTGCGCGGTCAGGGCAGCAATGGGGACCGCATAGGTCGGGACGACCCGGCGCGGCTCCCAGACCAGCAGGGCTTCGCAGGTGTCGGCGACCGGTTCACCGCCGACGCAGGCGCGCACCCGCTTCGCGGTGCGCTCGTAGCGCAAGGTGTCGAGATTGCCGCCGAGCAGGTCCATCATCCTGATGGCCATCGCGGACCCCTTTCACTTGCGGGGTGGACGCAGCGCGTTCATCGCCAAGCGCATTATCGGTCCGGGGACGCGATCCTTGGCCGAAAGCGCCGCATCGGCGGCCCTGCTACGCAGCGGTGTGCCACGGCCGAACCACTTGTTGAGGGGTCCACCGGTCGGCTCGAGCTCAACATGCAGGGGTGGTTTACCGTCGGCTGCGCCCAGCGCGTTGGAGATGACCACTCGCTGAATTTCGCTGGTGCCCTCAAAGATGGTGTACAGCTTGGCATCTCGATACCACTTCTCGACCGGATGGTCCTTGATGTAGCCCCAGCCGCCCATGGTCTGGATGGCGCGCTCGGTGGTGCGCACGGCGAGTTCGCTGGCGGCCAGTTTGGCCATCGACCCCTCGCCCCGCTCGAGTGGCACCCCGGATGCAGCCATCCAGGAGGCCCGCCAGGTGAGCAGCCGCGCCGCGTCGAGCGCGGTGGCAAGATCCGCGAGCGGGAACGCGATGCCCTGGTTGTCGATGATCGGCGAGCCGAACGCTTCCCGCCGATTGGCGTATTCGGTCGCGTATTCCAGTGCGGCCCTTGTGATTCCGAGCGCCTGGGCGGCGACCATCGGCCGGGTCTGCTCAAAGGTGCCCATGGTGGCCGAGCCGGAATGCTTGGCGCCCTCGATTGCCTCACGGGCCTTGGCCAGCTTGTGCTCGAGCTTGTCTTGGCCGCCGAGCAGGTTGGCGGCGGGCACCCGGACACTGTTGAACTTCAGCTCGGCGGTGTGCGACGCACGGCAGCCGAGCTTGTCGAGTTTGCGAACGAGCTCCAGGCCAGGGGTGCCACCTGGCACGATGAACAGGGCCTGGCCCCTATGACCGAGTTCCTCGTCGACGACGGCGTTGACGACGTGCACGTTGGCGATGCCGCCGTTGCCGATCCACATCTTGTGGCCGTCGATGATCCAGTCGTCGCCGTCCCGGCGTGCGCGAGTACGCAGATTGCGAACATCGCTGCCGCCCTCGGGCTCGGAGATCGCGAGCGCGGCGAGCTTGAGATCGCCTGGCGTGCCGAAGCATTCGGGCGCCCACTGCAGCATCTGCTCGGGCGAGGCGGCCTGGCCTATCGCCGACAATGCCAACGCGGGCATCACTATCGCAAGGCCGATGCCCGCGCAGCCCCAGAACAGTTCCTCCATGAACATCGGCAGCGACAGCCCGGTCGGGTCGCCGATCAGGTCGCGGTAGAACAGCGGGCTATAAAAGCCGCGAGCAGCCGCTTCTTCCAGCACCGGCCATGGAAACTCCTGGCGCTGGTCGTACTCGAGCGCGACCGGTCTGACGCATTTCTCTGAGAATTCGTGGGTCCGTCGGGCGAGGTCGTGCTGCGCGGCGGTCGGCGTGATGTCGAAGCTCACCAGCGCCGGGTACCCGCCGGCTTAGCCTCGTAACCGATGAACCTCCCTGAGCTGAACCTTCGGCAGCGCGACGGAGTCACCTGCGGACCGACCGTCGCAGTGGTCGCGGGTGCACTGCTGGACCCGGACCGCGGCGCCGGACTGTCGGATCCGGCATGGTTCGCCGACGAACAAGCCCGGGTGCACCGCGAGGTGAACCGGGTGTGGCCGCGCCGATTCGGCACGACGCCGTCCGCGATGGCACGCGCGCTGACCGCCCGCAGCCTCGGCGTGCGCTACCGGTGGAGGTTGTTTCGGGGGTGGCGCGACAGGCTGTCCGATGTTGAGCGTGCGGTGGAAGCGGGACGCCCGGTAGCGATGTTGCTCGGACGGTTCATCCCGCGGCACTGGGTGCTGATCATCGACGTGGCCGGACCCCTGTGGCAGTGCTACGAACCGTCCTCGGGGCAGGCGTACACGGTGTCAGTCGACGCGGTGCGGCGATCGCGGTTGAGCCGACTGGGTTATCCGCGGCCGTTCGCGTTCGTACTGCCCAAAGCGTCGACGCGGTCGGCCACCAACTGATCGTCGGGCGCGTCGGATTCCTTGAGCACCGCGACCACGCCCATGCGGTTGCGCTCGGGTTGGTTTTGCGACATCTTCGCCTTGCCTTCGACTTTCGAGATCACCAACTCGACGCCGACGATCGCCCGCAGCTGTGCGCGCGTATAGCTTTCGGGCGCATCGGTGACTTGCCACGGTTGCGCACGGCCTTGCTCATGCCGATTCGTCAACATGGTCACGAGGTTGAGCACCCAGTCCGCATCGTCGCGTGCCACAAGTCGGCCGTAGACGTTGAGCAACTCGTAGTTCCACGTCGGCACCACCTTGCCCGTCTCCGTCTTCGTCGCGTAGAAGCTGGGCGAGATGTAGGCCTGCGGGCCGGCGAAGATGGCCACCGACTCGCTGCCGTCGGCCGTCCAGTGCCGATTCGCCCGCGACACGTGACCGATGAGCGAATGCCGTTCGGCGTCGTACAGCAGCGGCAGCGGCGTCACCATCAACCCCGACGGGTGCTGGCTGACCAGATGCGCGAAGCCTCCTTGGCCGAGCGCGGCCTGGGCTTCTTCATCGGAAAGGGCGAACTGTCGCGGAATGTACATGGCAGCTTCAGCGTAGGACGATCAGCAACCGAGATTCCTCCTTTCGAACGTATGATCGAACAGTGGGCGAGCTCCAGTCGATCGGCTACAACGGCCAGCCCGTGCAGCAGGCTTTCCGCCGCGTCGATCCGCCGGTCGCGGTGCTGGTGGACCTCGCTGCGCTGTTTCCCCGCGAACCGCATCGTGGCGGTGGCTACAACCCTGCGGGCCTGCAGATGCACTCCGTCGTCGACGGCCGGCTGACCTGCTGGGGCATCTGCGAACAGGGCTACTGGTGGGGGCTGGTCACCTACGACATTGCCTACGGCCCGCGGCGCAAGTCGGTGACCCACTGGATCCCGGCATGGATGCTCAAGCGAAAAGCGGACTAGCCGTGACGTCGGCTAGGCGGACATCGCTTCGGCTATCCGCTTCTGGGCTTCGCCGGGGGAGATCCGCAGCCGTCGGGACAAGACGTCTGCCCAGGACGTCCAGCCGAACATGGCCGGGTCGTCCTGGGTGATCAGCTGGCCGATCAGCCGGCGGTCGAGTGCGACCATCTTCTTGTCGATCTCGCCCAACCGTTTGAGAAGTTCCGTCTTCTCGGGGCGCGTCAGTGCTTCCAGCGGAAGCGCGGCGAGCTGACGGTAACTCGCTTCGGCGGCGTCGAGAGCCGCGATGACTTGCTTCTTATTCGAACTCATGTTCGAAGCGTAGCGCGGTCGTCCGACACGTGACGAAAGTCAGGCGTCGTGGCCCGGATCGAGATCGCGAACATCAGAGAACGTGACGAGTTGCTCGAACCCGTCGGGGGCGCTTCCCGCTACGGGCTCGAGCAGGACGCCAACGTGGTCGCCGAGGTCGTAGCGGCCGCGCACCGCGCCGGCAAACCACCCGGCCGCGTCGTCCAGGATCGGCAACTCGTGAGGGCCCGAGTGCCATGCGCACCGCGCGAATTTGTCGGTGCGATCGCCGGTCTCACTGCCGAACAACCGGGCGAGCTCAGACTGTCGTCGCTCGATCAGGTGGACCGCCAAGTGGCTGGCTCGCTCGGCGACGCGATACGTGTGGTTGCGTTTCGATAGTCCCGCCAGGAATCGTGGCGGATGGATGCTCGTCTGGCTGGTGAACCCGACAAGACAACCGGCCAGCTCGTCGCCGGAGCGGGTGGTGACCACAAACATCGGGTAGTCGAGCAGCGCGACGAGTTTCTCGAAGGGCTGCGTCATCGCCGCGTCGCTAGGGTTGGGGCATGGTCAGAAAGTACGCGACTGCAGATGCCGTTGACCTGTCCGCCCTGCTGGACTTCATTCGGCCGCGACATCGCATGGTGCTCACCACTTTTCGCGCCGACGGCTCGCTGCAGAGTTCCCCGGTATCCGGCGGCGTCGACGACGCCGGCCGCATCGTGATCTCCAGCTATCCGCAACGCGCCAAGTCGGCCAACGTTCGTCGCACGCCGCGGGCCAGCGTGTTGGTGCTGTCTGACGAATTCAACGACGCTTACGTGCAGGTCGACGGCGACGCCGAGGTGATCGACCTGCCGGACGCTGTCGAGCCGTTGGTCGATTACTACCGGTCGATCGCCGGTGAACATCCCGACTGGGCGCAATACCGGCAGGCGATGGTCGACCAGGGCAAGTGTCTGATCCGCGTCACTCCCCGACGCTGGGGTCCCGTGGCGACGGGCGGCTTCCCTCCGCAATAGCGTCACCACGCGCCGTCGAGGTCCAGCGTCATCGCACCCGACGGATCGGCACGAAACTTTCCGGTGCCCGCGACGTTCGCCAGCCCCTGGGTGCCCGACGCGACCCGCAGCTCCGCCGCCGCCACGCCGTCGCGGTACTCGCCGTCGTGCAACAGCACTATGCCGCCCTGCTTGCCGCCGATCGTCCCGGTGATGTGTTCGACACCGACGAACAACGCGCTCCTGTCGGGTGAGTAGGTCAGTAGCCACTTCGTTGTGGACGTCCCCTGGATGTCGCCCTCGTAGCGCTTGGCGACCAGCGCCTCGGTCAACTTCGTCGCGTCATCGCCATCCTCGAACGGCGTTTCGTCCCAACTGGCGATCTCGAAACGGGCTTCGATGTGTCTGCTCATGCCTGCCGGGATACCCCGGACGACAGATCGGGAATCGATAGGCCGAGCAGCGCCGTTCGCGCTGTCTGTGGTAGTCAGAGCTGGGAGGGCGCGTTGCATCCGCTAGCACGTCAAACTATAGTCTGGACACATGTCCAGAGGGTTCGGAGTTACTGCGTGACACCATTTGTCCAGCTCACCGGCCCACGATCTGCCCTCTGCTGCGCGTGTTTGTGAGCTGACATGCGCATCGCTTTGTTGTCTTATCGGAGCAAAACTCATTGCGGCGGCCAGGGGGTCTACGTCCGCCACCTGTCGCGCGGCCTCGTCGAACTCGGCCACGACGTCGAGGTGTTCTCCGGCCAGCCCTACCCCGAGGTGCTCGACCCGCGCGTGCGGCTGACGAAAGTGCCCAGCCTCGACCTGTACCGAGAGCCTGATCCGTTCCGCGTTCCGCGGCCGAGGGAAATCCGCGACCGCATCGACATGCTCGAACTGCTGACGACGTGGACGGCCGGCTTCCCCGAACCCCGTACCTTCACGATGCGCGCTGCCCGGCTGCTGGCCGAGCGGCTCGGCGACTTCGACGTGGTCCACGACAACCAGAGCCTCGGCACCGGCCTGCTGGCCATCGCCGAACTCGGCCTGCCGGTGGTGGCAACGGTGCACCATCCGATCACGCGCGACCGTGTCCTCGACGTGGCGGCCGCGCAATGGTGGCGGAAGCCGTTGGTGCGCCGCTGGTATGGCTTCGCCGAGATGCAGAAGAAGGTGGCGCGCCAGATTCCCGAGCTGTTGACCGTGTCGTCGACCTCGGCAGCCGACATCGCCGAGGACTTCGAGGTCGCGCCGAGCCAGCTGCATGTGGTGCCGCTCGGCGTGGACACCGCGCTGTTCAAGCCCGCCCAGCAGCGGGTCCGCAACCGGATCATCGCGATCGCCAGCGCCGACGTACCGCTCAAGGGCATCAGCCACCTGCTACACGCGGTCGCCCGGTTACGCGTCGAACGCGATCTGGAACTGCAGCTGGTGGCCAAGCTCGAACCCAACGGGCCGACCGAGAAGCTGATCGCCGAGTTGGGTATCTCTGACATGGTGCACATCTCCAGCGGGGTGAGCGACACCGAGCTGGCGGAGCTGCTCGCATCGGCCGAAATTGCTTGCATCCCTTCGTTATACGAAGGTTTCTCGCTGCCCGCCGTGGAGGCGATGGCCAGCGGTACACCGATCATCGCCAGCCGTGCAGGCGCGTTGCCCGAAGTGGTCGGCGCCGACGGGGAATGCGCGCGGTTGGTGCGGCCTGCCGATGTCGACGAGTTGACCGATGTGCTTGGCGAGTTGCTCGACTCGCCCCATGAGTTGAAGCGTTTGGGTGCCGCGGGGCGGCGTCGCGCGCTCGAGGTGTTCAGCTGGGAATCCGTTGCGGCGCAGACCGTCGCGGTGTACGAGAAAGCAATGGCGAAATGCTGACTGTCGACTTCGACCGATTAGGCGTCGGTGCCGGCACGAAGGTGATCGATGTGGGGTGCGGCGCGGGCAGGCACTCGTTCGAGGCCTATCGTCGTGGCGCCGACGTCATCGCGTTCGACCAGAATGCGGCCGACCTCAATGACGTCGACGAGATTCTGCAGGCGATGAAGGAGCAGGGCGAAGCGCCGTCATCGGCCCGCGCCGAGGCCGTCAAGGGCGATGCGCTCGAGTTGCCTTATGCTGACAGCACTTTCGACTGCGTGATCGCCTCGGAGATCCTCGAGCACGTCCCCGAGGACGATAGGGCGATCAGCGAACTCATCCGAGTGTTAAAACCCGGTGGCTCACTCGGCATCACGGTACCGCGGTGGCTGCCGGAAAAGGTGTGCTGGGTGCTGTCGGACGAATACCACGCCAACGAGGGCGGGCACATTCGCATCTACCGGGCCGACGCGCTGCGCGACAAGGTACTGGCGCACGGCCTGCGATTGACGCACACGCATCATGCACATGCGCTGCATGCGCCGTTCTGGTGGCTGAAATGTGCTGTGGGAACCTCGAAGAATGACCACCCCGCGGTGGCGGCCTACCACAAGCTGCTGGTGTGGGACATGATGGAGCGACCGTGGCTCACCCGCACCGCGGAGTCGCTGCTGAACCCGTTGATCGGCAAGAGCGTGGCACTGTACTTCAGGAAGCCGGTGGAGCCTGTTGCTGTCTCCTGAGGTTCCCGGCGTTCCCGGCGTACTCACGCCGGCGCAGTGTCGTCAGACCGCGCAGTCGATCGCCGAAACGCAGGAACCCTCCGGCGCTATCCCCTGGTTCGACGGCGGACACACTGATCCGTGGGACCACGTCGAGAACGCGATGGCGCTTACTGTCGCAGGGCTTTTGGAGCCGGCACGGGCGGCGTTTAACTGGTGCCGCCACATGCAGCGAGCGGATGGATCCTGGCCTATTCAGTTGCGCAAGGGCGTGGTCGAGGACGCCAACAGCGACAGCAACTTCTGCGCATATATCGCGACGGGCGTCTGGCATCACGTGCTGATCACCCGCGACCAAGCATTCGCCGAGACGATGTGGCCGGTGGTCGCAAAGGCCATCGACTTCGTCGTCGACCTGCAGACCAGCGGCGGTGAAATCTCTTGGGCCAGAAGCTCATCCGGACCTGAACCCGAAGCGCTGCTGACGGGCTGCGCCAGCATCTACCACAGCGTCAGATGCGCGTTGGCGCTCGCGGACTACTGCGACGATCCGCAGCCGGAATGGGAAGTCGCCGTGGGCCAGTTGGGACACGCGATCGCCCATCATCCGGAAGCGTTTGTGACCAAGGACCGTTGGTCGATGGAGTGGTATTACCCGGTGCTCGGCGGCGCACTGCAGGGGTCGGCGGCCCGCGAGCGCATCGATGAGCGATGGGACGACTTTGTGGTGCCGGGCCTGGGTATCCGGTGCGTTGACGACCGGCCGTGGGTGACCGGCGCCGAAACCTGTGAGCTGGTGATGGCGTTGGACGCCATCGGCGATTCGGCTCGGGCACACGAACAGTTCGCTGCCATGCACCACCTCCGCGAAGAAGACGGCTCCTACTGGACGGGCCTCGTGTACGCCGACGGCAAGCGCTGGCCAGTCGAGCGCACAACATGGACCGGTGCGGCGATGATCCTCGCCGCCGATGCATTGTCGCGTACCACTGCGGCCAATGGCATCTTCCGCGGTGTCGACCTGCCGCGCGGCCTCGAGGGTGAGTACGACTGCGCCTGCGCCACGAGCGACCGTTAATCGCCGACCAACCCGGCTACCGGCGTCGAACGCGCACCAACGCTCCGCGCGACGGCGCCAGCGCCACGCTTCGCGATTTCCAGCCTTCGTCGCGCGCATTTGAGGGATAAATAATGTAGCCGTGCAGCAGGGTTCGCAGCACCACGCGTAACTCCATGGTCGCAAACGCCGCGCCGATGCAACGGCGGACTCCGCCGCCGTACGGAATCCACTGGGCTGGGTCAGGGCGTTGCGTCATGAACCGATCGGGATCGAAGCAGGCCGCGTCGTGGAACACCGACTCGTCGGTATGTAACAGCCCAATGCTCGCGACGAGCGTGGTCCCCTCTGGCATCGTCCACGGACCGATCTGCAGTGTCGGTGCCTTGACCTGACGAAACGTGGTATCGATGACGGGGCGTGTGCGCAATACCTCAAAGATGGTCGCGTTCAACAGTTCTTCGGATCCCGCATCGACATCGGCCACGAGGCGGTCAAGCAATTGCGGGTGTCTCTGCAGACGTTCGACGGCCCA
Organism: Mycobacterium sp. JS623; assembly: GCF_000328565.1. Classification (NCBI taxonomy): domain Bacteria; kingdom Bacillati; phylum Actinomycetota; class Actinomycetes; order Mycobacteriales; family Mycobacteriaceae; genus Mycobacterium; species Mycobacterium sp. JS623. The sequence goes on along the minus strand of NC_019966.1, from coordinate 6,235,050 downwards.
CGCCAGCGTGGTGGCAGTCGTTTCGTGGCCCGCCGCAAGCATCGTGATCAGCTCGTCGGCGATCTCGTCCCGAGTCATCGCAGAGCCGTCCTCGTAACGGCTCCGCAGCATCAACGCCAGCACATCGTCGCGGTCGGCCAGTCCGGGGTCGGCCAGGGCTTTGTCGATCAGCCGATCGACGATCGCGTCGTACTCACGGCGGTACCGAAGGAACCGGCCCCACGGGCTCCAGCGTCCCCAATCCCATTGCGGCACAGGGATCAGTGCAAACTTCGAGCCGAGCCTGATTCCGGGCGGCAGTGTTTCCCGGAGCCGCTCGAATTCCTGCCCCTCGGCGCCGAACACGGCGCGCAAGATGACGTTCAGGGTGATGCGCATCATCGACGGCAGCGCCGCGAATGCCTGGTCCTGCGGCCACGTCGCGAACTCGCTTACTGCCTCGAGTTCGATGATCGCCTCGTATGCAGCCAGTCGCCTGCCGTTGAACGACGGTGTCAACAACTTGCGGCGCGCGCGGTGCCGAGCACCCATCATCGCGAACATCGAGTTCGGTCCCATAACCCGGCCGAGGTTCGCGTCCGTCGTATCCACCAGGTGGGGAGCGGTCCTGAACAACTGCCGAATATCGTTGGGATCACTGATGACAACCAGCTGCCCGAAGATGGGCAGATCGATGGTGAAGGCCGACCCGTAGCACCGGCGCAGCATCGCAAGGGCGATCCGTCGATCGGTCAAGGCCAACGCACCCTGGACAGATCGGGGGAGCCGCGGGCCGGGCGGCAGCTTCACAACGGCGGCAGGCGTGCCCAGATCGGTCGTCGTCATAGCGCGGGGATGGTATTCCGGCGAGGCATCCAGTCAATGGACGGAAAGCGACGACCACGAGTCGGCGCGCTCCTACGCTATTCGGGTGCGCTTGACGTGGCCCTTGATAGGTCGCTCCGAAGAGATGCAGCTGATCTCGGCGGCGATTTCACATCCTGACACCGCCGGGATTCTGTTGTCAGGCGCGGCCGGCGTCGGAAAGAGCCGGGTGGCCAGGGAGGCGCTGTCGGCCGCCGAGTCACGTGGCTGCGTGATCCGGTGGGTCGTGGCCACCACCGCAGCCCGTGCCCTTCCGCTGGGCGCGTTCGCGTCGTTCGTCGGCTCCGCGCCCAGTGACATGCTGCAGCTCGTGCGCGGCGTGATCGAAGCGCTGACCGCCGCCCGCCAGGGTGCCGTTGTGATCGTGGCTGTCGACGATGTCCACCTGCTCGATGACCTGTCCACCTTCGTGTTGCAGCAGATCGTGCAACGCCGCGCCGCCAAGGTCGTGGTCACGGCCCGCGAGGGCGAGCCGATTCCGGCAGGGCTGCAGGAGATGTGGACGCATGATTCGTTTGAGCGCATCGACCTTCAACCGATCTCCCGAGACGAAACCGCGACACTGCTTTCGGCGGCACTCGGTGGTCGCGTGGACGTGGACGCGACGCGCCGCTTGTGGCACCTCACGCGGGGCAACGTCTTGTATCTGCGCAACATCGTCGAACACGAAGTGGCCGACGGGCGCCTTGCCGAGCGGCACGGCTTCTGGACGTGGACCGGCAAACCGGTCGTGACATCCAGCTTGGTCGAGATGATCGAAGCGCGGACGGGAGCACTGCCCGCAGCGGTCGGCGAGGTGATCGATGCGTTAGCGGTGGGCGAGCCCATCGAGCTGGCGTCGCTGTGCCGAATCACCGACGCCGGCGCGGTCGAAGAGGCCGACATGCGTGGGCTGATCAAGCTGGACAGTGTTGACGGAAGGGTCGAAGCGCGGTTGGCCCATCCGCTGTACGGCGAGGTGCGCCGGGAGCGCGCACCGTCCACCCGATTACGGCGACTGCGCGGGTGCGTTGCCGCTGAACTCGCAAACGGAGACGACTGCGACAACATCCGGACGATCGTGCGGCGTGCGACGCTGAGCCTGGACTCTGACCTCGAACCGGATGCCGACCTGCTTGTCAAAGCCGCGCATGGCGCTGTGTGGCTGGCTGATCTTCCTCTTGCCGATCGACTGGCCGAGGCGGCTATGCGAGCGGGCGGTGGTGCGGAGGCATACATCATTCGCGGGTGCAATCTCTCGGGACTCAGCCGTGGCGAGGATGCCGAGGCAATCCTGGCAAGCGTCCCCACCAGCGGGTTCACCGATACCGATCACGGCAGGCTTGCGTTCGTGCGCGGCATGAACTTGATGTACACGCTGGCCGACCCTGCACGCGCGAGAGACGTTGTCGACGAGTTGTCTTCACGAATTGGCGCGGACGCATGCCTCGATGCCTTCCACGCCGTGTATTGGGCCGCGCTGGGTAAGCCAGAACTCTCACTGGCGGCGTCGCGCGATCTCGTTCTCACCGAGTTACCCGCCGTCGTCGGCGCGCAAGCCGCGTCGCAGATTGCACTTGCACTCGGCGACGTCGGCCGCACGACGGATGCGGTTGCAGCGGCCGATGCAGGCTACGCCATCGTGGATGGCGCCTTCGATGCTGAGAACATTCGATTCGTCATTGCCACGAGCCATGTTGGCGCCTTGCTGCAGTCCGGTCGCGTGCGCGAGGCAATGCTGGCCGCCGAGGGCTTGCGCCGCCAATGGGCTGATCTGCCGGGCGTGCTGCAGGTGCTCAGTCTCGCCGTCGCAGGTCGGGCCGCCCTCGGAGCCGGTCAGCTCGACGCCGCATGTTCCATGCTGCAACCGATCGATCTGTTGATCGGTGAGAGCAACGGTTGGGGATATCGGTATCAGCTACCGCATACCGTTGCGTTGGCCATGCGCGGATCAGCCGATGACGCGGCGACTGCACTTGCCAGCGCGGAGAAGTATCGCCATCCGAGTCATGGATGCGTCGACTTCGAGTTGGGACTGGCGCGGGCATGGGTTGCGGCGTCGCAAGGGGTTGTCAGTCAAGCGATCTCACAGTCGCTCGAGGCAGCCGAAACAGCGGCTGCCAACGGCCAGTTTGCCGCCGAAGTGGTGTGTCTGCAGGCCGCGACACAGTTCGGCCACGCGGCTGCGGAGTCTCGACTTCGTACTTTGGCCGAGATCGTCGAAGGGCCTCGCGCCCCGCTCGCGGTCCGCTTCGCTTCCGCATTACACAGCCGCGATGGAGCCGAGCTCGCCGCGGTATCACATGGCTTCGAGGAAACCGGTGACCTCATCGCGGCGGCCGATGCCGCTGCGCACGCCGCATTGATCTGCCGGGGCCAGGATCTGCGCGGCTCGGCGTACACGTATGCGACCCGAGCGGAGGGGTTGGCCGAATTATGCGGCGGCGCAATCACACCCGCGCTGCACGAAGCCGTTGAGCCCGTGCCGCTGTCGTCGCGAGAACGTGAGATCGTCGCGCTGATCGCAGAAGGCCTGTCCAACCGTGAAGTCGCCGACCGGTTGTGTCTGTCCGTGCGCACCATCGAGGGCCACATCTATCGGGCGATGGCCAGGACAGGGGTGTCCAACCGCGAGGAACTCTCCGGCCTGTTGAAGCGGCGGCGTTGAGCTACAACTCCTGGCCTGGCGTACCTGACGTCCGCTCCAACACGCGCATCGAACCTGTCGCCAACACCTCGCGGAAGTCGCCGGTGGCCAGTGCCCGCTGGTAGATGTGAAACGGCGCCTGGCCGCCATCGTTCGGGTCGGGGAACACGTCGTGGATGATCAGCGCACCGCCGATGTCGACCCATCGCGCCCAGCCCTCGAAGTCGCGCTGTGCGGCTTCTTCGGTGTGGCCGCCGTCAATGAACAGCAGCCGCAACGGCATTCGCCAGCCGCGGGCGACGACCGGGGACTTGCCGACGATCGCCACCACGTGGGCGTCCAGCCCCGCGGCATCGAGCGTGTGCCGCAGCGCCGGCAGTGTGTCGAACAGCCCGGTGACGGAGTCCACCATCGATGCGTCGTGGTACTCCCACCCCGGCTGATGTTCCTCGGAACCATGGTGATGGTCGATGGTATAGAGCACCCCGTCCGTCTGCTGTGCGGCGGCGCCAAGGAGCACGGTGGATTTGCCGCAGTACGTGCCGATCTCGACGCCGACGCCGTCGCCTAGATACCGGACGGCGGTGTCGAATAGCGTGCGTCCTTCGTCAGCGGGCATGAAGCCGGTGACCTGCTCAGCGAGGGCAAAGAGTTCGTCTGCGTTGCTCATCGGGATCCAACTTACCGTTGCTGGTAGAAGGCACTTGTAGTAGCGTCCGGACACGTGTCCGATCCGGTCCTGGAGTCGACTCGGCGCCGCCTGACCGCCAAGCAGGCCGACACCGTCGACCGCCTTGGCCGCGCCGCCGTTGACCTCTTGAGTCGGGAGGGATTCGCCGGCCTGACGGTGCGGCGGGTAGCCGCGGAAGCCGGCGTCGGAGCCGCGACCGCCTACACGTATTTCTCGTCGAAGGAGCACCTCGTCGCCGAGGTGTTCTGGCGTCGGCTGGCGGCATCGCCGCCCGCGGCGCACGACTCGGTCGACGCGGCTACCCGGGTGGTCGACGTGCTACGTCACATCTCGCTGCTGGTCGCCGATGAGCCCGAATTCGCTTGTGCCGTAACCAATGCCCTGCTGGGCAAGGACCCAGACGTCGAGGTGCTGCGGCTGCGCATCGGCCGCGACATCCGCGACCGGTTGGCTTCCGCGCTTGGCTCCGACATCGATCCGGAGATCATCGACTTGCTGGAGATGCTGTATTCCGGCGCACTGGTGCGCGCGGGAATGGGCTACGCGTCGTATGCGGATATCGCGCAGCGGTTGGAGAAGTCCGCGCGGTTGATGCTGCGTTAACGCGGGCCCAGAATCGCGGTTGCGGCCGCGACCGCGTGCTCGACGATTCCCTGCACGTCGCGGTCGTCCTCCACGAACAGTGCCGTCAGCTCCCGCAGCCCGCCCAGCAGGATCAGCGCGAGCGGACGCGAGATCGGGGCAAGGTCCGCTCGCCGAAAACCTGGGCTGTCGGTGAGGTCGACCAACATGTCGGTGAGCGCCTCCATCGCGAGCCGATTCAGCGGCCGCGCCACCAGGCCGAGCGCGGGCGCCTCGCGGATCCAGCTCAGCGTGATCGCCGGCCGCGACCCGATGTGGTCGACGTAGGCCACCGCTGCCTGGCGGATCTGGAGCTGCCAGTCGGCCTCGGGGTCGACGGCTGCCTGGATATTGGCGATCAGATCCTCGTTGTTCCTGCGAAGCAGTTCGATCAGGCACTCTTCCTTGCTGGCGAACTGCTCGTAGAACGTGCGCTTGGACGTCCGTGCATGCCGAACGATGTTGGCAACGGTGGAGTCGCGGTATCCCCGCTCACCGATCGAGGCGGCCAGGCCCTCGATCAACCGGTCGCGGAAGGCGTCGTCGACGGACGCAGCTGGGACGGCCGGCCCGTCGGAGCCAGCTCCGTTGAGCGCTGTCGTCATTTCGCCTCCCCGCAACCCTTGCGCGTGTCTGGTACCAAGCGGTACCGTACTACACACACCCACGGTACACCGAAGTACCAGGGAAACAGCTGGGAGTGATTCACGATGACCGACACCGCAGTGACCGTCGAAGCGAAGCCCCCGACAACTCCGGGCAGGATGCCCCCGGCGGTGCGGCTGCCCAAGCCGGTCCAGATGGTTCTGATGGCTGGGTTCCGCCGTCGGTTCCTGCGATATGCGGGTAAGCGGCACGGCTCCGTGTTCGCTATCAATGTTCCGTTCTTCGGCCGTAGCGTGGTCGTCTCCGACCCCGCGCTGGCGCGGCAGGTTTTCCTCGCGAGCACCGACGACCTGATCAACGTCCAACCGAACCTCAGCCGGATCTTCGGGCCGGGCTCGGTCTTCGCGTTGGACGGCAAGGAACACCGGGCCCGTCGCAAGCTGCTCGCCCCGCCGTTTCACGGCCAGAGCATAAAGAACTACGAAAAGATCATCGAAGAGGAAACGCTGCGCGAAACTGCGTCGTGGCCCGAAGGCGTCGAGTTCCGCACGCTCGAGCCGATGAATCGGATCACGCTGAATGTCATCCTGCGCACCGTGTTTGGCGCTGATGGCGCAGAACTCGACTACCTGCGCGAGATCATCCCCCCGTGGGCCGAGCTGGGGTCGCGGATGGCCACCCTGCCCGAGCCTCCGTTCAACACCGGGCGGCACAGCCCGTGGGGCAAGCTCGCCGAGTTCCGCCGCAACTTCGACCGCATCGTGTTCGCCTTGATCGAGAAGGCCCAGGCCGACCCGCATCTCGAAGACCGCACCGACATCCTGGCGCTACTGTTGCGCAGCACATACGAGGATGGCACTCCGATGTCGAGCCAGGACGTATCCGACGAACTGCTGACGCTGCTGGGTGCGGGACATGAGACCACCGCGTCGACGCTGGGGTGGGCGTTCGAGCGGCTGCGCCGCCACCCCCACGTACTGGCCAAGCTGGTCGCGGAGAACGACGAGGACGGTAACGAGTACCGCCAGGCCACAATCCAAGAGCTGCAACGGAACCGGACCGTGATTGACTTCGCCGGCAGGCATGTCCAAGCCCCGCATTTCGATCTCGGCGACTTCCGGATTCCACACGGCTACACCGTGATGATCGCGATCTCGAACGTGCAGTCCAACCCCGAGATCTTCCCGAATCCCGAACGTTTCGACCCGGACCGATTTGTCGGCACCAGGGCGCCGACGGCATGGATCCCGTTCGGTGGCGGCACCCGGCGTTGCATCGGTGCCGCGTTCGCCAACGTCGAGATGGACGTCGTATTACGAACGGTCATGCGCCACTTCGTGATTGACACCGACGACGCCCCAGAGGAGAAGGCTCACTTTCGGGGCATCGCGTTCACACCGAAGGACGGCGGCCGAATCACGGTGCGCCGCCGCAAATCGGCAGCGTCCGCCTAGACTTCTGCGCGCTTCGGCAGCTTCCAGCCGGGCCGCGGGAAGTGGCACGTGTACCCGCTGGGGTAGCGCTTTAGGTAGTCCTGGTGCTCGGGCTCGGCTTCCCAGAAGTCGGCCGCCGGCGTCACCTCAGTGACCACCTTGCCCGGCCACAGCCCTGACGCGTCGACATCGGCGATGGTGTCCAACGCGATGCGCTTCTGCTCATCGTCGACGTAGAAGATCGCCGACCGGTAGCTGGTGCCGACGTCGTTGCCCTGCCGATCCTTCGTGGTCGGATCGTGGATCTGGAAGAAGAACTCGAGCAGGTTGCGGAAATCGGTCTGGGACGGGTCGTAGACGATCTCGATCGCCTCGGCGTGGCCGGGGTGGTTGCGGTAGGTGGCGTGCGCGTTCTGTCCGCCGGTGTAGCCGACGCGAGTGTCCACTACGCCGGGCTGCTTGCGGATCAAGTCCTGCATACCCCAGAAGCAGCCGCCGGCGAGGATTGCCTTCTTGACGGAGTTGGATGCGCGATTCGCCTCCGGCTTCTCGCTAATGGTCACGCTGTCTCCTCTTTTGTGAACAAAGACTTGTATTGCCCATATCCTTCCGCCTCGAGGTCGTCGAGGTGGATGAACCGCAGCGCCGCCGAGTTGATGCAGTACCGCAGCCCGCCGTCGTCGCGCGGCCCGTCGTTGAACACGTGGCCGAGATGGCTGTTCCCGTGTGCGGAGCGGACCTCGGTGCGGATCATCAGGTGCGAGACGTCACGTTTCTCTATCACGTTGCCTGTGTCGAGCGGTTTGGTGAAACTCGGCCAGCCGGTGCCACTGTCGAATTTGTCGACCGACGCGAACAGCGGCTCACCCGACACGACGTCGACGTAGATGCCCGGCTTGTGGTTGTCCCAGTACTCGCCGGTGAAGGGCCGTTCGGTGCCGTTCTTCTGCGTCACGTAGTACTGCTCCGGCGAGAGCGCGTCAACCGCGGCCGGATTGTTGTTGTATTGCTGCGACATAGTGCCTTTATAACCGCGCGGCGCGGGCGGTTAATCCCATGTTTGTCGCTACCGTTAATAGATGCGCTCAGCCGCGGTGGTCCTTACCGCCCTCGTCCTCGCCGGATCGGGTGCGCCCGCCGCGTCGGCCACGACCGCACCACCTGAGGTATCTGACGCCGCTGGCATCGTCTTCACCGACAACTCGTCGATCGTCGACGCTCGTCCGGTGCCCGTCGAGTCATGGAGTCGCGTCGGCAACGACCAGGCCGTGGCGGTGCATTTCACCAGCGGGACCCCTGCATGCAACGGCGTGCACGCCACCACACAGGAGACTGCAGACGCGGTGACCGTCACGTTGACCGGCGGCTCGCTTCCGGCAGTGGCGGGTCGGATGTGCATCATGCTCGCGGTGACCGGCACGCTCGTCGTCCCCCTCAAGAGCCCGCTCGGCGACCGGCAGGTGCTCAGCGCCGCTTAGCGCCAGAGCGCGCCGAGTCGACGACCGCGATGGTCTTCGAGGCGACCGCGTCGGGCTGATAGATCATCATGTTGTGCCCGCTGCCGCCGACGATCACGTTGTCCGCCCATAGCGTGTCGGCCAGCAGCGTGTTCGCGCGGTGCACCTGGAACTTGGTGAACTCCTCAGGGCCGATGGCCGCGCGCGGCGGGAAGACGTCGGAACTCAGCACGACGGCGGGCACCCTCGGTATGGCCAGCGGCGGCGCCGCCTTGATCGCGGCGAACGCGTCGTCGGCGAGGAATCCCTCGCCATCGGGTGCGGGTGTCGGCGTTCGCGCAGACTGGTCGAACTCGGCGTCCTGATCTGCTCGGCCCAGCCCCGGCAGATACTCCGACGTCGGGTCGACGAAGACCAGGCCACAGACCAAACTGTGGTGGGTCCGCGCCAGCAGATCGGCGATGAGTCCGCCGTAGGAGTGGGCGACAACCACCATTGGAGTCGAAAGTCGGGCCGCCGCAATCAATTTCACGACGTCGAGGACGTCCTGCTGAACGGAGTGAGGTTGGGGCACGGGGGTCGATCGATAGGACCCGTCCTGCCGGGTGTTGGGCCTGTCGTAGGCGCACACCCTGGTGGTCGTCGCGATCGCGGGTGCCGCAGCGCTCCAGACATCGGCGTAACTGCCCTTGCCTGGGATGATGAACACCGTCGGCGAGCCGGTGCCCTGACAGCTGAGGAACAGCTGGCGGCCGCCGCCGATGTCGACGGGTCCCGAGAAAGCGGCGCGCGGTTCCGCGGCGCAACCCGCGAGGACGACCAGCGCGAAGATGAACCCGAGCAGGGCCTTCACTCACCTGACGATACGACCGGGTGCTCGACAAATACAGGTAGAACGTGTTCTAGTTCTTCGGGTGACGAGCAAGACGTTCACCCGCGAGGAGCTGGCCGCGGCGTTCGAGAAGTTCGAGGCGACCGTCGATCGGGCAGCGCAGACGCGCGACTGGGATCCATGGGTTGACCAGTACACACCCGACGTCACGTACGTCGAGCACGCGGCGGGGACCATGCACGGCCGCAACGAGGTGCGGCCCTGGATCTGGTCGACCATGGAGAGCTTCCCCGGCAGCTACATGACGTCGTTTCCGTCGCTGTGGTCGGTGATCGACGAGTCGACGGCGCGGATCATCTGCGAGCTCGACAATCCGATGCGCGACCCCGGCGACGGCACGATCATCAGCGCCACCAACATCTCGATCATCACCTACGCCGGTGACGGTCTATGGTGCCGCCAGGAGGACATCTACAACCCGCTGCGGTTTGTCGCCGCGACGCGGAAGTGGTGCCGCAAGGCTCAGGAACTGGGCACGTTGCCCGACGAGGCGGCAGCGTGGATGCGGCAATTCGGAGACGCGAAGTGAGCGCGAAACTGGTCATCGGCGCCAACGGGTTCCTCGGCTCCCATGTCACAAGGCAGCTTGTCGCCGGAGCCGCTGCGGCGGCGACATCGGGCAGAGCCGGGCATGACATTCGAGTCATGGTCCGGCCGAATGCGATGACGATCGGCATCGATGACCTGGCCGTCACGCGCTACCACGGCGACATCTGGGACAACGACACCTTGCGTGAAGCGATGACCGGTGTCGACGACGTGTACTACTGCGTGGTCGACACCCGCGGCTGGCTGCGTGATCCCGCGCCGCTGTTCCGCACGAACGTCGAGGGCACCCGCAATGTGCTGGAGGTCGCCAAACATGTGGGCCTGCGCAAGTTCGTGTTCACGAGCAGCTACGTGACGGTCGGCCGCCGCCGCGGCCACGTCGCGACGGAAGAGGACACCATCGATCTGCGGGGTGTGACGCCGTATGTCCGGTCCAGGGTCCAGGCCGAGAACATCGTGCTGACCTACGCCGAGGAGCACGATCTGCCCGCCGTTGCGATGGGCGTGTCGACCACATATGGCAGCGGCGACTGGGGCAGAACCCCCCACGGCGCGATCATCGCGGGCGCGGCGTTCGGCAAGCTGCCGTTCGTGATGAGCGGCATCGAACTGGAGGCGGTAGGGGTCGAGGATGCCGCGCGCGCAATGATTCTCGCCGCCGAGCATGGCCGCGTCGGGGAGCGTTATCTGGTCTCGGAGAAGATGATCAGCAACGCAGAGGTGGTGCGTATCGCCGCGGAAGCGGCCGGGGTTCCGGCGCCTACCAAGTCGATTCCGTTACCGGTGTCCTACGCGTTGGCGGCTGCGGGCAGCATCAGGGCGAAGTTACGTGGCACCGACGAGCAGCTGTCGGTGGGCTCGCTGCGTCTGATGCGCGCAGAAGCGCCGGTCGACCACGGCAAGGCGGTTCGCGAATTGGGTTGGCAGCCAAGGCCGGTCGAGGAATCGATCCGCGAAGCCGCCCGATTCTGGGTCGGTCTGCGCGACGCCAAGCGCAAGAGCAAAACCACCAGTTGAACGGCGCGCCGAGCGGCGTTTAGTCGCTGGCCTTCGTCGTCGGCGCGCTACTAGCCTCGGGTGACATGACGGAGAAACTGCACGTCGACCTGTCCGGTGCGCCGCAGACGATGCTGGCGACCTTCTACGCCAAGGCTTTGGACGCCGACCTTGACCACCCGATCCTGGGTGACCGGTTCGCGAAGGAGATCGTCGACCGCATCGACTACGACTGGAAGAAGACGTCGATCACGGCGACGAACTCGCCCGCGGTGACCACGCGCAGCGCGCACTTCGACCACTGGGCGCGCCAGTTCCTCGCGGTGCACCCCGAAGCCGTTGTGCTGCACCTTGGCTGCGGCCTTGACGCCCGCTTCTTTCGGTTGGCCCCGGGACCCGGTGTCGAGTGGTACGACATCGACTATCCCGATGTCGCGCACCTGCGTCAGCAGCTCTACCCGAGCCACGACCACTACCACGTCGTCGCCGCATCGGTCACGGACCCGAGTTGGTTTGCCGAGATTCCGCGCGAGCGGCCAACTCTGATGATCGGCGAGGGCCTGACCATGTACCTCACCGAAGAGGACGGCGTCGCGCTGCTGCGCCGCGTCGTAGACCACGCCCCGTCCGGCGAATTGCAGTTCGACGCGTTCAACCGTCTTGGCATCAAATCGCAGTGGACCAACACGGTGGTGCGGCGGTCAGGAGCGACGCTGCGCTGGGGCATCGACGGACCCGACGACATCACCGAGGCGGTGCCCGGGGTGCGGTTGCTGTCATGGGTGTCTGCCCTGGAATCAGATGCGTTTGCGCACGTGCCCTGGTACTACCGGTGGACCCTCAAGACCATGAAACGCGTTCCTGCCCTTCGCTTTATGGCCCAATACCACCGGTACGCCTTCTGAGCGCGTGTGGCCAGCTTGCGCCCCGGGTCTGACAATTACGGCGTCCGACGGGCAGCCTTCTGAGCGCGTATCCCCAGCACGGGCTGGCGAAGCTGGCCGGGGCCCCAGCCCGCAGCCCACGGCCAGCGGCCGCGGTCGTCGGACCAGACCAGCTGCAACGCGCGGATATCCGGACCACCCAGTGCCACAGCAAAATTCAAATGTGCATCGGGATGGTCCACCTCGACGATCTCGAGCAGCGGGCCATCGCCCACAGCAATGTGCGCGCCCAGCCCGAACACGCGCCCGCCCACCGCGGCCCCCGCGACATCGTTGAGCAGACGAGCCGCGCTCTCCTGCGGCAGTCCGGTCACCAACAGTTCCGGCAGCCCGCGAACGTGCAGCCCGATTGTGTAAGCAAACGGGAGCCGATCGTCCTCCACGGCTTGCACCACCCAACCGTGCAGCTGGATGATCGCGCGGAGTTCGTCGAGGTATTCCTCGGTGGCGCCGTTGGGGTTGTCGCATTGCCAGCACATGACCGCACCTTCCCGTCGTGATTACGGCCAGCTTGCGCTTGGAGTCCGACAACCCAGCACCGGTTGGCGCCGTCGACCATCGCAGAACGTGGCAGTCCACGGCCAGCGGCCGCGGCCATCGGCCCACACCAACTGCAGCGCCCGAATCTCGGGTCCACCGAACGCAACTGCGAACTTCAAGTGAGCGTCAGGGTGACCCATCTCGACGATCTCGATTTGTGGACCCGACGGCACCTTGAACTGACGGCCAGGGGTTAACTCCTCGCCGGCCACCGCATCACGGGCCACTGTGTTCAGCAATCGGGTGGCGCGCTGCGGGGATACCGCCGTCATCAACAATTCGGGCAGTCCCCAGTCATGGAGTCCGATCGTGTACGCCAAGGGGGTCCGGTCGCTTTCGACGTACTGCACCATCCAGCCGCACTTGCGAATCGTCTCGCGCACCTCGTCGAAGTAGTCCTCGATCGTGAGATCGGGGTGATCACACTGCCAGCACATGCCGCGCCTCTCTGCGTCGTCGTTGGAGCACAGCCTGCACCCGCGGTCCGACAAGTCACCGGCCCTGCCAGAATCGGACGGTGTCCACGCCAGGTCCCGTCAACGGTCGCGTTTCGAACTGGTTCACCGAGTACCCGTCATTGCGGCCGCCGTTGCCCGGTCATCGCGACGCCGACGTGTGCATCGTCGGCGCCGGGTACACCGGCCTGTGGACGGCCTACTACCTGAAGCGAGCCGACCCGACGCTGCGCATCGTCATCCTCGAGGCCCGCTTCGCCGGCTTCGGCGCGTCGGGACGAAACGGCGGCTGGCTCTCCGGGCTGGTGCCTGGCGACCGCAACCGGATGGCCCAGCTATACGGCCGCGACCGTGTGCTTGCGTGGCAGCAGGCGCTCAACGAGGCCATCGATGGGGTCATCGACGTCACGACCGCCGAGGGCATCGACGCGGGCATCGTGAAGGGCGGCACGATGCACATCGCCCGCAACGCTGCACAGGCGTCGCGCCTGGCCGCCGAGCTCGACGAGGAACTCAGCTGGAAGGTCGACGGCATCGCCCCGTTGACGAAAGCCGAAGCGGCCGAACGGATTCAGTTCGACGGCGTGGTTTCGGCCTATCACACGCCGCACTGTGCCCGGATCCAGCCCGCACAGCTGGCGCGCGGGTTGGCCGACACCGTCGAGCGGCGCGGTGTCGACATCTACGAGGACTCGCCCGTCACCTCGATCGAACCGGGTCGCGCGGTCTCCCCACTTGGCACCGTCAGCGCGCCGATCGTGCTGCGCGCCACGGAGGGCTTCACCGCACGCATGAAGGGCCTGCGGCGCCGCTGGCTTCCGATGAACAGCTCGATGATCGCCACCGAGCCGATTCCGGAGAGCGCCTGGGCATCGATCGGCTGGGAGGGCCGCGAAACCGTCGGAGACACCGCGCACGGGTTCTTCTACGCCCAGCGCACCGTCGACAACAGGATCGCGATCGGCGGACGCAGCGTGCCGTACCGATACGCGTCACGCACCGACGTCGACGGCGCGGTGCCGGAGCGCACCATCAGGCATCTGACGGCGACCCTGCGCTCGATCCTGCCGCAGGTTCGCGACATCCCGATCGCGCACGGCTGGTGCGGCGTGCTGGCCGTGCCGCGCGACTGGGAGGCCAGTGTCGTTCTCGACAAGGCAACGGGTCTCGGCTGGGCGGGCGGCTACGTCGGCCACGGCGTCACGGCCACGTACCTCGCCGGTCGCACACTGGCGGACCTGGTGCTCGACCAGCGCAGCGCGCTCACCGAGCTGCCGTGGGTCGGCCACCGGTCACGGAGCTGGGAACCCGAACCGCTGCGCTGGATCGGGGTGCGCGGCATGTACCTCGCCTACAAGGCCGCAGACTGGCACGAGTCGCGCGGCCGACGGACGACGTCACCGATCGCGGTCGTCGCCGACAAGATCGCCGGCAGACCCCACTAGCCCGCTTCGGCCTTTTCCTTCAGGCGTTGCAGCGTCAACTTGATGTGCTCGGCGTTGGCCGAAGAGCGGTCCATCACCCCGGTGGCCAGGCCGCCGGGCTTCACGAACCAGCCGGGTCGGCGGTCCCACATCCGTTCGGTCAGTCGGCAGCCGTCGCCTTCGGCAGCTATGTCGTAGCGCCAGTGCGCGACGGGGATCCCGAAATAGCCGACGTCAAAGGCGAACGCTCGACCGGGTTCGGCGTCGGTGACGGTGCACTTGGTGCTCCACTGCCGCATTCCGTTGCGGTTCGTTCCCTTGAACACCGCGCCAGGCCGCGCGGAGTCGCCCTTCAGCCATTTCATCGCTGCGGCCTCCTCGGCGCATGCGGCAAGCGTCGAGAGGTCGGTGATCAGGTGGTACACCCGCTCGGGGTCGGCATTGATGCTCACCTCGGCCTGCGCGCATGCGGCGCCCGGATCAGTCATGGGGCGATCGTAGGTGGCAGGTCGGAAGAAATGGCGGGTCTGCACATGTTGCGCTGGATAGCTTGGATTAGGACCGGCGTCAGGAGAATGGTGATGTCCAATCGACCCGTACTCGAGCCCACCGCGGCTCATCCGATCACCGTCGAACCGACGGGCAAGCACGTGACCGTGCGCATCAACGGCGAAGTGATCGCCGAGACCGACGACGCGCTGACGTTGCAGGAGTCGACCTATCCCGCGGTGCAATACATCCCGCCCAGCGACGTCGTTGCCGCGAGGCTGAAGCCCAGCGACACCGAGACCTACTGCCCGTACAAGGGCGACGCCAGTTACTACCACGTCGTCACCGAAGCCGGAACGACCGTCGACGACGTGATCTGGACCTACCAGCAGCCGTATCCGGCGGTGGCGCAGATCGCTGGCCACGTCGCGTTCTATCCGGACAAGGCCGACATCTCCGTCGGGCCGGCAGGGGCGTAGCGCCTCGGCGCTGGACTCCGCATAACCTGACGAGGTGGATAGTGCGGTCAGCTTCGACGGACCGGCCAGCCCAGCGCTGACCCTGGCGCCGTTGCGCCGCGGCCGCGGTGACCCGTGCTACCACGACGACGCCGACGGTGCGATCTGGCGGACCAGCCTGATGCGCAGCGGACCCGTCACCGCGCGAATCACCAAGTCGGCGACAAACGTCGTCGACTGTGAGGCATGGGGTACGGGCGCAACGGAATTCGTTGAATCGCTGCCCGCGTTGTTGGGTGCCCACGACGATGCGTCGGGCTTCACGCCAACGGAGCCGACCATCGCTGCCGCGCACCGGTCGGTGCCGCACCTGCGGCTGGGCCGCACGGGACGGGTACTCGAGGCGTTGATCCCCGCCATCCTCGAGCAACGGGTGTACGGCATGGACGCACGCCGCGCATGGCGCGCATTGGTGACCAAGTTCGGCTCGCCTGCACCGGGTCCCGCTCCTGCCCACATGCGGGTACCGCCGCCTGGTGACGTGTGGCGGCGCATCCCGTCCTGGGAGTTCCATCGCGCCAACGTCGACCCCGGTCGGGCCCGCACCATCGTCGGTTGTGCGCAGCGGGCGGATTCGCTGGAGCGGCTGACCGGCCGGGCACCGCAGGACGCCCGCACGGCGCTGATGTCGCTGCCCGGCGTTGGCATATGGACGGCCGCCGAGACCGCTCAACGGGCATTCGGCGACGCCGACGCGCTGAGCGTCGGTGACTACCACCTCGCCGCCATGGTCGGCTGGCGGCTTCTCGGCCAAGCGATCGACGACCCCGCGATGGAGGAGTTGCTCGAGCCGCTGCGGCCGCATCGCCACCGTGCCGTGCGACTGCTCGAGGTCACCGGACGTGCACATGCCCCCCGGCGGGCGGCCCGCCAGGCGATACCGAAGCTGCGCGCGCTCTAGTCACGATTACCGTCGCGTTGGTCCGGGTACCCGTCCCGCATGACTGAGTTCACCATCCCCGGCATGTCCGAGAAAGACGGCAATAAGATCGCCGACCTGCTGCAGAAGCAGCTCAGCACGTACAACGATCTGCACCTGACGCTCAAGCACGTGCACTGGAACGTCGTCGGCCCGAACTTCATCGGCGTACACGAAATGATCGATCCGCAGGTCGAACTAGTCCGCGGATACGCCGACGAAGCCGCTGAACGCATTGCGGCGCTTGGTAAGTCGCCGCAGGGCACACCCGGCGCGATCATCAAGGACCGCACCTGGGACGACTACTCCGTCGAGCGAGACACTGTGCAGGCGCACCTGGCCGCGCTGGATCTTGTCTACACCGGCGTGATAGAGGACACCCGCAAATGCATCGACGCGCTCGAGGATCTTGACCTGGTATCGCAGGACATGATCATCGGTCACGCCGCTGAGCTGGAGAAGTTCCAGTGGTTCGTGCGTGCGCATTTGGAGAACGCCGGCGGTCAATTGGCCAACCAGGGCGCGCGGACCGAACGGGCCGCCGCAACCAAGGCCAAGAAGAAGGCACCTGTCAAGTAGCGGGTGCTGCCTCACTCGAGCGCATCGTCGCGCACGCGTGACTCCTCCGTTGGACGTGATGCCTGTGCGGTGAGGGCTGCACGAACAGGGTGGCTGCGGATTGTGTTGCGCCTGAATTGTGTTGCGATGGAAACTTTTGCGACAGCAGCGTGATCTAGCGTTCCCCCACGGCATATTCGTCCACGGGGTTGTTGCGGGTGACGATGAGCGGGTCGGATTTGGTGAACGGGAAGTTCGGCAAGTCATCGATGTGCATGTTGAACGTTGCGGCAAGCACCTCACGGGAATACGCACTTGCCGACGCGCGGTAGCCGATGTCGCCCGGGGTGGGCTGGTCGAAGAAGATCGCGAAGTGCATGTCAGGGGCGTCGACGACCTCGATGTGATGCGGGTAGGCGCGCGGAATGAAGTACACGTCGCCCTCCTTCAGGCGCCAAGTATCAAGCGTGCCATCGGGATTCATCACCGTCATCCGTGCCGAACCCGCATGCACGTAGCCCATCTCGGCGGTGATCGGATGCCAGTGGGGTTCACGCATGCCGTCCTCGCGGATGCGCAGCGAGTACATCGACAGGTCCTTCAGCGCCGGCCAGAACTGCAGACGTGCCAGCCGCGCGGAGCCGACGGCGATGCCGATCGGTGGGCTCTGCGCCTCGACCGCGAATTTGTGCGGATCGTCGAACGCTGCCGTCGGTGGAACCACCGGATCGCCTGCGCGCCTGGCCAGCTTGCGGTCGGTAGTATCGCGTCGCACCTTGGCGAAGTCGGCGGAAGGCAGATCGTAGGTGTTGCCGAGCACGGCGTCGGTCATCGCGCCGAAAGCCGCTGCCAGACCGAAGTCTTCGGGGCGCTCGCTGCGGAAGGCAAGGATGAACTCCGCGGGTTCCTCGCCGATGTTCTCGATGTGGTGAAGCGATCCGGAGTCGATGTGGAACATCTCGCCTGCCCTGACCGTGAAGCTGGAAAACCTGCTGTAGGTGTCCAGCACCGAGACGAACGACGTGCCGGACACGCAGTAGGTGAGCTCGTTGCAGTTGGCGTGCCAGTGCGGGGTTCTCATTGCGTCGGGGTTGATGACGATCCGCTTGATGGAGATGCCCGACAGGATCGGCAGCGTGTCGGCGGTGACCCGCCTGATCGAGCCGAGGTCGTTCTCCTCGACGATCTCGCCGTCGATCAGTGAGGTGGCGTGTGTAGTTGGCATGGTCGAAAGCTTCCGCCCAGATCAGAGTTGTTACTCGCGAAATGAGTAGAACCGTGCGTTAACTCTGATCTCGGGCGGAATCAGCGTCGGGCATCCGCTCTCGCAGGCTCTCGTAGATCGGTGGTGATCCCACGAGGTACGCGACGAATACCGCCGCTGCGGTCGCCGCCATCATCGGCACGAGCACCTCGGTAGTGGCCGTCATCTCGGTCACGACGACCATCCCCGTCACCGGCGCGCGCACGGTGGCCCCGAAGAATGCGGCCATCCCGACGAGTGCCATCGGCACTGCCAACTGCGTTGCGTCCCCTGGCCATACCGCGTTGAACGCTCCGACGAACAGGAGCCCCCACAGCGCGCCGACGGCCAGCAGTGGCGCGAACAGTCCGCCAGGGACCGCAGCCGAGTACGACAGCGGCCCGGCGACGAAGCGCACGGCAAGGATTGCGATGACGGCGGACGCGGCGAGGTGCTGTCCGCCGAGGATCCGTTGGGTCAGGTTCTCGCCGCCACCGCCCGCGAACGGATATGCGAACATCGCGAGCCCGATGACGGCGCCGATGATCGCCGCCTTCGCCAGGGTGGGGATGCGGCGAATCGCGCCGACGTGGTCGAGGAACCACAACACCAATCCGTTGTATATCGCCCCCAGAGCGCCGGTCAGTAATCCGAAGGCGACGAAAACGGGCAGCCAGGCAAGGGCGGTATCGGTGATCGGCTCGACGTCGAAGTCGGCGTGGTTGCCCAATATCAACCGCGAGCAGGCCACGGCCGATGCAGCCGAAAACAGCGTCGCCAGAACGGTTTTCAACCGGAATGACTTGGTGACTTCTTCGAGCGTGAAAAGCGTGCCGCCGATCGGGGCGTTGAACGCAACCGCCAGGCCGGCGCCGCCCAACGCTGTCTGCATCATCCTGACCTCGGCGTCGGGCAACCGTGCGCGTCGCGCCGCTTCGGCTCCGATGGCCGCGCCCATGTGCACGGTCGGCCCTTCGCGACCCAGCACGAGTCCCGAGCCGATGCTCAGCACGCCACCGATGAACTTCGCAGGAAGCAATCGAATCAGCGGCGGCTGGGCCTCACCCAGAAACACCGCTTCGACATGTTGAATGCCACTTCCGGCGGCCAACGGCTCCCATCGCACGATCAGCGCGGCGAGGGTGGCGCCTGCCGCGGCGGCGGCCATCGGGACCAGCCAGCCAGGCCCCGGTAACTTGTGCGCCCAGTCGACGACATCGATGCGCAGGTCATCGGCTTTTTGCAGACACCAGCGGAACGCGCCGCCCACGAAGCCGATGAGCACGCCCGCGACGATCGCCGTTAGGCAGATGTGTAGCGAGCCCCGCATGGAATCGTCGGGCTCGGCCATGAGCCGGATGCTATCCGAGGTAGGCCGTGATGCGGGCGATGATCGCCGGCTTACCGGAGGCGTCAACGGCCAGGGCCTCCGCGACGCCGCTGCTGCGTCCGACCTGCAAAGCTGTTGCCTCATAACGGGATTCGGGTCCACTGTAAAACTGACGCAGAAAATTCACGCGCAGCGAGGCCGTGAGCAGAGGCTGGTCCCCGCGGCCGTCGTTGACAGCGGCCGAGCCGACCAGCTCCAGCGCCATCGCCGACACCCCGCCGTGCACGATGCCCAGGCTGTTGTTCAGCACCGGATCGGAGTCGGCCACCAGGACTTTCGTCGCGCCTCCCCTGCGGTGATGGTTGATCAAACCGCCGACGTGGTCGACGAGCATCGCCACCGCCGCGACGGTCGGTTGACCGGTGAGCGGGTTGGCCATCGCGCCCGCGGGGATGGAGGCAACGCAGCGCTGCGGGCCTTCCTCGGCCGTCACGATGCCGAACCGGCCCAGTGGCGTGCTCAGCGGATGTGACATCGCCGTCCGGGGTGGCGTGGACAGGGCTGGGCTTATACCCCTAGGGGGTATATAGTGGCCGGCATGACCGAGACACAGCATCAGATGCACGCCGAACATGCCGAGCACGGCGTCGAGCATGGTCATGCGGGCCACGGCGGTCACGGCGATCACTTGGCGCAGTTCCGCAGGCTGTTCTGGACCATGCTCGTGCTTGCTGTCCCGACGGTCGTGCTGTCCGGCATGTTCGCGATGATCCTCGGCTACGCCGTGCCGGACTTCCCAGGATCGAGATGGGTGTCGCCAGTACTCGGCACTGTGATGTACGTCTGGGGCGGACGGCCGTTCCTCACCGGCGCAATCAGTGAAATCCGTTCGCGCGCACCGGGAATGATGCTGCTGATCGGCCTGGCCATCACGGTCGCATTCGTCTCGTCGTGGGGCGCCAGCCTCGGCGTTCTGCCGCACAACCTCGACTTCTGGTGGGAACTCGCGCTGCTGATCGTGATCATGCTGCTCGGTCATTGGATCGAAATGCGGTCGCTGGCGCAGACCACGTCGGCGCTCGACTCGCTGGCCGCGCTGCTGCCCGACGAGGCCGAGCGCGTGACCGACGACGGAACCGAAACCGTCGCGCCGGCCGAGCTTCGAGTCGACGATGTGGTGGTCGTGCGGCCCGGTGGCAGCGTGCCCGCCGACGGCGTGATCGTCGACGGCGCCGCGGAAATGGACGAGTCGATGGTGACCGGCGAATCCCGGCCCGTGCGCCGCAGCGTCGGCGACGCCGTCGTCGCGGGCACCGTCGCCACCGACTCCGGCCTGCGCGTCAAGGTGACCGCGGTCGGCGACGACACCGCGCTCGCAGGCATCCAGCGGCTGGTGACCGAGGCGCAGAACTCGTCGTCACGGGCGCAGCGGCTTGCCGACAGGGCGGCCGCCTGGCTGTTCTGGTTCGCCCTTTCAGCCGCGATCGTGACCGCGGTGGTGTGGGGCTATCTCGGGCAGCCCGCAGACGCCGTGATCCGTACCATCACGGTGCTGGTGATCGCCTGCCCACATGCCCTTGGCCTGGCGATCCCGCTGGTGGTCTCCATTGCGACCGAACGCGCCGCGCGCGGTGGTGTGCTGATCAAGGATCGCCTGGCGCTGGAGAGCATGCGGACGGTCGGCGCGGTGCTGTTCGACAAGACCGGCACGCTGACCAAGGGCGAGCCGACGGTGACCGCGGTGGCCGCGGCGGGGTCTCACAGCCACGACGAGGTGCTGGCGCTCGCCGCGGCCGCGGAGGCCGACTCCGAGCACCCGCTCGCCAAGGCGATCGTCGAAGCCGCACGCCGCCGAGAGCTGAGGGTGGCCCCATCATCGGACTTCACCTCGTCGCCTGCCGTCGGCGTGACGGCACAAGTCGACGGCCACACCGTGCGGGTCGGCGGTCCGCGGATGCTCTCAGAGGCCGGCCAGGCAGAGCTGCCCGAGGTGGCACGCTGGCGCGACGAGGGCGCGATCATCCTGCACGTCCTTTCCGACGACACCGTCGTGGGGGCCCTGGCGCTGGCCGACGAAATCCGCGAGGAATCGCGGCAGGCCGTCGACGCCCTGCACCAACTCGGCATCCAGGTGGTGATGATCACAGGGGATGCGCAGACCGTGGCGGATTCGGTCGCCGCCCAGCTGGACATCGACCGAGTGTTCGCAGGTGTGAGGCCCGAGGATAAGGCCGCCAAGGTGGCCCAGCTGCAAGACGAAGGGCCTGGCGGGAGGCGGGGTGGCAGGCAGACCGTCGCGATGGTCGGCGACGGCGTCAACGACGCGCCGGCGCTGGCGCAGGCGGATGTCGGCATCGCGATCGGCGCAGGCACCGATGTGGCGATCGCCTCGGCCGGTGTGATCCTGGCCAGCTCGGACCCGCGCTCGGTGCTGTCGGTGATCCAGCTGTCGAAGGCCTCGTATCGCAAGATGAAGCAAAACCTTTGGTGGGCAGCGGGATACAACTTGATCTCGGTGCCCCTCGCGGCCGGCGTGCTGGCACCAATCGGGTTCGTCATGCCGATGTCGGTCGGGGCGATCTTGATGTCGATCTCGACGGTGGTGGTGGCGTTGAACGCTCAGCTGCTACGGCGCCTGGACTTGCGGCCGGAGGCTAGTGTGGCCGCCAATCTCTAAGAATCTGACTAGGCTTTTCGCAAACTTGTTTCCCGTAGTCGCAGCAGGGTACAGACTTGATTATCCATCACAGCTAACATTGTGGATGATTGGGCCCAGGATGTGATCTACCACTCACGGCACCGACAGTGTCGCAAACTCGACGAAAGCCCAACAGCGGCAACGTTATTCGTTCGTTATCGACGCCGAAATCCTCGGCAAGGCCAACCCGCCCGACGAGTATAGTTAGGTCTGACTAAGTTGGCATGTCAGGCGGTGTTTGTCATATCGTTTTCTCCACTTGTGGCGAGTGGGATAGGGCCGTCGTTCGATGTTGCACGAAGGCACCTCCATCGCCGATCCGGCTAATGCCGTCGTCGACGGCTGCCTTGTAGAAGCTTCGTAAGGCGTTGAGAAAAGGACAGGTGGGAATGGCGCCCAGCAGTCAAGGGCTGTACAACCCCGCGTTCGAGCATGACGCGTGTGGCGTGGCAATGGTGGCCGACATGCACGGCCGCCGCAGCCGCGACATTGTCGACAAGGCCATTACGGCCTTGGTGAACCTGGAGCACCGCGGTGCCCAGGGTGCTGAACCGCACACCGGCGACGGTGCGGGCATCCTGCTGCAGGTTCCCGACGAGTTCCTGCGCGCCGTCGTCGAATTCGACCTGCCCGAATACGGCAGCTACGCGACCGGCATGGCGTTCCTGCCGCAGTCGTCCAAGGACGCCGCCGCGGCCTGCGAGGCCGTGGAAAAGATCGTCGAGGCCGAGGGTCTCGAGGTGTTGGGCTGGCGCGAGGTGCCCACCGACGAGTCGTCTCTCGGCGCGCTGGCCCGCGACGCGATGCCCACGTTCCGCCAGCTGTTCATCGCGGGCGCCTCGGGCATGGACCTGGAGCGCCGCGCATACGTGGTGCGCAAGCGTGCCGAGCACGAGCTGGGCACCAAGGGGCCTGGTCAGGACGGCCCCGGCCGCGAAACCGTTTATTTCCCAAGCCTTTCCGGTCAAACCTTCGTCTATAAGGGCATGCTGACCACACCGCAGCTCAAGGCGTTTTACCTAGACCTGCAAGACGATCGGCTGATGAGTGCGCTGGGCATCGTGCACTCGCGGTTCTCGACGAACACCTTCCCATCGTGGCCGCTGGCCCACCCGTTCCGGCGCATTGCCCACAACGGCGAGATCAACACGGTCACCGGCAACGAAAACTGGATGCGCGCGCGCGAGGCGCTGATCAACACCGACGTGTTCGGTGCTCACAATCTCGACAAGATCGTGCCGGTGTGTACGCCGGGCGCCTCGGACACCGCGCGTTTCGACGAGGTACTCGAGCTGCTGCATCTCGGCGGACGCAGCCTGCCGCACGCGGTGCTGATGATGATCCCCGAGGCGTGGGAGCGCCACGAGTCGATGGACCCGGCGCGTCGCGCGTTCTACCAGTATCACGCTTCGCTGATGGAGCCGTGGGACGGCCCGGCGTCGATGACGTTCACCGATGGCACCGTGATCGGTGCGGTGTTGGACCGCAACGGCCTTCGCCCGTCACGCATCTGGGTCACCGAGGACGGCTTGGTCGTGATGGCCTCCGAGGCCGGCGTGCTCAACCTCGACCCGTCCACCGTCGTCAAGAAGATGCGGCTGCAGCCTGGCCGCATGTTCCTGGTCGACACGTCCAAGGGCCGCATCGTCGCCGACGAAGAGATCAAGGCCGAGTTGGCCGCCGAGCATCCGTATCAGGAGTGGCTCGACGCCGGCCTGTTCCACCTCGACGAGCTGCCGCCCGGCGACTACGTCCGTATGCCGCATCACCGGGTTGTGTTGCGCCAGCAGATCTTTGGCTACACCTACGAGGAGCTCAACCTGCTGGTGGCGCCGATGGCACGTACCGGTGCAGAGGCGCTGGGTTCGATGGGCACCGACACCCCGGTCGCCGTTCTGTCGCAGCGCCCGCGGATGCTCTACGACTACTTCCAGCAGCTCTTCGCGCAGGTCACCAACCCGCCGCTGGACGCCATCCGGGAAGAGGTGGTGACCAGCCTTTCGGGCACCGTCGGCCCCGAGGGCGACCTGCTCAACCCGACCGCGGAGTCGTGCCGCCAGATCACGCTTTCGAACCCGATCCTGCGCAACGCTGAGCTTTCGAAGCTGATCTGCGTGGACCCCGATCACGAGATCCGCGGACACAAGCACGGCATGCGCGCCGCGGTGATCCGCTGCCTGTACCCGGTCAACCGCGGCGGCCAAGGCCTGCGCGAAGCCCTCGACCGAGTGCGGGCCAAGGTGTCGGAGGCGATTCGTGACGGCGCACGCATCATCGTGCTGTCGGACCGTGAGTCCGACGAGTCGATGGCGCCGATCCCGTCGCTGCTGAGCGTTGCAGCCGTGCACCACCACCTGGTCCGCGACCGCACCCGCACCAAGGTCGGGCTCGTCGTCGAGGCTGGAGACGCCCGCGAGGTGCACCACATGGCCTGCCTGGTCGGCTTTGGTGCGGCCGCGATCAACCCCTACATGGCATTCGAGTCGATCGAGGACATGATCGACCGCGGTGCGATCAAGGGCATCACCAGCGACCAGGCCAAGGCCAACTACGTCAAGGCCGCGGGCAAGGGCGTGCTGAAGGTGATGTCGAAGATGGGCATCTCGACGCTGGCGTCCTACACCGGCGCGCAGCTGTTCCAGGCCATCGGCATCAGCCAACCGTTGCTCGACGAGTACTTCACCGGCCTGACGTGTCCGGTCGGCGGCATCGACCTCGATGACATCGCTGACGACGTCGCCGCCCGCCACGCGCTGGCCTACCTCGACCGGCCCGATGAGTGGGCACACCGCGAACTCGAGGTCGGCGGCGAGTACCAGTGGCGCCGCGAGGGCGAGTACCACCTGTTCAACCCGGACACGGTGTTCAAGCTGCAGCACTCAACGCGCACCGGCCAGTACTCGATCTTCAAGGAGTACACCCAGCTGGTCGACGACCAGAGCGAAAAGATCGCGTCGCTGCGCGGCCTGCTGAAGTTCAAGGACGGCGTGCGTACGCCGGTGCCGCTGGACGAAGTGGAGCCGGCAAGCGAGATCGTCAAGCGCTTCTCCACCGGCGCGATGAGCTACGGCTCGATCTCCGCCGAGGCGCACGAGACGCTGGCGATCGCGATGAACCGCCTTGGCGGCCGGTCGAATTCGGGCGAGGGCGGCGAGGACGTCCGTCGCTTCGAGCATGACGAGAACGGCGACTGGCGGCGCAGCGCCATCAAACAGGTGGCGTCGGCGCGGTTCGGTGTCACGAGCCACTACCTGACCAACTGCACGGACATCCAGATCAAGATGGCCCAGGGCGCGAAACCCGGTGAGGGTGGCCAGCTTCCGGGTAACAAGGTGTACCCGTGGGTGGCCGAGGTGCGGCACTCGACCCCCGGCGTCGGCCTGATCTCGCCGCCGCCGCACCACGACATTTACTCGATCGAGGACCTGGCGCAGCTGATCCACGACCTGAAGAACGCCAACCCGCAGGCCCGCGTGCACGTGAAGCTGGTCTCCGAGAACGGCGTTGGCACCGTCGCGGCCGGGGTATCGAAGGCGCACGCCGACGTGGTGCTGATCTCGGGTCACGACGGCGGCACCGGTGCCACGCCGCTGACGTCGCAGAAGCACGCTGGCGCGCCGTGGGAACTCGGCCTTGCCGAGACGCAGCAGACCCTGCTGCTCAACGGGTTACGCGACCGGATCGTCGTTCAGGTCGACGGTCAGCTCAAGACGGGCCGTGACGTGGTGATCGCCGCGCTGCTCGGCGCCGAGGAGTTCGGCTTCGCGACCGCGCCCCTGGTGGTGTCCGGCTGCATCATGATGCGGGTGTGTCACCTCGACACCTGCCCGGTCGGCGTGGCCACCCAGAACCCGGTGCTGCGGCAGCGGTTCACCGGCAAGCCGGAGTTCGTCGAGAACTTCTTCATGTTCATCGCCGAGGAAGTCCGGGAAATGATGGCCCAGTTGGGCTTCCGGACCGTCAACGAGATGGTCGGCCAGGTCGGGCTGCTGGACACCACGAAGGCCGCCGAGCACTGGAAGGCCTACAAGCTGGACCTGACGCCGGTGCTGCACGAGCCCGAGTCGGCGTTCATGAACCAGGACCTGTACTGCAGCTCGCGTCAGGACCACGGTTTGGACAAGGCGCTGGATCAGCAGCTGATCGTGCAGAGCCGGGAGGCCCTTGACTCCGGCACGCCGGTCCGGTTCTCCACCACGATCGCCAACACCAACCGCACGGTGGGCACGATGCTCGGCCACGAGTTGACGAAAGCCTATGGCGGACAAGGGATGCCCGACGGCACCATCGACATCACGTTCGACGGGTCGGCGGGCAACAGCTTCGGCGCGTTCGTGCCAAAGGGCATCACGCTGCGCGTCTACGGCGACGCCAACGACTACGTCGGCAAGGGCCTTTCGGGCGGCCGCATCGTGGTGCGCCCGTCGGATAACGCGCCAGCGGACTATGTCGCCGAGGACAACATCATCGCCGGCAACGTGATCCTGTTCGGCGCCACCAGCGGCCAGGTGTTCCTGCGCGGTGTGGTCGGCGAGCGGTTCGCGGTGCGCAACTCCGGTGCGCACGCCGTCGTCGAAGGCGTCGGTGACCACGGCTGCGAGTACATGACCGGCGGCAAGGTCGTCATCCTCGGGCCGACCGGACGCAACTTCGCTGCAGGCATGTCGGGCGGTGTGGCGTATGTCTATGACCCCGCAGGCGCGCTCGGCGAGAACCTCAACGCCGAGATGGTCGACCTCGACGAGATGGACGACGACGATGTCGCGTGGCTGCAGGAAATGATTCAGGCACACGTCGATGCGACGGACTCAGCTGTGGGACAGCGTGTCCTGTCCGATTGGGAGAACGAACTGAAGAACTTCACCAAGGTGATGCCGCGCGACTTCAAGCGGGTCTTGCAGGCGATCGCCAAGGCCGAACAGACCGGCGAGAACGTCGACGAGGCGATCATGGCGGCGGCCAATGCCTGATCCCAAGGGCTTCCTCAAGTTCACAAAGCGCGAGACCCCGCAGCGGCGGCCGGTCCCGCTCCGCCTGATGGACTGGAAAGAGGTCTACGAAGACTTCTCCCACGACGTCTTGCGGGAGCAGGCCACCCGCTGCATGGATTGCGGTATCCCGTTCTGCCACAACGGCTGTCCGCTCGGAAACCTCATCCCCGAGTGGAATGATCTGGTGCGCACGGACCGCTGGCGTGACGCGATCGAGCGGTTACATGCCACCAACAACTTCCCTGAGTTCACCGGCCGGCTGTGCCCGGCGCCGTGCGAAGGCTCCTGCGTGCTCGGCATCAACCAGGATCCGGTGACCATCAAGCAGGTCGAGGTCGAGATCATCGACAACGCCTTCGATCAGGATTGGGTCGTCCCGCTGCCGCCCCAGAAACTGACCGGCAAGACCGTCGCGGTCGTCGGATCCGGGCCAGCGGGCCTGGCCGCCGCCCAGCAGCTGACCCGCGCAGGCCACAAGGTCACGGTGTTCGAGCGCGACGACCGCATCGGCGGCTTGCTGCGTTACGGCATCCCCGAATTCAAGATGGAGAAGCGCCACATCGACCGGCGCCTTGCGCAGATGGAAGCCGAGGGCACCGTCTTCCGGGCCGGCGTGAACGTCGGCATTGACATAACAGCGCATCAGCTCCGTCAGGAGTTCGACGCGGTGGTGCTGGCCGGTGGCGCGACCGCATGGCGCGATCTGCCGATCCCCGGGCGCGAGCTCGACGGCATCCATCAGGCGATGGAGTTCCTGCCGTGGGCCAATCGGGTGCAGAACGGCGATCCGGTCGTTGACGAGCACGGTCTGCCGCCGCTGCACGCGAAGGACAGGAAGGTCATCATCATCGGCGGTGGCGACACCGGCGCCGACTGCCTGGGCACCGTGCACCGGCAGGGCTGCGCCAGCGTGCACCAGTTCGAGATCATGCCCCGGCCGCCGGAGACCCGGGCGGACTCCACGCCGTGGCCGGTGTACCCGCTGATGTTCCGGGTGTCTTCGGCGCATGAGGAGGGGGGCGACCGCGTCTACTCCGTCAACACCGAGGAGTTCCTCGGCAGCGACGGGCGCGTCACCGGGCTGCGTGGGCATGAGGTCGTGATGAACGCCGGGAAGTTCGAGAAGGTCGAGGGCACGGACTTCGAGATGGAAGCCGACCTGGTGCTGCTGGCGATGGGATTCGTCGGCCCCGAGCGCGAAGGTCTGCTGACCGACCTCGGCGTCGAAATTAACGAGCGCGGCAACGTTGCACGCGACGAAAATTTCGCGACCAGTGTGCCCGGCGTCTTCGTAGCGGGCGACATGGGCCGGGGGCAGTCGCTGATCGTGTGGGCAATCGCCGAAGGCCGCGCAGCAGCGGCCGGCGCGGACCGTTACCTGATGGGGGAAACAGCGCTTCCTGCGCCGATCAAGCCCACCGCCGTTCCGCAGCGCTGATCCTGTGCATTAGGTAGCGAACTGCTGCGACACGCAGCCTAATAAGCGGCATTTGCGTCCACTCGGGAGACAGTAGTCCCGATGACTGGCCGCAGACCGATCACCTATGCAGGCACCGAGCTAACTCGGCGCCACTTCCTTGCGGGTCTGTCGGTGGCGACGCTTGCCGGAGTGGGCTTGGCGCGATGGACCATCGGTGCGCCGCCACGGCTCGCGCAGGCGGCGACGGCGCCCCTAGCACCACCGGTTGTCGCGAACAGAATTCCGCTGCCGGGTAGTGGCGCATTGAGCAGCATCCCCGGCGACGGCGATCTGCTGGCGCTGACGCTGGACGACGGCGTCAACACCGATGTGGTGCGGGCCTACACGCAGTTCGCCAAGGACACCGGCGTGCGGCTGACGTACTTTGTCAACGGTCGATACGCATCATGGACCGATAACCGGGACCTGTTGCGTCCGCTCGTCGAGTCGGGCCAGATACAGCTCGGCAACCACACCTGGGCACATCCCGACTTGGCGACGTTGCCCAAAGACCAAGTGGCCGAACAACTTCGGCGCAACCACCAGTTCTTGATGCGAAACTACGGTGTCGACGCCCGGCCCTACTTTCGCCCGCCGTATGGCAGCCACAACCCCGTTGTCGACGGCGTCGCCGCCGAGCTCGGGTATTTCGTGCCGACGATGTGGTCGGGCTCGTTGGAAGACCAGAACATCATCGGTGAAGACGAGATCGTCAAGATGGCCAACAAGTACTTCAACCCGCAGGCCATTGTGATCGGGCACCTCAACCATCTACCGGTGACGCACGTCTATGACCAACTGGTCGACGTCATCCGGTCGCGCAATCTGCGCACTGTCACGCTCAACGACGTGTTCGCAAAGCCCCAGCAGCAGGCCTGATCGGAGCCGTCGGCGGGCCCTGAGTGTCGCGTCCATGGCGCAAGGGCTCGAGATTTTGAAGCAAGAGCGCAGAGCCAATGCAGCGGGTAGGGATGCGGCTGCAACGCTTCCTGTGCGGTGCCACAATAGTCCCAGCAGCCACTTCAGAAACAGCAGACGATTCATCGGCGTGCCTAGTTCAGTTTGCCGGATACTAGGTATCTAATGACTTGATGAGGGTTTTGCGGTAACGTAAGCCCCCGGTTCAGCTATTGCTATATCGCAGGAGTGAGCACCGTGTACCTCAACCCGCTGTCTCGGTCTCGGGTGAGTCGAATCGCCTGGTCATTGATCCGCCACCCCCTCAAGTGCCGCGAGTTTCCCGCCAAAGCCGAACGCCTGATCACCGCTGACGAGCTACTTCGTTACGGTGTCTAGCGAACCCTGACCGCCTCGGTTACGCCCAGCGGGCGGCATGAGAACCTACGTTTGCCTACCGTTATTTTATCGTTACCGTCCATTGTCTTTGCTGGTGAGCAGCCCGGAATCCCTGATCGCCTCGGCGAGCGGTTCAAGTACGGCGGGGGTATGCGGCGTCGGCAGATAGATGATCGCCAGATCCAGCCCCTCTTCCCCGAGCGCGGCCGCCTCGGCGAGCGCGTGCCCGTGGTCCAGCGGCTTGCCGTGCTCGAGGTGGTTGTCGCTCAACCGCACGTGCGAGGAGAGCATGATCTCCTTCGGATCCCTGCCGATGTCCGCGCAGTGTGCGGCGAGGACGTCGCGCTTTCGGGCGAACTCCGCCGGTGGCCCGCCGACGAAGTTCCAGTGCTGCGCATACTTGGCGGTGATGCGCAGCGTCCGCTTCTCGCCGCTGCCGCCAATGCAGATCGGCGGGTGCGGCTTCTGCGGTCCCTTCGGCTCGTTGCGCGCGTCCTTGAGCTGATAGAACTTGCCGTCGAACGTCGTGCTGTCCTTACTCAGCAGGCTGGTAAGCACCTGACAGGCTTCCTCGAACCGATCGAAGCGTTCCTTGATGCTGCCGAGCTCGATGCCGTAGGCGCCGGACTCCTCTTCGTTCCAGCCCGCGCCGATGCCGAGCTCGAGCCGGCCGTTCGAAACGATGTCGAGAGCCGACGCCATGTTGGCGAGCACGGCGGGGTGGCGATAGTGAATGCCAGTCACCAGCACGCCGACGCGAAGGCGATTGGTGGCCTGCGCGAGCGCCGTCAGGGTCGTCCAGCCCTCCAGGCAGGGCCCTGAGGAGTCGGAGAAAATCGGATAGAAGTGGTCGAAAGTCCAGCCGGACTCGAAAACGTCGATGTCGTCGGCGGCCTGCCAAACGGCGAGCATGTCCGACCACGTGGTGTTCTGCGGGGAAGTCTTGAATGCGAATCTCACGTGTTTCCAAACTAGTCCCCGACGCCGATTAATTCCTGGCACTGGCCGGGTCAGTATCCGCATGATGAATTTCGCTCCTGCCTGTGAACGCACCGCGAACGCGCTGAGGAACGTGACCGACGATCAGCTCGACGACCGGACGCCGTGCGAAAAGCTGAGCCTGCGAGACCTTGTCGGTCATGTGGGCGGGCTGGCGTTAGCGTTCACCGCGGCCGCGCGCAAGGACTTCGGCCCGCTGACGGACACCCCGCCCGTGGAGGGCGCGCCCCTGGATGAGGACTGGCGTACCGCCTACCCGCAGCGGCTGGCGGAATTGGCGGCGGCGTGGCGTGAGCCGGCGGCGTGGGAGGGCATGACGCGCGCCGGTGGCGTCGACTTTCCCGCCGAGGTCGGCGGCATCGTCGCGCTCACCGAGGTGGTGATCCACGGCTGGGACGTGGCGGCTGCGACGGGCCAGGACTACGACGTCGACCCCGCCACCCTGGAGGCGGTGCTACCGCACGTGACGGCGACTGCCGAGCAGGGGCCGGTCGAGGGATTGTTCGGACCGGCGGTGCCGGTTTCCGATGACGCGCCGATGCTTGATCGGGTCATTGCGCTGAGCGGACGCGACCCGGCGGGCCGCTAGCGGCACACTGGAGAGATGGATCCAGTACTCGCGCTGCGCCAGATCGCGTACTACAAGGACCGGGCCCGCGAAGATCCGCGTCGCGTGATGGCTTACCGCAATGCCGCCGACATCGTCGAGGCACTATCCGAAGCGGAGCGCGATCGACACGGCGCGGCCAACACCTGGCAGTCGCTGCCCGGTATCGGGCCGAAGACCGCCAAGGTCATCGCTGAGGCTTGGGCAGGCGGCGAACCGGATGTGCTCGTCGAATTACGTTCGGCGGTAAAGGATCTCGGTGGCGGTGAGCTCCGCGCCGCGCTCAAGGGCGATTTGCATGTGCACTCCAACTGGTCGGACGGCTCCGCGCCGATCGAGGAGATGATGCTCGCTGCAAAGGAGTTGGGGCACGAGTACTGTGCGCTGACCGACCATTCGCCGCGTCTCAAGATCGCCAACGGCCTGTCGCCCGAGCGGCTGCGCAAACAACTCGACGTCATCGATGAAATACGCGACACCGTCGCCCCGATGCGAATTCTGACCGGCATCGAGGTCGACATTCTCGAGGATGGCTCGCTGGACCAGGAGCCCGAACTCTTGGAGCGGCTCGACGTGGTGGTCGCCAGTGTGCATTCGAAGCTGTCGATGGATGAGCCGTCGATGACGCGCCGAATGCTGAAGGCGGTGGCCAACCCTCATACCGACGTGTTCGGGCATTGCACCGGCCGGCTCGTCACCGGCGGCCGTGGCACGCGACCGGAGTCGAAGTTCGATGCCGAGAAGGTGTTCACCGCCTGTCGGGATAACGGCACTGCTGTCGAGATCAATTCACGTCCCGAACGCCGGGATCCACCAACGAGACTGTTGAAGCTGGCGTTGAACATCGGGTGTGTGTTTTCCATCGACACCGACTCACACGCCCCTGGCCAGCTGGACTTTCTCGGCTATGGCGCGCAACGCGCGCTCGATGCCGGCGTGCCCACGGAACGGATTGTCAACACCTGGTCTGCGGACAGGCTGCTGGAGTGGACGGCGAATTAGTCTGGCAGGTGCGGCATTTCGAGGCCCGGGTCTCGGCCGAGCAGCACGCCGCGCGTCAACGCGGTATTCCCGTAACGCTGTCGCACCTTGTCGACCGCATCGTCGATTGCGACGGTGTCCGCGTGTTCCTCGAACGGCAACTCCAACTGCTGTGCGCCCTCACGATCGATATTCGACACCGCGAACCCGACCAGCGTCAGACCGCGCTCGGCAATCAGCGGAGCGGCCGCCACAACCAGGGCGCGGGCGGTTTCGAGAATGACGTCGGTCGACGCTGTCGCCCGCGGCATCGTGTGCGAGCGAGTGGCTCGACCGAAATCGTCAAAACGCAACCGCAACACCACCGTTCGGCCGGTGCGGCTCGCCTTGCGCATCCGCCGGGTGATCCGGTCGATCAGGTTGACGACCACCGCGTCGACCTCCGCTGCGGACATCGTGTTTCCCGCCCGCCCCAACGCGCGTTGCGCGCCGACCGAGCGGCGGCGCACGCCCGTCACCACGCGGCGGCGATCTATGTTGCGCGACAACGCAAACAGCTGACGGCCCATCGCCCCGCCGACCATCGCAGCGAGCGTCGTCTCGCCGAGTTCGGCAACGTCGGCGACCGTCTCGATGCCGTGCGCATGCAGCTTCTCGGCAGTCTTGGCGCCCACGCCCCACAGCCGCCGTACCGGCAGCGGATGCAGGAAAGCGAGTTCACGGTCCGGCGGGACCAGCAGCAGCCCGTCGGGCTTGGCCTCCTGGCTGGCCACCTTGGCCAGAAACTTGGTGCGGGCGATGCCGACGGTGATCGGAAGGCCGACGCGATCGCGGACGTCCGCTCGCAGGCGGGCAGCGATCTCGACCGGTGTGCCCGACACCCGCCACAGTCCAGACACGTCGAGGAAGGCCTCGTCGACCGAGAGCGGTTCGACCATCGGCGTGGTGTCGTGAAATACCTCGAACACGGCGTCGCTGGCTTGCGAGTACGCCGACATTCGCGGGGGCACCACGATCGCGTGCGGACACAACGCGCGGGCCTGGCGCCCGCCCATCGCAGTGCGCACCCCGTAGGCCTTCGCCTCGTAGCTGGCAGCCAGCACTACGCCGCCGCCGACGATCACCGGCCTGCCGCGCAAGGAGGGGTCGTCGCGCTGCTCGACCGACGCGTAGAACGAATCGAGGTCTGCGTGAAGAATGGTCGGCGGCTGAGCCGCCGAATGGGACGTGGCCCCGGAGCCGGACACGAACATATGTTCGCATCGACGGCCGACAGGTTATGGAGTGCGGCCGTAAATGCTGGTGATCCAGACGTACACCAGCGTGTCGAGCGCAGCGTCTTCCACGATGGACGGTTTCTGGCCGGTATAGGAGGCGAACATCGTCCGCTCGTTCATCAGGTTCAGCGCTGCAGCGAGATCTTGTGCAGGCACGCTCTCCGGTGCGGCGCCACGAACACGTTCGGCGGTGATGACGGCCGCGGTCCGGTCCACCCACTTCTGCATGAACGTCGACCACAGTTCACGGATCTCGGCGTTGGCCCCGGTCGCAGCCACACCCGCGAGCGCGACCGGCAGGTGCGCGCGCAGCGGTTCGAAGAATGCGTAGATGCCGTCGCGCCAGGCCCGCGCGGGGTCGGCGGCGTAGTCCTCGGGGCTACCCTCGAACGTCGCATCGGCCTCCGCGAGCACCCGCTCGAACAGCGTCAGCAGCACCGCGTCTTTCGACGGGAAGTAAAAGTAGAACGTCGGGCGCGAGATTCCGGCGCCTTTAGCCAGGTCATCCACGGAGATCTCGGCGAACGATCGGCCCTGCAGCAACCGCTCGAGCGTGGCGAAAATAGCCAGCTCGCGGTCGTCGCCGGACGGCCGTGTCGCGCGGCGCCCACGGGCTGCACGAGGCTGGCTGACGGTGGTCACGAGGTAAGACTTTACGCTATGTCGAATTTCTCAACACACCGTTGACTCAGTCGACACAGTGTTGATAGCTTTACATCATGACCGAATTTGTCGACGTAGTCATCGTCGGGGCAGGCATCTCCGGCATCAGCGCCGCCTGGCACCTGCAGGACCGTTGCCCGGATAAGAGCTATGTGGTGCTGGAGCGCCGCGAGAATCTAGGCGGCACCTGGGACCTGTTCAAGTACCCGGGCATCCGCTCGGACTCCGACATGTTCACGCTGGGCTTCCGCTTCAAGCCGTGGACGTCTGAGAAGGCCATTGCCGACGGCCCGTCGATCATGGCGTACCTGAAGGAAACTGTTGCCGAGTCCGGCATCGACAAGCACATCCGCTACGGCCAGCAGGTGGTCGGCGCCGACTGGTCCGACGCCGAGAACCGCTGGACCGTGCGCGTCGAGCGCGACGGCGAGGAAGTCGAGATCAAAGCCTCGTTCCTGTTCGCCTGCAGCGGCTACTACAACTACGACCAGGGCTACTCACCGGAGTTCGCCGGATCGGACGACTTCGAGGGCACGATCATTCACCCGCAGCACTGGCCCGAGGAGCTGGACTACGCGGGCAAGAATATCGTGGTGATCGGCAGTGGTGCCACTGCGGTGACTTTGATTCCGGCGCTTGCCAATTCGGGTGCCGGACACGTGACGATGCTGCAGCGCTCGCCGACCTATATCGGCGCGCTGCCCGACGTCGACCCATTCACCGTGCGAACAAACAAGACTCTGCCCGCCAAGCCGGCCTACGTGCTGAACCGGTGGAAGAGCATCTTGTTCCAGTCCGCGCAATACCAGATCAGCAGGCGTTTCCCGCATTTCATGCGCAAGACGCTGATGACCATGGCTCAGCGGCGCCTGCCCGAGGGTTACGACGTCGAGAAGCACTTCGGTCCCAGCTACAACCCATGGGATCAGCGACTGTGCCTTGCACCCAATGGCGATCTGTTCAAGGCGATCCGTGCCGGCAGGGCCGACGTCGTCACCGACACCATCGAGCGATTCACGAAGACCGGCATCAAGCTCACGTCAGGTGAAGAGCTGCAGGCCGACATCATCGTCACCGCAACGGGTCTGAACCTGCAGCTGTTCGGCGGCGCCGCGATCTCGCGCAACGGTGTGCCCGTCGAGCTCACCGACACCATGGCCTACAAGGGCATGATGCTGACGCACATGCCGAACATGGCCTTCACCATCGGCTACACGAATGCGTCATGGACGCTGAAGGCCGATCTGGTGTCGGAGTTTGTCTGCCGCGTGCTGAACTACATGGACGCCAACGGCTTTGACACCGTCGAGCCGCAGCATCCGGGCAACTCGGTCGACGAACGCCCGCTGATGGACTTCACGCCGGGCTACGTGCTACGCGCACTTGACTACCTGCCAAAGGCCGGTCATGTCGCGCCGTGGCGGCTCAAGCAGAACTACCTGCTCGACCTGCGGCTGATCCGGCACGGCAGCGTCGACGATGAGGCGCTGGCATTCACCAAACATCGTGCCGCTGAGCCAGTTTCGGCCTAACGCAGTCAGGCTTGGCTAGTCCTTGGCGACGACGACAATGCCGTCGTCGTCGCTATAGGCGATCTCACCGGGCTTGAAAACCACGCCACCGAACTCGACGGCGACATCCCGCTGACCATCGCCGGTCTTGCTGCTCTTGCGCGGATTAGTGCCAAGCGCCTTGATGCCGATCTCGAGTGTGCGCAGGGTAGCCGCATCGCGAACCGCCCCGTTGATGATCAGCCCGACCCAGCCGTTGTCGACGCCGAGACCGGCGATCAGGTCGCCGACGAGTGCGCTGTGGAGCGAGCCGTCACCGTCGATCACCAGCACCCCGCCGTTACCCGGCTCGGACAGCACAGATTTCAGCAGCGCGTTGTCCTGAAAGCACCGGACTGTCGTGATCGACCCCGCGAACTGCACACGACCGCCGTACTGTTTGAACTGCAGGTCGCAGCTGCGGACGTCCGGTCCGATTTCGTCGACGAGGTCAGCGGTGGGGCGGGGCTCGATGGTCACGCGTCGATGCTAGCCACCACGATGTCGTGCACGTACTGGGCCAAGCCGGGTTCGACGTCGTCGTAGTAGCGAGTGAACCGTTCGTCGGTCAGATACATCTGCACCAGGTTGCGGTGCATCTCGTCGCCGCAGTCATAGAACCGTTCGATCGACGCCCGGTGCCGTCCCGCAAGCGCGTTCCCTTCGTCGGATCCCGGCTCGACGCCGTCGCGCTTGGCCTGAGCCAAGTCCGACAGCAGTGCATCGCCCTCGGCCTTGATCGCGATCCAGTCCTGCTTGCTGAATCGCGAAACCCGTTGCTGCGACTGCTTCCACGCGTCGGTATCGCCCCAACGCTGTTCGGCTTCGGTGGCGTACTCGTCGCTGAATGCGGTGGTGCCGAAGATCTCTACTTGCTCCTCCGCGGTCAGCTGAATGCCGCTGCGGTGTGCGTTCATCAGTTCCTCCACTGCCTTGATGGTGTGCTGAAGTCGATCGGCCTGATCCAGCAGCAATTGGTGTTGGCGCCGCAGGTGCTCGAGCACATTCGCGTCCGGGTCGTCCAGCAGCGCATGGATTTCGTTGAGAGGCATCCCCGCGGAGCGGTACACCAGCACGAGATGAAGCCGCTCGATGTCGGCGTCGGTGTAACCGCGGTAGCCCGCAGGCGTACGGACGCTCGGCACCACAAGGCCGATGTGGTCGTAGTGATGCAGGGTGCGCACGGAGACGCCTGTGAGGGTGGCTACCGCACCGACAGTCTTGGCGTCCATGACGCCACTATCGACCCTGACGCTGTGTGAGGGTCAAGGGAGATTCGATCTAGTCGTCCGAGTGCCTGCGCGCCAGCAGCACGACCAGGATCGCCAGCACACCGGCGGCGATGGCTGCGGCCAGCGGCAGCCGCGACGGCTCGGGGCCGATCAGGGGCACCGGCGCGGGTCCGCTGACGGGGTTACTGGCGGTGGACACCGCCGACTTTGCTTGCGCCGCAGCCTCTTTCGCCGCCGACGCGAGATCGCCGTTGGTGTCAGCCAGTTTCGCGGCCGTCGGAGCCGCCTTCTTTGGTGGTGCTTTCTTGGCTGCGGTCTTTTTGGCGGCCTTCTTAGCGGGGGCCTTCTTCGCAGGCGTCTTCTTGGCCGCCTTGGCCGGTGCCTTCTTCGCTGCTGCCTTGGCCGGTGTCTTCTTGGCGGGCGGTGCGGGCGGTGCGGGCGGTGCAGGCGGTTCGGGGGCGGGCGGGGCCGGATCGAGGCTGGGCGCCGACGACGCCGGCTGCTCTGCCGGTGTTTCGGCGTCAGGCGTTTCGTCGGGTCGATCCTGCTGGTCTGCCATCTGGCTGCTCCTTTGCGCCCGTTCGTCTCCCCGGCAGTGGTTCCCATCATGCCAGGCTGTGAATTGGGCTAACCGGTCACGGCCAGTGCGGCCGCCAGCATCAGCGCAACGGCCATCATCGCCAGCTCAACCACGGCCCGGGACCGCGACACCACGGCCGTGACCCGATGCGAGCGGGCGGCGGGCAGCCACATCGTGCGGTTGCGGTAGGCCAGCAGCAGGAGCAGCACCGTCACCACGACCTTCGCCGACAGCAGCCGTCCGTATGCGGTCGCATACAACTCACTCGGCGCTCCGAGCACGACCAGCGTCCCGAGCACACCGCCCACCAGCAGCGCAGCCACACATGCCAGCGACAGCTGCGAGAACCGCGGCAGCACCCGTGCCCACTGACCGCGATGATCGACCGTGAGCACGAGTGCTGCCAGCGCGCCGCACCACAGCGCCGCCGCCAAGGTGTGCACGGCCACCGCCAACCCGCCCAGTGCGCTCTCGGACAGGTGGCCGGTGAGCGGACGTGCCGCCACTCCCGCGGCCGCGATGCCCGCGACCGCGACGCTCGTCGTTGCCGACCGCGGAGCCGCCACCGCGGCCACGCACACCAGCGCCGCGGCAATCGTGCTGACCAGTCCCGAGCGTCCCGGCGTGGTGTGCACGGCGAAATCGACCGCGGTGTGCACACCCAGCCGCGACAGTGGAACAGAAGCGGCCTGCGCGGCTTCCACCCCCAGCCGGAGCAGCTCGCCGAGCAGCCAGGCTGCGCTGGCGATGGTCAACGGGCCGGTCGCACGGCGCGTCAGCTCGTCGCGGTAGCGGTCGATGTCGAGCATCGGCACCGCGGCAATACCGAGCGTGACCACCGCCGAGAAGTCGGCCGCAGCCCGCGCCAGCGTCGCGGTCAGCGGGATCACTTCTGCCGTCGCACCGCCCACAGCGCGCCGCCGGCGACGATCAGGCCCGCCACGACGAAGAACGGCCACACCGGAATGCCGTCATTCGCCGGGCTCGTGGCCGACGCCGACGGTCCCGGCGTACCCGTGCCAGACACCGTGAGCTTGAACGACCACGACCCCGAGACCACGTGCCCGTCCGCCGACGTCACCCGGTAGTTCACCGTGTAGGTGCCGGACGGACCGAGCGGCCGCAGGCCGACGCTGATGATCGCGCCGTCGACCTGCGGGTCGCCCATCGACCAGAGGTTGTTGTCGGGGCCGACAACCGTCATGGCGGCGAACGTCGGTTGCAGCGGCTCGTTGAATGTCGCGCTGACCTTCTGCGGCGCTGTGGTCAGTTCGGTGTTCTCGACCGGGTCGGTGGCAAGACGGGTCGCGTGAGCCGACGCGACACCGGCCCCCGCCACCGCCGCGGCGGTCAACGAGACGGCCAGCACCAGTGTCGCGATAAGGCGATTCATGCTCGTCGTCGTACCAGTAGCGCCGTCGCCACCGCAACGGCGGCCAGCGCCAGCGCGCCTCCGGCCAGCCAGCGTGCGGCGTTGTCGGCCGCGGGTGCATCCGCAGGGGTCGCGTGAGCCGCCTGGGTCTTCGGCATCGAATCACCATCGCCCGCAGCGATCTTGGCACCCGTCAGCGGGATCTCCGGTGTCGGGTACTCGGGTTCGGCTCCGCCCGGCGGCGTTGCCTGGTCCCACTTGACGACCGTCCCGTCCGAATACGTCTGCGTGGCCGGGAGGCTGAGCGTCGGCGCGTCGGGCAGCTTCACCGAAATCCGAAACAGGCCGAATTGATCCGGCGCGATGCCCGTTCCAGGTGCGGCCGTCCACGTGACCGACCGGACGGTGCCGGCGGCCGCGTCGCGGTCCAGCTTGGCGGTCCAACCCGGCATGGATTCCGTGCTGACCGACGCGACGTTGGGCAGAGCAACACTCAATTGTGTTGTGAGCGCACCTTTCTCGGACTCGTTGGGCACGTTGAAGGTAACCACCGAATAGGAGCCCGGTGTGGGATTGTCGGCAGTCGCGCGAACATGGGCTGACGCGGGCGCGGCGCCGGCCACCAGGCCGATGGATACCAGCGCACCGGCGATGAGGGCGCGCGAAGACGCCCGAGTAGTGAATCGCATTTGATTGTGGCTTTCTTGTGTCGTTGGGGTGTCGGTCAGCAGCGGTGGCTGACCGGCGGACCCCGGTACGACATCGAAGCCGCAATCAGAAGTGTCGAGCGCAGCGGCTGATCGGCCTCGCCGATCACCACGACAGGCGGGCCCGCGACCGGCGCAGCAAGGATCCGCACCGCGCCGCGCACGGCCCGCGACACCGCGCGGCACAGCCGATCGCTTGCAGCGATCAAAAGCGCGCCCGTCCCGATGGCCACCGCGTGCGCGGCGAGCATCACCGCGGCGGGGGGACCCGCGATCGCCGCGTGGTGATGTCCGGCCGCACTGAGGACGAGGTGGCCGCACAGCTGGCCGGCCGCCAGCAGGCCGAGCAACACCCTGGCGTCGGCCGCGCGGGTGACGGCCGCCGCGAGCGCGCCAATCGTCGCGGCCAGCACTGCCAGTTGCGCGACGACCGCACCCGACGGTGGCGCACCGCTACCTACGGCGTGTGCCGCTACCGCCAGCGCTGCGGTTAGCAGGCCCGCGGCTGAACCGCGAAGGCGTGCAGCGGGATTGGCGGCGGGCATGTCGGTCAGATCAGGCCGAGGCGGGCCATCAAGTCGGCGTCGATGCCGTCGAGCTGTTGGGAAATCGCGTCGTGAGCCGCGCGGCGACGCGACGTCGGCATGTTCTCCGCGGCCGTGACGGCGGCCGACAGGTCGTGGAGGCGCTCCGTGATCGCTGCGACGAACTGCTTGGTCTCGGCGTCTTTCGGCTTCTTCTCGGCGACGAGGCGCAGCGACTGCTCGGCGCCCGCGATCCGCGCCGACAGCTCAGCGCCGTGGCCGGAGAACTGGCCGAGCTGACTGAGCGGGACGCCGAGGCGGTCGGCCTTGCGTTCATCGAGATAGCCGCGCGCGGCCATGGCCCCGCGGTAGAACAGCGGCACGACGATCGGCGCGAGCAGCCGGGTCACCGTCAGCACCCGTCGAATTCGGGTGGGGGAGAACAACTTACCTTCGCGCGCCACCTTCAGCTGAGTCTCCGCGACCTTGAGTGCCGCCCTGTCGCTGTCGCGCTGGGCCCGCAGTTGTGCCTTGAGCGCTCGGGTTTCGGACCGGTGCTGGGACTTGATGCGGCGGGCTTCGTTTTTCGCGGCGAGCTTGGCCTCGAGCTTGGCCTTGGCCTTGATGGCGCGGGCCTCGGCCCGGCGAGTGGCGCGGGTTTTGCGCTTGAACAGGCTCATCCCGGCGGCCTCCGGTCATCTTGGCGGGCGAATCATGACAAAGCAGCAATGGTTTCAGCCCAACATTATCGTCCCGGGTAACCGTCGGTTTCGACGTGTCCTCCTCGCGGGTACGTTCAACTCCACAGCGAACCGTTTGCCCTGGCTGTGCAAGAATGACGGGTCTTGTGAATGGGCGGCTGCCGACGCCTTGAAGGGTGGTGACCACGTGGGTTCGCGGGTGCACAGCGCCGCGTCGGCCTGCTTCGTGGCTGTTGGCCTATACCTGTATGGCCTCGGCGGCGCGCTGGCAATCGCCGAGCCCTCAGCGTCATCAGAGTCGCCGTCCGGTACGCATTCACACGACGTCCATGGCAACAGGCCGAAGAACGATTCCGTTGGCAGCGGCGGCTCGAAAACCAAAACCGAAAAGGAGCCGCAGACCGCCGACGACAAACCTGGCAACGGCGACAATCCGGGCAACGGCAACTGCGGCAACGACGGAAGCAACGGGAACGCGCACGGCTGCCGCGGCGGAAGCACCGAGACGAGTCCGCCGGGTCCGTCGACGACCAACTCCACGACGGAATCGTCGACAAAGACGACGACGTCGCGAACGACTACCAGTCGAACAACGTCCAGTGAGACGACGTCCAGCGAGACGACGTCCAGTGAGACAACGTCCAGCAGCAAGACCACCACGACATCCAGCGAGACCTCCACCCCCGCGACCTCTTCGGTGGGCGTGCCCGGACCCGGTGGAGGTGGCGGTGGGAGCGGCGGCGCCGTCGACGTGCCGTCCGGGCGCCCGGCAGTACCGGACATGCAACTGCCGCCAGCGTCCGAACCATCCGCGATCGACGTCGTTCCAGGCGTCGGAGCAGCGGCCGTTGAGCTCCCGATCCCGCCGATCACCCTGCCGGTCATCGTCGCGCCTGCTGCGGGCCTTGGCTCAGGGTCGGCAGGCCTTCCGGCCTTGCCGGCGGCTCCTCGCGCCGGATCGGCAGAACCACCTGCTGGCCGAGAGCCGCTACCTGCAAATGTGGGCAGCAACTTGGCCGTGCCGGCCGCGTCATACCGGCTCGGCTACTCCGACTATTTACGGAATGCAGGATTATCCCAGGTAGCGGCCTTGGCAGTACCCGGCGTAACGGGCATGCTTGTACTCACCGGCGCCGGGGGATGGGTGGGATATCGCCAGGCGAAGGCGGGCCATGCGGTACACACAAACGGCGCCGCAAGGTTCGTGAACTGACAAACTCTCCGCCCTTTGGGGTCGGACAGCGCATAGTGGACTCGTCGAGAAGGGGGTTGTATGCCTGCCAGCCGCCGCGTCACCCGTGCCGTAAGCGCGGTGCTCGAACTCGCCCCGCGACGCGGGGAAGTGTCATTGCCCCGCCTCGTTGATGCAGTGAGCGAGGACCGCGCCCGGCCGATTGACCTCAAGATGGCCGACCTGCCCCCCGGAGTGTGTGGGCAGTGGCGCCAGTACGCCGACCGCGACGTCTTCCTGATCCAGAAGGGGCTACCCGCCTGGGACCGCACGTTGGCCCACGAGCTCGGCCATCTGGTGCTTGGACACGAAGGCATCCCCGTGGTCCAGGCAGCCAGGGAGAACACCGAGATGGCAAGCTCCGACCTGATCGGCTACATGCTGAACCAGCGGACGGGCTGCATGGGTCCTGCGGGTGAGGACGCCGAGCAGGAGGCCGAGGACTTCGCGGCACTGCTCATCTACCGCCTTGGGCGGCTTCCGTCGGATCGCTCCTCGATAGTTCAGGTCCGGCTCGGAGAGGCGTTTGGTTGATCATCTGGGTGATCGCCGGTCTGCTCGGATTGGCGACCGGCCTCCGCATCGGCTGGGCCCTGGTCAACAAGCAGTCTCTGGTTAGCACCGCGATGATCCTCGCCCTGGGCAGCCTGGGGCTGGTCGCGGCGTTGAATTGGCAACCGTTGACGCTGCTGATCGATGAAGGACTGCGCTGGCACAACCTTGCGATGGGGTTGTCGCAGCTCGCATTGATCGGCTGTGCGGCAGGCAGCTGCGTGATGATCACGACAGTCGCGTCGGAGAAGTCGCCGGCGACAATTCGAAAAATTGCTATTGCGCAGTACAGCGTTGCCGGCGTGATCGCGGTGTCGAGTCTGGTGATCTTCTTCGCTGCGGGCCAGCAACCGGAGATGTCGCCGCAGGAGTATCTCAAGAAGAACCTGGGCTCCAGCGACGGAAGGGTGCCGTGGCTGCTGCCGCTGCTCTACGTGCTGCTCGCGCTGACCCTGGTGTCGTGGGCCGGGATGCGGCACTCCAACCGCAGCAGGCGCGGCCGCGCGCTGTTCGTGTTCACTCTCGGCATCGTGCTGATCGTGTTGGCGTCCGCATTCTTCTTGCTGCGGGCCGCCGGCAGCACGGGGCTCGTCGGAGTCGGCGCGGCGGCCACCCTGCTCGGCTGCGCGATGCTGGTCGTCGCCGCGGGCTCGCTGCTGCCCAGCGTCGAGGATTGGTTCGGAGCCCGCTACGAGCTGCGGACCATCCAGCCGCTGCTCACCGAGCTCGGCCGGCGCCACCCGGACATCGGCATCGGGGTACGACCCCGCGGCCCGCTGGTGTTCCGCGTCGCCGAACGGATGTCGCTGATCTCGGATGCTCTGTTCCTTGAGGCCACCTCCGCCGACGCGGCGCGCAAACGACCGGTAAGCGCACCACCCGGGCGGGAGCTCGATGAGGACGACGACGAATCTCAGCTCGAGACACCGTCGGTGCCGCCGCAGCAGCAGGCACGCAGGATCGCGCAGTGGATTTACGACGGCCGAGAAGAAGCGCCGGACGATGCCGGCGCTACCTTCCCGGGACTTGGCTGGCTGCGCCAGCCGACGTCATTTTCGGATCGCGAATGGATCCTCGAGATCGCACAGCAGTATCGCCAGATGGCGATCTCCAAGAGTGGGACGGCCTAGAAGACCGAATTTCCCAAATTCGCCGGACACCACGTTGTGGCGAGCGGCGGGCTAATCGTCCAGGTGCTCCCGGCGACGCAGCTCGTCGACCTTAGAAACAATGTCCTGCTGGGCTTCTGCGGACAGGCCAACCGTGCGCGCCGCAATACGGCGAACACCCTCGTCGCGCATATTCGCCAGCCAGGTCAATTCCTTGTCAAGCTTCTCGTAGTACTCGTCGTCGGTGAAGTAGGCCGGCTTGATCCGGAAGAAGTTGGCAAGGGCTGCCATGGTGGCTGCCGAGGGGTTGGTGCGGTTGCCTGAGCGGAGCTGCGACAGGTACGGAGCAGACATCGTGACGCCTTCTGCCTTGAGCGCGGCGATGACTTCGGCGGACGTATGCGGGCCACGACCGGGCGGGTAAACCGTGTCGAACAGGCGGTTTAGCCGGGCGGCGAACGTTTTGCTCATCGAATTGACCTCCACTTACTTGACGAGCGGGTTTCTGGGGCGGCGTATTTGCTGATCATCGTAGCGAGACTTGTGCCAACAACCAAGTGCAAACCGCGGAAAAGTTAACCCGCCTTTTGTTTCGTGAGGCCGCTACAGGTCTTAACGGCGCCGTCGGTGTCTACCGGCACCGTCATCCTACGATGCGGCGAAGCAAATAATAACGGTTGCCTGACGGTGACTTTCCTGGAAGTTGCACACAGTTCGTCACAGGAATGCTGATGTTCACCACGGGCAACGTTGTCGGTGCGAAAGGAAGCGGAAACCGGAGTTTGCTAGTTGCGGATGCAAGCGGGTGCAACGGACACCTGCCGGCATGCTCCCCGGCAGTTGACGCCCGATAGCGAGCCGACCGTCAGAAGCTGGTCAGTCGTTCGACCGACAGTAGCCAGCCGCAGGACCCTCCGGGCTGGACGACGATTCGAGCGGCACCGGCGAAGCAGAATGCTGGCGACGGCTGCGAACCAGGGTCACCGCGGCTCTGGTTGCTGCAGCCGCGGCCACCGCCCCGGTAACTGGGAGCGCTATCGATCGGAGACCAATCGCTGTATCGAGCAGTATCCAGATTCCGAAGAGCGCAAACAGCACACTGGCCAACCCGTGTAGGAAG
Source organism: Mycobacterium sp. JS623 (assembly GCF_000328565.1). NCBI lineage: Bacteria > Bacillati > Actinomycetota > Actinomycetes > Mycobacteriales > Mycobacteriaceae > Mycobacterium > Mycobacterium sp. JS623. The sequence continues at coordinate 6,190,246 of NC_019966.1, read as the reverse complement.
CGTTCAGGCAATCGCTTGTGCAGCACCGCGCCGACCGCGATGGCCACGCCGTCGGCGAACACCATGCCCGCTGTCGCACCGATCCAGACGCCCGCCCAGTTGTGATCACTGGCCAACGCGACGGTGGCCAACATCGTCTTGTCGCCGAGCTCGGCGAGAACGAACGACGAGACGACGGCCAGCAGCACATGCCGCGGCGCGGCGATCTTGATCTCGCTGCTGTCGCCGCCCTTGCGGCCCTCCCGCCAAGTCCACACCGCGAACAACAGGAAGGCGATCGCCGCGGCGAACGCGATCGGGCGGTCGGGCAACGAGAGGCCGAGGAAGTGGCCGATCGTCACCGAAAGGCCGTGCACCATGAACGACGCGATGCCGACCCCGGACAGCACCACCCACCACCGGTGACGCAGGGCGTAGGTCATGGTCATCAGTTGCGATTTGTCGCCGAGTTCGGCGACGAACACGACCGAGAGACTGACCAGTGCGGCGGTGAGCATGTGGACGACCTTTCGACACGTCGCCGACGGGTCAATTGCTCGCGACCCGTCAGACTTCGGTCGAAGGTCTCGCCCACCGCATTGCGGTTCGTCGGCCGGGCTGTACGCCAGTATGTCGACTCGACGATTGGGGGCTACTCCCCTTCGCTGACTTCGTCGAGGATAGTGGCGATTTCAGGGCTGCGCCACTTGGCTGGCGAGTTCGGCTGCCCGAATCCAGTGTTCAGGACAACGAATCAAATGGTTCGAAAACCCTTATGCCGCAAGCAGCATCGCCAAGATAGCGGTGTCGGGATGGCTGATGGGATCGACGCCGACGCGGCTCACCATCGACGTCACGGTGCCGTCGGCTTCTGCTTCGACCCACGCGGCGCGATGCTCGAGACCCAGATACGGAAGCCCCGGCAGCAGTACGCAACCCGATGCCGCGCCGGTGCACTCCGGCAGCGACGGCATGGTTTCCGATGGCGGGTGCAGCATGAGCAGTGCGGGCGGCTGATGCTCCGCGAAATGCCCTGGGGGCACGGCTGTTTCACCGACCACTGTGCCTTCGGCCACCACCAGCCCAACGGTTCCGGGCACCGGCGCGTCGGGAAGCTCCTCGCGCGCACCGAAAATCGTTGTGGTGGACAGCAATCCGGGCAGTGACGCGATGCGCACCGCGACTATCAGTAGCTGTGCCCATTCCTTGGTCGAGTCCGGCCACCGGCCGGATACCACGAACCCTTTGAGCGACCCGCGCGAATGGAATGGGGCGATCTCGATCGCCCGGTCAGATCCGTTCTCCATCTCGCCTCCGCGCCATCGGTGTTCGGGTACCTCCGCGACACGCCTATGGGTCGATTTGACCAGAATGAGGCAGGTCAAACCTGCTAGCAAGCGGACACGCACAAGATCAACGCGCCCGGACCGTCCACAGCACGCGATAGGAACCCGCCGCCGGTACCCAGCCGAACTGCCGCGAGTCGACAACCCCGGCTGCGCGCGGATTGTCCGACCGGGCTTCGAATGTCGCGCTGCGGCCGCGGCCACGCACATCTCCGACGCGCTTGACGAGCCACCGCGACGGCAGAGTGGGGTCTGGGAACACGCGCAGTTGGCCTCGTCGGGGGGCGCCACCGCCCAGTGCGAGCAGTCCATCGCCGGGATTGAGGGTGGGCCGCATTGAATCCTCGACGACGGCAAAGCGGCGCAGCGGCCACCGTCGCCGCGGATGGTTTCCGTCCACACCCAAAGGGTAGGTTTAGGAACATGCTGCATCGACTTTTCGCCAACGCAACCCCTGCCCATGCCCACTGCGATCTGTACTGCGGCGTCTATGACCCCGCCCAGGCCAAGATCGAGGCGCTCTCGTGCCTGAAAACCCTTCAGAAGTACGCAGACTCCGATGACGAGCACTTCAAGACCCGCGCCATCCTCATCAAGGAGCAGCGGGCCGAAGAGGTCAAGCATCACCTGATGGTGCTGTGGGCCGACTTCTTCACCAAGGAGCACTTCGAGCAGTTCCCGAATCTGCACCAGCTGTTCTGGGACGGCGTGCACGGCGCGGGTGAGGTCAAGAAGTCGCTCGACGTCGCCGTCGCCGAGAAGCTGCTCAAAACCATCGACGAGATCGCCGACATCTTCTGGCAGACCGAGAAGGCCAAGGGCATGGGCGTCTACCCGCCCGCCTGACAAGGCTCAGCCCCGTCTACAACGAATCCCCGGCTCACGATGAGCCGGGGATCTTTTTTGCCGCGAATCAGAACAAGACGATGAGGGCGAGAACGCCCAGCAGAATGAGCGCGATGACGCCGGCGCGCAGACACGCCATCATCTGGCCGCGCGTGTAGACGTTGGCCGTGCTGTGCCATTCAGACGGCGGTACAGCTGAACCGGGACCCATCGGATGTGACGCCATCAAACCCTCCTGACCTGCACGATCTTTGGCCCTCCCCCAGTGAGATCTGTCACAAACAGCTCGTGTGACGCCGATCATAACCCCTCTTGTTCCGCGTGAAAAATCGACACCTTGCATCGCGAAACCCCCGTCACTGAGCGCCGACGGGTGGGTCGTGACCACGCTGTGGATAAATCCAAGGCTGGCGGCTCACCGACGGGCGGGCGCGCCGCAGTCAGCAAACACGTCGCGGCGCCGTGCGTGCACCGAATTGAGTCGATATGTGTCGCCCGAATGGCCGACACAGCCGGCGGCAGCCCAGTGCTTGCCTTCGGAAACTTAGTGAGGCAACCCATTTCGCTCGGCGGCAGTCAACCTGTTGATCGCCGGGCCGTCCGCGCGCAAAGTTATCCACAATAATTCCCAGCAAGCCCACAGATTGGGCGGCTCAAACGGGGTTTGACCCGTTGACGGCCTGTGGATGAACTTGTGGAAACTGTGGATAGTCACGAATTGCTGACATCGAATCGACGTGCCAGTCAGCGCCTCCGGCAGTAGAGCGCTGACACGGCGCCGTGTCAGCATTAGCGGTATGGATGAGGTCGAGGTCACGCAAGCTCCGATCGCCGATGTTCCCTCGACGTTCGACGGGTCCGTGGTGCTGCTGGACGTTCGTGAGGACGACGAATGGCAGCGGGGTCATGCACCTGGTGCCAAACACATCCCGATGAGCGAGGTGCCGTCGCGCCTAGGCGAGATCGACGCCGACGCGACGCTGTTCGTCGTGTGCCAGGCCGGTGGCCGATCTCAGCGCGTCGCCCAATACCTGGCTCGCAACGGATACGCCCCTGTGAACGTCTCGGGTGGCATGTTGGCGTGGGCCAGTGCCGGGCGTCCCGTGATCACCGACGACGGCGCTATAGGCGTCATCTGAGCCGCTGTCGCTAGGCTGGTCCGATGATCCAGGTGTGTTCCCAGTGCGGAACGCGGTGGAACGTGCGCGATCGAAGGCGGGTCTGGTGCCCGCGGTGCAACGGGACGCTGCACGCGCCGTCGGGGCCGCCGCCTGGTACCGAATGGCGGCCGACAGCTTCTCCGCTCGGGCAGGGCAACCGGCCGCCTGGCCGGCCACTGCCGCCCGGATACCGCTGGATCGCGGTGCGCCCAGGCGCGGCGCCGCCGCCGCGACGCCGCTCGCGGGCTCTCGGCCCAACTCCTCGCTACGGGGCCATTCCGCGATGGGGTCTGGTCGACCACTTCGAGACGTCTGACGTGCAGACGGCCGCCGCTCCGCGAACCGGACCATCGCTGGCAATGGTGCGTGGCGCGCTGGTCGCGACCATCGTGATGCTCGGCGTGGCCGCGTTCGTACACGTGGTGCGGTATGTGCTGCTCATCGTCAACCGATCGATTTTGTTGAACAAGATCGTGGCGTTCGCCGCCACCTGGGCCGGCGTGCTCGTCAGCGTCATTGCACTGTTCATGGTCGTGGCCAGCCTGGTGGTGCTGACCAATTGGCTTATCGCGCGGCGGGCCGCCGCCTACGCGCATCACCGCCGCGACGATCCCCGCTCCGCGGCGGCCCTGCGCCTGGGTTGCCTTGTGCCGCTTGTGAATCTGTTCTGGGCGCCGGTGTTCGTGCTCGAGTTGGCGGGCGTCGAAGAGCGGTTGAACTGGCTGCGCAGACCGATCGCGACGTGGTGGATCGTCTGGGCCTTCAGCTACGTGTTGTCGATCTTCTCGATCGCGACCAGCTTCACGCAGGATGCGCAGGGCATCGCAGACAACACGGTGACCACGATCGTCGCCTACCTGCTGACCATGGCGGCGCTGCTGTTGGCCATGAAGGTGTTCCTCGGCTTCGAACGCCAGCCCGTGGAACGCTCGACCAGGCGCTGGGTGATCGTCCGCGACGACCAAAAAGCCGAAAAAGCCCAAGCCCCGGCCGTTGCGGTTGAGTCTGAAGGCCAGGACCCGGCAGCATAGCCGTATGAACTCGGGCGACGGCCTGCTCGGCGGCCATCCGTTCGTGGTGGCGCACCGGGGCGCATCGGCCGAACGTCCGGAGCACACCCTGGCCGCCTACGAACTGGCGCTCAAAGAAGGCGCCGACGGCGTCGAGTGCGACGTTCGACTCACCCGCGACGGGCACCTGGTATGCGTGCACGACCGGCGGATCGACCGGACGTCGAACGGGACCGGCCTGGTCAGCGAGATGACCCTGGCCCAGCTACGCGAGCTCGACTTCGGGGCTTGGCATCCCAGTTGGCGGGCCGACGGCAGCCACGGCGACACCGGCCTACTCGCGCTCGACGACCTGGTCTCGCTTGTCCTTGACCACAACCGGCCAGTCAAGCTCTTCATCGAGACCAAGCACCCGGTGCGCTACGGCGCGCTGGTGGAGAGCAAGGTGCTCGCGTTGCTGCATCGCTACGGCATCGCGTCCCCGGCGTCGGCGGATCTTTCCCGCGCGGTGGTGATGTCCTTCTCCGCCGCGGCGGTTTGGCGGATCCGGCGCGCTGCCCCGATGCTGCCGACGGTGCTGCTGGGCGAGACCTCCCGCTATCTGGGCGGCGGCGCGGCCACCACCGTCGGCGCGACCGCGGTTGGCCCCTCGATCGCGACGCTGCGCGAGCACCCCGAGTTGGTCGACCGCGCCGCGGCTCAGGGCCGCGCGTTGTACTGCTGGACTGTCGACCACTACGAGGACGTCCGCTACTGCCGCGACGTCGGGGTGGCGTGGGTCGCGACGAATCACCCCGGCCGCACCAAAGGGTGGCTGCAGGACGGGCTGACCGGCGCGGGTCGCGACTAGCCAGGTTTGGCGGCGTCCAGAACGTCCTGCGGGACAGGCGAATCCGACGTCAACGCGGCGAACAAGCGGCCCGCGGCGTCGCTGTTCCAGACCACGACGGAGCCGGAGTCGCTGCCGGTGAACTCGCCGATCGGCACGGTCGTGGTGGTGATGTCCCCGTGCAACGACCATGCCAGTCGGGCCAGATCCCAGATGTGGGCACCTTGATCGACGGTGAGTGCGCCGTTGACCGCGTGCGCCATGGGATACCAGCGCAGCGGATTGAGCAGCACCGCAGGGCTGGCGGCGCGATGCATCAACGCCTCCATGAACTGTCGCTGGTTGACCATCCGATCCAGGTCGGCCCGCGGGGTGGCGCGGGTGCGGACAAAGCCGAGCGCATTGCGGCCGTTGAGCTTCTGACAACCCGCCGGCAGGTCGATGCCTGCGAGCGGGTCGTTGATCGGTTCGGCCGGGCACATGGTCACGCCGCCGACCGCGTCGACGAGGACGGCGAAACCGGCGAATCCGATCTCGGCGTAGTGATCGAGTCGGATTCCCGTGGCCTGCTCGACGGTCTGCGCCAACAGCGGGGCCCCACCCTCGGAGAACGCGGCGTTGATCTTGTCCTCGCCGTAGCCGGGAATCGGCACGTAGGAATCGCGAGGGATCGACACCATCGTGGTCGGCGCGCTTGACCCGAAGGCCGGCACATGCACGAGCAGGATGGTGTCGGTGCGGCCGTTGCCCAAGTCGTCGCCGGTGGTCAGCTCGGCCTGCTGTTCGGGGGTCAGGCCCTGGCGGCTGTCCGAGCCGACCAGCAGCCAGGTCGTGCCCTTGCCGGTGGCAGGCCGCTCAGGGTAGTCGGCGAGTGCGGGGATGCGATGCAGCGAGGTGTCCATCCACCATCCGCCAGCCACCACCGCGACGACGAATACCAACAGGAATGCGAACAGCATGCGGCCCCAATATCGTTTGCGCCGTGGCCTTTTCGGCTTCGGCGGGGGAGGTGGCTGCTGCGTAACCGGCGGCGGCCGCCGTGGCGGAGGTGGCGGCGGTGGACGACGCGGTGGCGGGTTGGGCCAGGGCTGGGCCGGCGGTGGCGGTGGCGGCCGATAGTTCGGATCTCGACGAATCACTTGTGACGGCTCCCGGCGGGGCGGCCTTGGGTCGCGAGCCGGTGGCGGTGGCCGGTTGTCGTTCACAGCATGAACTTACGACAGCCAGCTCAGGTGGCCCGCCGCCAACGCGTAGCCGACATAGGCGACCGAGTCGATGATTCCGTGCGCGATGATCAGCGGCCACAGCCTGCCGGTGCGTTGCCATACGTAGCCGAAGATCAGGCCCATCACGACGTTGCCGAGCCCCGCGCTGAAGCCCTGGTACAGGTGGTAGGCACCGCGCAGCAGGCTGGATGCCAACAGCGCGGCGACGGGATTGACCCGCATCTGGCGCAGCCGGGTCAGCAGGAACGCGACCACGACGACTTCCTCGGCCCAGCCGTTGGCGAACGCCGTCAGCAGCAACACGGGTATCCGCCACCACGTGTCGTAAAGCTCCGCGGGTTCGACGTGTGCGCTGAGGCCCAGCGCCCGCGCGGCCATGTACAAGCCGAGCCCCGGCAGGCCGATCAACGCCGCCAGGCCGAGGCCGCCGAGCACGTCGGGCCACCAGCAAATCTTGCCCAGTCCAATGGACGCGGGCCCAAAACCGCTGCGCCACAACAGATATACCGCCAGGGCGCCCCATGCGACGAGCTGGAAGGTGACGGCGAGGTTGAGGCCGAGGTCGATGAGGTCAAACGGTGATCGACGCGGGTTGAGTGCCACGCGCCGGCCGGCAAGGCCGAGCAGCACCGCCTCGATCAGCTGCAGAAACGCGGTGTAGGCCGACATCCCGAACGTCACGGCCAACACGACCGCGACCTCGATACGCAGGCCGCGCCGCTGCGGAACGATCAGCTCGTCGGCCGGCTCTATCACCGGAGCTACGGTAGCCGCAGCCGGGCCCTACAGCCGCCGGGCGCGCAGCCCGTTGAGGAACGGGCAGCCCATCAGGATGCGGATCGCTTGGCTGAGGCCGGTGACGTCGTCGACTGGTTTGGCGAAGGGCAGTCGTACGTCGTGATCGCCGTCGTCGCCCTCAACGCGCAGTTGCACGCCGTAGCGGTCGAGCCCGAGCGGGCGCACGCGGCCGCGGCGCAGCGGGGACGGCAGCCTGCTGGCAAGCCGGTCGACGACCTCGCGGTGCGCGGACTCCATGTGCTGCAGCCAGCAGGACTCCATCGCGCAGAACGGGTCGGGCCTGGCGCCAAGCAGTGCGCCGACGCCGATCGCTTCCGCGCCGGTGGAGTCCGCGACCACCACCGACTCGATCTCCAGCCGCATCAGCATGTAGCGGGTGTCCCCGGCGGCATCCGAATTCACTTGAAGCAGAGCAGGATTGGGGTCTTCGGTGGCGATCAAGTCGAGCAGGGCAGCGACTTCGCTGTCGGGGACACCGTGCAGGCGGCCGCGGATCCACACCAGCGAGCGCACCGGTTCGCGCAGCGGCAGCGGGGCGTAGTCGGTCACCTCCAGTACCGCCTGCACACCGGCGCTGCGCGCGGCGACCACCTTCCCGGCGAGAATGCCGTCACCGGGGAGCGTGATCGCGAACGATCCGTCGCCGAGCAGGTGGTGGACCGGCGTGCAGGTGGGATCGAGACCCTCGACGGCCAGCGTCGCGCCGCCGGCGCGCGCGCATGCGCTGCGGACTCGCTCGGCTGTCGTCGGTGCCGCACCTCTCATCGCGTCGCCTTCCATCTAATGAGGTAAGCCTTACTTAACTCGAATGGCCTGCCGGGCGCAAGACCTACCGCCACGGCATCCGGGACGGCCGTGCGACAACGGATAGTGTTGAAATGTGCCGCGCATCGCCTACCTCGGACCCGAAGGAACCTTCACCGAAGCGGCATTGCTCAAGATCTCGGCCAACGGTCTGGTACCCGGACAGGGCTCGCCGGAGGGCATCACACCGGTTCCCACAGACAGCACGCCCGCAGCGCTGGCTGCGGTCCGCTCGGGCGACGCCGATTTCGCCTGCGTGCCGATCGAGAATTCGATCGAGGGCTCGGTGCTGCCGACAATGGACCACCTCGCGACCGGGACGCCGCTGCAGATCTTTGCCGAGCTGACCCTTGATGTGTCGTTCACTATCGTGGTGCGAAAAGACACGCCCGCCACCGAGGTTGTGACCGTTGCGGCGTTTCCGGTGGCCGCCGCGCAGGTGCGAAATTGGCTGTCCGCACATCTGCCGAAAGCCCAAGTGGTGCCTGCCAATTCGAATGCGGCGGCTGCGCAGGATGTCGCCAACGGGCGCGCGGACGCCGGTGTGAGTACGGCGCTGGCCGCCGAACGCCACGGGCTGACGGCGCTGGCCACCGATGTCGTCGACGAACCCAACGCGCGTACCCGGTTCGTGTTGGTGGGCCAACCGGGCAAACCGCCCGCCCGCACCGGATCCGACCGCACCTCGGTGGTGCTGTTTCTAGAGAATGTGCCCGGCGCGCTGGTGTCGGCGCTCACCGAGTTCGCGATCCGCGACATCGACCTCACCCGCATCGAATCCCGGCCGACCCGTAAGGAGTTGGGCACCTACTTCTTCTTCCTCGACTGTGTCGGACACCTCGATGATGAGGCGGTCGCTGAGGCACTCAAGGCGTTGCATCGACGTTGTGCAGACGTGAGATTCCTTGGTTCATGGCCGACGGGCTCGGCCGCTGGTGCGGCCCCGCCGAAACTCGATGAGGCGTCGCGCTGGCTGACGCAGCTGCGGGACGGCAAGCCGTGACCGGTCGGCTCGTCTTGGTCCGACATGGCCAGTCGCTGGGCAACGTCGAGCGTCGCCTCGACACCCGGCCACCGGGTGCCGAGCTGACCGACCTCGGCCGCAATCAGGCCCGAACGTTCGCGCGCGAGCTGCCGCACCCCGCCGCGATGATCGCGCACTCGGTGGCCGTACGGGCCGCGCAGACAGCCGCGGAGATCAGTGCCGAGCTCGGGCTGCCGCCCCACGAATTCGAGGGCATCCACGAGGTACAGGTGGGTCAGCTCGAGGATCGCAAAGACGACGATGCCATCGCCGAGTTCGAGACCGTCTACCAGCGCTGGCACGAGGGCGATCTGGATGTGCCGATGCCCGGCGGTGAGACCGGCAACGAGGTGCTCGACCGCTATGTGCCGGTGCTGACACAGCTGCGGATGCGCTACCTCGACGACGACGCGTGGCACGGTGACATCGTCGTCGTCAGCCACGGCGCGGCCATCCGGCTGGTGTCGGCCGTGCTGGCCGGGGTCGACGGCACCTTCGCCCTCGACCATCACCTGGCGAACGCTGAATCCGTTGTGCTGGCGCCGATTACCGACGGGCGATGGAGCTGTGTGCAGTGGTCGACGCTGACGCCGCCGTTCTATCCCGAGCCGGATGTGCATCCGGTGGAGGATGCGCTGTCCTCAGCCGACCCGATGGGCTGACGCCCGGACGCTGCATGTGCATCCGAGCGCGTCACAGTCGACGCTGAACGCATGCATAACCACGGGGGTGACGCAGCAATCTTCTGTGCATTCCGACCGATACCAGGCGTGATGAATGACGGTGCCATGGCAATGCTCGAGCCCCGCCAGACACTCGCGGCACTCCGTACTCATGGCCCAAGGATGGCACCGAGGGCGGACAAAGCGTGGGTGCCGCGCCTACGCAAGGGCGGGTCTTCTCGCCTAGCCCCAGCCGAGTTCGTGCAGACGCTCGTCGTCGATGCCGAAATGGTGCGCGATCTCGTGGATGACCGTGATCGCGACCTCGTCGACCACCTGGGCTTCGTCGTCGCAGCCCGCGAGCAACGCATCGCGGTAGATGGTGATCGTGTCGGGCAGTGAGCCTGCGTACCACGAATCGCGTTCGGTCAGCGCCACGCCCTGATACAGGCCGAGCAGGTCGGGTTCCTCCGGGTTGCGGTCTTCGACGAGGACAACGACGTTGTCGATCGCCGCGGCGAGTTCTTGGGGAATCAAGTCGAGTGCGTCGGAAACCAGCTCGTCAAACCGTTGCGGGCTCATCCGCACGGCCACGCGACTACTGCCCTGGCGGCGGCAGTAGTACCGGCTGGCCCGGCGGCGGCCCTGGTGGTGCACCCTGCGCAGGCGGGGCGCCCTCGGATGGCGGCGGGGCAGCACCTTCTGGCGGTGGCGGACCGTCCAGTGGTGCGCCGGGAGGCGGTGGTGGCCCATTGAGGAACGTGTTGCCCGGCGGCGGGGCAGGCGCCGGCGTGGACGTTTGAGTCGACGTCGAGGTCGAGCCCGTCGACTGCTGCCCCGGCATGTGCTGGGTCTGCTGACTGGGATCGCTCTGGCTGCCGCTGGACTGCGACGACGAGGACGACGACGAGGAATCGCTCTCGGGCATCTGCGGCTCGATGGCCGGGATCGGCGGAAGGTTGAGCCGGTCAACTGGAATGTCCGGCGGTGCGACCGGTGGCTGACCGTTGATCATCAGCGGGCCCTTGGCGCTGTTCAGCAGTGTCGACCAGCCGCCGTTGCCGAGCGTCGCGCCGATGCTGCACGACACCTGATGGCTGCCCGCCGACCAGCTCGGCAGCGAGATCGTGCTGTAGATCAGGGTCAGCGTGGTGCTGCGCAGCTGAATCGGCGCCAGATAGGCATCGGTCATCCGGGTGCAGGCGTCTCTGATGAAGCCGTCCTGCTCGGGCTCCGGCGGCAGGTCCTGCGGGAACTTCTCGGCGAGGTTGACAGCGCCCGTGACCTCCATGGCATGCGGCGCCGCGCAGTCGACGGGAATGTCGGTCGGCTGGTTGGTGCTCGGGTCGATGCCGAGGCAGGTGCCGGCCGGCCACACCTTCGATTGATCGACGTCGGCGACCTTGCCCTTGAACGCCAACTGCTGATTGTTGGGACCCGGCAGCTGCAGACCGCACAACATGCGTCGCTCACCCGCTTGCCGCCAGGCCTTGTCGCCCGACCACAGCATGCTGACCGTGAAGCGGCTGTTCGGGTCGAAGCGGCTGCCGAGATAGTTCTTGACGGCCGCCGAGCACTGCTCCTGGCTGATCTGCTGGATGCGCGCAGGCGACGGCGGCGCCGCGTCCGGGCCGTACTCACTGCCAGGGAAGGTGCGCATGTCTACCGACTCGGCGACCTCAAAGCGGTGGTCGCCCGTGCAGTCGACGATCTGGGCCGCATCGGGTGTGCGGTCCGGCCAGCTCAGACAGTCGCCCGCCTTCGCGTGGTTGAACGTGTCGTTGCCCTTGGGACCCAGCGAGATCGAGTTGGCGGTAAGGCCGTCGGCGCCGTCCTTGCTGGGCAGCGCGGTGATCAGGCCGGCGATCAGCAGGCCGCCGAGCGCGGTCAACAGCAGCGCCCGGCGCGTTGACGTAGCGTGCAGACTCTGCCACCACGCCACCTGGTCCGGCGACTGTGCGTCCTCGCGTTCGGCGAGTAAAGCGCTGCTTTCCAAGCGCTCGGGTGCCTCCAACATCCGCTCCATTGTGACAGGCGTGTCGGGCGCTGTGACAAGAGTTACAGTTGTAACGTTATGAGGTTGTGCCCCGGCGGGGCCGACGGCTCCGCCGTGCGCCGTCAAAAGTAGGGTTGCGGCCGTGATCGACCTCAAGCTGCTACGCGAAAATCCGGATCTGGTGCGCGCGTCTCAGCGGGCCCGTGGCGAAGACCCGACGCTCGTCGATGCGCTGCGCGAAGCCGACTCCGCTCGCCGCTCGGCGGTGTCGACCGCCGACAACATGCGCGCCGAGCAGAAGTCCCTCAGCAAGCGGGTGGGCAAGGCGTCGCCGGACGAGCGGCCGGCGCTGCTGGAGCAGGCCAAGACTTTCGCCGAGAAGGTCAAGGTAGCCGAGGCCGAGCAGGCTGCGGCCGAAAACGCTTTCACCGCAGCGCATATGGCGATCCCGAACGTGATCATCAACGGTGTACCGGCTGGCGGTGAGGACGACTTCGCGGTGCTCGACACCGTCGGGAAACCACCGGCCATCGAAGCCCCGAAGGACCACCTCGAACTCGGCGAGTCCCTCGGCCTGATCGACATGGAGCGCGGCGCGAAGGTGTCGGGCTCGCGGTTCTACTTTCTGACCGGTGCGGGTGCCTTGTTGCAGCTTGGCCTGTTGCAGCTCGCGGTCCGACTGGCGACGGCCAACGGCTTCACGCTCGTCATCCCACCGGTGCTGGTGCGTCCCGAGGTGATGGCGGGTACCGGCTTCCTGGGAGCGCACGCCGACGAGGTGTACCGCGTCGAAGCCGACGACCTCTATCTGGTCGGCACGTCCGAGGTGCCACTGGCCGGCTATCACGCCAACGAGATTCTCGACCTGTCCGACGGCCCGCTGCGCTACGCCGGCTGGTCGTCGTGCTTTCGCCGTGAGGCGGGCAGCTACGGCAAGGACACCCGGGGCATCATCCGCGTGCACCAGTTCGACAAGGTCGAGGGCTTCGTCTACTGCAAACCGGAGGATGCCGAGGCCGAACACGACCGGCTGCTCGGCTGGCAGCGGCAGATGCTCGCGCAGATCGAGGTGCCATATCGTGTGATCGACGTTGCCGCAGGCGATTTGGGTTCTTCGGCGGCACGCAAATTCGATTGTGAGGCCTGGGTTCCGACGCAGGGCACCTACCGCGAGCTGACTTCGACGTCGAACTGCACCACCTTCCAGGCGCGACGGCTGTCAGTGCGCTACCGCGACGAGAACGGCAAGCCGCAGACCGCCGCGACGCTCAACGGAACCCTCGGCACCACGCGATGGTTGGTGGCGATCCTGGAGAATCATCAACAGCCCGACGGCAGCGTCCGCATCCCCGAGGCGCTGGTGCCGTATGTCGGCGCCGAGGTACTCGAGCCGAAGGGCTAGGTCTTCAGCAGCTCGCCGAGCCGCGCCAGAAACTCCTGTGGGCGTTGCGGAGTGAACGCCGGACTTGGCCGCACTCCCGGCACGTCGAGCGTCACCAGCGTCGACTTGATGGGTCGCCACACATCCAGCGGCATCCAGCGCCGCGGATCTGTGCTGCCCCAGATCCGGAACCGCTCGGTGAACAGTCCGAGGGACTCGGCCTTGTATCCGCGGATCGAGCGCAGCGGGATGATCTTCGATGTGCCCGAGGGAAAGTGATAGCGCCGCAACGTGATTGCTTCCCGATCCAGTTGGATCAGGCCGTCGTCATAGTACTGATGCGGACCGGTCACTTGCGTTCGCTCCGGAGCTCATGACCCTTGCTCGTCAGACAGCGGCCCGTCTCCAGATTCCACTCCCAGCCGTGCAGGTTGCATGTCAGCTTGGCGCCCTCCACCACACCGAACTTAGAAAGGTCGGCCTTCAGATGGGGGCAACGGCGCTGAATCTCCCAGCCGTCCAAGATGATTGACGCGGTGTCATCGTGCGCCTCGGCGAACCAGCCGTCGGCATAGGCGATCCGCTCATCGGTGAGGCACTTGAAGAACGTGTACAGGTACTCGTTATAACCACCAACCCGCCACGCCGAGAACCGCGTGGACAAGAAGATGGTGTTCACCCAGTCCGGCTCGTTGTCCCGCAGCACCGTGCGCACCAACTCAGGGGCGATCGCGAAGCCGTAACGGAACTTCTCGTCCGGAATCGGCTCACGCACCACGCGTTTCGGGAAGTCCAGTACCACGGTCTCGGCCCCGAGCCGCAGCTCGACCGGATAGCCGATGCCGTCGCAGATCTGATCGCTCTGAAGCATGATCGGCTCTAGCACCACCCGCAGCGGCTCCAGCAGGGGTTCACCAGCAGCCGGCGCCCAGCTCGCCTTCTCCGCGGCCAGCACCGGTGCCATCCGCTCCGCGTAGTCCGCGATGTAGGCGGCTTTACCGGTGGTGAAGATGGCTTGCACGTCCTCCTCGGGCAGCGGATGGGTCAACGAATTGAGCTGTGACCCAGTGAAATCCGCTGCCGATCCGGGCATCATCAGTAGGCCGCCGTCGTGGCCGTGCGTGCGCATCTGGTCGAGGAACACCGCCTGGTCGGGGAAGATGTTCGCAGGATCGCCGTGGTCGTCGTTCAGGTCGCGCAGCGCGGGGTCGAGGAAGCACGGCGGACCCGCCGACGGCACCACCCACGTCGCACCGACCTGAGCGATGTACTGACGGCAGCGGTCCATCTGCCGCTGGCGCTTCTGGGTGCCGAACGCTTCCTTCGCACGCGCAGGCATGTTGTAGACCATCGGGTACCAGATCGCGCCGGAGTACTGCAGCATGTGCACGTCGACCTGGCCGAAATCGGCGTGCAGTACGTCGAGGTCGACGGGACGTGCGTCATTCATGTTGAAGCACACCGTTTCTCCGTCGTCGACCACGAGACCGGAGTCACCAATCGGGCCGTCGGCCGGGGCGCGCAGTGCGATGACCATCACGTCTAGATCGCCCTTGGGACCGCTGACGCGGTGCTTGACCGAGTCCGTCGTCTCGAAGAACCGGTGAAAGCCGACCTTTTCGAGTTCGCGTTGCAGGTCGGGCACCGGGAAGTCGGGCAACAACACGACCGCGTCCTTGTTGACGTGCTCGCGCAGATTGCGCGGGTCGAAATGGTCGCGGTGAAGGTGTGAGACGTACAGGTAGTCGACGTCACCGAGGGTGTCCCAGTCCAGCCCACTGTTGTCGGGGAACGGGAACCACGATGCGAAATACGCCGGGTTGACCCAGGGGTCGCACAGGATGCTTCCGGCCTTGGTGTCGATCCGGAAACCGGCATGCCCGACGCTCGTGACCTGCACTAACACCCTTTCTGCTCGATGGGGATACCGCTATGAGCTTAATGGGAGGCGATATCGCCTTCGTCCCACAGCCGCCGGTAGTAGTCGATGCGATCGATGTCCGCTGCGACGCTGTACGCGTCCAGCAGCACCTCTTGGAAGCCGCCGGGGCCCTCGGTCGGGAAGTTCCAATCCAGCGACAGCGTGGCGATGGCCAGGTCGGCCCACCGGTCGGCAACGCCGAGATCGCCTAGGTCGACGTGTCCGCTGAAGGTGCCGTCGTCGGTCATCAGCGTGTTAGGGGAGCAGGCGTCGCCATGACACACCACCAGGCGGTCGGGCGGTGGAGCGTCGTCGGGGACCCAGGATGGCCTGCCGAAGGGGCAGTCCTCGACCGGCAGCGCGTCGTGCAGCCGCCGCAGACCGACACCGATCGCCCGCGCCGCGGTGTGCGGCTCGCCGGCCCAGCGACGGTCCACTGCCGAACGACCCGCGAGCCCCGCGGTGTGCAGCCATCCTGGCCCCGCCGCAAGCACCTCGGGCACCGGCGTATAGCGACTGGCCCAGCGCAGCCGGGGCACTTCCGCGGCGAGCAGATGCGCCTCGGCATCCGGATACACCTTGACGAACTCTCGGCCGCCGTCGATGTCGAAGGTGACGCCGCCCAGTTCGTTCTCCCACACCGCGACGACGGCCCGGCCTGCTGCGATGCGCTCAACAAGTTCCGGAACGGCCATGGGTTCGCTGGGAACAGTCACCCGACTGAGCCTATGGCCGAACTTGCCCCCAACGCTTCGCGTGGGAGGTACCCCCTGACGGCGGGCTTCGCCGCTCGATCGTCGCCCGACTACGCTGCCTGATGTGGAACCGGTATACGGAACAGTGATTCAGCTCGCCCGCCTGGTGTGGCGCGTGCAGGGGCTGAAGTTCACCGTCACCGGCGTCGAGAACCTGCCGCGCACTGGCGGGGCGGTGATCGCCATCAACCACACCAGCTACTTCGACTTCACCTTCGCCGGGCTGCCCGCCTACAAGCAGCACCTCGGCCGCAAGGTTCGGTTCATGGCGAAGAAGGAAGTCTTCGACAGCAAGGTCACTGGCCCGATCATGCGCAGCCTGCGGCACATCGAGGTGGACCGCACCGACGGCGCCGCGTCGTTCGAGCATGCCTGCCGCGCGCTCAAGGACGGCGAACTGGTCGGCGTCTACCCCGAGGCGACGATCAGCCGCAGCTTCGAGATCAAGGAATTCAAGTCCGGAGCCGCCCGCATGGCCGTCGCCTGCGGCGTGCCGATCGTGCCGCATATCGTCTGGGGCGCCCAGCGCATCTGGACCAAGGGACATCCGAAGAAGATGTGGCGCCCGAAGGTGCCGATCACGGTGGCGGTGGGTGAGCCGATCATGCCGACCCTGCCGCCAACGGAACTGACCGCGCTGTTGCATTCGCGGATGCAGCATCTGCTCGAGCGGGTGCAGGACGAATACGGTCCGCATCCCCCCGGCGAGTTCTGGGTGCCGCACCGGCTCGGCGGGGGAGCGCCGACGCTGGCCGAGGCCAACCGGATGGATGCCGAGGAGGCCGCCGAGAAGGCGGCCCGACGCGCGCAGCGGGCCGACCCCACCGGGGCGCCGGGGTAGCGCGTATGGAACCGGTTTTCCGTGCGCTCGAGATTGCCGTCAGCACAGCGACGAAAGTCACCGGGACAAAGATCACCTACCAGGGTCTGGAAAACATCCCGGAACGCGGCGGCGCCGTCATGGCGATCAACCACACGAGCTACCTCGACTGGGCTCCGGCAGCGCTGGCCGCGTATCAGCGGCACCGCCGGATGCGGTTCATGATCAAGGCTGAGATGCAGGACGTGAAGGTCGTCAACTTCCTGATCAAGCACTCCGGCACCATCCCGGTGGACCGCGGCGCGGGCGCAGGCGCGTACTCGGTTGCGGTTGAGCGACTTCGGGCAGGCGAGATCGTCGGGGTGTATCCGGAAGCCACCATCAGCCGCAGCTTCGAATTGAAGGAGTTCAAGACGGGCGCGGCGAGAATGGCCCGCGACGCCGACGTGCCGATCGTTCCGCTGATCGTGTGGGGCGCGCACCGACGGTGGACCAAGGATCACCGAAAAGACTTGAAGCGCAAGAGCAAAATCCCGGTGACCGTCGCAGTTGGTGCGCCCGTGGTTGCCGCCGACACCCTCGACCAGACGAGTGCAGCGATGCGTGAGGCGATGACGGCGCTGCTGCACAAGGTGCAGCTGGACTATCCGCATCCCGAGGGTGCGTATTGGGTGCCCCGCCGGATGGGCGGCACCGCACCGACGCTCGAAGAGGCCAAGGCGCTTGACGAGGCGGAGTTGGCCGAGCGCGCGCGCAAGCGGGCCGAGCGTGCGGCGAAGAGCCACCGGTGACTCCTGACCTGATTGCCTCCGATGTGGACGGCACGCTGCTCGACGACGACGAGAAGGTCACGGCCCGCACCCGAGAGGCCGTATCGGCGGCCGTGGGTGCCGGCGCGACGTTCGTGCTTGCCACCGGCCGCCCTCCGCGATGGGTGCAGCCGGTCGTTGACGCGCTGGGGTTCGCGCCAATGGCAGTGTGTGCCAACGGCGCAGTGATCTACGACCCCTCGGCGGACCGAATCGTTTCGGCCCGAACGCTTTCCGCCGATGTACTTGGCGAGCTGGCCGAGGTCGCCACTCGTGTCATCCCCGGCGCGGGCCTGGCCGTCGAGCGCGTCGGCACCAGTGCCCACGACGCGGCCACCCCGCAATTCGTCAGCTCACCTGGCTACGAGCATGCCTGGCTGAACCCGGACAACACCGAGGTGTCCATCGAGGATCTGCTCAGCGCGCCCGCGGTCAAGCTGCTGATCCGCAAGGCCGGTGCCCGCAGCTCGGATATGGCTGAGGCGCTGGCCAAACATGTTGGGCTGGAAGGTGATTTGACGTACTCCACCAACAACGGCCTGATTGAGGTCGTGCCACTCGGCATCAGCAAGGCCACCGGCGTCGAGGAGCTTGCGCGCCCGCTTGGCATCAGCGCCGAGGGCGTGGTCGCGTTCGGTGACATGCCCAATGACGTGCCGATGCTGTCGTGGGCCGGCCTCGGCGTGGCGATGGGCAATGCTCATCCTGATGCGGTGGCCGCGGCCAACGAGGTCACCGCGCCCAACACCGAAGATGGTGTCGCGCGCGTTCTCGAACGCTGGTGGCACTGAGGCGCGTTAGCGCGATCAGACGCGGTTGCGCGCCGGTGAGAACCGCTCAAGCTGCACGGGCGGCCCTTCCTGCGGTGGTGGCGGTAGTTCGAGCGGAACGCCGTCAATGACCCGGGTTACGGTGCCCTTCTCGCGATCGAGGTTCAGCGTGCCGTGCTGGAAATTCTGCACCACCCACAGTGCCTCCTGAATTTCCCCGCTGGTCGGCAGGCCGAGCGCGCCACGCTCGAAGCCGAGCATGGCCCATGCGTTGTAGATCGACCCCATCAGCGGCTGTGCTCCGCACTGCGGTGACCAGTAAATCGCTCCCTTGTCGAAGGTGACGTAGCGCGCCGAACCGGCACCCGATGCTTCAGGGGCTGTGGGAGCACCGAGCGGGCTGTTCATTCCGCCCATCGACTGCCACCGTGTGTGAATTGCGCTGCCCCGCATGGAATCCGCCAAATCCTGTGCGTTGGCCGGCTTGTCGAACCGGGCGGCGATTTCGCGGATCCGATCCAGAGATCCATAGCCGAGGTTGCCAGGACACTCGGTACTGCCGACGTCGCGATGAGCGAAAATGTTCGGAAAGGTTGAGACAGCGCCCTGCGGGAATCGGGTGTAGGGCCCGCCTGCCGAGGCCAGCGCGACGCTGCCCATGGGGTCGACGCCATCCATGGCCAGTCGCCATCCGAACAGCCGGCCAACCGCTCGCAACTGGATCGGCGTCGGTTCCATCAAATCAAAGTTGCCGATCATGGCGACAGCCCAGGTGTTCTTGTTGAAACCGCCAGTGTGCGAACCCTGGACCGGCCTCGTTATGCCGCCGAATCTGCCCTCGAAGACCTGACCGTACTTGTCGACCAGCGCGTTGTAGGCGATGTCGGACCAGCCCAGTGAGCGGGTGTGATAGGCGTAAATCGACCTGACGATGCCCGGCCCGTCTTCGGGTGCGTATTCGTTGGGCGTTGCTGTGTGGTGCACAATCCCCGCCAGTACCCGGTCGTCGTACACCGGCGCTCCGGACCGCATCGACTCGTCAGCTCCCCAATCGGCGCGGCTGATGATGTTGGGTGTCTGACCGGGCGCATTGAGTGCCGTCAACCACGGCGGTTCGGCCGCCGCTTGCGGCGGCTTGATCAGCGTCGCAGCGCCTGCGCCCAAACCCAGAATGACGGGCGCAGCCGCGACGTACTTCAGCACGTCCCGCCTGGACACGGACCGAGGCGGTCCGCACCCGCTTTGGGATCGGCGGCGGCACGACACGGCCCGATGTTACGTATGTGTCAGTTGTTACCAGTGTTTCGACACGGTAGTTGACTTGACTAAATGCCCGGCATTCCCGGGCTGCGTCCTGCAACGGCACCGCAGAGCCGGTAGGCGTTTCTGCGGTGCCGTCTGGTTGCAGGTCTTACAGGCCGGGAGTGAGGCCCGCTCCCGGGATCTCCGGTGCTGCCGCAGGCACGGCAGCGGCCGCCGCCGGGATAGCCGAGGTGGCCGCCGCGGCCGCATCGGCCGCCGGGGCTCCCGCAGGCTTGACCGCTGACATGATCGCCGGCATCAAAACACCCTTGAGCAGATCGATCGCTTGGCCCGCGCCGAGCTGACTGGCGGCGCTGGACAGGTCGCCGAGCAGCCCGCCGCTACCGCCGGTGGCAGCAGGAGCAGCCGCCAGCGACGGATCTCCGAGCAGTGGGCTGCCCGCAGCGGGATCCAGTCCGATCGGGGCCGAGATCGGCACCTCGCCCGGCGCAGGCAGGGCCCCGGCGTTGGAGATCGGCGAGGCGAGCCCCGGAGCTGCGGCGCCGGCAGCCGGAGTGGTAAGACCCGGCGTCGCCAGCCCGGGAACTTGACCCGTCGGGCTGGTCAGCGCCGGGTTCGTCAGCGCGGGATTGCTCAGCGCGGGATCCGTAAGGGCGGGACCCGTCGCGGTGGCTCCCGGCAGGGTGGCGCTGGGGGCGGTCAGGCTGGGCGTCGTCAGGCCCGGCGTGGTCAGGCCCGGCGTGGTCAGTCCCGGAGTCGTCAGGGCCGGCGAGGTCAGCCCCGGCGTGGTCAGCCCCGGCGTGGTCAAGCCCGGAGTCGTCAGGGCCGGCGAGGTCAGCCCCGGGGTGGTGAGGCCAGGTGTGGTCAACGCCGCAGGTGTGCTCGAGCCCGAGCCGGTCAGCAGACTTGTCGGCATCGGGGGCAGGTTGACCCCGAACTGCGACAGGCCCTGCGACAGCGCCGACATCAGCTCGCTTGGCAGGTCGGTGATCATGGCGGCCTGGACGAACTGGCGGTGCTGCGTGGGCGGCTTGGCGCTGTCGGATAAGTCGGATACGGCGACAACTGCTGCTGGACTCGCGACTGCCAGGGCGGCGACCGCGCTCATGGCTGTTGAAAGCCTGCGTCGACGTCGGTTCGGCACGGAAGTCTCCTCAATATATGGACTACGTCTGGTACGTGCGCTTGGCAACTGCGCCAAGAACTAACGAGATCGACGGTACTGGCGTGACTACTGGGACTAAAGTGGCGATACGGAATTGTGAGCTGATCGCAACCTTCGGACTTCTGTGGATTCGGGGCGCGCCCCCGCCGTCGGATACCCTTGCTGCCGATGACCGCTCATTTTGATCTGTTCGTCGTCGGTTCCGGGTTCTTCGGTCTGACGATTGCCGAGCGCGTGGCGACGCAACTGGACAAGCGTGTGCTAGTCGTGGAGCGCCGCCAGCACATCGGCGGTAATGCGTACTCCGAACCCGAGCCGCAGACCGGTATCGAGGTGCACAAGTACGGCGCACACCTGTTCCACACCTCCAATCAACGGGTGTGGGACTACGTGCGCCAGTTCACCGACTTCACCGGATATCAGCACCGGGTGTTCGCGATGCACAACGGGCAGGCCTACCAGTTCCCGATGGGGCTTGGCCTGGTGTCGCAATTCTTCGGCAAGTACTTCACCCCGGATGAAGCGCGCCAGCTGATCAAGGAGCAGGCCGCGGAGATCCAGACCGCAGACGCTCAGAACCTGGAAGAAAAGGCCATCTCGTTGATCGGCCGCCCGCTGTACGAGGCGTTCGTCAAGGGCTACACCGCCAAGCAGTGGCAGACCGACCCCAAGGAACTGCCCGCGGCCAACATCGCCCGGTTGCCTGTGCGCTACACCTTCGACAACCGCTACTTCAGCGACACCTACGAGGGTCTGCCCGCCGAGGGCTACACCGTATGGCTGAAGAACATGGCCGCCGACGAGCGCATCGAGGTGCGGCTGGACACCGACTGGTTCGATGTCCGCAACCAGCTGCGCGCGGAAAGCCCCGACGCGCCCGTCATCTACACCGGGCCATTGGATCGCTACTTCGACTACGCCGAGGGCCGGTTGGGTTGGCGCACACTCGATTTCGAGGTCGAGGTACTCGACACCGGGGACTTCCAGGGCACCCCGGTGATGAATTACAACGACGCCGACGTGCCCTACACGCGGATCCACGAGTTCCGCCACTTCCACCCCGAGCGGGCCTACCCGACAGACAAGACGGTGATCATGCGGGAGTACTCCCGCTTCGCCGATGACGACGACGAGCCCTATTACCCGATCAACACCGAAGCCGACCGGGCCGTGCTCGGCGCGTACCGTGCGCGTGCCAAGGCCGAGACGGCATCATCGAAGGTGTTGTTCGGCGGCCGACTGGGCACCTACCAGTACCTCGATATGCACATGGCCATCGCCAGTGCGCTGAATATGTACGACAACGTACTGGCGCCGCACCTGCGTGACGGCGCGCCCCTACACGACGATGAAAGCAACAGCGCATGAGTGACATCCCGTCCGGCGCGCTCGACGCCGCGGAATCCAAGGCGGTCAGCCTGATCGCCCGCGTCATCCTGCCGCGCCCGGGTGAGCCACTGGACGTCCGAAAGCTCTACATAGAGGAATCGGAAACCAACGCCAGGCGCGCGCATGCGCCGACGCGCACGACGCTGGAGATCGGGGCGGAGTCCGAGGTTTCGTTCGCGACCTACTTCAACGCCTTGCCTGCGAGCTACTGGCGGCGCTGGTCCGTGCTCGAGTCGGTAGTGCTGCGCGTCGAGTTGACCGGCAGCGCCCGCGTTGACGTCTACCGATCGAAGGCCACCGGAGCCCGCATCACGGTCGGCGGTGCGCCGGTCACCAGTGGCGACTCCGACGGGCCCGCGGTCGTGGAATTCGAGATCGGCCTCGACCCGTTCGAAGACGGCGGCTGGATCTGGTTCGACATCACCACCAATTCCACGGTGACAGTGCACAGCGCGGGTTGGTACGCGCCGGTCCCTGCGCCGGGCCGGGCCAACGTCGCGGTCGGCATCCCGACCTTCAACCGACCGTCCGACTGTGTCAACGCGCTGGCCGCGCTGACCTCGGATCCCTTGGTGGACGAGGTGATTGGCGCCGTGATCGTGTCCGACCAGGGCACAAACAAGGCGGTCGACCATCCTGGCTTCGCGGAGGCCGCCGCACCGCTGGGTAACCGCCTCACCATCCACAACCAGCCCAACCTCGGCGGCTCGGGTGGCTACAGCCGGGTCATGTACGAGGCGCTGAAAAACACTGACTGCGAACAGATCCTGTTCATGGACGACGACATCCGCATCGAGCCCGACTCGATCCTGCGGGCATTGGCGATGAACCGGTTCGCGAAGATCCCGACGTTGGTCGGCGGCCAGATGCTCAACCTGCAGGAGCCGTCGCATCTGCACGTAATGGGCGAGATGGTCGACGCAGAGAACTTCATGTGGACCAACGCGATCAACACCGAATACGACCACAACTTCGCCAAGTATCGACTCAACGATGAAGAGGAATACCGCAGCAGGCTTCTGCATCGCCGCATCGATGTCGACTACAACGGCTGGTGGATGTGCATGATCCCCCGGCAGGTCGCCGAGGAACTCGGCCAGCCGCTGCCGCTCTTCATCAAGTGGGACGACGCCGATTACGGGTTGCGCGCGGGTGAGCACGGCTATCCGACCGTCACGCTTCCCGGTGCGGCGATCTGGCACATGGCGTGGAGCGACAAGGACGACGCAATCGACTGGCAGGCGTACTTCCACTTGCGCAATCGGTTGGTGGTCGCGGCCATGCACTGGGACGGCAATGTCAGTGGTCTGCTGGCAAGCCACCTCAAGGCGACGTTCAAACACCTGCTCTGCCTTGAGTATTCGACTGTCGCGATCCAGAACAAGGCGATGGACGACTTCCTGGCCGGGCCGGAACACATCTTCTCGATCCTGGAATCGGCACTGCCGGATATCCGCAAGATGCGCCAGGACTATCCCGACGCGGTGGTGCTGCCGGGTGCCACAGCTCTGCCGCCCCCGTCGGATAAGCGCTGGCGTAAGAAGGTCACCATCCCGACGAATGCGCTGTCCATCTCGTACCGGCTCGGTCGCGGCGTCATCCATCAGCTCAAGGCGCACGACCCCGAGCACCATCGCCGCCCGCAGGTCAACGTCGCGACACAGGACGCCCGGTGGTTCTCGTTGTGCAGGGTCGACGGCGTCACCGTCACCACCGCCGATGGCCGCGGAGTGGTCTATCGCCAGCGTGACCGCGCGAAAATGTTTGCGCTGCTTCGTGAGTCGCTGCGGCGTCAGTTCCTCCTCGCCCGCAAGTTCAACAAGATGCGCCGGGTCTACCGCGAGGCGCTGCCGGTGCTGTCGAGCAAGCAGAAGTGGGAAACGGTCTTGCTAGAGGCCTCCCCACATGGCTGAACCGGTTCGCGGCGAAGACGCCGCGACGAGCCCGCGGGGCGAGGAAGCCGCGCTGGTGGCCGTGCAGGCGGCGCTGGCCGACCGGCCTGGTGTGCTGGCGGGCGCACGTGCCCTCTCGCATTTCGGCGAACACAGCATCGGCTGGGTGGTGGTGTCCGTGTTGGGCGCGCTGCTGCAGCCGCGACGCCGCAAGGCGTGGCTTGCCGTGGGCGCAGGGGCCTTCATCGCGCATGCGGGCGCGGTGGTGATCAAGCGGGTGGTCAAGCGGGAACGCCCGCACCACCCAGCCGTCGCCGTCAACGTCGGCACGCCGAGCCGGCTGAGTTTTCCGTCTGCACACGCCACCTCCACGACCGCAGCATCCATCCTGCTGGCGCGCACCACGGGTCTGCCCTTGCCTGTGGTGCTGGTGCCGCCGATGGCGTTGTCCCGCTTGGTTCTTGGCGTGCATTACCCGACTGACGTGCTCACTGGTGTCGCGGTCGGGGTGGTCGTCGCGAAGACTGTCGGAGCTGTCGCTGATCGGGTTGGAGGGGATGGATGAGCATCTCGAGGGAAAGCAGTGCAGAGAGCGCCCAGCAGATGAGTGAAGAACCGGCACCGGTCAAGGGTCCGCCCAGCAATGTCGTCACGGGTGTGGTCAAGGCGCTCCGTCCGCGACAGTGGGTGAAGAACCTTCTGGTGCTGCTAGCGCCGGTGGCCGCCCTGGGCTCTGACCTTCACTACGACTACGGCGCCGTTGCGGTCAAGGTCGCGATTGCCTTCGTCGCCTTTTCGCTGGCGGCCTCGGCGGTCTATCTGGTGAACGACGCGCGCGACGTCGAGGCCGATCGTCAGCACCCCACCAAACGCTTCCGTCCGATCGCGGCCGGTGTGGTGCCGGAGTGGCTCGCATACACCCTTGCGGTGGTTATTGGGGTTGGCGCGCTTGCGATTTCACTGCTCGCAACGCCGAATCTGGCCGTGGTGATCGCCATCTATATCGCTATTCAACTGGCCTACTGCTTCGGTCTCAAACATCAGGCCGTCCTCGACATCTGCATCGTTTCGTCAGGCTTTCTGATCCGCGCGATCGCCGGCGGCGTGGCCGCCAGTATTCCGCTGTCGCAATGGTTCCTGCTGGTGATGACATTTGGGTCGCTGTTCATGGCGGCGGGCAAACGCTACGCCGAACTGCAACTCGCCGAGCGGACGGGCGCCAAGATCCGCAAGTCGCTCGAGAGCTACACCGCTTCGTACCTACGTTTTGTGTGGACCCTGTCGGCCACTGCGATGGTGCTGTGTTACAGCTTGTGGGCATTCGAGCGCGACGGTGCAAACGCGTCGTGGTACGCGGTGACCATCATTCCGATCACGATCGCAGTCCTCCGGTACGCCGTTGACGTCGACGGTGGGTTGGCAGGTGAGCCGGAGGAGATCGCGTCGAAGGACCGTGTGCTGCAGCTCCTGCTCCTGGCCTGGATCGGAACCATCGGTGTCGCCGTCTTCCTCGGCTGAACGAAAAAAGACAACTGGGCGGGAGCGCCTTGCCCGGTGGCCGGCGTTTCCCTATGACGTAACGGCTCGAGTCAGCCTCTGGCTCAGCGTCGTCGTGGTCTCAGCGCTATTCGGCTGGGGCGCTTGGGAGCGCCGCTGGATAGCAGACGACGGCCTGATCGTGCTGCGTACAGTGCGAAACCTGTTGGCGGGCAATGGCCCGGTGTTCAATGCGGGTGAGCGTGTCGAGTCAAACACGTCGACGATCTGGACCTACCTGATCACCCTCGGCGGCTGGATCGGCGGCCCGGTACGGCTCGAGTATGTCGCGCTGGTCTTCGCGCTGGCGCTCAGCGTCGCCGGGATGGCGCTGGCGATGCTCGGCGCGGGCAGGCTCGACGCGCCCGGCCTGCGCGGCCGACGAGCGTTGTTGTTACCCGCAGGCGCACTGGTTTACATCGCGGTACCACCCGCCCGCGACTTCGCCACCTCGGGTCTCGAAAACGGTTTGGTGATGGCCTATTTGGGCCTGCTGTGGTGGATGATGGTCTGCTGGTCGCAGGCGTTGCGGGCCTATCCCGTCCAACAACAGCCGCTGCCGCGCCGCGGCGCTCCACCGACGCTGCGTAGAGCCCCGTATGCCCCTGCACCCCTGCCGCCGCCGACCGCCAACGTCGTCAGCCCTTACTTCGATGCGGCACTGGCTTTCGTCGCGGGGTTGAGCGTGCTGGTGCGCCCGGAGTTGGCGCTCATCGGCGGAGTCGCGCTGATCATGATGCTCGTCGCGGCCCGTGGCTGGCGGCGCCGCGTGCTGATCATCGTCGCGGGCGGGCTGCTGCCCGTCGGCTATCAGATCTTCCGGATGGGCTACTACGGTCTGCTGTACCCGAGCACCGCCATCGCCAAAGATGCGTCGGGATCCAAATGGGCGCAAGGCTTTGTCTATCTGGCCAACTTCAATCACCCGTATCTGCTGTGGGCGCCGGCGATCCTGCTTGTCGGCCTCGGTGTGGTCGCACTGGCCACCCGCGGCAGGCCGCGGTGGATCCGCCGAGCCACACCGCCCGGCTACAGCTGGTTGGCCCGCAGGATCCAAAGCCCTTCCGCTGTTGTGGTTTTCATGCTCATCAGCGGACTGTTGCAGGCTCTCTACTGGATCCGGCAGGGCGGCGACTTCATGCACGGCCGGGTGCTGCTGACACCGCTGTTCTGTCTGGTTGCGCCGGTCGCGGTGATCCCGATGGCACTGCCCGACGGCGCCAAAATGCCCCGGGGCGCCCAAATGCCCCGCGGCGCAGCCTATTTGTTCGCAAGTGCGACGGGTGTGCTGTGGCTGGCAGTCGCCGTTTGGTCGCTGTGGGCGGCCAACTCATCCGGCATGGGCTCCGACGCGACGCGTGTCACTTACACCGGCATCGTCGACGAACGCCGGTTCTATTCACAGGCCACCGGCAACCCGCATCCGTTGACTGCCGCTGACTACCTTGACTATCCGCGCATGCGGGCAGTGCTCGTAGCGCTGAACAACACACCCGACGGCGCGCTCCTGCTGCCGTCGGGCAACTATGACCAATGGGATGTAGTGCCCGCGGTTCCGCCGCCGCCCGACATGCCCGCCGATGTGCGGAAGGACTACAAGGGCCCGCACACAGTGTTTTTCACCAATCTCGGGATGCTCGGCATGAACGTCGGGTTGGACGTGCGGGTGCTCGACCAGATCGGGCTGGCAAACCCGTTGGCCGCCCACACGCAACGCCTACTCGATGGCCGTATCGGCCACGACAAGAACCTCTTCCCGGACTGGGCGGTGGCCGATGGCCCGTTCCTGACGATGCCGCCGTTCATCCCGGCCTACCTGGACGAGGACTGGGTGATGCAGGCCAGGGCCGCCCTGAAGTGTCCTGCGACGGACGCCATGCTCACGGCAGTGCGCGGCCCGATGGGTTTGCGGAGGTTTGCGTCGAACCTGCTGCATTCACCGGAATTCACCAGCTACCGAATTAACCGCGTGCCGATGTATGAGCTTGTCCGCTGCGGTCTGGAGATACCGCCGCCGAAACATGCGCCGTACACCGGTATGCCGGCAACCGGGCCATAGTTGCCGGCGATTTGTTAGCTGACAGACTTTTCTGGGAGTTTGGTAACGCCGCAGCCATGTTGACGCGATAGCTATTTCGAGACCGCCGTTCGTACGGCGTGCATACGTGAACGGACGGTAGAAGCAACAGATGCGAAGGCCTTCGGTGGTCAACACTGTGCCTATTCGGCTTCGTCGCCTGCTGGCGATCGCGGCCGCGTTGCTGACTCTTCCGGCGCTGTCGGTCAGCGCCGCGCCGCATGCCGACGCGTTCTCGCGCGAAGGTCTGCCCGTCGAATACCTCGACATCTACTCCACGTCGATGGGCCGCAACATCCGCGTTCAGTTCCAGCCCGCCGTAGCACCGACCACCCCCGCGCCCGCACCGGCGGCTTCGAGCAAGGCCGTGTACCTGCTCGACGGGATGCGTGCGCGTGACGACTACAACGGCTGGGATATCGAAACCCCCGCGTTCGAGTGGTTCTACAACTCCGGCGTTGCCGTGGTGATGCCCGTCGGCGGACAGTCCAGCTTTTACTCCGACTGGTACTCGCCGTCGAGCTTCAACAACCAGGGCTATACCTATAAATGGGAGACGTTTCTCACCAGCGAGCTTCCGCTGTGGCTTGCGAACAACAAGCAAGTCTCCATGACGGGCAACGGCGTTGTCGGACTGTCGATGTCGGGAAGTGCGGCACTCATCTTGTCTGCCTACCACCCGGCGCAGTTCAAATATGCCGCGTCGTTGTCGGGCTTTCTGAATCCGTCGGCGCTGTTGATGCAGCAGGCCATCCGCGTCGCGATGCTCGACGCGGGCAGCTACAACGTCGACAACATGTGGGGCGCGCCTTGGGATTCCGCGTGGAAGCGCAACGACCCGATCAAACAGGTGTCGCGCATCGTCGGCAACGGAACGCGGCTGTGGATCTACTGCGCGCCCGGTGGCAACAGCACCGTCAACCCGGAACCCGATCCGAATCAGCAATTCAACGCTGACAGCCTTGAAGGCATGGCCATCAAGAGCAACAAGGACTTTCAAGAGGCGTACGCCAAGGCCGGCGGAAACAACGCCACCTTTGTGTTTCCGACCGCGGGTAACCACGCGTGGCCGTACTGGGGGCAGCAATTGACGTCATTGAAACCAGACCTGATCGCGACCCTCAACGGCTGAGGCCCAAAGCCGTGCGCAAGTGAGGATCGCAGTGAGGAACCAGCGAAGAGCGGAGCGAGTGGAAGTCGAGGCGACCAGAAAGACCAGGGACAATACACGCTGAATAGAGGGATGACAGCAAGTTGTGGTTGACTGCACGGGCACGGCGCCTCGTGTCTGCTGTGCGGCATTCGACAGATGGGATAGGTAGAAGCATGAAGTTCGTTGGGAAGATGCGCGGCGCCTGGGTGCGTCGGCTCACGATTGCGGCCGTGGCCGCCGCCGTGTTGCCCGGCCTCGTGGGTGTCGTCGGCGGCTCGGCGACTGCGGGGGCTTTCTCTCGTCCGGGTCTGCCGGTCGAGTACCTCATGGTTCCGTCAGCGGGGATGGGACGCGATATCAAGGTTCAGTTCCAGAGCGGTGGTGCCAACTCGCCTGGTGTGTACCTGCTAGACGGCCTTCGTGCCCAGGACGACTTCAACGGCTGGGACATCAACACCGCAGCCTTTGAGTGGTACCTCAACTCGGGCCTGTCGGTGATCATGCCGGTCGGCGGCCAGTCCAGCTTCTACAGCGACTGGTATTCGCCCGCGTGCAGCAAGAAGACCGGCGCCTGCCAGACCTACAAGTGGGAGACGTTCCTGACTCAGGAGCTGCCCGCGTACCTGGCGGCCAACAAGGGTGTCGACTCGAGCCGCAACGCTGCGGTCGGTCTCTCGATGGCCGGGTCGGCGGCGCTGACGCTGGCGATCTACCACCCGAACCAGTTCCAGTACGCGGCCTCGCTGTCCGGCTTCCTGAACCTGTCCGAGGGTTGGTGGCCGATGCTGGTCAACGTCTCGATGGGTGACGCCGGCGGCTACAAGGCCGACGACATGTGGGGCAAGACAGAAGATCCCAACAGCGCGTGGAAGCGCAACGACCCGATGGTCCAGATGGCGACGCTGGTCGCCAACAACACCCGCATCTGGGTCTACTGCGGTAACGGCACCCCGAACGACCTGAGCGCGGGCGTCAGCGCGGGCAACCTGTTCAACGCCAAGTTCCTGGAGGGCTTCACGCTCCGCACGAACAAGACGTTCCAGGAGAACTACCTCGCCGCTGGCGGTAAGAACGGCGTGTTCAACTTCCCGTCCGACGGCGTGCACGACTGGCCGTACTGGGGTCAGCAGCTGCAGCAGATGAAGCCCGACATCCAGCGGGTGCTGGGCGCGACGCCGCAAGCGGCTCCGGCGGCTCAGGCCGCCGCGGCCACGTCCGGCGGCTAACAGCAAGCGACATCACGTCGACGGCGGCGATCCTTTCGGGGGTCGCCGCCGTCGGCCATTTCCGGAGCGGCCTGTGACGTCAATATGGTTCACTACCTCCGGCGGGGACCAAGGCCAATGCGATGCGACGTGAGGTGGGGTTTATGCGTGGGTGGATAAGAGCGCTGTTGACCGTTGTGCTTGCCGCGGGGCTGTGGACCGCCACGGCACCGACCGCCGGCGCCCAAGTCGAGACGCTGATGGTCCCGTCGGCTGCGATGGGGCGCGACATCCCCGTCGCCTTTCAGGCCGGCGGCCCGCACATGGTCGTCCTGCTTGACGCGTTCAACGCCGCACCGGACGTCAGCAACTGGGTGACGGCAGGCAACGCGATGAACACGCTCGCGGGCAAGGGCATCTCGGTGGCCGCGCCTGCCGGCGGCGCGTGGAGCCTGTACACCGACTGGGAGCAGGACGGCTCCATGCAGTGGGAGACGTTCCTGGCCAACGAGTTGCCTGACTGGCTGGCCGCCAACAAGGGCCTGGCCCCCAACGGCCACGGCATCGTCGGCGCGGCCCAAGGCGGCACGGGGGCGATGACGATCGCCACGTTCCATCCCGACCGCTACCGCTTCGCCGGCTCGCTGTCGGGTTTCCTCACCCCGTCCAACACCTACACCAACGGTGCGATCACCGCCGGGCTGGCGCAGTTCGGCGGCGTCGACACCCGCAACATGTGGGGATTGCCACAGCTGGGCCGGTGGAAGTGGCATGACCCCGACGTGCACGTGCAACTGCTGGCAGACAACAACACCCGGCTGTGGGTGATGAGCCCGTCGACGCTGTCATGCAGCGATCCGGCCGCGATGATCGGTTACTGCGATCAGGCCCAGGGCAGCAACCGCACGTTCTACCAGCACTACCGCAACGTCGGTGGGCACAACGGGCACTTCGACTTCCCCGATGGCCCACAACACGACTGGGGCACCTGGTCGGGTCAGCTGGGCGCGATGTCGGGCGAACTCGTCACCACGATCAAGTAGGCGCGAACTCCTCAACCGGTTCGCCTCGCGGCAGCCGGTACGTTGGAGGAGTGCTGCACGCGGAACGACGAGCGACCGGTCTAGCAAAGTGGTCGGCAACATCGTTGTTGGTCGCTTCCTCGGCGGCCCTGCTGACCGGATGCTCCGTCGCCGACGACGTGATGGCCACCGTCGGCATGCCGGTGTCTGAGACCGCGCCCGCACCTGAGCAGCCGGAGAGCGATACGAACGCGATGGTCGTGACGGGCCAGCAGCGTGCCTACCTCGATGCGCTCAACGCCGCGGGAGTCAAGCCGTCGAGCGATCTGATGGCACTGCGAATCGGGTCGTACGTGTGCCAGGCCCGTGCCGCCAAGCAGAGCGATCAGGCGGTGTGGGATGTCGTCGTGCCGCTGGTGCGCGGCGATGTGCGGACCGCACACCTGAGCTCCGCGGTGCCGTCCGCCGATGAGGTCGATACGGCGACGGCTGACTACATTCGGATCGCAACCGACAAACTCTGCTAGCGGGAGAACATGCCAAAGACCAACCGGCGGAAACGCCACCGCATCCTCGCGCTCATTGCAGCCGGGGCGATGGCGCTCGTCGTCGTGCTGATCGTCGCGATCGTGATCGTTGTGCTGCGCAAGCCTGAGACCCCGCAGACCGCGCTGCCGCCGAGTGCGGTACCGCCCACCGGCGCGCCGCCGACGACGAAGAAGCCGCGCCCCGAATTCCAGGACGCGAGTTGCCCCGACGTGATGATGGTGTCCATTCCCGGCACCTGGGAGTCGTCGCCGACCGACGACCCGTTCAACCCGAACCAGTTCCCGAACTCGTTGATGTCGAAGGTGACCAATCCGCTGCGCGGCCAATTCGGCACCGACCGGCTCGAGATCTTCACGGTCCCGTACACCGCGCAGTTCCACAATCCGCTGTCGGCCGACCAACAGATGTCCTACAACGACAGCCGGGCCGAGGGCACCCGCGGCGCCGTCAAGGCGATCACGGATATGAACAACCGCTGCCCGTTGACCAGTTATGTGCTGGCCGGTTTCTCGCAGGGCGCGGTGATCGCCGGCGACCTCGCCAGTGACATCGGCAACGGCCGGGGACCGGTCGACGAGGATCTGGTGCTTGGCGTGACGCTGATCGCCGACGGCCGCCGCCAGAACAACGTGGGGCAGGACATCGGACCCAACCCCGACGGCCAGGGTGCGGAGATCACCCTGCAGGAGGTGCCGACGCTGTCGGCGATGGGCCTGACGATGACGGGCGCGCGGCCGGGCGGCTTCGGCATGCTCAACGACCGCACCAACGAGATCTGCGCGAGGGGCGATCTGATCTGCGCGGCACCGGAATCGGCGTTCAGCATCACCGAGCTGCCGAGGACGCTCCAGGTGCTCACCGGGGGCGGCGGCGCACCGGTGCACGCGCTTTACGCCACGCCCGACTTTTGGAATCTCGACGGTGCGACGTCCACGCAGTGGACACTGGGCTGGGCGAAGAGCGTGATCGATAACGCTCCACACCCAAAACATGGCTGACATGTGACCTGCGGCGATTTGGCGTGCGCCAACAGGTCGCCTAACATTAAGAAAAAAGTAAGAGCGGTGGCCGACAGTCGGCCTAAGCTCGCAGGTCAGAGCCCTTAAGGCGGCGACGTCAACTCGCGGGTACGATCTTCGAGGTTTGGGTTCGCGCGGATTGGCGTTCGGGTCGACGTCTGCGGCGTCCCGCCGGCAAGAGCTGAACTGGCTTCGCAATGAGCGTGGCTTTGACAGGAGAGTGCGATGGCCTTCCATAACCCGTTTCTCAAGGACGGACTGATCAAGTTCCCCGACAACGGAAGCGTGGTCAAGCACGTCGAGAAGTGGGCCAAGGTGCGCGGCGACAAGCTCGCCTACCGGTTCCTCGACTTCTCGGTCGAGCGCGACGGCGTGGCGCGGGACCTGACCTGGGCCGAGTTCGGGGCGCGCAAC
Source organism: Mycobacterium sp. JS623 (assembly GCF_000328565.1). Lineage (NCBI taxonomy): Bacteria > Bacillati > Actinomycetota > Actinomycetes > Mycobacteriales > Mycobacteriaceae > Mycobacterium > Mycobacterium sp. JS623. Next base: position 6,157,426 of record NC_019966.1, on the reverse strand, counting down.
AAGGCCGTTGCTGCCCGCCTGCAGCAGGTCACCCAGCCAGGTGACCGCGTGGCGATCCTCTGCCCGCAGAACCTGCACTACGTGGTTGCGATGTACGGCACCCTCTACTCGGGCCGTATCGCGGTGCCGCTGTTCGACCCGTCTGAGCCCGGCCACGTCGGCCGCCTGCATGCGGTGCTCGACGACTGCCAGCCGTCGGCGATCCTGACCACCACCGAGTCGGCCGAGGGTGTCCGCAAGTTCTTCCGCAGCAGGCCCGCCAAGGAGCGTCCGCGCGTCATCGCCGTCGACGCGGTGCCGGTCGAGGTCGGTGCGACCTGGCAGCCGGTCGACGTCACGGCCGACACCATCGCCTATCTGCAGTACACCTCCGGTTCGACCCGTATCCCGACCGGTGTGCAGATCACACACCTCAACCTGGCCACCAACATCGTCCAGATCATCGAGGCGCTCGACGGTCAGGAGGGTGACCGCGGGTGCTCGTGGCTGCCGTTCTTCCACGACATGGGCCTGATCACCGCGATGCTGGCCCCGATGATCGGGCACTACTTCACGTTCATGACGCCGGCCGCGTTCGTCCGCAGGCCCAGCCGTTGGCTGCGGGAGATGTCGCGCAAGCCCGATGACACCGGCGGCGTCATCTCGGTGGCGCCGAACTTCGCGTTCGATCACGCGGCGGCCCGCGGACTGCCGAAGGACGACGAGCCGCCGCTGGATCTGTCCGTCGTGAAGTGCATCCTCAACGGCAGCGAGCCCATCTCCGCGGCCACGGTGCACCGATTCAACGAGGCGTTCAGCCCGTACGGCTTCAAGCCGCAGGCCATCAAGCCGTCTTACGGCCTCGCGGAGGCGACGCTGTTCGTGTCCACGACGCCGATGGACGCCGAGCCGAGCATCATCCACGTCGACCGCGATGCGCTGAACACCGGTACGTTCGTCGAGGTGCCCGCGGACTCGCCTAAGGCAGTCGCGCAGGCAGGCGCCGGCAAGATCGGCGTCGCCGAGTGGACCGTGATCGTCGACAACGACACCGCCACCGAACTGCCCGACGGACAGATCGGTGAGGTTTGGATCAGTGGTCAGAACATGGGAACCGGGTACTGGGGTAAGCCCGAGGAAACGGTTGCCACCTTCCAGAACATCCTCAAGTCGCGGACCAACCCGTCGCATGCCGAAGGCGCGACGGACGACGCGACCTGGGTGCGCACCGGAGACCTCGGCGCCTACCACAACGGCGAGCTCTACATCACCGGCCGCACAAAGGATCTGGTGATCATCGACGGCCGCAACCACTATCCGCAGGACCTCGAGTACTCCGCGCAGGAGGCGACGAAAGCGCTGCGAGTTGGGTATGTGGCGGCCTTCTCGGTGCCGGCGAATCAGCTGCCCGACGAGGTGTTCGAGAACGCGCACGCCGGCCTCAAGCGTGATCCGGCCGACACGTCCGAGCAGCTCGTGATCGTCGGCGAACGTGCGCCGGGTGCACACAAGCTGGAGATGGGACCGATCGCCGATGACATCCGAGCCGCGATCGCGGTGCGCCACGGTGTCACCGTTCGCGACGTGCTGCTCACCGCTGCGGGCGCCATTCCCCGTACCTCATCCGGCAAGATCGGCCGGCGCGCCTGCCGTGCGGCGTACCTGGACGGCAGCCTGCGGGCAGGCAAGGTCGCCAACGATTTCCCAGACGAGACGGACTAACTGCTGACCGAACCGAAAAGACCAGCGGACGACGGGCGCGTGGTCAATCAAAGGTGGCCTGAAAATGACTGATTATCACGACAATTCGCAACCCGCCGGCGATGGGATCCAGCTGGCGCCGGGGGATATTGAAGACGCCCCTCAGTCCGAGGTCGCCGCCGAAGCGGCTCCGAGGACCGACATGACGGTCGCCGACATGCGTCAGTGGCTGCGCGACTGGATCGCCAACGCCACCGGCCAGTCGCCGGACGCGATCAACGACGCCACGCCGATGGTCGAGCTCGGCCTGTCGTCACGTGACGCTGTGGCGATGGCCAGCGACATCGAGGACCTCACCGGTGTGACGTTGACTGCCACCGTCGCGTTCCGTCATCCGACTATCGAGTCCTTGGCGACCGTGATCATCGAGGGCGAGCCGGAGATCGAAGACACTGCCGTCGACGAGGATTGGTCCCGCGAGCGCGATGTCGACGACATCGCCATCGTGGGCATCGCCACTCGCTTCCCCGGCGACATGAACACTCCCGACGAGACGTGGCAGGCGCTGCTCGAGGGCCGCGACGCCATCACCGATCTGCCCGAGGGTCGCTGGGAGGAGTTCCTCTCCGAGCCGCGGATCGCCGAACGCGTCGCCAAGGCCCGCACCCGCGGTGGCTACCTGACCGACATCAAGGGTTTCGACGCCGAGTTCTTCACGCTGTCGAAGATGGAGGCCGACAACGTCGATCCGCAGCAGCGGATGGCGCTCGAATTGACCTGGGAGGCTTTGGAAAACGCGCGTATCCCAGCGTCAAGCCTGCGCGGTGAGCGAGTCGGGGTCTACATCGGATCATCGAACACCGACTATCAGTTCCTGGCGGTGTCTGACCCCACGGTCGCACACCCTTACGCGATCACCGGGACCACGAGCTCGATCATCGCTAACCGGGTGTCCTACTTCTACGACTTCCGCGGGCCGTCGATGGCGATCGACACCGCATGCTCCTCGTCGCTGGTAGCTGCACATCAGGGTGTCGCGGCGCTGCGTGCGGGCGAGGCCGACGTGGCGGTCGTCGGCGGCGTGAATGCGTTGATCACGCCGCTGGTGACCATCGGTTTCGACGAGGTCGGCGGAGTGTTGGCGTCGGACGGCCGGATCAAGTCGTTCTCGAAGGACGCCGACGGCTACGCGCGCTCCGAGGGCGGCGGCATGCTGGTGCTCAAGCGCCTGTCCGATGCCCGGCGTGACGGCGACGAGATCCTCGCGGTGATCGCGGGCAGCGCGGTCAACCACGATGGCCGGTCCAACGGCATGCTGGCGCCGAATCCGGACGCGCAGGCCGAGGTGCTGCGCAAGGCGTACAAGGATGCGGGCATCAATCCGCGCGACGTCGACTACATCGAGGCGCACGGCACGGGCACCATCCTCGGTGACCCGATCGAGGCCGATGCGCTGGGCCGCGTCATCGGCAGGGGTCGCGCGCCGGATAAGCCGGCGCTGCTGGGCGCGGTGAAATCGAATGTGGGCCACCTGGAGTCGGCGGCCGGCGCGGCCAGCCTGGCCAAGATGGCGCTGGCGCTGAAGAACGACAAGATTCCGCCGTCGATCAACTACGCCGGGCCGAATCCCTACATCGACTTCGATGCGATTCACATCAAGGTCGCCGACACCGTCACCGACTGGCCGCGCTACAGCGGCCACGCCATCACCGGCGTGTCGGGCTTCGGCTTCGGCGGCGCGAACGCGCACATGGTGCTGCGCGAGGTGTTGCCGTCGGATCTCGTTGAGCCGGAACCCAAGCCGGAAGCCGAGCCCGACAAGGCCGCAGCCGCCGAGGCCGACGCGGTGTACGTCGGGGGCGTGCGGATGGACGAGTACGGCGAGTTCATCAACGATGAGCCTCTTGGGCGAAGAGCAGAAGATGCAGCCGAGGATTCCGAATATTCAGGCCATGTCGCGGTTGCCGGTGACGAGCCCGAACTTCCCGGCCTGACCGACGAGGCGCTGCGTCTGCTCGAGGTTGCCCGCGAAGAGCTGGAAGCTGAAGAACGGCCGACTCCTATTGTCCCCCTTGCTGTTTCGGGATTCCTGACGTCACGCAAGAAGGCCACCGCCGCCGAGCTGGCTGACTGGATCGACAGTCCCGAAGGCCGGGCCTCGTCTCTGGAGTCGATCGGGCGTTCGCTGTCGCGGCGCAACCACGGCCGCTCGCGCGCCGTCGTTCTCGCACACGACCACGACGAGGCCATCAAGGGCCTGCGTGCGCTCGCCGACGGCAAGCAGAACCCCAACGTGTTCACTGCCGACGGGCCAGTCACCAACGGACCCGTGTGGGTGCTCGCCGGCTTCGGCGCACAGCACCGCAAGATGGGCAAGAACCTGTATCTGCGGAACGCGACGTTCGCCGAGTGGATCAACAAGGTCGACGCCCTCATCCAGGATGAACGCGGCTACTCGATCGTCGAGTTGATTCTTGATGACAAGGTCGACTACACAAACGAGACCTGCGAATACCCCATCGAAGTAGTCCAGACGGTGATCTTCGCCCTGCAGATCGCGCTCGGTGAGCTACTCAAGGCGCACGGCGCGAAACCCGCTGCGCTAGTAGGGCAGTCGCTCGGCGAGGCGGCCGCGGCATATTTCGCCGGCGGCCTGTCGCTGGAGGATGCGACCCGGGCCATCTGTGCGCGTGCACACCTCATGGGTGAGGGCGAGGCGATGCTGTTCGGCGAATGGATCCGGTTGATGGCGCTGGTCGAGTATTCGGCCGAGGAAATCGAGACCGTGTTCGCCGACTTCAAGGATCTCGAAGTGTGCGTGTACGCCGCGCCTAACCAGACCGTCATCGGCGGCCCACCCGACCAGGTGGACGCAATCATCGAGCGCTGCGAGCAGGAAGGCAAGTTCGCCCGCAAGATGCAGACCAAGGGCGCCAGCCATACCTCGCAGATGGACCCGCTGCTCGGTGAACTCGCCGCGGAACTCGTTGGTATCGATCCCCATCCGATCACCACGGGCTACTTCTCGACAGTGCACGAGGGCAAATACATCCGGCCCGGCGGCGAGCCGATCCACGATGTGGATTACTGGAAGAAGGGGCTGCGCCACAGCGTCCACTTCACCCAGGGCATCCGCAACGCCGTCGACAACGGCCACACCACCTTCCTCGAGCTGGCGCCGAATCCGGTGGCGCTGATGCAGGTGGGCCTGACCACCGCTGCTGCCGGACTGCACGACGCACAGCTGATCGCGACGCTGGCGCGCAAGCAGGACGAGGTCGACTCGATGACGTCGGCCATGGCGCAGCTATTCGTGCACGGTCACGATCTGGACTTCCGCACGATGTTTGGTCGCGGCGAGTACGCCAACATCCCGCCGACCCGTTTCCGCCGCAAGCCGCACTGGCTGGACGCGAAGTTCACCGGAGACAGCTCGGTGATGATGCCGGGCAACCACGTGGCCACGCCCGACGGTCGCCACGTCTGGGAGTTCGCCCCGAAGGGCGAGCCGGACCTCGGCGCGTTGGTGAAAGCCGCAGCGGCGCAGGTCATTCCGGATGCAAAGCTGACTGCCTTTGAGCAACGTGCGGTGCCGGGTGAGGGCGCGCGGTTGGTGACCACGCTGAACCGCCATCCCGGCGGCGCCACCGTTCAGGTGCACGCCCGCATCGACGAGTCCTTCACGTTGGTGTACGACGCGGTCGTGAGCCTCGGCGGCCAAGCCGCTGCCTTACCGACAGCCGTTGGTGCAGGAGCGGTGGTCACCCAGGCCCTTGTCCAAGCTGACGCGGTGCCCGAGGATGACGCGGCTGCAGAAATCCTGCAGGACAACCTGACCCAGGGAGCCAATCTCGGTGCGGGCTTTGCCAAGTGGTCGCCGGACTCCGGTGAGACCGTGCGCGACCGGCTGGGCACGATCGTCGGTGGTGCGATGGGCTACGAGCCGGAGGACCTGCCGTGGGAGGTGCCGCTGATCGAGCTCGGCCTCGACTCGCTGATGGCGGTGCGGATCAAGAACCGCGTCGAGTACGACTTCGACCTGCCGCCGATTCAGCTGACCGCGGTGCGTGATGCGAACCTCTACGCCGTCGAGAAGCTGATCGAGTACGCGATCGAGCACCGCGACGAGGTCGAGCAGCTGCACGAGCACCAGCAGACGCGTACCCCCGAGGAGATCGCCGCCGAGCAGGCCGCGTTGATGTCAGGCGGCGGCGTGCCCACTGACGCGCCGGCTGAGTCGGTAGCCAGTGAGCCGGAAGCGGTTGCGCCAGTGGATGTCCCGCCACCGCCAACGGATCCGTCAGGTCCTGCTGTGCCGGCCCCGCCGACGAACCCGGCGGGCCCTGACCAGCCGTCGGCCGCGTCGCTGGCCGCGCAGGGCCCACACGCGGAGCTTAGGGGAGTGCTGACGCAGGAGGCCGTCACCGAGGCGCTGGGCGCAGACGTGCCGCCGCGTGAAGCCGCGGAGCGCGTCACCTTCGCGACGTGGGCGATCGTCACCGGCAAGTCACCTGGTGGCATTTTCAACGCGTTGCCCACACTCGACGACGCGACCGCGGAGAAACTGGCACAACGGCTTTCGGAACGCGCCGAAGGAACCATCACCGTCGACGACGTGAAGAACTCGCCGACCATCGAGGCGCTGGCGACAATCGTCCGCGAGTATCTCGAGGCCGGTGAGATCGACGGGTTTGTCCGAACTCTGCGCGCGCCGCAGGAGGGGTCCGACAGCACACCGGTATTCGTCTTCCACCCGGCGGGCGGCTCGACGGTGGTGTACGAACCGCTGTTGAAGCGATTGCCACCGGACACCCCGATGTACGGCTTCGAACGGGTCGAGGGCTCGGTGGAGGAACGCGCAGGGCAGTACATGCCGAAGCTGCTCGAGCTGGGCGGCAATGGGCCGTTCATCTTGGTCGGCTGGTCGCTGGGCGGCGCGCTCGCCTACGCGTGTGCGATCGGGCTGAAGCGCGCAGGCGCCGACGTCCGCTTCGTCGGGCTGATCGACATGGTCCGGCCCGGCGAGGAGATTCCGCAGACCAAGGAAGAGACCCGCGCCCGCTGGGATCGCTACGCGCGGTTCGCGGAGCGGACCTTCAACGTCGAGGTTCCGCCGATCCCGTACGAAGAGCTCGAAGAGCTCGACGACGAGGCGCAGGTCCAGTTCGTTCTCAACGCGATCAAGGACAGCGGCGCGCAGATCCCCGGCGGGGTCATCGAGCACCAGCGGACGTCCTACTTGGACAACCGCCTGCTCGAGACGGTGGAGATCCAGCCGTACGACGGGCACGTCACGCTCTACATGGCCGACCGCTACCACGACGACGCGATCTTCTTCGAGCCGCGTTACGCCATCCGTCAGCCCGACGGCGGCTGGGGTGAATTCGTCTCGGACCTGGAGATCGTGCCGATCGGGGGCGAGCACATCCAGGCCATCGACGAGCCGTACATTGCGAAGGTCGGCGCGCATATGAGCGAGGCAATCAACCGGATCGAGGCTGAGGAGAAGCAGGCCAAGTGACGAACCGAACCACCGCCGCACTGTTGGCCGAACTCCGCGAGAAGCTCGAGCTGGCGAAGGAACCCGGCGGTGAGAAGGCCGTCGCCAAGCGGGAGAAGAGGGGCATCCCCAGTGCCCGCGCCCGCATCCACGCACTCGTCGACCCCGGCAGCTTCCTGGAGATCGGTGCGCTGGCCAAGACGCCCGGTGATCCCAACGCACTGTTCGGCGACGGCGTGGTCACCGGCCACGCCACCATCAACGGCAGGCCGGTCGGGGTGTTCAGCCACGACCAGACGGTGTTCCAGGGTTCGGTCGGCGAGATGTTCGGCCGCAAGGTCGCCAAGCTGATGGAGTGGGTCGCGATGGTCGGCTGCCCGATCATCGGCATCAACGACTCGGCGGGCGCGCGCATCCAGGACGCCGTCACCTCGCTGGCGTGGTATGCCGAGTTGGGCCGTCGCCATGAGATGCTGCGCGGCCTGGTGCCGGAGATTTCTCTGATCTTCGGGAAATGCGCTGGCGGCGCGGTCTATTCGCCGATCCAGACCGACCTGCTGGTTGCGGTGCGCGACCAGGGCTACATGTTCATCACCGGCCCGGACGTCATCAAGGACGTGACCGGCGAAGACGTCACGTTCGACGAACTCGGTGGCGCCGACGTGCAGGCGCAGCGCGGCAACATTCACAAGGTGGTCGAGTCGGAGGCAGAGGCCTATCAGTATGTCCGCGATTACCTGAGTTTCCTGCCCGCCAACCACTTCGACGATCCGCCGATCATCAATCCCGGGCTGGAGCCGGAGCTGACTCCGCACGACTACGAACTCGACTCGATCGTGCCGGACAGCGACAACATGGCCTATGACATGCACGAGGTGCTGCTGCGGATCTTCGACGACGGCGACGTCTTCGAAATCGCCGAGCAGCGCAGCCCGTCCATGATCACCGCATTCGCCAGGGTCGACGGCCATCCGGTCGGCGTGATCGCCAACCAGCCGATGCACATGTCCGGCGCGGTGGGCAACGAGGCATCCGACAAAGCGGCCGGCTTCATCCGGTTCTGCGACTCGTTCAACCTGCCGCTGGTGTTCGTCGTCGACACCCCTGGCGCCATGCCGGGTGTCGAGGAGGAGAAGGGCGGCATCATCAAGCGCGGCGGTCGGTTCTTCAACGCCATCGTCGAAGCCGACGTGCCCAAGGTGACCATCATCGTGCGCAAGGCCTACGGCGGCGGCTACGCAGTCATGGGCTCCAAGCAGTTGTCTGCTGACCTCAACTTCGCGTGGCCCACCGCGCGTATCGCCGTAATCGGCGCCGAGGGTGCCGCACAGCTGCTGGTGAAACGGTTCCCCGATCCGACCGCACCCGAGGTGCAGAAGATCCGCGACGACTTCATCGAGGGCTACAACCTGAACATGGCAACGCCGTGGATCGCTGCCGAGCGCGGCTATATCGATGGGGTGATCCAGCCGCACGAAACCAGGCTGTTGCTGCGCAAGTCGCTGCGATTGCTGCGTGACAAGCAGAACCTGAACAAGGTGCAACGTAAGCACGGCCTGACGCCGCTCTGAGCGGCCGCGACGATCGGCGAGCCCCACCGACTTCCGCCAAGCTGGGAGTCGACCGTCTGTTCCCTCTGAAAAATTTGTGAACTATAGGGAAACACCCGATTCCTCGGAAGCACCCCTTTCCTTAGCGTCAAATACGAGTTAACTGTGAAGACCGGGGGACGGTCCGGGCGGGTGTGAAGCAAACCGCCTCGCCCTGACGTCATTGCCTCCGTCATCAGTTCGACTCGCGAACGCCTATCTATACGCAGTGATCTTGCATGCGTGTGCGCAATCCGGGAGGGACTCATGGCCAAGCGGCCCGCTCAAACAGCAAAGTCGAACCGTTTGACACCCTCGGTAGCTCCGCTACCGAGCATTTTGTCGTTGACTCCGGCCTATCGCTCCCAAGCGGCTCCGCTCATGGACACCCGGGCGCGGAAGACCTTGCGATATGCGAGTTACGTCGGACGCGTCGGTGCGCTGGCGGTCGCACTGGGGGTGGGCGTCGCGGTGACCAATGGTCACGGCGTGGCGTTCGCCACCACAGATGACGGCTCCGCAGGGACCGGTACCTCCGAGTCAGGCTCCACAGAAGCGACATCTGGCACGCCCGACACCGCCAACGGCGCCCCCAGCCAGCCGACGACTGGCGCCACGCTGAGCCCGCCTGCTGCCAACACGAGCCTGCAGGACGCGTCGGTGGGCGACACGAAGCCGACGCCGACCGGAGTGGTCTCCACATCGGCGCCGCCGACGGGTGCGAATGCGCCGACCTCGTCGTACGGCCCCAACGCGTCAAACCAGCCGGTGTCCACGGCCGAACCGGAGCCATCCGATGGGGGCCACCTCAGTCCCGGACTGACGACACCTCCCACCACCAACGCCACAGCCGCGCCGCCTGCCGCGCGGAATTCTGGTTCGTCGGTCCGAGAGGCGACGACCGCCACCGCGCCTTCGCCGGCGCATTCGATCGGCACCAACGCAGGGACAGTCGCGCCAGTAGCGACATCGACCCTCTCGGTGACCGGAGGTGCTCCGCTGACTCCTACAACATTGCGGGCACCGCAATCGATAGGAGCCGTCCACTCGACTGATGGGGTTGAGGCGGTGGAGACGCAGGCTCAGGCTCCTGCAGCGATACCATCGACCACCGGCGCCCACCTCGTGTCGACGTTCGTCTCGAGCGTGCTGGCCCCGTTCGTAGCGCCGGGACCAGCGACGCCAGCCGGATCCCCGCTGCTGTTGGCGGTACTGGCGTGGGCCCGGCGCGAAGTGGAGCGGGCCCTCCCATCTGAATCGCCAACAACCGTAAGCAACCTGACCGCGAGCAGTCAGCCCATCGGCGAAGTACCCGTCACCGAATTGCCACAGTCCCCGTCGTTCGCGAGGATGGCGGCGCTGGTGACGAATACGCCGCCGGCCGCGACGGCCCCGCCAACAGTCGGCGCTCCCGATCCAGTCACCGGTGTGGTAAGCGGAAACCTGAACGTGGCGGACGCGGAGACCTCGCCGTTGATTTACACGGTGAGCGGGACACCCGCCGGGGGTACGGTGACCGTCAATTCCGCCAATGGAATCTACACCTACACGCCGACGCAGGCGGCCCGGCTGCGCGCGGGGCTGACGCCCTCCGCCGATACGGACAGTTTCACAGTGACCGCCAGTGACGGTGAGTTGTCGGTTGCGGTTCCGGTGACGGTGACGATCAGCCCGACGGTCCTCTCGGTCGGCACACCGGTGGCGGGAGGTGACGGCCCGTCGTTCGGCGCCATCAGCCCCGATGGCACGCGCGCTTATGTGGGCAACGTCAATGCGGGCACCATCTCAGTGATCAATACCGCCACCAACGCCGTGGTCGCGACCGTCCCGGTAGGTGCTAGCCCATATGGCGTGACGCTGAACACGGCGGGCACACGCGCGTATGTCGCAAACCTGGGTGCCAACAGCGTTTCGGTGATCAACACGGCCACGAACACGGTGGTGGCGACCGTGCCGGTGGGCAGCCTCCCGTCGGATGTCGCTTTGTCGGCTGATGGCGCGTGGGCCTACGTCACGAATGCAGGCTCGAACACGATCTCGGTGATCAACACCAGCACCAACACGGTTGTCGCCGCTGTCCCCGCGACGGGAACCCCGGCCAGCATTGCGGTCAGTCCGAACGGTGCCACCGCGTACGTGACCAAATTGAACGGATCGGCGGTCACCGCCTATTCGACCACCACCGGGGCGTTGTTGGCGACGATCCCCGTGGGCGCGCAGCCCTTCGGCGTGGCTTTCTCGCCGGACGGTACTCGCGCGTACGTCACCAGTCTGAACCCGGGTCGCGTCACGGTGATCGACACTGCGACCAATACCGTTGTGGGGTCTCCGATCCCAGTCGGTGCCGGGGCTTACGACGTCGCAGTCTCAGGTGACGGCAGTCTGGCGTATGTGACCAGCCAGACCGCCGGCACATTCACCGTCATCGACACCAAGACCAACACCGTCATCGGCACCCCGGTAGCGGTTGGCGGATCCCCGATCGGCGTCGTGGTCTCGCCTGACGGTGCCCACCTGTTGGTCGCGAACCAGGCTTCCGACACGGTTACCCCGATCTGGGTGGTCACCGATGCGCCGCCGACGGTTACCGGACCGCCGACAGTCGTTCTCGGTGATACCGCCATTGGTGCGGTCACCGGTGCGTTGAATGTGACCGACTCAGAACCGTTGTCGTACACCGTAACAGGCACCCCCGCGCGCGGAACGGTCACCGTCAATGCGGCTACGGGCACGTACACCTACGTCCCCACGTCGGCCGCGCGGCTGGCCGCGGGCCAAACTCCCGGAGCCGACAGCGACACCTTCACCGTCACCGTCGGCGATGGCAGCACGACGGTCGCGGTACCCGTGACAGTCCCGGTCAGGCCGGCCGCGCTGAGCGTAACCACCCCAGTCACCGTCGACGGCACACCCGCTTTCGGCGCGGTGTCCCCGGACGGATCACGGGCCTATATAACGAATTTCAACGGCACAGTGTCGGTGATCAACACCGTCACCAACACAGTGATCGCGACGGTCCCGGCCGGAACGACGCCGTTCGGCGTGGCGGTCAACCCCGCAGGCACGCGTGCCTACGTCACCAATCTGAACAGCGCGAACATCACCGTCATCAACACTGCCAACAACTCCGTGCTGGCCACCATCCCCGTAGGGAACGGGCCGGCAGGCGTGGCCGTATCGCCCGACGGCACGCGCGCTTATGTGACGAACTCCTCCAGCGGGACGGTGTCCGTCATCAACGCCACCAACAACATGGTGCTGGGCACGATACCGGTGGGCACCACGCCGGCCAACGTCAGCTTCAACACGGATGGCACCCGTGCGTACGTGACCAATTTGAACAGCAACACCGTCTCGGTGATCAACACCGCCACCAATGCAGTGGTCGCCACAGTCCCTGTGGGTAGCCAGCCGTTCGGAGTCGATGTTTCACCAGACGGTACGCGCGCCTATGTGACGAATTTCAGCGCCGACTCTGTGTCGGTGATCAACACGACGACCAATACTGTTGTGGGCCAGCCTATTCCGGTTGGCGATGCGCCGTACGGCATAGCCGTCAGTCCTGGCGGTCTGGCCTTCGTCACGAACTCGGGCAGCGACAGCGTGTCCGTCATCAACACCGCGACGAACACCGTGGCGATGACGATCCCCGTGGGCGACGGGCCCGTCGGCGTAGCGCTATCCCAGGATGGGACAAAGGCTTACGTCATCAACCAGAATGCTCGCACCGTCACCACAATCTCGTTGAACGCGCTGCCCGACAACGTCGCCCCGGGCGGGCAGGCTTCGGCGGCCGAGCCCGACACCGAGACAGGCACTCTCACGGTCACCATCACCGCAAGTGACCCGGACGGAGACGCCGTCACCATCACGCCACCCAGTCCAACGACTGGAACGCTATTGCCCACCGGCAGTGTCACCACGAATGGCGTGACGACCGCTACATACAGCTACACCCCGAATCAAGACGCGCGAGATGCGGCTGCGGCAACGCAGGGCGTCGACACGGACACGCTGACCTTCACCGTCACCGATGCTGCCGGCGCCAGCACGCCCGTGTCGGTCACGGTCACCATCGCTCCGACCGTTGACAACGGCCTGGTCGGCCAGCCAATTCTGTTGGCAGGAACGCCATCTCAAACACGGATGAGCCCTGACGGCACGCGCGTCTACGAGTACAGCCAGGTGGTCGATCCAGAGACGGGAGTGCGTTCGACGGTCGTCCAGATCATCGACACCACCTCGGGGACGCAGGTGGGCTCCTCGATCACGCGGCCGGGTTACGCGTACAACGGGGACCTGCAATTCAGCGCAGATGGCAAGCGCGCCTACTTGATCACGCGTTCGTACGACAATCAGAGCAGCTCGACGTTCACTGTGGTTGACGTGGCGACCGGCGCAGAGATCGGTACACCTGTCTCCGTCACCGGCAGTGGCTATGGCTTGACGGGGTTCAACGACGACAGAAGCCGTTACTATCTCAGTGGGTATGACAGTGCCTCGGGCACGACCGACTTCGTCATCGTGAACACCGAAACAGGCACCGTCGTCGGCGACCGCCTCGCCATCACGGGCAATGCCTACCCGCAGCTCAATGCTGACAAGTCTCGGGCCGTGTTCACCGGTTACTCGTCGGACTACCGCACGGCGACCGTCACCGTCGTTGACATGGAGACCGCGTCGATCATCGGCGGGCCCACGTCGCTGACCGCCGCAGGTAACTCTGGCTACGTCGATGTGCGAATCACCGACGACGGCAAGCGGGTACTGATGGTCGCACGTCCCGACTATTACCAGTCGTCGCTGCCGAGCGCGTTGCGCATCATCGACGCTGAGACCGGCGCCGTGCTGGCGCAAGACGTGACGGTGGACCATTCGTTCCGCCGCATCGACTTCCCCTCGTACAACGACTACAGCAAGGTCTATCTCATTTCCGATCCCGGAAACGACTACCAGGACTACACCTTCACGGTTCTCGACACGACCACGGGAGACATCGTCGGAGATGTCGTCTCCATGCAGGGTTATTACCAGGAACCAGTGTTCGATGCCGACCACTCGCGGGCATACCTCTCCAGTTACACGTACAGCCAGGAAACTGGCGAAGCCTCGACGCTGACAATTGTCGACACCCACAGCGGACTCGTCGTCGGCGAACCGATTCCCTTCGACACCGAGTTCTACGGGCTGACCCTCAGCGAGGACGGGACTCGCGCACTCATCACGCAGAACCACTACGACTATGTGAACAACCGCACCACGAGCTCACTGACCACGGTCGACACCGAAAACGGTCGTATCGTGGGCCAGCCGGTCGACGTCGACGGTTATTACTCGAACTCGCTGCAGGTCGTCAACGGATACGCCTATCTGCTCGGTGGGACCAGTACCTACTCCAACGATGACTACAGGTACCACTACACGACCGAGATGGCGGTCGTCGACATCCGGACCGGTACCCAGGTCGGGCAGCAGACGTTACTCGACGGGAGCTTGAGAAAACTCGAGTTCGTCGGCGACCGAGGATATCTCACCGCAGTGAGCAACTACGATTACTACAACGCCACCGGTTCGCTTGTGGTTATTGATGCGGAATCCGGAGTGGTGCTTGGTCAGCCGGTGGTCGTCAGCGGCAATCTGCCCTATGCGGACTATGGCCTCGACTTCAACGAAGACGGCAGCCGCTTGTTCTTCCGGGGCTACAACCGCAGCAACGACAACATCTCACTGCGCATCGTCAACACAGAAACCGGTGCGCTGGTGGGCGATTCGCTCCTCGCAGGCCACAGCTTTCAGTATGCGTACGAAAATCAGGAACAATCCCGCATATATCTCGCTGAGCAAAACCAAAGTGGCTCTCCTGCAACCACTTTCACGATCATGAACGTCGAGGACGGTACCGTCCTCGGGCGGCCCGTCCAGCTCGACGGCTACTATCAGTCTCTGCAGCGCGACTACGCCGGATACCGGTCCTACTTCATGACGCACGACGAGAGCCAGACCGTCACACGTGTGGCGGTCATCGATGAAGCGACGGGCCTTCCGGTCAACACTCCGCTGACAATCCAGGGCTACGACCGCTACGGCTACCTGCGATTCAACGACGACGGAAGCCTGGCCGCATATGCGGTCAATAGTTACCAATACGACCCCGTCCAGCAGACCAACGTCTACACCCGAAAGGCCGGCCTCATCGATGCCGAGACGGGCACGTTGATCGGTTCGCCGGTACCCGTCGCCAACTCCGACTACTACTCATCCGACGTGGTGTTCAACTCCGACGACACCCGGGTCCATTTCGTCAGCTACACCCAGATAACCGGATCCTGCGGAAATGGGTGCACCTACTACACCGCCAGGCCGAGCGGGGTGACGACGCTGGACACCCGGACCGGCGCCCTCGTCGGGCCCGCGATCACGCTTGGCGCTCTGAACAACTCCGTGGATTTCAACGACGAGGGCACCCGCGCCTACGTGACCACCAGCGACGAATCCGCCAACACCGTCGCCTTCACCGTGTACAACCTCGATACCGGCGAGGCGGCACCGACCGTCACCATCGATGCCTATCGCGGTCAGCTGAAGGAGACCAAGTGGCTGATCGACGGCAGCCGGGTCGTGCTGGTGGGTGTCTCCTACGATGCCGACGGCGGTCGGACCACCACCATGGCGCTCGTCGACACCGACACCGGGCTGGTGCTCGGCGCACCGGTCGTGCTCGGCGGGGACCCCGGCTACCAATCGCCGAACCTCAGTGCCGACGAATCGCAGATAACCCTGTCGACCTACGACTACACGGCCTCGACCAGCGTCACGCGCTCCGTGGTGATCGACACGCGAACCGGCGCGGTCTTGAACCCACTACCTGAGGGCACACTCAGCTCCGGGACCTTCCAAACACCCAATGGTAAGACCGTAACGGTCTACACCCATGTGGACGACGTGGAGAATCCCGACCGATCGACCATGGAGATGGTCTTCGTGGTCGGCGACGCGGAGCCGATCGTCGTGCACGGCTATTCCTCCGTGTACTCGTACGGATCGAGTCCATTCTCGTACAGCGCCGACGGAAACACGATGTATGTCTTCACCATCGACGGCGAGTATTACTCAGGCAACTACGATCCGGCGTCGATCAGGACCCGCTTCCTGGCCATCGATCTCACCACGGGAACCGCATTGGGTGACGGTCCCGTCGAGGTGGGCGGCATCCCGATCAGCGGGTATAACTACGGCTACGGCGCCCTCGGAAACCTCGTGATGCGCACCAAACAGATCGCCGCGGACGGCTCGGTCTCGACACGGCTGATCTTCCTCGACCGCGAAACCAGCGTATTGACGACCCTCGACGTCGAGGGAGAAGGGTATACCTCGGATTGGTACGGGGATAACTCGCTGCGCGTGCGGTACACGCCGAGTTCGGCGACCAGGGCCATTCAGGTCACTCACATCGACGGCGCAGGCGGGTCTATCACACGGCTCACGATGGTCGACCTCGTAACCGGAGACGTCGTCGGGCAACCGATCGTGCTGGCCGGCACCGAACGCGGATACACGTACAACTACCAGGACGACGGATACTACGAGTTGACCCAGACGACGGCGGCCGACGGCAGTGCCACAACGGCGCTCACTCGCATCGACTGGTCGACCGGGACGGTGAGCGGCGATCCAGTGAACATCGATGGCGCGGTGTACGGCTACACGTTCAACGAAGACCGCACCCAGATGTACGTCACCACCAAGATCACGAACGCCGACGGTTCGTTCTCCTACTTCTTCCACATCGTCCCGGTCGGCGATTCGGTCGCAGCGCAAGTGTGAGGTACTAAGCTGCGCCCATGCCGCTAGCCGAGGGCGAGGTGATCGCGGGGTACACGATCCTGCGATCCCTGGGTGTTGGCGGGATGGGCGAGGTGTATCTGGCCCAGCATCCGCGGCTGCCGCGGCGCGACGCGCTCAAGGTGCTTTCGGCGTCGGTCTGTGCGGAAAGCGAGTACCGGCAACGGTTCAACCGGGAAGCCGATATCGCTGCGACGCTGTGGCATCCGCACATCGTCGAGGTGCACGACCGGGGCGACGTCGACGGGCAGCTGTGGATCTCAATGGACTACGTCGAGGGTACCGATGCGGGACGCCTGCTCGCTGAGTGCTATCCGGACGGCATGCCGCCTCACGAAGTGGTGCGGATCGTCACTGCCGTCGCTGGCGCGCTCGACTATGCCCATCAGAAGGGCCTGCTGCATCGTGACGTGAAGCCTACCAACATTCTGATGACCAACGGCGATGCCGATGGTGCGCGGATCATGTTGGCTGACTTCGGGATTGCCCGCTGGATCGGGGAATCAAGCGCGCTGACCGGAACCAACATGACCGTGGGCACCGTCGCCTACGCCGCACCGGAGCAGCTCAAGGGCGAAGATATCGATGGCCGAGCCGACCAGTATGCGTTGGCCGCCACGGCCTTCCAATTACTCACCGGCACACCGCCATTCCAGCATTCCAACCCCGCTGTGGTGATCAGCCAGCACTTGACCGCCGCTCCGCCGAAGATCGGGACGCGACGGCCGGAGTTGGCTGACCTCGGCCCGGTTTTCGAGAAGGCGCTCGCGAAGTCGCCGCGCGACCGCTATGACAAGTGCATTGACTTCGCCCGTGCGCTGGCGCATCACATCGGCATCAACGAACAGGATCTCAGTCCTGACGCGACGAAGCTCGCAATCGCAGCGACAGGCCCGCGGCATGCCAAACGGGGGGAGACTCAATCACGGCGGCGCCTGCTCACCGGCGCTGCGGCCGCAATTGTCGTGATCGCCATTGGCGCAGTCGGTTTCGTTGTGTTCGACAGGACGCGCGACCACTCGGAAGCGGTGAAGCCGCCGCAGTCGTCAGCGCCCGCCGCGCCGGGCAATGTCACGCTGCCGGTGGTGGTGGTTGGGGCCAAGTGCGCGACGTTGGGCGCAGCAGGCATCACCGAAGGCGGCGCGCCCGCCTACTGCGCGCACCTGCCGACCACCAATGGCACGATCTGGTCGCTGTATCCGGGCGAGATCTCCAGCCCGACCGCCACGGCGGGCCCGAACGACGAGGTGTATCCGTCGGAGACGGAGGCACCGGTGTTGGTGTGCATGGAGCAGACCGGGCAGACGCATCTGGACTGTCACGACGACATTCTGCAGAGCAACGGGACGGTGACCGCGACGCCGCCGTCGTGACGACCTGATACTTGGATTGCGGCCACGGCGAATCGGCCGCAGACCGGCTAGTCGACAGATCTGATCAATGCCCGGCTCTTGGCGACAGTGTCGCTGCCCGCGACAGTCCCCGCGACTTTGTCGCGCAGAGCTGGGCACCTTCAACCATTAGGGGTCGGAGCTTCCTTGCCGGTGCCGGGCCTAGATCTCCGGCAGCTCCAGCCAGTCGTCGATCTTGAACGTGTCCCCGCGGGCGACCACCGTTGCGCCGCCATGGCCCGGATAGTGCGCGGGCACGACGGCAGCACGCCGGCGCGCCGCTTCCGTGAGTACTCTCTTGCGTGTCACGGCCGCGGCCGCGAAGTCCTCATCCCAGACACATGGATCGTTGGGCCGGTGCAGCTGGATAGGGCAGTGCGTCAAGTCGCCGACGAACACGGCCGGCTTGCCTGCGTCCAGCCATACCACCGAGGATCCCGGCGTGTGGCCCGGCGCAGGTCGCAGGCGCACCGACTCGCTCAGTTGATAATCTTCGGACCACAACTGGATCTGTTTCTCCACGGGAGAAATACTGTCCGCGAACACCGTTCGGACATGCTCCCTCAGCGACTGCTCGTCCTCGGTCTGCGGCGCGGCACGCTGGTCGGCGCTGTCGGGATGAAAGTGCCGGTAGTCGGCCTCCGGCATCAGGTAGCGCGCGTTGGGAAACGTCGGTACCCAAGCGTCGCCGTCGCGCTTGGTGTTCCAGCCGACGTGGTCGAAGTGCAGATGGGTGTTGATGACGACGTCGACGTCGCCGGGATCGACACCCGCGCCCTGCAATGACGCCAGGAAGTCGGTGTCCAGGTGGTCCAGCACTGCCATCCGGGGCCGCGTCCGGTCATTGCCGGCGCCGGTGTCGACGACAATGGTGAGTCCGTCGACCTCGAGAACCCAGATCTGTAACGCGATGCGCCAGTGGCCATTAGCCCAGAAAGTCGGCGCGAATTCGTCCGCGAGCTCATTCCACGCCTCGGTTGGGGTCTGAGGGAACACCGTCGCCGGCAGGCTGTCAACCTGCCACTCGACCACGCGGGTCAGCGCCGCGTTGCCGAGTCGAATCCGGTCTGCCACTTAGGGTCCGATGCGGATCTTGCCGGGCTTCCACAGCCCACTATGGGTGGCGGTGCCGAATTGGAGTTGCGCTGGCTCGGCATCCACTATGGTGTCAAACTTGCGCAGCGAGCCCCAATCCCGACCCCAGTCGTTCGACAGGTACGTCGCCATCACGTGCGCGCGCAACAACAGGTCGGTGATGCCGAGCAGGCCGCCGTTGAGGCCGTCCTCCCACGTGTCGGTGTCTTTGCGCTTGGCGTTGTAGTCGGGCGTGATGCGGAACTTCGGAATCTCCGTAACGCCGTTGGCGTGCAGCATCGGCTGCTGGCACGGGAAGGCAAGGCCCACAGCCCAGTCCATGAGCACGGGCTGCTTCGAGCCGACGTACTCCTGCACCGACCGCAGCTCGGGCACCCGCGGCGGGGTGACCGCGATCCAGTCGCCCGGTGTCAGCGAGCGGTCCTCTGCCACCACCCGTACCGCCACGGCGTCGGCGGGAATCTGCTCGCGCGGGAAGCGCAGGTTGCGCCACGACGGGATCGGCCCGAGGTCGTAAGGCACCAGCCTGCCCGCGGGGACGGGTGCGCCATCCGGGCCGGGCCGCGCATATTCCAATTCGACCATCTGGGCGTCGGTCCGCCCGTTGAACACACTGACGCCGCTGATAGTGCCCGCCGCGGTGATGACCACGAGCGGATGTGCGTCGTCGCGCGCAGGTAGCTGATACCACGCCGAGGCGAGCCGGCTCTGCTGCTGGGCCCCCTCGACATACGTGCCCGCCAGCGGAACCCGCGCGGGGTCAAGGCCGAACGGCAGCGGCACAGTGGACCCGTTTATGCCGGGAGCCTTCAGCTTGATTGGCTGATCCCAATCGTAGTCAGTACCCGGCTGTGGCAAGTTCTGCCGAATCGTCTCTGCCACAATCTTTTCCGGCACGCCGTCGGGGACGAAGCCGACAGGCTTGTCGCCGCCCAGCGGCCCCAACGGACCGTAATTGCCGGGCAGCGGCGTCAGGAAGCCATCGTTGGCGTTCGGTTCGACGAGCACATCGTCGGCCAGTCCGCAGCCACCCGTGAAGGAGCGCAGGTTCGCCCATGCATTGGAGTAGGTCGGATACTGCCGCACGATGCCAATGGCCTGCGACGCGACGAAGACCACCACCATGAAGCCTGCTGCGAGCGGAATGGGTGCGGCGGTGAGCGCACGCGCGATGCGGCCCTCGCCGTGGTCACGCGATGCGAAATGCAACCAGGCCGCGTAGATCGCGGTGATCGCAAACAATATGAAGAACAGGAAACTGACTGTGACGCCGGCGATCTTCGGCGTCGCGTTGTTGAACGGCACGCCGTAGCTCGACACGTACCACCAGCCATTGGTGGTGGCGAAGCACAACGCCAGCATGAAGAACACCGCGGCGAGGAACGCCATCCGGTTGCGCGACCATCGCATCACGGCAGGGGACACAAGTACCGTCGCCACCGCCGCCATCGCCGCGCCCACCGCGGCGAACAGGCCGAAGTGGTGCACCCACTTCGTCGGTGTGAACATCAAGAAGAACATGGTGCCGAAAATGATGCCCATCAATCGCCACACCGGCCCGCGCGCCACGCCGGGAACACGCTTGCGCCGCAACATCACGAACATCGCCGTGAACAGCGACAGCGCAGTGAAGAAGAAACCGAACCGCCGCGACAGCGAGCCGTCGACCGTCGGCAGGAACAGGTAGTAGTACCGCAGGTTTTCGGTGTACCACGCCTGGCTGGGTCCGATCGCGGTGCGAATCCTGGTGGCTTCCAACACCGTTGCCAACGTTTGATCCGCGAACACCACCGCCAGTACCACCGTGCCTGCCGCCAGCAGCGGCGCGACCAGCGGCCAGGTGCCGACGATGCGATGACGTTTGACCAGGATTCGCAAAATCGGTCTGCCGCCTGCCAACAGCGCGGCGACCGCGATCAGACCCGTCGGCTGGATGCCCAGTGTGAACGCGGCGGTGAGGATCGCCAGCGCCGCTGGCGTCATGCGGCTGGAGATGATTGCGCGCTCGATCAGCACGTAGGTGATCAGCGCGCCGGTGGCGATCTGGCCTTCGGGACGCAGGCCGTTGTTGAACGGCATCCAGGCCCCCAGCAGCACCAGGCCAGCTGCCCACACCGCCGGCTTGCTCGCCGCGACCGCCGGACCGAGCCGGGGCAGCACCTCACGGGAAAGCAAGAGCCAGCACACGATCCCGCACACCAGGTCGGGCAGTCGGATCCAGATGCTGGCGTCGCTGACGCCGGTCATCACCGCCAGCAGGTTGTAGTACCAACCAAACGGGTCTTCGGGACTGCCGAACCAGCGGAAGTAGTTCGACATGTAGCCGGCGTGCCCGGCGACGCGGGCCATCTGCAAGATGTAGCCGTCGTCCGACGAGTTGGCGCCCATCACGTGCCAAACGACGAAGCCGCCGATCACCACGACGTCGGTCGCTGAGAACGTGCGCCAGCGTTCGGGCAGCCACCGCTGCATCCGCCGGCCATCGAGCCTGTCGAGCCGCCACAGCGCGACCAGGGCCACGATCGTCGAGATGATCGCCAGCAGCATTGCGGCGAGCTTCAAAGTCGTTGGCTTGGTGGAGAACCGGGTGTCGATGACGGCCGACGCGCTCAATCCTGGCGGTGCTGGCCCGGTCATGTCGGTGAAGATGCCGACGATCGACGGTCGCAGGTTCGGGTCGACGAAGCCGGTCCGCTGCTCCTTACCCGTCGTGGGGTCGGTCAGGCCGACGAACGTGGCGAAGGTGCCTGCCTCCGACGACGTGATCTCGATCCGTTGACACTCTGGCGCTGTCACTCGCACTCTTGGCACGCTGGCCACCACCACGTTGCGGTCGGTGATGTCGACGCGGTCCTTGTTGACGTTGACGAACAGCGACTGCAGGGCGGCCTGCTTTCCGTCCTTCGGCGCTGTGCCCAGCACCATGCCGCCAGCGGGCGGCAGCGCGCGGATGACATCGCAGGGCACCGTCACCGTCATGGTCACCGGCACCTGCGAAATGAGCGGCGCCGTAACATTATTGAGCTGAGCACCCTGCGGCCAGTTCAGCGTCGCGGTGGTTTGTACCACCGGCAGCAGCGGTGTGGCGACTGAGAGAATGAAGCCGATCAGGCCCGCGATCGTCGCCGTCCAGCGCGCGACCTTCACGTCGCTCATTGCTCGACTCCGGCTCGGTCCGGTCCTCGCTCCTTCGTCGCTGCGATCCTCACTCGCCTGCGTCTCGCGGCTCATTGCTCGACTCCGGCTCGGTCCGGTCCTCGCTCCTTCGTCGCTGCGATCCTCACTCGCCTGCGTCCCGCGGCTCATGGCAGCGCCCTGATCGGTCCGTTGCGGCTCCACCCGAACACGCGAGCGGCGCCCTGATCGATCACCGCGTTGGGGGCTGCCGACGCCGGAACGACGCGGTTGTAGCGCTCGATCCAACCCCAGTCGCGATACCAGTCGTCGCGCAGATAAGTCGGCACCGTGCTGGTACCGAGCAGCGACTGGATGAACAGGAACGGACCGCCACCCTCGGCAGACTGCCACTGCTTCGACGACACCACCACTTGCTTGAAGTTCGGCAGGATGCGGTACTCCGGAAGTTCGGCAACGCCAAGGTGTTCGGAGAACGGGCGCTGGCAGGGGAAGTTCGCCGCAGTGGCGATGTCCATCAACACAGGGGTGTGCGAGCCGAGCAGCTGTTGTGCGGTCTCCAGGACCGGCACCCGCGGCGGCGTGAACGCGAACCACTGATCGGTGGACAAGTTCGGGTCGTTGGCGACGATGCGCGCGACGTTGGCCTCCGGCGGCGCCCACGCCAGCGGGAAACGCAGGTTGCGCCAAGCCTTCTGGGGGAAGATGTCGATCGGCTGCACCTGACCGAGCGCCTGGTAGCTGCCGTCGGGCCGGTGCACCCCCCACTCGAGTTTCAGCGATTGGCCGTAGTTGAAGGAGCCGTCCTCTTCGTAGTACCAGATCGCGCCCGCGGCGGCGACGGTCACCAGCGGACGATCGGGCGTGCGCGGCGGCAGTTGGTACCACGCCGAAGTGACCTTGGCCGCAACGGTGTTCTCGTTGTAGCTGCCCATCACCGGCGTGCGCTTGGGATCGAGACCGAATGGCAGGAAGGCATTGGATCCGTTGACACCGACGGGCCCGTAGCCGCCGCCGGTACCCGCCGCATACCCGATGCCGATGTTGGGCTCATTCGGCGAGCCGGGGGAGTTCACCGTGCCGGGGTTGGCAGTGACAGGCTCGGCGGGCTCGAGGACGTCACTGACGCCGGTGGGCGTGAACCCGACCGGGCTCTCGCCGCCGAGCGGTCCGTACTGGCCGACGCGCTGCCCCGGAACTGGTTGCAGCAGACCGGCATTCGCGTCGGGTTCGACGAGGACGTCGTCGGCCATCGCGCAGCTAGGATCGGATGCCCTTGACACAAACCCAGTCAAAGCGTTCACGTTCGCCTTGGCCGTCGTGTAGATGGGGTATCGCTGCGCGGCGCCCTTGGCCATGGAGCCGACTTCGAGCACGACCATGATGACCGCCACCACGAGTAGCGGCGTCGATGCCAGTACCCGGTTGCGGCGGGTGTTGGCGACCTCGGTGTGTCCGGTGTAGTCCATCCGGAAGTGCAGCCAGCCGGCAAGCAGGCCGGTCACGATCGCCAACGCCAGGAAGATGCCCGTCACCGGAATCCCAACAATGACCGGCTGCTTGTCGAACCACGGCACCCCGTAGTTGCCGACGTAGAACCAGCCGTTGATACCCGATGTCGCCCAAGCCAATACGAACAACAACGCGGTCACATACAACGCCAGGTTTCGGCGGCTGTGCAGCCCCACACGGGTGAACGCGAATGCCGCCACCCCGCCCAGCGCGCCGGCCAGGCCCGCGAACGCACCGAACTGCACCGCCCATTTCGTCGGCGTGAACGTCAGCAGCAGTAGACCCACCGCCGTCGCGCCGATCAACCGCCACACCGGCCCGCGCGCCATGCCGGGCACACCGCCACGGCGCAACAGCACCGCCAGCATCCCGAACAAACAGACCAAGAGCACCAGCACGGCGAAGCGGCGGGTCAGCGAGGAGTCGGCGCTGTCCTCGACGGTCAGGAAGTAGTAGCGCAGGAAGTCCTGGTACCACGGAATCGTCGGGCCGACTTTGTATTTGATGCGCGCGGATTCCGCGACCGTCGCCAGCGTCTGGTCGCGGAAGACGACGACGAAGATCAGTGCGAGCGAAGCGGCAAGCGGCGCCACCTGCGCCAGCATCCCGTCGATCCCACGTCTGCTGCGGACCACTCCGGCGACCGCCCGCGCCCCGACCAGAAGCGGTGCGAGCGCGATCAGGCCCTGCGGCGCCAGCGTCACGCTGAAGACCGCGACGATGATCGCAACAGCCGCCGGCCACAACCGCCGGGTGGCGATGGTGTTCTCGATCAGCACCCACGCCACGAGCGCGCCGAACGCGATCAGCGGCTCGGGCCGCAGGCCGTTGTTGAACGGCAACCACGCCGCCAGGAACACCGCGCCCGCGGTCCAGACCGCGACCCGGTTGTTGGCCAGCCGCCGGCCGACGCGCGGAAGGACACAGCGACTGATGATCAGCCAAGTCCCGATGGCCGCCGCAGTGGCGGGCAGTCGCATCCACACGCTCGCCGTGCTGATCGCGGCCATGTGAGCGAGCACCGACTGATACCAATCGAACGGCGCCTCGGTCGCGCCGAAGAAGCGGTAGTAGTTGGCGGCGTAGCCGGCGTCGGCGGACACCCGCGCGATGGTCAGGTTGTAGCCGTCGTCGGACGATGTCGCCCCGATCAGGTGCCAGAGCAACAGGGTGCCGACGACGCCGATATCGACGATCCACGTCGACAGGCTGGTCCGCCAGAGGCGCAGCCACCTGACTCGTCGACCGGACCGCCGGTCGAGCACCGCCAGCGCCACGATCGAGGCGATTACGCAGATGACGCCGAGCACCATCACCCCGAGCTTCAACGCCGTCGGCGAGGTAATGAAACGGGTGTCGACGTCGATGCGGGCGGACAACCCCGGCTGAGCCGCCACCTTGAGATCGGTGAACACCCCGGTCACCTGGGGCTTCTTCTCCGCGGCCAGCGTGCCGGTGGCACCGGGGATGCCGATGAAGTCGGCGCCGAGGCCGCCGGGGTTGGACCAGACGTGCAAGGTGCTGCAGGCGCCGGACGCCACCGCGGTCCTCGGCGCCACGGCGGCCACCGAGTCACGAAAAGCGACGACGACCGAGTCGGCGTTGGCCGTCACGAACAGCCCGTTGCGGGTGGCCTGGATGCCGCCAGGCGGGTTGGTGGACAGCACCACGCCGCCCGCTGCGGGCATCGACGCGATGGTCCGGCAGGGTATCGAGACGTCGAGGGCCTGCGGCGCGCCCGAGACCAGCGGCGCGGTGATGTCGGTGACCAGTCCGTCGGGGCCGGGTGCCTGCGGCCAAGCGATGGTCGCGGTGGTCTGCGTGACGGGCAGCAGCGGCACCAGTCCGCACAACACGACGCCCGCCACGCCCGCGATGACAGCGATCAGCCGGGCGATGCGGTGGGCAGGCACGAGGCTCGATGGTAGGCGACGGACCTAATGACGCAGCGGCGCCGGGCTCCAGAGTCCGCTACGAGTTGTCGAACCGAGATCGAGCCGTGCTGGTTCGGCATTGGTGTAGTACGGCGTGAGCTGCTGCAGCGCGCCCCAGTCGCGGAACCAGTCGTCCTTCAGATAGGTCGGCACCGTGGTGGGCCGCAGCAGCAGTTCAGTGATGCCGAGCGGGCCGCCGCCCAGGTTGTCCATCACCGGCGAGTTGGCTTCCGCGCCGAACCGGTCGGGCAGGATGCGCCACTTCGGCACCTCCACGACGCCGTACTGGTGACCGAAGGGACGCTGGCACGGGAACGCCATGCCGACGAGCCAGTCAAGGAGCACCGGGTCCTGCGAGCCGACGACGTCCTGCAGGGTGCGCAGGTGCGGGATGCGTGGCGGTGTCACCGCGATCCAGTGCATCGGGTTGAGGTCGTCGTCGGTGGCGACCAGCCGCACCTGGGTTGCCTCGCGGGGGATCGCGGCCATCGGTGCCCGCAGGTTGCGCCACGCGGGTGCCGAGCCGACGTCGGCGAACCCGACGCCGCCACCGGATTGCCCCCTGGCTGCCTCCTCTTCGGTGGCCCACTGCACCACGACCTCGCCGGGATCGAAGCGCCCGGCAGCCGAGACGACCAGAAGCGGCCCCGCCTGATCGCGGGGCGGCAGCCGATACCACGCCGAGCGCAGCACCGCGGGCTGCTGGGTGCCTGATCGCCAGCTTCCCATCACCGGAGTGCGGGCCGGATCGAGGCTGTACGGCAATCGGGCCCTGGAGCCGTTGACACCCGCGGCGGCGGTGGTGCCCCCTTCTGTGCCAGCCTCGTTGGCGCTCAGCGTGCCGGTTTCGGTGTCGGCGAAGTTCGAGGTGCCAGGCGACTCCATCACCGGGTCGGCAGACACGTCAGCGGGAATACCGTTGGGGCCGAAGCCTTCTGCCGTGACGTCACCAAGCGCCTCGCCGACTGGCGCACCGATCGGTGTCAGCAATCCAGCGTTGGGGTCCTGTTCGACCAGCACGTCGTTGGCAAGCCCGCACGTCTTGCCGGTGAGCGCCTCGAGGTTGGAGCGGCCGTTGCTCCACGCGGGGAACTGTTGCGTCATCCCCAGCGTCAGGGTCAGCACTTCGAAAACCACCAGCAACCAGGTGGCAATTGCCAACGGGCTCTGCACAATTCGTTGCCAGCGGCGTCGGGTTGGCGGGGAATCGTCGCGGCCGGAGAAGTGGAACCATGCAGCCACCAGAAGGGCCAGCACGGAAAGGCCCAGCAGGAACGTGGTGAAGCCGAAATGCCATTCCGGGAACTGATTCGACCACGGCACACCGAAGTTGGAGACGTACCACCAACCGTTCACGGTCGCGAATGACAACGCCATCACGAACAGCACCGTGGCGGCGAACACCGCCCGGTTGCGCCGCGACTTCATCGCCGCTGCCGTGATGGCCACTGCGGCCAATGCGCCAAGCGATCCCGCGAGCCCGGCGAACACGCCGAAGTGGTGAGTCCACTTGGTTGGAGTGAACATCATCGCAAGGAACGAGATGATCGTGATGCCGATGATGCGTCGGCTCGGACCGAGCGCCGTGCCGGGAATCCGCCCCTTGCGCAACGCCATTGCCACCGACACGGCCAGCGCCAGCAACAGGGTGAGCACGCCGAACCGGCGGGCCACGGAACCGTCGGGGCTTGTGGTGAACAACCGCTCGTAGCGGATGTGCTCGTCGAACCAGCTCAGGCTCGGTCCGACGGCGGATTTGAAGGTGCTTGCCTGGACCTCGCCGATCAGCGTCTGGTCGCGGAAGATCAGGATGATCGTCACCGTGCAGGCGGCCAGGATCGGGGCCAGCAGGGCAAGGTAGCCGAACCGCGAAGTATGCCGCGCCACAATCGTTTTCAGCGGACCGATGGCGACGAGCAGGGCGCCGACGGCGGCGATGCCCGTCGGCCCGGAGAACAATGTCAGCGCGCCGATGATGATCGCGATGGCCACTGGCAGCATGCGGTTGGTGGCAACGCCGCGCTCGACGGAGCACCAGGTCAGCAGAATGCCAAGGGCGATAATCGGTTCCGGCCGTAGCCCGTTGTTCAGTGGCAGCCAGAACGCCAGGAACATGCCGGCCGCGGTCCATGCCGCGGCGCGGCTGATCTTCACCGCGTGACCGAGGCGGGGGATCACTTCGCGGCTGATCAGCCACCAACTCGCCAGCGCCATCACCAGAGTCGGCAGCCGCACCCAAGCGCTGTTGGTGCTGACGTGCGCCCACAGCGCCAGCAGGTCGTAGTACCAGCCGAACGGCGCTTCCGGCGTGCCGAACCACCGGTAGTAGTTGGCCATGTAGCCGGCGTGCTCGGACACCCTGGCCATGGTCAGGATGTAGCCGTCGTCAGATGTGTTGGCGCCCACGAAATGCCACCAGACAAGGACCGCGG
The DNA here is from genome assembly GCF_000328565.1 of Mycobacterium sp. JS623. NCBI lineage: Bacteria > Bacillati > Actinomycetota > Actinomycetes > Mycobacteriales > Mycobacteriaceae > Mycobacterium > Mycobacterium sp. JS623. The sequence continues at coordinate 6,129,316 of NC_019966.1, read as the reverse complement.
TCACCAGGCCGTCCAGCGGGGTCACCGACCACCAGCGCGGCGGCAGGAATCGCTTGACCCGCCTGCCGTCGGCGGCGTCGAGCACGTGCAGTGCGCCGAGTGCAAGCAACGTCATCGCGACGCCGATGATCATCGCCAGCATCTTCAGCAGCGTCGGCGAACTGCTGTAGCGGGAGTCGATGGTCGCCGAGAACTTCAGGCCCGGCGGGGCGGGGCCGGCCAAATCGGTGAAGACGCCGACGATCTGCGGGCGGAAGTCGTAGCCGCTTCGTTCGCCACGCAACGGCTTGCCGGGATTATCGGAATCGTGGGCCGTCACGAGGCCGACGAATTCACCGGTGACCTTATCGGCGTGCGCGGTGAAGGTGAGCTGTTGGCAGGCCGGGCTGAGCACCTGGCTCAGCGGGGCACTGACCACCGGGGTGTTGCGGACGATGACGAGCAGATCATTGTTGACCCGCTCGATGAGCAGCCCGCGGTCGACGGCCTTCGGCGCCTGCTTGGGCACCGTCGACAGCAGCACGGTCTTGCCAGGGCCGGTCAGCCCGGCGGCCGCACTGCAGGGCACCGAGATGTTCAGGTCGGTGGCGACATATCCGATCAGCGGCGCGTTGACACTCTGCAACACACCGTTCTGCGGCCAGTTGAGCTGTGCGGTGGTTTGGGTGACCGGAAGCAAGGGGGTCGCGATGGCCAGCGCCGCGCCGAGTAGCCCGGCGATGATCGCAATGAGGCGCGCGACGTGATGGTTGCCCGCATCGGTCACGGGGCTTGATGGTAATTGGCCTGTTTGCGGGCTCGTATCGGTGGCCATTACGGCTTCCTGATCGCCAGCACGAACGGCCCGATGTCGGAGACCGCGAACCGCGGGTCGTCGAAGAGCGCCTTGTCCAGGGTGACGTGATAGCGGCGGACGTTCGGCTGGTTGGGGTAGACATCGGCGGCGAGGCGCAATGTGTAGGTGTCATTGGCGCCGCGGCGCATCAGAAACACCGTCGGCGGCTTCCAGGGCAGCTTGTCCAGCGCGGTGACGAACTGATCGGCGCTGGTGAGCGTGGCCCAGCTTTCAATTGCCTTGGCCCGCTCGTCGAACTGCGCGAGCGGATTGGCGTAGTGCGAGGTCAGTCCCTGGAAACCGTAGTAGGGGTAGTAGGACAGGAAGCTGTAGTCCGCCGTGAGCACGACGGTCTGATTGCGCGGCTGGCCTGTTGTCGCCTGGATCTTGGCGTCGATCTCGCGGTAGTACTGCTCGGCGCCTGGCGGCCGACGGTCGGCGCGGTGGCCGTCGGCGTCGGTGTCGGTGTAGGCGACGACGATGTCGGGCTTGAGCACGTTCGGAATGTCCTGGGTGAACCCGAGTGCGCCCGCCGAGCCGAGAACAACCGCTGCGACGACGACGCGCCTGCCGACTTCTGGCCGGTAGCGGCGAGCGATCGCGAGAGCGGCCTCGACAAATCCGAATGTGCCCGCTGCGGCCAGCAGGACCGTCAGCGTCGGCTGCAACCGGAACGACAGCAGCGTGGTGCGAGCAAGCGTGGTCAGCATCGACAGCAGCGACCACGCGTAGACGGCCAGCACCGCGATCGCCAGCGCGCCAGCGCGTGTCGACGAGCGGACGCGGACCGCCAGCCACAGCGCGCCGACCATGCACAACCCGCCGAGAAGGGTGAACTGCAGCATCGGGAAGGACAGTTCTGCGCCGTCGGCCGGCAGATAATGCTGCGCGGTGCCGGAATCGGCGGGATGACCGTTGAGCGCGGCGATCAGGTACGGGCCCCAGCCGATCAGGCCGATGGCCCCGGCCAAGACAGCGATGACGACGAGCCTTGTCAATGGCTCCAGACGTCGACGGGCGACCGCGAGCGTCAGCCCCATGATCGCAAGCGTGAAGGCGGCGTATCCGAACAGCAGCGTGTAGAACAGCGCCGCGACTCCAAGGAAGATCCCGACGCCGATCACCGCGGCCCACCCCCCACCGCGGGTGGCGCCGCGCAGACCCGACCATGCGAGCACGAACACGGCAGGCAACAGCACCGCGATGATCGCCGAGTAGGGCTCCGCCGGTGAGTACGCCAGCGCCGCCGCAGTGGTGGCGATCGAGACGATCAGCGCGTATTCGAAGCGAATCATGCTGGCCCACAACACAAAAGTCAGCACCACGGCGATCGCGATAGAGGTGATGGCCCACGGCTTGAACATCTCCCATGCGGGCGTGCCCGTCAACGCGGCGAACCGCCCGCCCAGCCAGAACCAGCCCGGCGGATAGAACGGTGGCAGCCCGTAGTAGGTCATGTCGTGCGGGCCCGCGGTGTCGGCGAGGCGGGTCATGTACTCCGTGCGGAACTGCTGATCGACCGAGATCCCGAACAGATAGAGCTTGGTCGCGCCGAGCGGCATCCCCAGTGTGACGACCGCGAACCCGGACAGGAATACCAGGGCACCGACGCGGGCGAGCAACCGTCGTCCGCGACGCCAGACCCACCCACTTGCGAGCAGACCTGCCAGGCAACCGAATTGGCCGACAGTGGTCAGCGCGTGCAACTGGTTCGAGGAGTTGTAGGCGGGCCACTCGACACGCGCTATCGCGACGAGCGAGATCGCCGCAACGACCACCGCCACGACGACCGCCACCGCCATCTGGCCGAGGACGGCCAGCGCACCGCGCATCAGATGGGGAGCTTGCGGAAGATGGGCCGCGGAATGTGTCGCAACACCATCATCACGTACCTGAACGCCCCCGGCGCCCATACCAGTTCCTTGCCCTTGGCCGATGCCGTGACCGCCAACTCGGCTACGTACTCCTTGTCGACGGTGAACGGCGCTTCCTTGGTGCCTGTGGACTTCCAGTGCGCGATGGTCGTGCTGGTGCGCACCTGCCCGGGTCTGATCACCAGCACCCGAACCCCGAACTCGCGCAATGCTTCTCCGAGGCCGAGGTAGAAGCCGTCGAGGCCGGCTTTGGTGGATCCGTAGACGAAGTTGGACCGGCGCACCCGCTCACCGGCGGCGGAGCTCATCGCGATGATCCGGCCGAAGCCCTGCGCCTTCATCTTCTCGCCCACCAGCACACCGACGGAAACCGCCGCGGTGTAGTTGATCTCGGCGATCTGCACGGCCTTGCGCTGGTTTTGCCACAGTTCTTCGGCATCGCCGAGTAGGCCGAACGCCACGATCGCCACATCGATGTCGCCACCGGCTGCGGCCGCGTCGATGACCTTCGGATGGCTCTCGGTGTCGATGCCGTCGAAGTCGATCCAGTCGACGGACTTGGCGCCGGCCTCTTTCATCGCGGCGATGGCCTTGTCCTTGCCCGGGTGGTCGGGCAGGTCCGCCAGCACGATGCGAGCATGCGCGTTGCGCAGATAACGCGCGCAGATGGCCAGCCCGATCTCGGACGTGCCGCCGAGCAGCAGAATGGTCTGGGGGTTGCCTACGGCGTCAAGCACCATTTAGAGCAGCTCCAAGCGTCGGGCCATGTCGGATGCGAAGACGCCGTTCGGGTCGGCCTTGCGGCGCAACGCAATCCACTCGTCAATACGGGGATACATCTTGTGGAACCTGTCGGCGCTGACCCGCGAGTCCTTCGCGGTGTACACCCGGCCGCCGAATTGCATGACGCGGTCGTCGAGTTCGTTGAGGAACTCGTTGACGCCGGCCTTGTTGGGGAAGTCCATCGCGACGTTCCAGCCGGCCATCGGGAAGCTCAGCGGCGCGCGGTTGCCGGGTCCGAACAGTTTGAAGACATTGAGCGCCGAGTAGTGGCCGCGGGTCTGGATCCAGCGGATGATGGCCTTGAACTCGTCGAGCGCGTCGGGCGGCACCAGGAACTGATGCTGCGCGAAACCCGCTGGGCCGTAAGCATTGTTCCACCCGCTGACCAAATCCAGCATGTGGTAGAACTGCGACAGGTTCATGATCTTGCCGCTGTACGTTCCGCCGAGGCGGTAGTACACCTCGCCGATCGCCATGAAGGACAGCTTGTTCATGGCACTGACCGGAAAGACATTGGGCACCGTAAGTAGTTGCGGTGCATCGAATTTCAGCGGATTGCGCGCGAGCTTCGGCGGCAGCTGGTCCAGTGTTGCGAGGCTGCCCCTGCTGACCGCTGCCCTGCCCAGTTTCGGGGGCGGGCTGATCAGGTCGAACCAGGCACTCGAATAGGTGTATTTGTCCTCACTGCCGTCGAGGTGCACGGCCACCGTCTCGTCGAGATCCTTGGTGGCCACGCCGTCGGCGATGAAATAGGCGGTCTCGGTTCGGGTCATTGCGATGCTGGCGCGCACCACGATGCCTGTCAGCCCGTTGCCGCCGACCGTCGCCCAGAACAGCTCGCTGTCGGGGCCCTCGGGCGTGATGGTGTGCACCTCGCCGTCGGCCATCAGCAGGTCCATTGAGTGCACGTGGTTGCCGAAGCTGCCGGCGCTGTGGTGGTTCTTGCCGTGGATGTCGGAGGCGATGGCCCCGCCAACGGTGACCTGCCGGGTGCCGGGCAGCACCGGGACCCACAGGCCGAAAGGAAGCGCCGCCTTCATCAGTTGGTCGAGGCTGACGCCGGCGTCGACGTCGGCCAGGGCTGACTCGGCGCTGATCGAGTGGATCTTGTTCAGCGCAGTCATGTCGATGACAAGGCCACCACCGTTGCACGCCTGGTCGCCGTAAGACCGGCCGAGCCCACGGGCGAGGACGCCGCGGCGCAGGAATGAAGGACTCGACGTGCTGGGATCGGCGGCTTCGCGGACGGCCTTGGCGATCACTTCGACGTCGGGTGTGGCGAGAACCTGAGCGACGGACGGTGCGGTGCGCCCGAAGCCCGTCAGGGCACGCGCGGTCGTCGGGAGGTTCTCAAACATCGTGACGAGGGTACCGCCTGGCGTCTGGGACTCAGCGCAGCCGGAATATGACCGCCCGCTGGACGATGAAGTTGATCACAGTCGCGGTGCCCTGGGCGATCACGAACGCCACCGGCACCGCCCACGTCCGGTAATCGAACAGATGCAGGCAGTAATGGTTGAGGCCGACCTGCACGGCGAACGTGATTCCGTACAGCGTCATGACCGCGATGAACCGGGCCGTGCTGGGTTCGGCCTGGAACGTCCATCGCCGGTTGATCAGGTACGCGGTGATCGTGCCGACGATGAAGCTGAGTGCCTTGGCCAGGTCGACCTGCAGGCCGACCGCCTTGTACAGCAGCACGTAAAGGCCGAAGTCGACGATGGCGGAGAACCCGCCGGTGACGATGAACCGCCACGCCTGGGTTTTCAGCGTCAGGTTCGGCGACATCGGGGGCTCGGCCACCCGGGCAGCTTAGCCAGCCAAGCTGCTGTCCCTCAGCACACCGCACAGTGCCTCGACCGCCGCGGCGAACGCGTGCTCGGCTGGGGCGGCGAAGCCGACGATGATGCCGTCGCGGGTGGGCAGCGTGGCCAGCGGATGGCGCATCCGTGACAGGCCCTGCAGCGCGATACCGGCCTCGCCGGCCCGCCGCAGCACCTCGTGCTCGCTGCCGTCGGGCAGGGTCAGCAGCACGTTGACGCCCGCGGCCAGGCCGCTGATTCCGACATCGAATCCGGTGAGCGCGTCGACGAGAATGTCGCGGCGTCTGCGGTAGCGCACGCGCATCCTTCGGATATGGCGGTCGTACTGACCGCTGGTGATGAAGTCAGCCATTGTGAGCTGGTTGATGGCGTCCACGTAGAACTGTGCCCCGCCCGCGGCTTCGATCACCGGATCGACGAGCTCGTCCGGCAGCGCCATCCAACCGAGCCGAAGTGTCTGCGCCATGCTCTTGCTGGTCGACCCCATGTAGGCGACTCGGTGAGGGCATAGCCCCTGCAGGGCTCCGACGGGTTGGCGGTCGTACCGGAACTCGCCGTCGTAGTCGTCATCGAGTATGTAGCCATCGGTGCGCTGCGCCCATTCGATCACGGCGATGCGCCGCGACGGATGCAGCGGCATGCCTTGGGGGTTGTGATGAGCGGGGGTGAGCAGGACGGCGGGCGCGTCCGCGTCGTCGAGATCGCTTACCACAGCCCCCTTTTCGTCGAGTCCGATCGGAACCGTCGGCACGCCGAGGGCGGCGATCGCGTCGCGGAAGATGTGCAGCCCGTAGGCCTCGACAGCGATCGGGCTGCCGACCGCGCGCGTCAACAACTCGACCGCGTGTCGGACACCGGCGCAGATCACGATCGACTCCGGTGAGGTCCGCACGCCGCGCGCACGGGCGAGGTATTCGGCGAGCGCGTCGCGAAGTTCCGGGCGGCCGCGTGGATCACCCATCCGCAGCGCGTTGGTGGGGGCGTTGGTCAGAGCCCGGCGGGTGGCGGCCACCCATTCGGTGCGCGGGAACTCCGACACATCAGGCGAGCCGGGCATCAGATTGTGCGTCGGCACGACGCGCACGCCGCGGGGTGTTGCGGGCATGCCGGTTCCGCTGACGTTGAGCACCCAGGTGCCCGCGCCCTGCCGCGACGCGAGCCAGCCCTCGGCGACCAGTTCGGAGTAGGCGTCCGCCACGGTGTTGCGGGCCAATCCGAGGTCGGTGGCCAGGCTGCGGGACGGCGGGAGCATGGTGCCGGGCGCCAACCGGCCCGATCGCACGGCGTCGCGAAGCGCGCTGAGCAGCAGGTCTTTCGCTCCGCGGGCGCCGGGGGTGATGGTCTGGCCCAGGTCAAGGTGAAGGTCGCGGCTTCCCGGAGCCGCTTCGGAGGCGACATCGAACCGGCGATTGGCCCATGAATCCATACGAAGATTGAACCATGCAGATGGGTCTTTCGGTTTTAGCGTTGGAGCCATGACAACGACATTGGACAACCTGCCCGCCACCCGGCTGAAGATCTACAAGACGTCGCCGGAGCTGTACGAGGCGATGATGGGGCTGAGCAACGCGGCCGCCAAGGATGTCGAGCCCGAGCTCGGCGAGCTGATCAAGATCCGCGCTTCGCAGATCAACCACTGCGCGTTCTGCCTCGACATGCACACCCGCGACGGGCGCAAGCACGGTGTGAGCGAGCAGAAGCTCGACGTGCTGGCGGCGTGGGAGGAAGCCGGCGATTTGTTCACCGACCGTGAGCGCGCCGCTTTGGCGCTGACCGAGGCGATCACCGAACTTGGCAACGGCCACGTCCCCGACGATGTGTATGCAAGGGCCGCAGCGGTTTTCACCGAACGCGAGCTGAGTCAGGTCATCGCAATGGCGGTCACCATCAATGCATGGAACCGTATCAACGTGACGATCCGCCTCGAGCCGCCGCGCCGTTGATCAGGAGCTGACATGACGACCACTGAAACAACCCGCCGCAATCAACCTCAACCGGGTATCGCCGGAGGTTTACGAGGCGATGGCGACGCTGAGCAATGCGGTGGCGTGACTACGCGCCTGTCGCTGCCCAACCGCTGATCCGGCGTGCGCAGACCCGGCTCCGCAATGCCGCGGAGCCGGGTTCTGGCTATCAAGGCGGATGAGGGCGGCGTCGGTCCGGGTGCGGCAATAGCGCGGCGCCGGCGAACACAGCGCTGCAGCCGAGGAACACGCCGCCCACTGTGTCCGAGAACCAATGGACGCCCAAGTAGATCCGCGTCGCGGCTACGACCGCGGTGACGGCGGCGATCCCCAGCCAGACAAGCACATGCCGCGGCTTTGCGCCGAAGGCAATCGCCACGATTCCAAGGAACGACACCGTCGCAGACACGTGACCGGACGGGAAAGTGTGTGCCAGTGCGACCTGAATCGGCGAGCCAGGGGGCGGGTGGGCCGCCGTGATGATCTGTTTCCCAACAGTGCTGCCGATCCCCACCAAACCCACCGTTGCGGTCACCACGATTCCGGTCCATATCGATCGGCGGGCGACCGCGATGATCAGCGCGGCGGACAGGGTCGCCGGGACAATGAACATCGGCGATCCGATCTGGGTAAGGGTGAGCGCCAGCTTTGTCCTGCGGGGTCCCACATGTGGATGCACGCGCTCGGCGATCTCGCGGTCGAGCCAGAGCGCACCGCCGCCTCCGCGAATGTTGTACGCCACCGCGACGAGTAACGCGAAACAGATCGCCGACGCGGTCAGACACAGCAATGTCCGCAGCCAGAGGGGGAATGGCGGTGGGCGATCACTCACGGCGACAGTTTGCCGTACGTGGCCACCCGGGTGCCCGGTTGAGGTCGAGACTGCAGTCATCGCGAGACCGCCCGAGTCGGCTGCACAACAACTGCAGTTTCGCGACGATTCAGTCGCTCAAGTCGACACGCTAGACCCAATACGGCACACGCGCGCGATACTGGCGCATCGCCAACGCGGCGAACATCCACCCGATCACGGTCAGCGCCACGACAATTACCCAGTGGTGCAGTTGTTGGTCAGCACCCAACAAGGGCGCCCGCACGATGTCCAGGTAGTGCAGCAGCGGGTTGAGTTCGACGATCCTGGCGTAGGAACCCGCACCCTGCTGCTGCAGCGTCGACTCGTTCCAGATGATCGGCGTCATGAAGAACAACAACTGCACAAGGCTGAACAACAGCGGGCTGATATCGCGATAGCGCGTGGCCAGGATGCCGAAACAGATCGACACCCAAACCATATTCAGCACGATCAGGCCCAGCGCCGGGATCACCGCAAGGTCGGTCCATTTCCATGCCTTGGGGAAAATGATCGCGATGACGACGAAGATGATGATGTTGTGTGCGAACAGGATCACCTGGCGCCACACCAACCGGTAGACATGCACGCTCAACGGCGTTGGAAGTTGTTTGATCAGGCCCTCATTGGCGACGAACACCTCTGCGCCCTCGAGTATCGAGGCGTTGATCAGATTCCAGATGATCAGGCCCAGCGTCACGTAGGGCAGATGCTCGGCCAGTGGCAGCTTGAACAGTTTCGAGTACAGCAGGCCCATCGCGATGGCTGTAGCGCCCGTCGCGATCGTGATCCAGAAGGGGCCGAGCACCGAACGCCGGTATCGCTGCTTGATGTCCTGCCAGCCCAGGTGCAACCACAGCTCGCGCTTGCCGAATCCGGCGACGAGATCGCCCCACGCGCGGCTCATCGTGCGCGACTGCGCGGCCGCATCGGTGAAGGTCAAGAGCCAGGCCTTTCGAATCTCTCGCGACGACCCAAGCGCCGCAACCGAATCCACTCCCACAGGGCGGCCGGATCGCGGCGGGACACAAGAAAGTACCAACCAAAGCGAATCCACTCCTGAGGCAGAAGTTTCCGCATGCCGGGCTGCGACATCAGGTAGCCGCGGTTGCGGTAGGTAAAGAACCGCTTCGAGGCGTCGTCCGGGTACTGGGTGTGCATCCGGCCGCCGAGGATCGGTTTGAACTCGTCGCTGCCATGCGGATGCAGATACACCGCGTTCAGGCAGGTGCCGAACGGCAGGCCGGAGCGCACCAGCCGACGATGCATCTCGACTTCATCCCCGCGGACGAACAGCCGAAGGTCGGGGACCCCGACAGCCTCCAGTGTCGACGCGCCAATCAGTGCACCGTTGAACAGTGACGCAATGCCCGGCAGTAGATCCTCTGTGCCCACCTGTAATTCGCTTGCCAAGCGGCGCCACACCAGGCCGCGCCGCAACGGGAACGCCAGTCGCCGCGGATCCGCCATGTCGCACACCATCGGCGACACCTCGGCCAGCCCGTGCTTCAAAGCACACGCCAGCAGTGTGGCGAGCACCTCGGAGTCGGCCGGTCTGCCGTCGTCGTCGGCCAGCCACACCCAGTCCGCGCCCAGGGTCAGCGCGTGCAGCATGCCCAACGCGAAACCGCCTGCGCCACCCAGGTTTCGGCGCGACCCCAGATAGGTCGACGGGATCGGCTGGCCGTCGACGATCTCGCGCACGCGGCGGTCGTCGTCGTTGTCGACCACCACCAGGTGATCGGGTGCTCGGGTCTGAGCTGACACCGCATCAAGTGATTTGGCGAGCTCGTCGGGCCGTCGATGCGTGACGACCACCGCGCAGATCGACTCAGTCATGCGCCTGCTCTCGGGCGTCCTCTTCGAGGACCTCTCGCACGTGCCGGGCCGCGTCTTCGCCTTCGTACGCCCGCACGACATCCTCGATACCGCCGGTCATCTTGATGGTGCCGTGGTCGATCCACATCGCGGTCTTGCACAATCGGGCCAGGAATTCGTTGGAATGGCTTGCGAATACCAGGATTCCGGACCGCTCGACAAGACCCTGCAGCCGCGACTGCGCCTTTTTGAGGAAGTCGGCATCCACCGCGCCGAGGCCCTCGTCAAGCAGCAGGATCTCGGGGTCGATGCTGGTGACCACGCCCATGGCCAACCGCACCCGCATACCGGTGGAGTATGTGCGCAGCGGCATCGACAGGTAGTCGCCGAGTTCGGTGAACTCCGCGATCTCATCGACCTTGGCCATCATCTGCTTTCGCGTCTGGCCGAGGAACAGCCCACGGATGATGATGTTCTCGAACCCAGAGATTTCCGGGTCCATTCCGACGCCGAGGTCGAACACCGGCGCCACCCGGCCCGTCACAGATGCCACGCCGCGGGTCGGTTCGTAGATCCCGGACAGCAGCCTCAGCAGCGTCGACTTGCCTGCGCCGTTGTGCCCGACGAGGCCTACCCGGTCGCCGAGTTCGAGCGACATCGTGATGTCGCGCAACGCCTCGATGACCACGACGTTGGACTCGTTGCGTCCGATCGCGCCGCCTGCCTTACCGAGGAACGCCTTCTTCAGCGACCGCGTCTTGGCGTCGAAGATCGGAAACTCCACCCACGCGTTGTGGGTCTCGATGTGAACCACGGGCTACAGGTACTGACCGGTCCCGCCGCCGCGCTGGCCTGGGATGCTCACGCCGGGTGGCAGCGCGCCCTGGCGCATCTGCTCCAACTGCTGACGGGCCGCCATCTGCTGTGCGAACAGCGCGGTCTGGATGCCGTGGAACAGCCCTTCGAGCCAGCCGACCAGCTGGGCCTGTGCGATGCGCAGTTCGGCGTCGGAGGGGACACCGTCCTCGGTGAACGGCAATGTGAGCCGCTCGAGTTCGTCGCGAAGTTCTGGTGCCAGGCCGTCCTCGAGCTCGCGAATGCTGGTGCGGTGGATGTCGCGCAGCCGGTTGCGGCTGGCGTCGTCCAGCGGTGCTGCGCGCACTTCCTCCAGCAGCTGCTTGATCATCGTGCCGATCCGCATCACCTTCGCAGGCTGCTCGACCAGATCGGTCAACGACTTGCCGTCGGCATCCTCATCGGCCATCGCGCGGGGTTCGCCGCCGATGATTTCGATGTTGTCGTCGTCGGGGTTGGCCGTCATTTTTCCTCTCCGGTCTTCTGCTCTTTGCCGCGCCATTCGTAGATGCGGGCCTCGCCGTTGTCGTAGATCTTCTTCCACGACCGTGACCTATCTAGCGACACTAGTCCGTCGGGCATGACGAACCCGCGGACCACCGGTGTGCTGGTGACTACGTACCGGATGTTCAGCGCCTTGACCGCCTCGGCGACGCGCGGGTCGGTGTCGGCATCATCGGCGTACGCCCAGATGATGAACCGGTGATAGCCCGGGCCCTGCTGAACCGGATAGTCGTAGTGAGTCCACAGCGGATGCAGGTCAGCGACGGCGTACATCCACGCCGTGCCGTCGGTGTTCGCGTCGGCGATCAGGGTGTCGTGGGCCCCTGGCAAAGTGGCCAGATGCGCCCACGCCTGCAGATCCTTGGCGTCCACCATCACCCGGTCGTACTTTTCGCCGAACAGAAATTGGGCCCGCGGTAGATACGCGAGCCCGATGCCGATGCTGACGACCACACAGATGGCGGCCGTCGCCACGTTCCAGGCCCGTGGGCTCCCGCGGTCGATCACCCGGCGCGCTCCCGCGACAACCAACGAAGCCAGCGTGAACACGGCGATGCCGTCCGCCGCGTACAGCAGGATCGTGATCACCCCCGACAGCCGCCGCGGATCGCTGTAAAACAGGTCGGCGAATTTTCCGATGACGGGGCCGACGGGCCCAAGACCGAACGGCGCCGACGAGTGCACGATCGCCACGACCAACAGCCACCACACCGCCAGCGGCCACCACACCCGACGCGCGATCAACACGATCGCTCCGACGGCCGCCAGGATGATCAGCACCCACTGGATCGGGAAGTCATTGAGGTGACGGGTGTGCTGCACGACCGCGTCGAACAGCCCCTTCTTTTTGCCCTCGTGGGTGACGAACGCGTGCCCGACGATGATCTCCGCCTGCTGAAGCACGCCAAGGAATTGCGGCAGCAGCAGCCCAACTGTCGGGGCGGCGATCAGCACCAGGTTGACGAAGTCGGCCACGCGGCCGCGAACGGGATGCCACAGCGCGTCGAACAGCCACCAGGCGACCACGAACAGAACCGCCACCACGCCGCCGGTGATATGCACGGAGAACACACCGAGCAGCGCCAGCACCGCCAGCGGTATGCGGTCGCGGTGTCGCAGCGCCGATATCACCAACACCACCGTCGGGACGGCGATCCCGTAGGCGACCAGGTTGGCCATCGATGCCACGTCGAACTCGATGTAGGGCAATGCCGTGAACGACGCGGACAGTGCGGCCGCGGCGGCGGCGGCGCCCGCCGTGCGCCACTGGTCGGTGCGGGTGCGCAGCATCAGCCACGTCAGCGCCGCGGCGCTGGCCGGAAACAACCAGATCGAGGCGGCCAGTGAGCTCAGCGTGTAGGCGGTCGTCGGCGCGGCTCCACTGATCTGACTGAACACCGCCGCAAGGGCGTGAAATGTCGACGGGTAGTAGAGCGCTTCGTGGGTTTCGACGTTGCGCAGCTCGCCCATGTGGGTCGGCGAGGCCTGGCCGGTGTCGACGATGAAGCGAATCGTGTTGGCGTGCCACACCGAATCCCAGTTACTCGGAATCGACTGCCAGTTCGGCATCCCCCGAACCGCGGCCAACCCGATCAGCAGGGCGCCCACCAGCACACCTGCCGCCACCACTAGTGCGGGCCCGTAAGCGACCGCCCGAGCCTCCGCGTCGACGTCGCGAACGCGGCCGAGCAGCATCCGCAAACACCACGCAATTCCTGTGACGATCGCCAGAGCAAACAATGCCGTCCATGCGTTCCACGGGATACCAAGTGCGCCAAACGGAACGATGGCCAACCCCACTACGCCGTAGGTCAGTGCAGGACCGACCGTGACTGCGGTCGGCCAAGTTAGCCGGCCAACACGTGCGACTACTGCCCCGGGGATCACCAGCAACAACAGTGCAACTAGCACTCCGAACCCCAAGCTCACTGCACTAGTATGGCTGCCCAGGTGACTCGGTCCGGGCTCGGCATGGGCAGCGACAGGGCACGGCCGGGCATCCGCCAAAATTGTGTCGGGTTGTGGGATTCGCAGACGCTCTAAGGTGGGCTGGCATGGCATACGACGTCGCCCGGGTGCGCGGTCTGCACCCGTCATTGGGCGATGGTTGGGTGCATTTCGACGCCCAGAACGGCATGCTGCTGCCCGACACGGTCGGCCGTGCAGTGTCCACCGCATTCCGTGGTTCGATGCCGACGCCCGTGGGGCCGCATCCTGCCGCGCAACGCAGCGCAGCGGTGCTGGAGGCTGCGCGCCAGGCGGTGGCCGATCTGGTGGGCGCGGACCCGCGGGGCGTGGTTCTCGGCTCCGACCGCGCGGTGCTGCTGACATCGCTGGCCGATGCGTCGTCGTCTCGGGTCGGTCTTGGCTACGAGGTGGTGGTGACCCGCCTCGACGACGAGGCGAACATCGCACCGTGGTTGCGCGCGGCGAATCGCTATGGCGCCAAAGTGAAGTGGGCCGAAGTCGACATCGAAACCGGTGAACTGCCGACCTGGCAGTGGGAGGGTCTGATCTCGCGGTCGACCCGGCTGGTCGCGATTTCGTCCGCGTCCTCGACGCTGGGCACGGTGACAGATCTGCGGGCGGTGACGAAGTTGGTGCATGACGGCGGCGGGTTGGTCGTCGTCGATCACTCTGCGGCAGCGCCCTACCGGCTGATCGACATTGACGAGATCGACGCCGACGTGGTGGCGGTGAACGCAGTGGCATGGGGTGGCCCGCCGATCGGTGCGCTGGTGTTCCGCGAGCCCTCGCTCATCGACTCGTTCAGCTCGGTTTCGCTTAACCCGTATGCCACCGGTCCCGCGCGACTCGAGGTGGGCACGCACCAATTCGGCTTGCTCGCAGGCGTTGTCGCCAGCATCGAGTATCTGGCGGGTCTGGATGAGTCGGCGCGCGGCTCGCGGCGCGAACGACTTTCGCTCTCAATGCAATCCGCGTCGACGTACATGAACCGGGTGTTCGACTACCTGCTGGCCTCGCTTCGGTCCCTGTCCACGGTGATGGTGATCGGACGGCCCGAGACGCATATTCCGGTGCTGAGCTTCGCGGTGAATGAGGTGCCTGCAGAACGTGTGGTGCAACGGCTGGCCGACAACGGCATCCTTGCCGTCTCTAATGTCAGCTCGCGCGTGCTAGATGTCATCGGCGTCAACGACGTTGGCGGTGCCGTCACCGTCGGTTTGGCGCACTACACGACGACCGCGGAGGTCGATCAGTTGGTGCGCGCGCTCGCGTCGCTTGGCTGACATCGCCACCCTGGTTGCCGGGCGCTAATCACCAACGCGCAGAAGGATTTTCCCCGAAACCTCACCCGAGGCCAACAGCTCATGCGCAGCCTTGGCCTGATCGATCGGGAATTCGGCGCCGATGATCGGCCGCACCTGACCGTTGGCGATCATCGGCCAGACGTTGGCGCTCACCTGCTCGACGATCTCAGTCTTGCTGCCGGGCCCAGTAACCGGGCGAGACCGCAAGCCCGTGGCGATGACGCCGGCTCGCTTGCCGAGCAGCTTGCCGATGTTGAGTTCGGCCGTCACACCGCCCTGCATCCCGATGATCACCAACCGCCCACCCGTGGCCAGTGCATCGACATTGCGGTCGAGGTACTTGGCACCCATGATGTCGAGAATCACGTTCGCGCCGCCTTCGCCGCGGATCCGCTCGACAAAGTCTTCGTCGCGGTAGTTGATGGTGATTTCGGCGCCAAGCTCGGTGCACAGGTCGAGTTTGTTCTGCGCCCCCGCCGTCACGGCCACCCTGGCCCCGAGCGCGCGCGCCACCTGGATGCCATGTGTGCCGATGCCGCTGCTGCCGCCGTGGATCAGCAGCAGTTGACCGCCGGCCAAATCCGCCGTCATGATCAGGTTGGACCAGACGGTGCAGGCCACTTCGGGTAACGCGGCGGCGTGCTGTAGCGGCACACCTTCGGGCACCGGCATCACCTGGCCGGCCGGAGCGGCGACAAATTCCGCGTAGCCCCCGCCTGCCAGCAAAGCACAGACTTGTTGCCCGACGGCCCATTGGGTGACTTCGTCACCGACCGCTGCGACTGTCCCGGACACCTCGAGTCCGATGATCTGGCTGGCCCCGGGAGGCGGTGGATAGTTCCCGGCCGCCTGCAGTAGGTCAGCTCGGTTGACACCCGCAGCACTTACTTCGATGAGGATTTCGCCGACCTCAGGCGCGATGTCCGGGACTTCTTGCCAGGTGAGCTGATCGGCTGCTTCCGCCACGATCGCACGCATTGGGGTAACGCTACTATGCGCGGAATGCGGTATGCATTCCGTCCCGCAGCAATGCTTGCCTGTTTTACTATAGCGAAATGGAGGGGATGATCGCCGGGCGTACTGCTAGTGAGATGCCTGGGTTAGACATCGCTGAACAGAGGTCGTGGCAAAACTTCCTCGACTCAGCGTTGAGGATGTACGCGACCCTGAACCGGTCGCTGGTAGACGCGCACCATCTGACGCTCAATGACGTGCGCCTGCTTGACATGTTGGACAAGTCCGCGACTGGCTCGGCGCGCATGGGGGATCTCGCCGACGGCCTGATGTCATTGCCGAGCCGGGTAACCCGGCAGATTCGGCGCTTGGAACTGCAGGGCCTAGTACGCCGCGGTGCCAGCCCTGATGACGGCCGAGGCGTCCTCGCCACCATCACCGAGGACGGGCGCGCCGCGGTGACCGAGGCGATGCTCACCTACGGCCAGGGGGTGCGTGCACATTTCCTCGGCAGATTGTCTCGCCCGCAGATCGCTGCGATGGGCGAGAACTGCCGGCGGATCAATGTCGCACTGAAGGCAGGTGCGCCGCCGGCCAAACTCGGCCGCGTCTAGCCCATATCAAGGCTCGACCACCACCACCCCGTAATCTTGTCGGCGGTGGCGTGGCAGAGCGGCCTAATGCACTCGCCTTGAAAGCGAGAGACGGCTAAAACCGTCCGGGGGTTCAAATCCCTCCGCCACCGCCCTACCCGAATTGACGCTTGCGGAAATACAACGAGCAAAACGCCGGGCGCGGTGAATTCCGCGGACGGAAATTGTCGGTGCCGCTATCACGAATTTCGGCGGCGGGGCACCGCTGCAGTTCGTGCTGACGTATCGGCCCTCCGATACCGCGTAGTCACCGGACAGCCTGCGCGAGTGCCTCCACGCCGGCGACGATCTGCGACTCGGTGGGAGGTTTGCATAGCCCAGCGTCAAACCCGGCGGTGCGGAGCCGGATTCGGCATAGCAGGGCGCCAGCGGCTCGACCTTGACTCGCATTCGCGCCGCGCGGCAGGCTGCCAACGCGCCGACGGCAGCCGCGTCTCGGGCGCCAATCGTCCGGTGCGGATCGCGTCGCGCAGACCGTTGGTGAGCTGGCGATGCAGAGGTTCTGGCGCCGCACGGTCGAGTTCGACCAGCAGCTCCGGACCAGAATTGGTACCCGAAATCGCCATCAAAGTGGAGCCTATCGTGAGGCCATTGAGGAACTAGCGTGACGATATGACGACGACACCCATGCGTACGAGCACCCGCTATGTCGAGGTGATTCTGATCGTGTTCGGGGCGTACTCGGTGGCCCTCGGGCTCTTCATGTTCTTCGCGCCAGGGACGTTCTTCGAAACGCTCGGAAGCTTCGGCGTCCGCAACGACCACTACATCCTCGACAATGCTTCGTTCGAGTTTCCGCTTGGTCTGATGATGCTGGCCGCGTGGCGATGGCCGTCGTGGCGAGTGCCCGCGCTGGCGTTCGCCACTGTGCACTGGGGCCTGCACGCCGTCAGCCACATCATCGACCCGCATCACGCAGCAGGAGAGTCGGTCGGCTGGCTGGAGGCCGCAGGGCTGGTGGTGACCACCGTCTTCCTTGCAATTGCGTTGCGCGCCAGCATCGCCGGACAGAAGAGCCGATGAGGATATTGGTAGCAGGCGCCACCAGCGTGCCGGGACTTCCGCTCCTGCGCGAGCTGAATGCCCGCGGCCACGACGTCGTCGGGCTGACCCGGCAGTCGTCGAAGACACCGCAGATCGAACAGGCAGGCGCCAAACCGGTGGTCGCCGACGTCTTCGATGCCGACCAGATCAGCGCTACGGTCGCCGACATCCAGCCCGAGGTCGTGGTCAGCCTGTTGACCACGCTGCCGAAGCGGGGACCCATGCGGCTCAAGGACTTCGAGCCAGCGCGAGCACTGTGGGGGCGCGGGGCGCCGAACCTGGTGGCGGCAGCTCAACGTGCCGGCGTGCGTCGAATCGTCGCGGAGTCGGTGATCTTCGCCTATGGATACCCGTCGGATGGGCCGGCACGGATGGACGAGTCCGACCCGTATCCCGGACCGCCGCCGCCCGGCGGTGAAGCCATGCTCAAGGCGCTGCGTGACATGGAGCAGACGGTGCTCACGTCAGGCGAGCACACGGACACCGAGGGAATCGTGTTGCGCTACGGCGCTTTCTACGGCCCGGGTGTCCCGCACGACGAGCTGTTCACCCGGCTGGTGAAGTGGTGGGCACTGCCCGCCGTGACCGGCAACGGCATCGTCTCATGGATTCACATCGACGACGTCGCCAAGGCCACGGCCGACGCGGTTGACAAGGGTCGCGGCGGCCAGATCTACAACATCGTCGACGACCGACCGCAATCGTTCGGCGACTACATCCGCGAGCTCGCCGCGGCACTGCACCGGCCCAAGCCGTTGCCGATACCGCGGCGGCTGTTCGGGCTCGTTGCTCCTTACGGGGCAATCGCGTTCGGCGATACCTGGTTGCCGTTGTCCAACGCGAAGGCCAAGGCGGAACTGGGCTGGACGCCGATATCTCGCTGAACCCACGCGCGAACGTTCGGCCCAACTGCCACGCGTAACCCCCCGCCCGCGAAGCGATCCGAGACACCGCGGGCGTTCACGTTGGCGAACTGGCCGCTTCCTCGAAGTGTTTTCGCAAGTAGACGGGCGGATAACTATTCGCCGGTGAAGTTCGGCGGCCGCTTTTTGAACGTCGCGGTCAGCCCCTCGGTCAGATCCTTCGACGGCAGAAACGCGGCGTTCCACGCCGCCACATATCGCAGGCTCTCCGAAACGCGGGCGATGCGCTGCTGATCGAGTACGTCCTTGATGCCGTTGACGACCAGCGGCGGGTTGGCTGCGATTTCGGCGGCCGTCTCGCTCGCGGCGGCCAGCGACGCGTCGGCGTCGGCGTAGACGTCGTTGACGAGACCGATCTTCTCGGCACGCGCCGCGTCAATGTCCTTGCCCGTCAACGCCAATTCGCGCAGATGCCCGTCGTTCAGAATCAGCGGGAGTCGGGCGAGGCTTCCCATGTCGGCCACGATCGCCAACTTGACCTCGCGCACCGAGAACTTCGCATCCGCACTGGCGTAGCGGATGTCGACCGCGGAGATCAGGTCGACCCCGCCCCCGATGCACCAGCCGTGTACCGACGCGATGGTCGGGGTGCGGCAGTCGGCGACGGCGTTCATCGCCTTTTGCATCCGCAGAATCATGGCGTGAAAGTCGGCCCGCGGTTTGGCCGATGCGCCCCCGCCGAGCACCCCGGCCAACGAGCCGCCCATCGCGGGCAGGTCCAGGCCGTAGCTGAAGTTACTGCCCGAGCCCGTCAGCACGATCGCGCGAACGTCGGGGTCGGCATCGAGCTTGGCGAACACCTCGGGCATTTCCGCCCAGAACGCCGGGCCCATCGCATTGCCCTTGCCGGGACCGACCAGCGTCACCTGCGCGACGTGGTCCTCGATGTCGACGGTGACGGATTCATAAGCATCGCCCATGTGCCAGAAGGCTAGCCAGTCAGCGAGGCGGCCGCCCCATCAGCACCTCGCTGACGGTGGCCTGCGGCAGGAACTGGCAGGCAGCTTCGACGAGCATCTGGCCGACGGACTCGCCGTTGGGGCCCAGCGGGTTGTTCTCCTGTTTGAGGATTTCGCGGATCACGGCCAGCCGGGTGGCCTCGTCGAGTTTGTTGAACTCGCCGCAGCTCATGGTCAGTGCATTGGGCGGCGCGGGCACCACGGGAACATCGGTGTTCTTTGGGAAACCGGGGAACGGAATGTTTGGGATCGGGATGCCGGGCAGCCCGGGCATCGTCGTGCTCGGCGACCGGGTGGACGTGAGCGGCGGCCCCGGCTGGGTCGTCATCGCGACGGTGCCGGGTGTGGAGCGCTCGCAGCCGACGGTCAGGCCCGCGAGGATCAGAGCGGTTCCGGCGACCACCAAAACGTGCGTCCTCATCTCGTGAACGATAAGCGCTGCCGGGTCGTAGCGTGAGGGCATGCCCAACGACTTGCGTCCTGGACCTGATTCACCACCGACAGACGAACTGGAAAGCGCCGAAGCGACGCTGGCTGTGCTGGTGCACGTGTTGCACGGCATCGCCAAAGACGACGAGTCCAAACAGACGCCCTGCCGAAAGTTCGACGTCGCTGCACTGACCGATCACCTGATGAACTCGATCACCACGATCGGAGGGATGGCCGGTGCCCAGTTTCCCGAGCGCGACAAATCCGACTCGGTCGAGCGGCAGGTTGTACTGGCTGCAAGACCGGCGGTGGACGCCTGGCACAGACACGGCCTGGAGGGAAACGTACCGTTCCGGTCTGGGGAGGCGCCCGCCAAGATGATGGCAGGCATCCTGAGCCTCGAATTCCTGGTCCACGCTTGGGATTACGCGAAGGCGACCGGGCGGGAGGTGACGGCGCCCGATTCGCTGTCCGACTACGTGTTGGGTCTGGCCAAGACGATCATCACGCCAAGCGGCCGCACTGACGTCGGATTCGACGATCCGATCGATGTAGCCGCGGATGCGGGCGCCTTGGACCGGCTGATCGCGTACACGGGCCGGAAGCCGCGTTAGCGGTTCCAGCCAGTGGCGACTGCGAGGAACGCGTCGTTCTCGGGCGGCGCGGCGACCGTGACGCGCACGCCGTCCTCGCCGTAGGGGCGGACGATCACGCGGTTGTTCGCGGAGTCGTTGGCGAACTCCTGAGCGCGGCCGGGCAGTGGCAGCCAGAGGAAGTTGGCCTGCGACGGCGGCACGGTGTATCCGGCATCGCGCAAAGCGGCGGTGACACGGACGCGTTCGGCGATGACGGCATCAGTGCGGGCCAGTAGTTCGTCCGCCGCGTCGAGTGACGCGATGGCCGCGGCCTGCGAGATGCTGGTCGCGGTGAACGGCACGTAGACCTTGCTCAGGGCGGCGATGATGTCCGGATCGGCCACCGCGTAGCCGATCCGGAGCCCGGCCAACCCGTAGGCCTTCGAAAATGTCCGCAGCACAACGACATTGCTGTGCTTGCGGACTAGCCCAAAGCTGTCGGGCACCAGGCCGTCGCGGATGTATTCGACGTAGGCCTCATCGAGGGCGATCACGATGTGCGGTGGCACGGCCTCAACGAACCGGGCCAGCGCGTCGGGGTCGACGACCGTGCTGGTCGGGTTGTTCGGATTGCACACGAAGATCAGCCGGGTGCGATCGGTGATCGCGGCAAGCATCGCGTCGAGGTCGAAGGTGTAATCGGTCAGCGGCACCTGCACGGGCGTCGCGCCCGCAGTGCGGACCTGCAGCGGGTAGATCTCGAAGCTGCGCCAGCCGAACAGCACCTCGTCGCCGACGGTCGAGGTGATCTGGATCAGCTGCTGGCACAGGCTGACCGACCCGCAACCCACCGAGAAATATTCAGGAGCGAACGCCCCTCCGTCTATATGCTTGGCCAGCCGTTCCTTCAGCTCCACGTACCCGTTATCCGGGTACCGGTTGATGGTGTCGGCGGCCTTCACGATGGCGGCCCGCACGCTCGGCAGGGGCCCGTACACGGTCTCGTTGCTGGCGATCTTGATCGCGCCCGGCACGGTCTTGCCAGGGGTGTAGGCGGGCAGATCGGCCAGTTCGGGTCGTAGGCGGGCGGTCACCTGACCAGTTTATGGGTCGCTCACCTGCGCTTTGCCTTCGCCTGTTACCCCTGTGTACGCTGTCGGATCGGCGGTAATCGTCGGGAGGCGTGCCAGAGCGGCCGAATGGGGCTCACTGCTAATGAGTTGTCGCCCTCAAAGGCGACCGGAGGTTCAAATCCTCTCGCCTCCGCTGCGGCTGACTCGTCGGCCACAACTGAATAAGACAGGCGCCCGTAGCTCAACGGATAGAGCATCTGACTACGGATCAGAAGGTTGGGGGTTCGAATCCCTTCGGGCGCGCTCACCCGCTTTGCGATTCTCCGTCGATTCGTCGGCCGAGTTCGGCACGCGATCGGATGCCGAGCTTGCGGTAGATCCGGGACATATTGGCCTCCACCGTTTTCACGCTGACGAACAATTCGGCGGCAATGTCGCGGTTCGTGATGCCCGTCGCCGCCAACTCAGCGACCCGTCGCTCCGTCGGCGTGAGCTCCGGTCCCTTGCCGGGGCTGACGTTGGTGCGTTCCAGCTCGGCGCGTGCGCGCGCCACCCACAGCGGGTTGCCCAACCGTTCGAATGTCTCCAGCGCTTCGGTCAGGGTGGCTGCGGCGGTCTGCTTCTTTCGTTGTCGACGCTGCAGCTGGCCCAGCAGCAGCTGGGTTCGAGCGCGTTCGAGGGGGATCGGCAATCGCTCGTGCTCGGCCATCGCCTGCTCGGCCATGCTGACTGCCGCTGTGACATCGCCCCGCGCCGCCAGCAGCATGCTGCGACACCGCGCACCCACCGCCAGCATCCATGCCCGGTCGAACCGGCGGCCGTTGGTTTCCAGCGCTTCGATGAACGGGATCGCGTCGTCGAGCCTGCCCGTCGTCACCAACGCCTCGATTGCGTCGGGCAGGTAGGCAGACGTATTGACCTCGGTGCCGGGAATGGCATCGAAATTCGCCAGCAGCGGTTGCGAAACCTCAAGCGCCTGTTCGTAATTGCCCAGGGACACCTCCAGTGCCGTCAACATCGCGGCAACGAAGCCGATCATCGGGGATTGGCTTCGCAGTCCCGCTTCCAACGCCGAGTACAAGTCAGCCCTGGCCTCGGCCTCGCGACCGGTGGCCACCGCGATGGCGCCGCGGATAGCGAGACCGGTGCTTCGTCTGAAGCTCTCCCCGCCGACCCGCTCCGTGCGCTCTAGGGTGTCCGCTGCGTCGCGTTCCGCATCTCGGTAGTTCCCACGCAAGAGATTCAGCAGCGTGGAATTCAATGACACGAAAAGCATCTCGGTGTCAGCGCCGCGTTCGAGATGTCGACTGCGAACGGCCTCCATCTGCGCCGCCGCTTCCTCGAGTCGACCCGTCCAGGTCAGCACGACGGCGTTCACTGCACTCGCACGGCATGAAATCGCGACCTCGGTGTTGAAGTCCTCCAGTTCGAGTGCGCGCTGCATGCTTGGCTCGTCAAATCCAAGGCCGGCCATGAAACTCACGAACACCCAATTGGCTAGGGCCGAACTGACCAGCACGGGAATCTTGGTCTGCTCCGCCTCGGCGCGCGCTTGCCGCGCGTTTTTAAGCGCTTCGTCAAGCCGCGCCATCCGGGCCTGGGCGAATGACAGCATCAGCCGGACCTGCGCGAGCATGACGAGGTTGTCCCTGGAGTCCTCGATTGCCAGCTTCAAGTCCTTGACCGCCGGCCGGTAGCGATCGGAGTTGAGATAGATGGTCGAGCGCACCAAGCGTGCCTCTGCGCGTTCGGGTCCTGCCGGCATCTGCTCGATCAACGGGTCGAGCACCGCTTCAGCATGTTTGGTGTCGCCGCCCCTGACGTTGTGCTCGGCCACCCGCAGGCGCCGTGCCGGCGTATCACCGCCCAGCATGATGGCAAGTTCGAGAAGCTCCGCTGCTGCCGACGGCGCGCCCCGGTGTCGGGCAGCCTTGGCGGCGATGTCGAGGGCCTCGAGAGTGCGAGGGTCGTGGCTGGACGTGGCCAAGGCCAGATGTCGCGCGTGAAGTTCCGGATGGGTCACCACGTCGGCCAGTGCGCGATGAACGCGGCGGCGACGAGCCGGTGCGGCGTCGGTGTAAACGCCTCGCGCCAACAGCGGGTGGGTGAACCGGACGCGGTTGCCTTCGACCACCACGATGCCGTGGTCTTCGGGTTCTTCAAGCAGTTCCACCACTCGCTCGGTGGTCGTCTCCGTCGCTCGGGCAAGGACATCCACCGTCGGATCCGACACGCTCGCCGCGACAAGCAGCGCGTTGCGGGTTTCGTCGGTAAGGCGCCCGATACGCCCCTGCACCAAATCGGCCAGTGTCCGGGGCAGAGCTTTGGCGTCAGTGTGACGGCCGCCCATCTCGCGCGCTAATTCCAGGGCGTAGAAAGGATTTCCACCGGACACCTCGGCGATGCGCACCATGGTGGGACGCGGGAAGGTCTGGCCGAGGCGTTCGGAAATCAATGCTTGCATCGCGCTCAGACTCAGTGGACCGAGCTGGATGCGAGCCAGTCGGCTGGGATCGCCCAGCTGCAGCCACGACGCGCTGGTACCGGCGTCTGATTGCGTCCGTTCCGTTACCAGCACGCCGACTCGTCCGCGAAACCGCTTCGCCGCGTACGAGAACACCGCTCGGCTCGACGAGTCCAGCCACTGCACATCGTCAACGGCAACCAGCACGGGCCTGTCTCTCGCGAGCAGGTCCACGACCTCCACGAGGGCCGCCGCAGTGACGCGATGATTGGTTTCCGGACCCGCACCGCCTGCCCGTAACAACACCCGGTCGAGCGCGAGGCGTTGAAGGTCGGGCAGGGCGTCGAACACCGCTGTGTCGACGTCACCTACGAGGTCAGCCACCGCCGCGTACGCCATCACCGACTCCGCTTGGCCGACACGCGCCGACAGCACCTGGAATCCTTGCTCGCGCGCTTGCGCTAATCCGTCGAGCCACAGCGTCGTCTTACCGATGCCGGCTTCCCCGGCGATGATCTGACCCGACGGCTGCACAGCGGCTGAACCGAGGAAATCCGACACCGCCCGGGACTCCGCCGGACGCCTCACCACGGCGACCCCATGGGGCTAATCATCGCAGCCAGCAAACTCAAATTGGCCCAGATAAGCAGAAGTGCCGAATTTTGCGACGTCAACAGCTACTCAGCTGCTGCGCCAACTCAGTTTCGGGCCAACAACCCCTCGGCCGGATCATGTTCCCCGACAGGGGAATACAGCTGCCATTCGGCCGGAATGCCCTTCAGCACATGGGAGCCACGGTCTTCGAACGTGATGCCGGAGCCGTTGACGAGGTCCTTGACGGTCCGGGAAACAAGAACCTCTCGACGTTTGGCTAACGCGGCGATCCGTGCCCCGATGTGTACGGCGATGCCGCCGATATCGTCGCCGCGTACCTCACATTCGCCGGTGTGCAGACCGCTGCGGATCTCGACGCCGATTTCCGGCATGCGCTCAGCGAGCGTGGTGGCGCACCGGACAGCTCGGGTTGGTCCGTCGAAGGTCGCCAGGAACCCGTCGCCGGTGTGCTTGACCTCGCGGCCCTGGAAGCGGCCGATCTGCTCGCGGGTTAGGTCATCGTGTCGCCCGAGCAGTTCGCGCCAGCCGCGGTCACCGAGTTCGGCTGCGCGGCGCGTCGAATCGACGATGTCGGTGAACAGCACGGTGGCCAGCACTCGGTCTGGCGGTTGCGCGTGACGGTGGCCCGTAAGAAACTGCTCGACCTCACCGGTGATCGACTTGATATCCCCGACGGCCGCCCAGTGGTCGACCCCTTCGAGTTCGACAAGCCGCGCCGTCGGAATTTTCTCGGCGATCTCCCGCGCGAATTCCACCGGGATCGCCTCGTCGGTGCGATGCAGAACCAGCGTAGGCACCGAAACACTGTGCAGGATGTCCTGGACTTTGGCCTTGGTGAGCACCGCCTCAAACGTCAGCCGAGCCATCTTCGGGCTCATGGCAGCCCGTTCCAGTGCGCCGCAGCCGGTCCGCTGCATCGTGCTGTGCCTGAGGCTGGGCGCCGCCCAGTCCAACGTCAGTCCCTCGCCCCAACAGTCGAGCGACGCCTCAACCCGGTCCATCAGCTCGATCCATTTCGCCCGGCCCGGTGAGCCGTCGTCGTCGCGCGATCCGTTTGCGTATGTGCCGAAGAGAATCAGCGACAGCACCCGGCCCGGATACGTAGCGGCGAACATCACGCTGATGGGCCCACCCTCGGAGTATCCGAACAGGGCGGCGCGATCGCTGCCCGCAGCGTCCAGTACCGCACGCAGGTCATCGGCGCGGCTCTCGAGGGTTGGCACGCCATCGACGGGATCAGAAAGACCAGTGCCGCGTTTGTCATAGAGGATCACGCGGGCAAACGATGCAAGTTCTCCGACAAACTTCGCCCAGCTGGGATCCGCCCACATCAGATCTACGTGGGAGAGCCAGCCCGGGACGATTACCAGATCCATCGGACCGTCGCCGACCACCTGATAGGCGATGTCTCCCCCCGGGCCCTTCGCGTAATGCGTCTGAGGCGCGTGAGCCATCGGGCTCAGTATCGCACTGGGCAGGCTTATAAGGACGCTTCTCGCGATTGCAGCAACCGTGTAACCATCGGTGCTATCTCTTGGCATGACGTCGACTCAGTTGAGGCCCGAATGAACCCGGACCGCACCCCGGCCGTAGTGACGTAAGTGATCCGCAGCGAGCGTGAGGAGCGCCGTCCTCAACCCGTTACCGGACTGCAATCGGTGACGGGGGCGGCGTACGCGGATTGGGACGCGGTGTATCGCGACAACGTCACCTGGGTCTACCGGCTGATGTACGGCAAAGTCGGCAACCAACCGGACGCCGAAGACCTGACTGCGGAAGTGTTCATGACGGCGCTGCGCCCGCTGCGAGTCTCCGCGACCGTACCTGAGGTACGCAAGTATCTTCGGATGACGGCCCGCACGGCGCTCGCGTCCTACTGGGGCGATCGGATGGGCCGCCAGGTGACCGTCATCGAGGACGACGTGCCTGAGCCCATCGAGCCGGAGTTGGTCGCAAGCGATGCGCCTGACAAGGTGCGCCAGCTGTTGCAGCGGCTGCCGGACAACTACCGTCGCATCCTGGAACTGCGTTTCTTGCAAGCCTTTTCGGTGCGTGAGGCCGCCAGTCAGATGGGGGTGACCGTGGCGAACGCGAAGGTGTTGCAGCACCGCGCGCTGCGGATGGCGGCACAATCGGGTGAGGAGGCCACGACGTGAGCAACCGCACCGTACGCCGTTTCGTCGAGGGGCTGCTGAAAGGGCAACGCACGGAGCCCGCGCGCCCCGACGATTTCGAGGCCGAGCAGATGAAGACCGCCATCGAGTTGCGGGCGGCGCGGTTGGGCAGCGATGCCCCCCGCGAGGAGTTCGTCACCGACCTACATCGCAGGCTCGCAGCCGAAATGTCCGAAGGCCAGCCAGCCGTCTCACATCCGCGATGGGCGCCACGCCGACGCGAGGTGGTCATCGGCGGCTCCATCGCTGCCGCTTCAACCGCAGCCGGGTTGGTGGTCGGCCGTAATCTGCTCGCGCCCACAGTGACCCAGCAGGCAACGCCGGTCCAGGGGGAGCTCGAACCCAACGCGGGAACATGGCGCGCCGTCGGTGCGAGCGCCGACCTCCCTGATGGCGGGGCCCTTGCGTTCGACCTCGGCTCGGTCAACGGATTCGTGCATCGCAGCGACGCCAAGCTGGAGGCGGTGTCCGGGGTCTGCACGCATCAGGGCTGCAAGCTGTGGCTGGACGCGCCGGAGAGCCGGTTGCGTTGCCCCTGCCACTCGACATCGTTTTCGTTGGAGGGCACCAATGTCACGCACCAGCTGCCCGTCGCTCCACCGCCGCTGCCGAGGTTTCGGGTGCGCGAAATCAACGGTGTAATCGAGGTTTTCGCGCCGACGAAATCCGCGTAGCCGCTTCGCGAGGATTCACCGCCAGAATGGCGGCCACGGTCTCGCCGAGGCCGAGCAGTCGGCAACCGTGCCCCACCAGGCAGCGAGGCACGTAGCCCGACCATCGCTCGGTCGTCTCGTCGCGCTCGATCTCGAGTTGTCGGCGGCAGGGCCAGGCGCTAGTAGCGGTGACGGCGGTGCTCCTGGTGAAAGCGCCAGTATCCGATGAACCAGATCACCAGCACTACCAGGGCCGCAGCTGCGAGGACATCCATAGTGACTCACCTGTTGCCATTATGCGCCGCTAGATTAGGGCCGTGCGACTGCTGCTGATCGCCGATACCCATATTCCCAAGCGAGCTCGTGACCTGCCCCGTCAGGTCTGGGACGAGGTGGCAGTCGCCGACGTGGTGCTGCACGCCGGCGATTGGGTGGAACCGTCGTTGCTCGACGCGCTGGAAGCCAAGGCCAAGCGTCTGGTCGGTTGCTGGGGAAACAACGACGGTGCAGAGTTGCGGCGTCGCCTGCCCGAACGTGCCGACTCGACGCTTGGCGGGCTCCGCTTCACCGTGGTGCACGAGACCGGAGCGGCGACCGGCCGCGAAGCTCGGATGGCCGACGCGTACCCCGACACCGACGTGTTGGTCTTCGGCCACAGCCACATTCCGTGGGACACCACGGCCAAGACGGGTCTGCGCCTGCTCAACCCCGGCTCGCCGACCGACCGGCGCAGGCAACCGTTCTGCACGTACATGACCGCAACAGTGGACAACGCCGCGTTGTCAGATGTCGTGCTACACAACCTGGATCGCCATGCGTGACCGCAAAGCCCGAGTAGCCGACGTGCACGAGATCGCCGCTGCGATGCCGTACGCCACCCGTATCGAGGGGCCCAAGGGCAACGCCATCTATCAGGTGGGCGGCAAATCGTTCGTGTTCTTTCGCACGCCGCAGCCCGATGCCGAGGACCCCGAGACCGGCGAACGGTACGCCGATGTGATCATGATCTGGGTGGAGTCCGAGAGCGACAAGCTCGCGCTCATCCAGGATCCCGACTCGCCGTTCTTCACCACCGATCGGTTCGACGGGCATTTATCGGTTCTGGTGCGCGCCAAGGACTTACGCTTGATCAGTAAAAGCGAGTTGACCGAGCTGATCCAGGACGCATGGTTGTCGCGGGCGTCCAAGCGCCGCGCCGAGAGATGGCTTGCCGAGCAGGAAAGTTAGCTCAGCTGGCGTCGACAGCGCAGATCAGGCCGATATGGCGCTAGGCAGGTGGCGCCGCGGCATGGTTTGCGCCGCCGAATCGGAAACCGCCGGGCGGCGGAAAATAGGTGTGCCACTGCGGCATGTTGCCGTCGTCAGGGAATTGCGGCGTCTCGTCTGCACCCCACAGTAGGTAGGGCTGAAACTGCGGCATCATCGTGGTGACGACGGGCTCGACCGTCTCGTCGCTTACGAAGACTGACTTGCCGGACGGATCGTGTCCGGTGACTACGCGGCGCACACTCATTCGGTCAGTCAACCACCCGTCGCCAGACTCGCGTGGCAATGTCAGCGTCATGGAACAGAAGCCCCCGACGGCGGTGATCGAGTCGGCGCACGCCGAACACCTGACCAATCTCCCGTTCGACAACACCCAGGATCTGGAGGACGCCGATCGGGGCTTTCTCGGCGCCCTCGAACCATGCGTCGTCAAGGCCGCCGACGGAAGAGTGGTGTGGGACAACGATATCTACGCCTTCCTAGACGGCGAGGCGCCGACATCGGTGCATGCCAGCCTCTGGCGGCAGAGCCAACTGTGCGCAAGGCAAGGCCTCTACGAGGTGGTCGAAGGCATCTATCAGGTTCGCGGTCTTGACCTGTCCAACATCAGCTTCATCGAGGGAGACACCGGTGTCATAGTCATCGATCCGCTCGTCTGCACTGAGACGGCGGCGGCCGCGCTGGATCTGTACCGCGCCCATCGAGGTGATCGGCCGGTCGTCGCCGTCATCTACACCCACAGTCACGTCGACCATTTCGGCGGTGTCCTTGGCGTGACGACACAGGCCGACGTCGACGCGGGCAAGGTCGCGATCATCGCGCCCGAGCATTTCACCGAGCACGCCGTTCAGGAGAACGTCTACGCGGGAACGGCGATGGCGCGACGCGCTGCATATATGTATGGAGCGGTGCTGGAGCGCGGCCCCCAGGGGCAGGTGGGTTGCGGTTTGGGGCAGACTCCTTCGCTTGGTGAAGTCGCGCTGATCGTGCCGACCATCGACATCCGCGAGACCGGAGAGCGGCACACCTTCGACGGCGTCGACATCGAGTTCCAGATGGCGCCAGGGACCGAAGCGCCCGCCGAAATGCACTTCTACTTCCCGAAATTCCGGGCCCTGTGCATGGCCGAGAACGCGACCCACAACTTGCACAACCTGCTGACCCTGCGCGGCGCGCTGGTCCGTGATCCGCATGGTTGGGCCGGCTACCTCACCGAGGCAATCGATACGTTCGCCGACCGCGCCGACGTCGTCTTCGCCTCACACCATTGGCCGACGTGGGGTAAGGAGCGGATCGTCGAATTCCTTTCTCTGCAACGGGATCTGTACGCATATCTGCACGACCAGACACTGCGGCAGCTGAATCAGGGCTTCACCGGAATCGAGATCGCCGAGACTTTCCAGATGCCGCCTGCGCTGGAGCGGGCGTGGCACACCCGCGGGTACTACGGTTCGGTCAGCCACAACGTCAAGGCGGTGTATCAGCGCTACATGGGTTGGTTCGACGGCAACCCCGCCCGATTGTGGGCCCACCCGCCAGAAGCGATCGGACCGCGTTACGTCGAGGCCATGGGAGGCCTCGACCGTGTCGTCGAAATCGCCCGTGCGGCCTTCGATGGCGGCGACTTCCGCTGGGCTGCAACCCTGCTCGACCACGCGATCTTCACCGACAAGGATCACCGGGGCGCCCGCGACCTCTACGCCGACACGTTCGAGCAGCTCGCCTACGGCGCAGAGAACGCGGTATGGCGCAACTTCTTCCTGTCGGGGATGACCGAGCTGCGCGACGGAAATTTCGGCACGCCGACGCAGACCGCGTCACCGTCGATGGTGATGCAACTGACGCCCGAGCAGCTGTTCGACACGTTCGCGATCAACCTCAATGGGCCGCGGGCATGGGATCTCGACGTCGCCGTCGACATCACGTTCCTGGATACCGCGACCAACTACCGGTTGACGGTGCGCAACGGGGTGCTGGTCCACCGCAGAGTGGCCGCCGATGAATCGACCGCACAGGCGAGCATCAAGTTCGCAAACAAGTTGCGGCTCTTGACATTTGTTGCAGGCGACGCGGATTCACCGGGGCTGGAGGTGACCGGTGATACCAACGCAATGCCGTCGGTGCTCGCAGTGGTTGACCGGCCGAACCCCAGCTTCAACATCGTCGAGCCGTAGCGATTTCGGCGCGCTTACGCTCGCTGAGCGACTGTTGCCGCGCCGAAATCGCTAGGGAATGCCGCCGTCGACGCGGATGATCGAACCGCTGGTGTAGCTCGACGCATCGGAGGCCAAAAACAAAGCAGCACCGATGATTTCGGGCGGATTGCCCAGCCGCTTGAGCGCGAAGTGCTGGGCACCCTTCGTCGTCGCCGGAATGTCCCAGGCCTTGCTGATATCGGTCAGGAACGGCCCGGGCATCAACGTGTTGACCCGCACGGTCGGGCCGAACGCCAGCGCGAGCCCTTCGGTCAGCGCGTTCAGTCCCGCCTTGGCCGCTGAGTACGGCAGCTGCTCGGGCCGGGGCCGTCGCGACCCGCTGGAGCTGACATTGATGATCGACCCGCCGCCGTCGGCCACCATTCGCTCGCCGACAAGGGCCGACAATCGGAATGGGCCCTTCAGGTTGAGGTTGATGACGGAGTCGAACAGCTTCTCGGTGACCGTGCTCAGTGACTCGTACAGCGGCGACATGCCAGCGTTGTTGATGAGGACGTCGACCTTGCCAAACCGTTCGTAGGCGGCGGCCACCAACCCGTCGATCTCGTCCCAATGTCCGACATGCACCTGGTACGGCAGCGCGGCACGACCGGTCGCGGCCTCGATCTCCTTGACGGTCTCGACGCACGTCTCGTACTTGCGGCTGGCGATGATCACGTCGGCGCCGCAGTGCGCCGCGGCGAACGCCATCTCCCGGCCGAGGCCCCGGCTGCCGCCGGTGACCAGCACAACCCGGTCAGTGAGATCGAAGAGGTGGTCGGCGTATCCCCGGGAAGTCACAGCAATATGGTGACACGGTGCAATTGCTTCTCATCAGGCATGCGCTGCCGCTTCGCAGCGAACCCGGACAGGGCTCTGACCCCGATTTGTCCGAAGAGGGCATCGAGCAGGCCAAGCGGCTGCCTGATGCGCTGGCGCGCTTCCCGATCACCCGGCTGGTAAGCAGCCCGCAGGTCCGGTCCATCCAGACCGCGCAACCCGTCGCCGACGCGCTGCGGCTGACAATAGAGGTCGACGACCGGCTCGCCGAATACGACCGCGACATGGCGGACTACATCCCGATCGAGCAGATCGCCGCCGAATTTCCTGAGGAGCTGGCCCGGTTGTCGCAGGGGCATCTGCCCAGCAGCGTCGACGAGACCGCGTTCCTTGATCGGATCAACGCCGGGATCCGGGCGATCGCGGAAGCCGGCGATCACGAGGACACCGTCGCAGTGTTCACCCACGGCGGCGTGATCAACGGACTGGTGCACACCATCATGGGCACCGAGAAGATCCTGTGCGTCAACGTCGACTACGCCGGGATCACCCGGCTGCTGTTGTCCCGCGAAGGCAATCTGTACGTCGCGTCCCTCAATGGCACCGAGCACGTATGGGACCTCTTGCCGCGAAACCAGCGATGGTAGACAAGTTCCGTGACTACCTCGCTCGACGGGCTGGACCTCGACGCCCTTGATCGCCATCTGCAGTCCATCGGCATCGCCCGCAGCGGGGAGCTCCGTGCCGAGCTGATCGCCGGCGGCCGGTCCAATCTGACGTTCCAGGTTTCCGATGACGCACACAAGTGGGTGCTGCGCCGGCCGCCACTTTCCGGTCTGACGCCGTCGGCGCACGACATGGCGCGCGAGTACAAGGTGGTGGCCGCTCTGGCCGACACCCCGGTGCCGGTCGCGCGCGCTGTCACGATGCGCGACGACGACTCCGTGCTCGGCGCGCCGTTCCAGATGGTGGAGTACGTGGCAGGGCGCGTCGTGCGGTACGACGACGAGCTCGAGGAGCTCGGTGACAAGGCCGTCATCAGCGACTGCGTCGACGCGCTGATCCGGGTGCTCGCCGATCTGCACGCCGTCGACCCAGAAGCTGTCGGGCTCGGCGATTTCGGTAAACCCACTGGCTATCTCGAGCGGCAGGTACGTCGCTGGGGCGGGCAGTGGGAATTGGTGCGGCGCGACAACGATCCATGTGATGCCGACGTCAAGCGGCTGCATTCGGCTCTGGCAGAAGCGATTCCACCGCAGAGCCGCAGCTCGATCGTGCACGGCGACTACCGGATCGACAACACGATTCTCGATGCGCAGGACGCGACCAAGGTCGTCGCAGTGCTGGACTGGGAGATGTCGACGCTCGGCGATCCGCTCAGCGACGCTGCGCTGATGTGCGTGTACCGCCACTCGATGTTCAACATGATCCACTCCGCGTCGGCGTGGGCGTCACCGCTCATGCCTGAGGTCGACGAGCTTGCGGACCGCTATTCGCTGGCGGCCGAACAGCCGCTGGACAACTGGGACTTCTACATGGCGCTCGGCTACTTCAAGGTGGCAATCATCGCCGCGGGCATCGCATTCCGCGCGCGCATGGGCGGCGGAGTTGCCGACGACGCCGATGCGGTCGACAAGGCGGTGGCGCCGCTGGTCGCTGAAGGCCTACGCGTCCTCGGCTAGAACCCGGCCTTCAGATTTTTCTTCGCCGCACGGCGCAGCTGGACGATGCGTGCTGTCCCGGCCGCCACGGTCAGCAGACCGCCGCACACCGCGGCGAGCAGAATCGCCACGCCGACCGGTAGGTTCCACTCCCAGACGAACAAGTGGATGGTCGTCGAATCGGTGTTCTGCATGATGAACACCAGCAACAGGATCAGGATCACGAACCCGACGATCAGCGCTGACCACAGCGCCGCCGCACGAGTGAACTTGACGGCCGACTCTGGCGATACGAGATACTCACCGGGGGTGGCCGTCGGGTCGGGCGGCGTCCCCTTCGAGGAGGCCTGCGGCGGCTCGATAGGCCCCGGGGGAACGGCGCCGCGGGGGGGATCGGGCGAGGCAGACGGATCGCTGGTCATACTGCCATCTTTGCCCGTTCCAGCATCGAAAGAAACCACATCGGTGATCACGCTGACCTAAAGGGCGGCGTTTCGGCGCACATCTCGATAGTGTCCCGGGGAAGCCAATGCGCCGAGAGGACGTTCGGTATGTCGAGCACGCGTACATCGATTCTGGCGGTCATTGCGGCGGTGCTTGCGCTGGTGATCGCCGGGTGCGGCAGCTCCAATCCGCTCGGCGGCGGGGAGGTATCCGGAGATCTCAAGTCGATCAAGGTCGGTTCGGCCGACTTCACCGAGTCGAAGATCATTGCCGAGCTCTACGCCCAGGCGTTGGAGGCCAACGGCTTCACCGTCCGCCGTCAGTTCGGCATCGGCAGCCGCGAAACGTATATCCCTGCGGTGCAAGACCATTCCATCGACCTGATCCCGGAGTACACCGGCAACCTCCTTCAGTACTTCGACAAGCAGGCGACGGCGACGACGTCTGATGCCGTGCTGCTGGCTCTGCTCAAAGCGCTTCCCGGCGACCTGTCGATCTTGTATCCGTCGCCGGCGGAGGACAAGGACACCCTGGCGGTTGCCGAGGCGACCGCGCAGAAGTGGAATCTCAAAACCATCGCCGACCTCGCCGCGCATTCACCCGAGGTGAAAGTCGGCGCGCCATCGGAATTTCAGACCCGCGTGACCGGCCTCGTCGGTCTCAAGGACAAATACGGTCTGGACATCGCGCCTGCCAACTTCATCGCGATCAGTGACGGCGGCGGACCCGCGACCGTGCAAGCCCTGACGAGCGGAGCCATCACCGCGGCCAACGTCTTCAGCACCTCACCGGCGATCGAGCAGAGTCACCTTGTGGTTCTCGAGGATCCGAAGAATGTGTTCCTCGCGGCGAACGTGGTGCCACTGGTGGCGTCGCAGAAGATGTCCGCTGAGCTCAAGACGGTACTGGACGCCGTCAGCGCAAAACTGACCACGGAGGGTCTGATTCAGCTCAACACGGCGGTGGAAGGCAACAAGGGCATCGACCCCGACAAGGCGGCGCAAAAGTGGATCAAGGACAACGGCTTCGACAAGCCCCTGCAGAAATAGACGAATGATCACATTCGAGAACGTCACGAAGAAATATCCCGATGGCACTGTCGCGGTTGACAACCTGACACTCGAGGTCCCGGAGGGCACGCTGACGGTTTTCGTCGGTCCGTCCGGCTGCGGCAAGACCACCTCGATGCGGATGATCAACCGGATGATCGATCCGACCTCCGGCACACTCACCGTGGACGGGAAAGACGTCACCAAAGTCGACCCGGTGAAGCTGAGGCTGGGCATCGGATATGTCATCCAGAGCGCAGGGTTGATGCCGCATCTGCGGGTGGTCGACAACGTCGCCACCGTGCCTCTCCTGCGAGGCGAATCACGGCGCAGCGCACGCAAATCCGCGCTGGACGTGATGGCGCGCGTCGGTCTGGACCCGAAGCTCGGCAGTCGATACCCGGCGCAACTGTCGGGCGGTCAGCAGCAGCGCGTCGGTGTGGCTCGCGCGTTGGCGGCCGATCCGCCGATCCTGTTGATGGACGAACCATTCAGTGCGGTCGACCCGGTGGTGCGCGAAGAGTTGCAGACCGAGATCCTGCGGCTGCAAAGCGAATTACGCAAGACGATCGTGTTCGTCACCCACGACATCGACGAGGCGGTCAAGCTGGGTGACAAGGTCGCGGTCTTCGGACGCGGTGGCGCGCTATTGCAGTACGCAGACCCGGCTTTTGTGTTGTCCAACCCCGCCAACGAGCTGGTTTCGGGATTCGTCGGAGCCGACCGCGGTTATCGAGGTTTGCAGTTCTTCCATGCGACGGGGCTGCCTCTGCACGAGATCAAAACGGTGACCGATGGCGAGGTCGACGCTCTGGCCTTACAGCCCGGCGAATGGTCCCTGGTCGTCAAGGCAGACGGAACACCACTCGCGTGGATCAATGCCGACGGTGTTGCGGTCCACCGCAAGGGCTCCTCGCTGTATGACAGCACCGTCGGCGGCGGATCCTTCTTCAAGCCGGATGGCACGTTGCGACAAGCTCTCGACGCCGCGCTGTCCTCACCGACCGGGTTGGGCGTGGCGGTCGATGAGCGCGGCCACTTGATCGGTGGGGTGCGCGCCGACGATGTGCTCAAGGCGCTGAATGAACAGCGCCGCGTTCCGGAGCTGGGGTAGCGGATGCGCTATCTGCTCACTCACCTCGACGACCTCTGGACGCTGACGCTGATCCACCTACGGTTGTCACTGGTTCCGATCGTCCTGGGGCTGATCATTGCTGTGCCGCTCGGCGCGCTGGTCCAGCGGACCACCGCGTTGCGACGGCTGACGACGGTGACTGCGAGCATCATCTTCACGATCCCGTCGCTGGCGCTGTTCGTCGTGCTGCCGCTGATCATTCCCACCCGCATCCTCGACGAGGCGAATGTCATTGTGGCGCTTACGCTTTACACCGTCGCGCTGTTGGTCCGCGCGGTGCCCGAAGCGCTGGACGCGGTGTCACCTGCGGTGCTCGACGCCGCCACCGCCGTCGGCTACAAACCAGTCTCCCGGATGCTGAAAGTGGAGCTGCCCCTTGCTGTTCCAGTGCTCATAGCGAGTCTGCGCGTGGTTGCCGTCACGAACATCTCCATGGTGTCGGTCGGATCGGTGATCGGAATCGGTGGCTTGGGCACCTGGTTCACCGAGGGCTATCAGGCCAACAAGAGTGACCAGATCATTGCGGGCATCATTGCGATCTTCGTGCTCGCCATCGTCATCGATTCCCTGATCATGCTCGCTGGGAAGGCGATGACGCCCTGGACGAGGGCGACCAAGGCCCCCCGAGCAGCCCGCGCAGGAGCAACCGCCGGAGCGACCGCATGAACTTCTTGCAGCAAGCACTTTCGTACATCTTCACCGCAGCCAACTGGGGTGGTGCCGCCGGCCTGACGGCGCGCATTCTCGAGCACCTGCAATACACCGTCGTCGCCGTCGTCTTCTCGGCCATCATCGCTGCGCCACTGGGCATGATCATCGGGCACACCGGCCGCGGCACCTTCCTCGTCGTGAC
The DNA here is from genome assembly GCF_000328565.1 of Mycobacterium sp. JS623. Lineage (NCBI taxonomy): Bacteria > Bacillati > Actinomycetota > Actinomycetes > Mycobacteriales > Mycobacteriaceae > Mycobacterium > Mycobacterium sp. JS623. The sequence goes on along the minus strand of NC_019966.1, from coordinate 6,092,839 downwards.
CGGGGTCAACGCGCTTCGCGCACTGCCTACGCTCGGTGTGCTGTTGCTGGGTGTGCTGCTGTGGGGCCTCGGGCTGGTGCCGCCGACCGTGGCGCTGATGTTGCTGGGCATCCCGCCGCTATTGGCCGGAACCTACTCGGGCATCGCCAATGTGGACCGCGCCGTCGTAGACGCCGCGCGTTCGATGGGCATGACCGAGACGCGGGTGCTGCTGCGCGTGGAAGTACCCAACGCGATGCCGCTGATCCTCGGCGGGTTGCGCACGGCGACACTGCAGATCGTCGCCACCGCGACCGTCGCGGCCTACGCGAGCCTGGGCGGCCTGGGTCGCTATCTGATCGACGGCATCAAGGTGCGGCAGTTCTATCTCGCATTGGTCGGCGCGTTGATGGTCACGGCCCTGGCGTTGATCCTCGACGCGGCGCTGGCTTTCGCCGTGTGGGCGTCGGTTCCCGGCACCGGCCGGCTGCGTCAGATGCCGCAGCCGTTGCTCGGCGATGAGGTCGTCCTCGAGTCGCGAGCACCCGCGCAAAGCACTTCAATACGGCGCTACGAACGAGGCGATCCTTCGCCTACGGTAGAGGGGTGAGTGAAGGTCGCTCTGAAGACAAGGACGGCGCCTGGCCGCGAATCTTGACCTGGCGCGCGCATGATGTACCGCGGATGGAGTCCGTGCGGGTTCAGCTGTCCGGCAACCGCATGAAGGCATACGGCAGGATCGTCGCGGCCGCGACGCCGTCGCACCCAGCCTTCTCGGCTTCCTATGATCTGGTCACCGATGAGGCGGGCGCCACGAAACGCCTGTCGCTGACCGTCACGCTTGCCGAGCGCGAGCGGCAGCTGTCGATCGCCCGCGACGAAGAGAACATGTGGCTGGTTCAGCATCACACCGGCGAGTCCAGACGTGCCGCCTATGAAGGCGCGCTCGACGTCGATCTGATCTTCAGCCCGTTTTTCAACGCGCTGCCGATCCGGCGCACCGGGCTCTATCAGCGCAGCGAGTCGGTGACGTTGCCTGTGGTCTACGTGCGTTTGCCCGAGCTGTCGGTGGACCCGGCGGTCATCAGCTACAGCAGCGCGCCCGACGGGATCAAGCTGCATTCACCGGTGGCAGAGACCACGATCCGGGTCGACGACGAGGGCTTCATCCTCGACTACCCAGGGTTGGCAGCGCGGATCTGATCACCCCGCCCGCACGGCCTGCGGCGGCGAGTTCATTGCGCCAGTTCTCCGCCCCGATGACGATTGTGACGATCTCGGGTCGGCCGAAGCTGTCGTAGCGGGTTCGTGCGGCGTTACCGCCCTCGACCAGGTCGGTCAGCGGGCTTTTCGCTGCGAGTGCGTCGCGCGCCTGGCCGAGCAGGGAAAGCGTGCGCTCCAGTACGGGCAGCAGTTGGTCGGCATTGGCCTCGCACATGGCACGGACCAGATCCGGGGCGGTGGCGGCCACCCGCGTGCCGTCGCGGAAGCTGCCAGCGGCCAGCGCGAACGCCAGCGGCACCTCGCCCGCGGTGATGGCGAGCGCCTCGGCGAGCAGGTGCGGCAGGTGCGAGATGGTGGCGGCGGCGGCATCGTGCTCGTCCGACCGGGCCGGGACGACGACGGCGCCGCAGTCCAGGGCGAGGTTCATCACCATCGTCCAGATGTCGGCGTCGACGTGGTCGTCGACGGCGATCACCCACGGCGCGCCGACGAAGAGCAGGGGGCTGCCCGCGACCCAGCCCGATTGTGCTGTCCCGGTCATCGGATGGCCGCCGACGAAACGGTCAAGCAGGCCAAAGGACCGGACTTCGTCAAGGACGCAGCCCTTCACGCTGGTCACGTCGGTCAATGGGCATTCCGGCGCGGCGTCGCGGATGCGTGCCAACATCTGCGGCAGCGCCGGCACCGGTACGGCGAGCACGATCAAGGCTTTGCTGTCGGCGGCGCGGGTCAGCGCCTCGTCGAGGTCCTCGGTGGCGTCGAAGCCGTCGAATTTCGCGGCTTGTACGCCGTCGATCGAGCGGTTGTAGCCGAACACCTCGCGTCCCGCCGCAGCCGCGGCGCGCATCACGGAGCCCCCGATAAGTCCAAGACCCACCACGCAAATGGGTGTGTTTGTCACCCTTCCAGGTTGGCATATCGCCGGTATCGCCCGACGTCAGGCTTGGTGTCCATTGCTGGTCAAGGCTGGACCGCCGGACTACCGTTAGCCCCCATGGGAGCACAGAGTGCGCCGGCGCAGGGCCACGCCGCGGACATGCCCGACGGCTTCGGCGTAGCCGTCGTGCGCGAGGACGGCAAGTGGCGTTGCTCAGCGATGCGCAAGGCCGCTCTGAACAGCCTGACGGCAGCGGAAACGGAGTTACGCGAAATGCGTAGTGCGGGAGCGGTTTTCGGGCTGCTAGACGTTGACGACGAGTTTTTCGTGATCGTGCGGCCCGCGCCCGCGGGAACTCGGCTGCTGCTGTCGGATGCGACCGCCGCACTTGACTATGACATCGCCGCCGAGGTGCTCGAGAAGCTGGACAACGACATCTCCCCTGAGGAGCTGGAGGAAGCCGACCCGTTCGAGGAGGGCGATCTCGGAGTACTCGCCGACATCGGCCTGCCCGAAGCGGTGCTCGGCGTCATCCTCGACGAATCCGACCTGTACGCCGACGAGCAGCTCGGCCGGATCGCACGGGAAATGGGCTTCGCCGACGAGCTGTCGGCGGTGCTCGACCGTTTGGGTCGGTGAAGACCGACGAAGACCTGATCCGGGTTGCGCTCGAGGTCGCGTATGCGGCGGGGCCTCGTGACGTGCCGATCGGGGCGGTGATTGTCGCCGCGGACGGCACCGAATTGGCGCGGGCAGCCAACATGCGCGAGGAGTTGGGTGATCCGACCGCGCACGCGGAGATCCTGGCGCTGCGGGCCGCGGCTTCGGCGTTGGCCGACGGCTGGCGGTTGGACGGGGCCACGCTGGCGGTGACGGTTGAGCCGTGCACGATGTGCGCCGGCGCATTGGTGATGGCGCGGGTGTCTCGGCTGGTGTTCGGCGCATGGGAACCGAAGACCGGCGCGGTCGGGTCGCTGTGGGACGTGGTGCGCGATCGTCGGCTTACACATCGACCAGAAGTCCGCGGGGGAGTGTTGGCCGACGCGTGCGCCGCGCCGCTCGAGGCGTTCTTCGCGAAGCAGCGATTGGATTAGTGCTGCGGTGGGCCGGTAAGCTGCCACGCGGTGGCGTGTCCGAGCGGCCTAAGGAGCACGCCTCGAAAGCGTGTGACGGGTAACCCCCGTCCGAGGGTTCAAATCCCTCCGCCACCGCCATTACTGTAGATCTGTTATCGCAGGTCAGCGGTATTTTAGTGTTTGCTAACGCGCGTCCTCCGGCCCCCGTGGCCACATTTTGGCCACACTTTCGCGTGAGTACCGGCTATGCAGAGTGACCGCTACGGCGTCCAAATCGTCGTCGAACAGATCCGCATAGGTGTCGAGCGTGACCTTTGCCGATGTGTGCCCGAGCATCCGCTGCAACGCCAGGACATTCACGCCGGCCGACACAGCCAGCGACGCACAGGTATGGCGCAGATCGTGGGGCGTGATCGTCTGGATCTCGGCTCTCCTGACCGCAGCGGCGAACCACCCGCCCGAGGACTTCGGCCGAGGCAAGTAGCCGCCATCCGGCCCGGGGAACACCAGGTCGCCAAGAGCCTTGCCGCCGCATTGGACCGACAGCTCATCGAGCACGAATCCTGGGACCGGCACCGAGCGAGCCTTGCGGCCCTTGGTCGGACCTACCGCGTGGCTGACACCAAGCTGCACGGCGTTCTGGTTCACGTTGAGCCGACGACGCAGGAATTCCACGTCGCGTATTCGGAGTCCCACCGCTTCTCCCCACCGGATGCCGGTATAGGCCAACACAAGCACTAGGGTTCGGTGCTGGCTGGATTCGTTGGCGAGCCGGTACACGTCATCTGCCGACAGGTAGACGCGTCGCTTGCCAGTCTTGCGCGGAAGGTTCTCTACGCCCTTAGCAGGGTTCGCTGAGAGCCGTTTAGATTTCACGGCGTCGGCCAGAATGCCCGATAACACCCCGTGTGCCCGCAGCACTGTCGTCGCGCCGGCACCCTCGGCTCCCATGCTGGCGATCCACGCCTCAATGCTCAACAGGTCGACATCGGCGACCGCGACCTTTCTCCACCGCGGGGAAACGTGGACACGCCAAGCAGACTCGAGCATCCGGTAGTGGGACGGTGCGGTGTGTTGCTTTTTACGGGTCAGCCACTCAGGGCCCAGTTCGGCCACTGTAATCCGGCCCAGTGACGGCGCGATGTAATCGCCCGTCATCTTGTTGACTTCTACCGAGTTTGCCCACCGCTGCGCATCGATCTTGCGTTTGAAGCCGCGCTTCTGCGTCGACCTGTTGTCGGGTGTGCGGTAGCGAACGCGGTAAAGCGTTGCACCACCGTTGGTTTCGTACCGCTCAACCGTCGCCATCGTTGATTACCTGTTGCAGGTCGGCCTTCAGTTGGCGTGAAATCTGGCCCCGGCGTTGAGCGTTGGCGTCTGGTCCGGCCCGATGGTCGCGTTCGGCCGTGAAAGTGCGGCGCCACAACGCTGCCATGGCTGTCGCACCGAGTACCTCGCTAACGCCAATGTTCTTGCACATCCGCGCGTCGGATTCGCTGAAATCCCGGAGCACAGCCGAGCGGAGACCTTGCGTTATCGCACGGAGTCGCTTGGGCCAGTGAACCGTTGAGATCTCCATCGGCATTGTCGCTAGATTCTCTTGCAAGAACGAGGTCTCGTCCGACGCCGCTACCAGCTCGGCGCCGAGACTTCCGCCAGATAGGGCAGCATGTAGTGCTGACTTGTCGAGGCTCAGCTTGTCGTTGATTTGGACTCGCCCGTTGCCGGCGACCAGCTCGGCGAGCGATACCGGGCGTCCGATCGCATCACCTAGCGCCGCTGCGGCTGCAATGAGGGTCGGCAGGCTCGGCGCAGTCCTACCTGCCTCAAAATCACCGACGCGGCCCGATGTCCAAGGCAAACCATAGCGCTGCGCGACCCGCGCCAGCTGTTCGAGCGTCACCTTGGCGTCTAGCCGAAGGACCTTCGCGCTTTCGCCTATCACTTCCGCCACTTTTGTCACAGAATCTGCCACCAGTTCACTCTACGTGATTGTCAGTGAATTGACTAGCAAGTATGCGAGTTGACACGACGCCTCTGATGTGGTGGGCTAGTGGTGTCGCTAGAAATGAGGCGAAGTGAAACTGAGAGGACGCGCTGAAATGGCAATACAAGACCTGACGGACACCGAGTTGTCGAGGCTGTTCGTTGACACCGGCATCGACTTGTCGACACTCCCCGCCATCGCGACGTCGCGCGAGTTGGCGCCCGTAATGGCGACCACCGAAGCCGCGCTCGCCCAGGACAGGTATCGGCGCGGCGGCATTCCCTATGTGAAATTCGGCAGGCGTGTGCGTTATCTGCGCGCCGATGTGGCTCGTTACCTGGCCGCGAACCGCAGCGACAACCCGCCGGGGGCCGCCTCGAGATCGAAGTAACCCGGCCGGATCGGACCGGGTCATCCCAAAAACCAACAAGGTGCTCGGCTTCCTATACCCACGCCACCCCCAACCCGAAAGGACCCCATGACTTCTTACGACCCGGATTTCGCGAACACAACGATGCACATCGGCAGCCGAGGAGACCCCGGCGCCCATTCCCACAGACCAACGCCGGAATGCCCGCGTGAAAGGAACAGGAAAAATGTCCGTAGCACCCAATGATTGCGTCGCCGCTGCCCGTGAATTCATCCGTGGCGAAGGTGGTTGCGTTGTCGGCATCTGGCCGTTGCTCGACGAGCTGATCGATAACTGCGGCGACCGGTTCCGCGTGTCACCGGACGGGTACAAGGTGCTGGATCTGATCGAGACGCTGTGGGCCGACCCGCATGTCGATCAGGTGCCCCACGGATCGATCGATTTCGCCTGGAGCGAGGAAGGCTTGGTCGATCAGGTCCCTGTCACCGGATTGAAGGCAATGCTGCTGGGCCGCTTTCAAATCACGTCAGCGACCGAAGGGGAGACATAGTCATGGCGAACCGACCCGCGGTGAATCCAAACGTTCACGACATCGCCGACCAAGCGAAACACGGTTACGCCACAGGCACGAAACTGCTCGCTGAAACGCAGTACCGGCTCGGTGAACTAGCAGGCACCGGTCGGCTCGACCTCGACGAGTCGATAAGCATGCAGACGCAGCTCTTCTACATCTGGGGGGCCCTGTATGCCGGCACACTATGCGCGGTGCGTGACGAGGACGCCGACGACTGCACCTGGGATGAGGCCGACAACACGTACAGCGACGGTCGCCACGTCAGAATCCAGATTCGGATCGAGCCCGAGGCGGCCTCGGACTTCACCTGGGAGCACAACCGCTTCGTGCTGGGCGACGGTGCCGTCGCCGAACACCCGCTCGGGACGATCTGCTACATCGCGCCCATCAATCCCCACGACGATCAACCCGTCGACTTGGGCGATGAAGCGGACTCCGCTGACAGCGATGGAGAGCACGAAATCTAGTGACTGCAATGATGTCCCCTCATCCCAGAGGTTGCTATCAGCCGTTCAGGGTGGATGGTAAGAAGGTCCATCGCCGCGTCCACCGAGGCCGTGCACGTACGCATCGATCGCCAGCGGATCGACGGCGTGCCGGTGCGCTGGCATGAGCACCCACGCCGCCCGGGCTCCATTGGCGCTGATCTCGTTGCGCTCGGCCAAGGTGCGTAAGATGCGCGCCCCAACTCACCCAGCTGAAGAAGCGACCCGGCGCCGACGCCGAGGAGCTGCCCGGCGAGCCAGAGCAGTGAGCGCTTCGTCTCCCCGCGATCCTCTTCCCCGCAGTTGTCCTCGTCCCCCAAGAATTTCGCGTAGCCAATGTGTTTCGGCGCCCCTCGTCACAAAACGGGTGAGGGCGAGAGAGTCTCGCTCGGGGAAGGGACAGAGATGAACCCAACCATCTTGGTCAGCAAGCGTGGCGTGCAAGAGCAGTACGGGATCCCGATCAACACCCAGGAGGACCTGTACCGCAAGGGTCTATTCGCGCCGCAGCTCAAGGTTGGCGGCAAAATTTATTACCGCAGAAGCGATCTCGAGGCCTGGTTCGATGCCCAAACCGTGGGTGGCGACGGCACCGCATGACGAAGACAAAAAGGAGCCGCCTCCCGCGAGGAGGCGGCCCACGAAAACTGCGACGACCAACACCACCGCCAGAATGCCGACTCGGGGCACGCCAGCGCCAGCGAGCAGACGGGCGCTTTGAAAACCCCATCATCCGGTTCGAACATCTCGGCGAGTACTACGACGATGTACTGGTCAGCCTGGAACCCGACAAGCGCGCGGTGATCGCAATCAGGGCGTTACCGCCCGCGGCTCGACACTGGGACGCGACCTCAAAGGTGTGGCGCATCCACCCCGGCCGCGCCGAACAACTTGCGGCTACCCTATGGCGCCTCGGCTACTCCGTTCGCGGCGCGTGGTGATTCACGGTGATGACGAATGGGGCTCCCGGTAGGGTAGCCGAGCGCAACTCCCGCAACACATTTGGGGACATCACCTTTGATGACCAGGACACGGGACAGCAGCGACATCAGGACAGTGAGGATCGCATCTACGCCCGGGGCGCCCGGCTGCACAGGGAGGCGGGGTGGCGTGCACCATTGCCGATTCCGCCGGGTGCAAAATATCCGCCGCCCAAGGGCTACACGGGACATCATGGACACTGGCCCAGTGACGAGCAGATCGCCACATGGGCACGGGAAGAACACGGCCTGAGTAACCTCGCACTCCGAGTGAACTACGGGCTCATCGGTATTGATGTCGATGCCTACGACGCCAAGACTGGGGGCCTGACGCTCAAGGAAGCCGAATATCGGTGGGGTCCGCTGCCTGCTACGTATCGCTCGTCGTCGCGCGTCGATGATGAAGTCAGCGGCATTCGGGTTTTTCGGGTGCCGGTGGGCGTGTTCTTTCGGAGCGTGATTGAGTTCAAGGATCTGGGGCGGGGGGACATCGAGGTCATCCAACCCCATCACCGCTACGTCACTGCCTGGCCGTCCATCCATCCGAAGAACGCACAGCGGTACCGCTGGTTGGGCCCAGACGGCACGCTGCTGCCTGAAGGCGAGGTGCCTCGCGTAGAGCACCTCTCCGAGCTGCCCGAGGCGTGGGTGACTGCGTTGGCCAAAGACTCGGTTCGCGAAGAGGTCTTCGACGGATCGGCTCCCAACCGACCCAAGGCGAACGATGCGGTGGTCGACGAGCAGGTCTACCACCAGCTCATGGAGCTGACGGACAACGGCGTGCCGGACGAGGTGGTCGGTGCGAGGCTGCAGAAAGCCCTGCTGGAGCTGACTGGCGGAGCAGGCAGCCGCTACGACCACACCCGTGACGACGTCGCCGCGCTGATGCGGATGCACCACTCGGGCCGTGTCGGGGTACCGAGCGCGTTGTCCACATTGTTCACCGCCTACGTGCTGGAGGTAACCGATACCCGGCCTCGCAAGGTGGCCGAGGCGGAGTTCTGGCGGTTCACTGAGGGTGCGGCCCTGCTCATCGCGGCGACCTCCCCTAGTGACCCGTGGCAGACGATGGGGACAGCCAGCTCAGGTAACGGAGAAGGCATTGGAGGTCATCCCGATACTGGAGAGGACGGGCCATCATGGTGTCCGGTCGACCTCACAGACCTGCTCAATGGCGTCCGTGAGCCATTGCTGCCAAGCTTGTTTGAGCGATCCGACGGGCAGTGCCTCCTCTATCCCGGCTTGGTGCACAGCTTTCATGGTGAGTCTGAATCGGGGAAGTCGTTGGTCATCCAGGTTGAATGTGTACGCCGGATCAATAGCGGTCAGAAGGTGCTCTACCTCGATTTCGAGTCGGATGCGGTGTCCGTCGTCGACCGTCTTCTGGAGTTCGGCGCTGATCCTGCCGCCGTTGCCGACCACTTCCGCTATGTGCAGCCAGAGGTCCGACCGGACTCCGTGGCGGAACGGCGGGCATGGGACGAGGTGCTCTCCGGCACTTACGCACTGGCCGTCATTGACGGGGTGACGGACGCGCTCGGCATCTTCGGCTGTTCGACGAAGGACAATGATGACGTTTCCCGTTGGCTTAGGGCGGTGCCGAAGCTGATCGCCGCCAGAACCGGTGCCGCCGTGGTGCTCATTGACCACGTAACTAAGGACGCTGGCACCAGGGGGCGCTTCGCCATCGGGGGCCAGGCCAAGATGGCCGGGCTGAGCGGCGCTGCGTACACCGTGGAGGTTGCCCTCCCGTTGGGCAAGGACATGCGCGGTGAGGTGGTGCTGCGGGTGGGCAAGGACCGCCCCGGATGCGTGAGGGTGCACTGCGGCCCTTTCCGGAAGTCCGACCGCACCCAGGAGGCGGCCCGGATCATCATCGACTCGACGGTCGCCCCGCCGACAGTGACTGTCGGCGCCCCGGGTATTCGAAGCGACGAAAACTCCTGCGGCCCAGCTGTCTTTCGTCCGACGAACCTGATGCAGCGCGCAAGCGAGGCGATCGAGCAGCACCCCGCGGAGCTGACGAAGACCAAGGTGGCGGAGGCGGCCGGCGGGAATAAGCAGGCGATGCTGGCGGGCATCGACATTCTCCGGAGCGAGGGTTACGTGGAAACCGCGAAGGGCCGATCTGGATACGACGTGTACACCTCACTCAAGCCATACCGCGAGACGGACGACGAGCGGTCGGATCGGTATGCCCACTCCGGGAACGCCTTACGCACAGACTGAGTGGTTCTTGGTTCCCCGGTTCCTATACCGGGGAACCCGGGAACCAGCTCCAACAGGTTCTGGGGAACCAGAGGGAACTACTGGGAACCACCACTTGGATTTCGAAAAAACGGAAGCCCACAGCGCGCATCGTTCGTCCGACCTGCCCATCGGACGGGCGGTTCCAACAGGTTCCCGGGAACCAGAAGGAACCACCGGGAAGTACTGGTATTCAGAGACATTCATGCCGGAGTTAGTAGGAATCAAAATTCAAGAAAAATTGAGTAAGGGACAGATACGAACTCCGGCAAGGTATCCAAGCACGGGGAGGATCGTGGACTCAGAGCGGTGGGCTGGGGTTTCGTGTCGCATGGCTGTGCAGAACGTACAAAATGTCAAGAGCAGTTCAAAACCTAGTAAGACTTAGTGCAAGCCGAGAGCAGTTTCCCGGCAACGTAGTACGACGCCATCAACCAAACCCTAAGGGTTTCCGTCCACCCAGCACCTGCCCTTGCTCGTCGTCATCAAGACCTCTTTGACGTCCGCCGGGTCGACGGTGCGAAAGTTGAAGTCCTTCTCAGCTACGCTTTCCCACTTATCCGTCGCTGCTCGGCGGCGGTTCTGGTCATGACTGCTGCTCCAGCATCCATTCCGTCCTCCAATCGTGTTGTTTCCGTTGGTGTGTCTGAATACTTCATCTGGCCCTTTTCTCTTGCTCGGCAAGCCACTCCCGTACGACCGACATTTTCCAGACGCGGCGCCTGCCGAGCTTGAAGCTGGCCGGACCCTCGCCGATGTTGGCCCAGTAGCGCCATGTACTGGCCTTGGTTCCGGTCAGTGCCTCAAGGTCCTTGGCACCCATGATCTCTCTATCCACCTGATCTAACTTCGTGCTATCCCCCTGATCGACCTTCGTGCAATCCCCCACATCTACCGCGGGGCGCTTAGCCCGAATTGCATTGGTGTCCTGGTCGATTGCGCTTCGCAAGTCTTCCTCATCATTATCGGACATAGAGTTGTTCTCCGAGTCTCGTTGTGTCGCTGAGTAAATCGTCTGCGTTCACCTCAGCTCACTATAGAACGCTACGGCGTGCTGCCGCCCCCGGTGACGATTCCGGGTTGCGTAGGTCGGTTGGCCGACACGTCCGGCTGGGGCTGCCTGACGTTGGGACACGACGTGCCGCTCCGGATGCCCGCCTAGCCGCTCGGGTCCGGCTGGCGGCCCGGAGTCCATCGCCGATGAAATGTGCCCGTGCCTAGTCGAGCCTCGTAGGATGGAGGTGCTTCATGAGATGTCGTCGCCAAGCTCCGACTGGACGGCACGCCAACCCCACGCTCATTGGGTGGCTCGGATGAACGAAGCGGCCTGGCACCGGCCGGTGCGGGCAAGAGCGCCTCCGGTGCGGAGGCCCGACTGAGGGGCGGGCGAATGAACGGGAACTCGAACTCCAACGATGACAAGGGCGCGGGCCAGATCGCCATGACAGACGACTTGTTCGGGTGGCCTGGTGACGGCGTGCACTGGGCGTGGCAGCGGTGTGGCCGCTGCGAATACCGGAAGGTCCGGGTGCACTCGACCAACCCCGACCACCTGGTTCGCCGCGCGGCGTCGCCGACGAATGTCTCGCCCGTGCAGATCGCCGACCGGTACGCGGCCGGGCGCAGGCATGGCTGAGCTGGACTTGGTCAGGCTGCGTGAGTTGGCGGCCGAACTCGGCTACTGGCCTGCCTCCACCGACGAGGAGCACGTCGCCCGTCTGCGTGCCCAGGACGCCCGCTATGACGAGCAGGTGGCCCAGGACCCCGACGGCGCCAAGTGGCAGAAAATGATGGGTGTCCCCAGTTATCGGAGAAATCAAAGGACACAGTCATGAGCGCCGAGCGTGGATGGATCGGTGAGCCACAACCAGAGAGACAGTGGCATAACTCCCACTACTCACGGGAGGCCGACAGGATTGCCGTCCGCGATCGCGGGACGGTCCCAATCACCGATGACGAAGCGCATGACTGACCACTGCGATGGCGTGGAGGACTGGGCTGCGCACCATCGTGGCCAGGGACACGATCCCGACGCTGCGCCGACGACGGGGAACTCGGCACAGTGGGACTGCGACTGCGGCGGTATCAACCGCATCCTCACCGTCGAGCAGATCGCAAAGAAGTTCGCGCACTCGAAGGACCGTCCCCAGTCGCTCAACCCCGACTTCCCGGTCCCTAATACGCCGCCGAGCAAGCCGCCCTGCGGATAGCGGTCCAGTATGCGGCGGGGAGATCTCGGCCCATGGTGAGGCACGCGATTGACGTGTTCCCCTTGGAGGGAGGTTCGATCCGCCATGACGACGACAATCGCCCCGTCAATGTGCACGCCCGGCCCGGCAGCTTCTGCTCAACCAGAAGGGTCGTAGCGCCGCCTCCTGACGAAATCGTCGAGGTCTTCCGACTGGACAAACGAGCGCCGACCGATCTTGACGAGCGACAGTTCCCCGTCCTTGACCAACGCGTAGAACGTGGTGGGGCTGATGCCGCCCAGCTGATGTCGGACTTCCTTAACCGGCAAGAGGTGCCGCATATGTTTCTTGTTGCACCATGGGCATAGGAGAAAATCGTCCTGGGGTATCTCGGGTAGTTCACCCGCGCGTGACGGCGCCGGAGTTGGGCGCTCCTGTTCGAGAGCTGCTGCGCGGACGGCCTCGTTGACGACGTCGCGGATGGCTTGGGCGAGCCGGTCGGCGGCGTCGCTCATCGCTGGGCGGTTCGGCGCTTGCGCTTGACGCCAGCCGCCTCCAGGGTCTGGTAGATCGCTCCAGCGACATGGCGTCCCCAATCCTGGGGCCGACGGAGGTTCTCGCCGCACGCGCATTCGACGGGGTAGCGCACCAGGCCGTGCTGCTGGATGACGTCGGCCATGGCGCCCTCGGCGGCGACCGCGGCCCAGTCGATATCTTTCGCCGTGCTCCTGAATATCAGTGAGATCCGGTTGATCTGATCCTGGCTGAGCGGCGGGGCCTTTGCGACCAGCTCTTTGACTTGGTCGGCGTGGCGGTAGCGCCCGCAAATGGCACACCACTCGCTGCCGCGGGGAAATCGGTGGTCGCAGTTGGGGTTTCCTTCGTCAACCATGCGAATCATCCTTTCGGGTCATCGTTTGCGCCGAGGCCGGTCGACATCCTGGACAAACTCCGTGCATTCACATGACCAGCACTTAAACCTGGGGTTGGGCGGGTCGACGCCGGGTCCGTAAGTGGTCCTCATCCCGTGAGCGCCATCGCCGTGCCCGCACTTGCAGAACAGTGTCTGTCGCCTCGGCTTGCGCTCAATGGCGTTCTTGACACTGGCCGACTCCTCAACCCCTTTAACCGCGATTGACCGATCCGGGACGTGCGGGCCCTCGCGTTTGCGGGGTTTAGCGGACGGATCGTTCCAGTGAAAGCTGATGGGCCGCATAAGCTTTTCGTCGATCTCATCGAGGTCGACGCGCAGCATTCGATGGCTACGGCCTATGGAATAGCCCGTTAACTCTCCGTCGGCAATGAGCCGACGCACGGTGCGGTCACTGATCTTCAGGTATTCAGCGGCCTCGGCGATGCTGATGTACCGGCGGCTCACCGCTTGCGCCGCCGCGTCTGTGCCGATTTCAATGCCATCCGCTGCATGTGAGCCTTCATCGCCCAGTCGACACGCTTGGCGCGCTCCTGCGGAGTGAGCTCGCCGTCCGGATCGACCTCCCGCTCAAGCTTCGCGTAGAAGCCCTCGCGCGCTGGCCTGGTGGCCATGTAGCGGTCTTCGGTGTTGGCCCACCGGGTATACGCACCGATTCGGCCGCGCAGGCTGCGCTCCGATGCACTCGGCCCCGCGTCACGGGCTCGCCTCTCCAGCTCCGCGCGACGGGCACAGTCCCAGTGGGCATCCCAGATGTTCCCGTCCTCGTCGACGTGCGCCACCCCCTGGGCCACTTTCCTTCCGCAGTGGCGGCAGTGCGCCTCCGGGCGCCAGGCGTCGTGGGTCATTACGTTCCCCAATAACTCACACGGCCGAGTTCCAATAGGGACTCGCGATCAACGCGGATGCTCCTCTCGCCGACACGGCGAGCCTTGAGCTTGCCGTGGGCGATCATCCTCCGGATCGTCTTCGGATCCAGCTGGTAGTACTCGGCCGCCTGCTTGATGGTCACCCATCGCGGCAGTTCATGATCGCTCACCTTGACCGTCCCCTCGCGGAGCGTCTCCTCAGAAGTTCAGTTTGTCGCGGTCGTATGGGCAGTACGCCAAGACGGAGTCGACCACCAGATCAGCTGTCTGCTGGTGTGTTAGCCACTGGTGAAACGTCTGGGACATTCGGTCGAGCACATCCGGCACATACCCCCCACCGCTCGGGCCGAGATCGATGGTGTGGCAGATGCTGTGACCCTCCTGGACCAGTGGGTGCGGGAACTCTCGGATCCCGTCATTAGCCAGTTTCTGTAGGAAAACTTCGTCATCCGTATCCGCACTCGCCGTCGCTGCCAGGATCAGGGAGAAAGAGACTGAGGCGACTGCAGGGATGCTCGCCCTCATGACAACTTGCTCGCGTTCTGCTCACAGAAGTCGGCCACGGCGAACCCGACGAGCGCATTGATTTGTAGCTGGCTGAGGTTCGACCAGTTGCGCTTGATACCCGCATCCACGACATCGTGGCTGTGGTCATTGAGGGCAAGGCAGATGCCATGGCCCAGCCCAACCTCATCTCGGCCGTTGGTCATCCCGAGCGTCTGCGGCAGGATGCCCTGTCCGGCAAGCTGCTCCAGGTACTGGGCCTCAGCCTGGGTGAAGATCCCAGTGTCTGCTCGTGCGGCCGGTGCCAGGATGAGGGGTGCGGTCAGGGCCACTAGGACGGTGACGAGTTTCGTCCGTTTACCTAGGTGCTTGGGGACGTCGATCACTTGATCCCCAACTTGTCGTCGCAGTCGAGCAGGGCGAGCGTGAGTGGCGGATCCCCACCTGCGTTGTGAATCATCTGAGCCTGTGGGTCGGTCCGTACCTTGATCTCCCACTCCTGCTGATCGGCTGTGATGCATCGCTGCAGCTTTTGGTCTTGCGAGTTGTACCAAAACGTCCAACATGTGACACCGATGACGATCATCACACCGGTGATCATTGCTGCCTTCAGGTTCATCCTTCGTTGTCTCCCAACGCTACTGGCAATCGTGTGAACCGAGACCAGCCACTTCTGTCAGCCAGCTAAGATCCTTGCAATCGTAAGGATCATTACGCATGGGCACAATACGCATGCGTACAGCGCACTCTGGCCGTTCTCGCCTGGGCCGTATGTGGTTGGGCATCATGCCGGACGACCGATCCAAGCCCGCTTTGAACGACACCACTCGCGTCTTCGGCGAACGCGTACGCGATCGTCGACTGGCACTTGGCCTCAGTCAGGAAGCCGCCGCGGTCCGGTGCGGCATTCATTGGACCCAGCTCGGCAAGGTGGAGCGAGGACAGCGAAGCTTGCGGCTGGAGACAATCGTCAAGATTGCCGAAGGCTTGGACGTCGATGCAGGGAAGCTGGTCAGTAAGCTCCCCCTACCGCCAGGCTAAGCCGGTTCGATCGAGTACATACGTTCACTGCGGCCAACTTCACACCCGGCGAGAAGGGGGAACAACCGCGGCCTCCTGAGATCGTTACTTTTCAAGTGTGGCGCGCCTACGACGAAGGCCGCTACTGTCCTCTAAAGTGCCGAGGCAACGGCGGCTGAGAACCTCTTGGCTGCAGGAGGAGTGCCGTGAGCTATCCGGAAGGGCCTGCTGACCTAGTGATACGTGCGATGAGAACGCTCGGCGCTTGTCAGTTCCGGCCGGTACATTTACCGGACGGGGGCAAATGCCACCAACGGCCGCTGAGGGCTCGTCATGTGATGGGTGCCGGCCAAATTGCGAAGGGATCGTAATGACGAGGTTCGTGAGTCTCTCAGCTGATTCAAGCACTGCACTCATCCTCGATGATTCCGGTCAGTCGCAGGGTGTCGATGAGGCGCTCAATAGCCTTGGAATACAGCATGTTGTGTATCGAAAGCCCGGATACATCGACGGTGCGCCCTGCCTTATTCGCGAGTCGCGTGGCCACGTCGAGAAGTTTCTTGGCAGGGAACAAATTGCCGCGTTCTTGAGCCGTATGGCCACTAGTTCCGAATGATCCGTGCGTCCCGTGCACAGAACGAATATCGCCTTGTCGTTGTTACGGGAACAAGTGGGCTTGGTTTAGACAACGCAGGTCGGCGGCTCGCAGAGAGCCTCGGAAGCGACTGGTCGCATTTCGCGTTCGAGAGCTATCTCCTCGCGGCGGAATCAGATGTGCTCGGGCTCGATACCACGAACAACAAAACTCTGATTGAATTTCTTCTCGGTAGTGAACCACTATTAGAAGCAGTGTGGTCCAGGGCTTTCCAGACAGTCGACTCCATCCTTGTGGATTCTCTCAAGCAAAAAAACGTCGTACTTACCATGCATACATCGTGGTGGGCGCCCGGGAGTACGACTATCACGCCATGCGTCAACTACAAGCTTGTCGCGAACGCACGCTGGGTGCCAGACGTGGTCGTCAACCTCATTGACGACATCTATGACATTTACTATCGCCTGAGCGGTGTCGGACAGATTTTCTACCCATACGATGCCCTCGCACTTTCCGATGAAATTCGGACATTGCAAAGGCTGCTTGACTGGCGCCTAGTGGAGTTCCGTAGTACGAAGGCTCTAGCCACGGCTGTATCAGGGGATACGCGCTGTCCCGTCTATCTTGTGTCTGTCAAACACCCATTGGCCACCCTAGTGAAGTTGATTGAGGGCGATCACCGTTGTGTTTATCTCTCACACCCAATCAGTGAGGTGCGGCGCAAAGGAGTAGCGCCGGAGGATGCGACATTAAACGCCGTACAACGAGTCTCGTCGTTGTTACGTCGCGAGTTTGTACTCTTCGAACCCACGACGATCGACGAGTATCGTTTCAGGATCGAAGATGAGGCAGACGACGATGTGCCGGCGAGCCCGAGTCGTGCGAGCCTGACAAGGAGGTGGCCAGCTCTCCTGGACCTGGATGGCTCAGATGAGCAATGCGTTACACCCACTCCCGAGGCCTTTCGAATGTTGTCAATCGAGACCGGTGTCGAGGGGGTTCGAAACGTATCCCTTGTAAAGGAATTGGTTCGTAAGATTGACGAGCAGATTAATTGGCGCGACCGCCAGTTGGTGATTCAATCTGAGTCGCTCGCCGTCATCACACCCTTCTCGAAACTAGACGGCACTGTATCGGGCGGTGTACGCGAGGAGGTAGATTTGCACGCTAAGCTATGTGGGTACAAAGAATTGCCTAGTGTTGTGGCTGTTCAGGGACGATTCAGTGGCGTGATCTATCATCCTAAAGATGATGAGCGCAATCGCGGGCTTAAAGCAATTGCTGCGGTTCTTATCGATAATCTTGAACGGATCCCACCTGCAGGGAGCACCCTGGTGCTCGATGATGTTCTAAGCACTGCTGAGATGCTGGCAGAGACCCTCGCATTTGCGACAGTCACCGACTTGAAAAGGTACGCAGACTCCAATGACCTCACGAGTCAGACGGTTACAGCCCTAGAAGACATCTGTGGGATCCGCGTAAGAGTGCCGAACAGCATGCCGAGGCCAGATGCGCAGAATCTGAGTTACCCGAAGTGGTTGGGGATCCAACAGGTTAACGAGCGAAAATTCAGTAGGAAGTTGGTTCAAGCCTTCTTGGGCTACGGAGACGAATTTAACCTCCAGTACGAACTGGAGCGGCGAACGCCTTGGGCCGAGGAAAACGAGGAGCACTTTCAGGTCATCCAGGACCCGATGCAGCCGGACGAACTGGCAAATGCGTTGACTGAGACGCTCATCGGCATAGCTGGCAGCACCTAGTCAGTCCATATGGGTGACTAGCCAACCCCGTGGACACTTTCTTCCTTGGGTTGGACTTGTCCTCCATCGAAGAAACCCGAGTTACTAATCCTGCGAACTTCATTTACTGATTGTGTGTGTCTCGAAAACGATCCTCGCTTTCGAAATGGCCAAAGACATCTGCCGACATACGATGCTGAGGGTTTTGGAGGCAACCGGGGAACGGGGTGTCGTGAACGGAGCGAGGCCAGGCGCAATTGTTCCGCCGCAGTGAGGGGACGCGATTGATGGACGACGTTCGTGGCAAGCAGCCACACGACTACTTCGACAGCGCGCCCAACTGGACCGACACGCTGCCCGACTACCGAAGGCTGGCCCGCGAGATCGGACAAGAGATCGCCGCCACCAGGCCGCCGAATGTCCTGACGCACAATGGTCGCGCGTTCTGGAAGCTCACCGAGGCCGACAGTGGAAAACTGGCCTGGCTCGCATTCACCCGGCCTGATGCGCGGTCGGCACTCGCCCGGCGCAAAGTCTGGACTCTCATCCCGCACCTGCAGGAATTCATGGCGAACTGGTTCGTGAGCGTCGACCACGAGCTCACCGCTCAGAACCAGTGGATACACACAAACATCGACGTTTATGAGGCACGCGAACTGGCACTACTGGTGCCGCAGCCGAACGTCGAGGACATCAAGCGGATCACCCGGCCCGAAGCGGTGCTGACCCTCGACGACATCGACCGGCACAAAGTGACGACCGTGCTGGGCAAGGGAACTGCACAAGCGATGAGGACTCGACGATGACTCACCCGAACAAACAGGGATTCTGGGAGTGGGCGTACGGCGACCTGCTGTCTAACACCACCCGCGGCGTGCTGGCCGAGTACATCGTGGCTACAGCACTCGGCATTCACGACACGAAGCGCGTGGAATGGGACCGGTACGACCTTGTCATCGGTGATATCGGTGTCGAGGTGAAGTCGGCTGCCTACGTGCAGACGTGGAAGCAAACCCAGCTATCAAAGATCGTGTTCGGCATCCGCCCCGCAACGGGCTGGGACGCCCGCACCGATACCTTTGCGGAGAGTGCGGGGCGAAGCGCCGACGTGTACGTCTTCTGTCTGCTCGAAACTACGGACCCTGGTGCCATCAACCCGCTCGACGTCGCACAATGGACCTTCTATGTGCTGCCCACCAACAAACTCCCGGAGCAGAACACGATTCGGCTCGCGCCGCTGATAGCCAAACTCGGTCCGCGTAAGTGTGCCTACGACGAACTCAAGTCCGCCATTCACGGGGCAGCAGCGGAGAATCGCGGCGCCGAAAAGCGTCGTCCGCCGTCGCATCGACGCCCATAGAGACGGGGTCCCGCCGTTGCGGGCGCGGCGTGACTCGGCCGGAAGGCGCAAAATGCCGCTATCCCCGTGTCTCGAAAACGATCGCTTGTTGAGACTGAGATATCGCTTCTGTCGGGACGAACGCTTCCAGGCTCAACGACTCGATCAGGTGTCTTGAAAACCTGTCTCACAACCTCTAGTATCGAAACCCGGAGTTCGACGGGATTATGAGACACGGGAGTAGCAGTTGGCAGTCATCGGATACGCACGGGTTTCGACGACCGATCAAAACCCCCAGCTTCAGCTGGACGCGCTTGAGCAAGCCGGAGCGACGCGAATTTTCACCGACCATGGCGCGAGCGGCTCGACCGCGTCCCGACCCCATCTCGATGCCTGCCTCGACCACCTCCGCGAAGGTGACGTGCTCACCGTATGGAAGCTGGACCGGCTCGGACGCAACACCCAACACGTTCTCGCCGTCGTCGAGCAACTCACCTCTCGCGGGATCGGGTTCCGCAGCCTCACCGAAGGTCTGCACACCGAGGGACCGATGGGTACGGCGATGTTGACGATCATGGCGGCCTTCGCCCAACTCGAACGCGACACCATGATCGAGCGGACCCGCGCCGGGCTGGCCGCTGCCGCCGCCAACGGACGTAAGGGCGGGCGCCCACGCAAGGTCGACGACGCCGATGCCGCCAAGGCCCGTCAGCTTCGGGAGAAGGGCATCGCGGCTGCTGACATCGCAAAGATGCTGGGGGTCTCCCGCGCCACCGTGTACCGCTACCTCGCCGACGATGCGGCGGCGTGAGCGCCGGTCTGGAGTCTTAATCCGGTTCCGCCGGAGAAGGTGAGGTCCTGACGGTGCCATACACCAACATCGACAACCACGGCCGAGGACACCGAGGCCGGGGGCGTTCAGGGCTGTGCACTCACCCAGTCCAAGACTCCTGAGCCAAGGGCGCACCGTTTAGTTGATCGCGGCGCGCGCGCCAGTCGGGCAAGTACTTGTCCATCAACGCAACAAAGTGCTCGTTGTGGGTGCGTTCGTGGAAGTGGGCGAGTTCGTGGACGACGAGGTATTCGAGGCACAGCGGGTTCTTCTTGGCCAGTTCCGGGTTGACCCAGATGGTGCGTGAGGCCGTCTGGCAGGTGCCCCACTTGGTCTTCATCCGGCGCACGACTACCTTCTCGACGTCCACACCGATGATCGGCAGCCACTTGTCCAGCAGCAGCGCCACTGCCGCTTTGAGCTGCCGCCGGTACCACCGATCGAGAATGCCGCTGCGCGCGTCGATGTCGGAGCCGGCTGGTGCTGTCAGCCAGAGGGTTCTGCCCTGCATCGACACGTTCGAGCGCCCCACGCGCGAGGCGTCGAGGCGGTAGCGCTCACCCCACACGTAGTGCGTCTCACCGGACACCATCTTGCGCTCAGTCTGCCGCTGGGCGTCCAGTAGGCGCCGGCGCTGCTTCTTGATCCACGGCAGCCGCTCCACGACCGCGAGGCGTATCGCGTCCTCGCTGAGGCGCTCCGGTGCGGCCACCCGCACGCGCCCCATCGGTGGGTAGACCGAGATGTGCAGGTTCTTGATGTCCTTGTAGACGACATCCACCCCAAGACCGCCCACGGTGAGGTAGGCATTAGCGAAACTCATCGTGCTCCTTGAGCAAGCTGATGAGCGCCGAAAGCCGGTCGGAGTCGACGTCTTCGGGCAGCACCTTGCGCAGCGCGTGAGACAGTTCGCGTTGCTTGAACTTGTTGCCGGTCCAGTCGTGGCTCTTCTCGCCTTGAATCGTGTCGTAGACAACCTGGACATTCACGCCGTCGGACCAGCCGAAGTCAACCAGTGCGCGCTGGGCGACGGTGGTGACCCAGCCCGGGTATTTGGTATCCGACTCCTTGGTGCCGATTTTGGCGGCCAGCGCCATCACCTCAGCCAGATACTGCTTGTAGTCGATTGCGTCCTGGCGGCGTTGTTCGATGAGAGCGTCGAGTAGCTCGCTCATCTTGTCGTAGTACTTGGGGTTCATCGCGTGCTCGTCGATGATCGTCTTGCGCACGTTGTTGACGATTGTCTCGGCGGCGGCCTGCGAATTGTTGCGGATTCCTGGCGGCATTGTGCCGAGGGCATTTTTACCGTGTTCGGCGATCAGCTCCACCAGGCCCTTGTTGAAGGTGGCGACGTTCTCGACGGGATCGGCCTGAATGTAGGTGTCGAGCAGCGCGCGCATGCCAGCCTCGAACTGCTTCAGGTCGATGTTTTCGCCGGCGCCGAGTTCGACTTCGTCGCGCGCGGCAACGTAGCGAGCCAATTCCTCCTTGATGGCGTCGGCCTCCGCAAGTGAGTAGCCGGCGCGGTCCATGTCGTTGGCGATCCCGGCGTAGGCGCGGGCGAGAGACGCAACTGCCTTGTAGAACGCGATACGCTTTGATTCGTTGGCCTTGATCTGGCCGGCGTCACCGGGGACGTCCGACACGAAGTAGTGCTGGTATTCCAACGTGCCCTTGGGCGCCTTGACCGGCTCGACCAAGGCGCGGATCTTCTCCAGCGCGTCGTCGAGGTCTTCGCGGGCCTTTCCGATGCGGTCTTCGAGGAGCCCCTCGATGTCCTTCTTCTCATACCCTTCGAATGCTTCGGTGGTGTAGTCGGTGTAGGCCGCGTGCAGTGACTTGAACAGATCGCGGTAGTCGACGATGTACCCGTAGGTCTTGTCGTCGCCGTCGAGCCGGTTCACCCGGCAAATGGCTTGAAACAGGCCGTGATCGCGCATCTTCTTGTCGACGTAGAGGTACGTCGCGCTCGGGGCGTCGAAGCCGGTCAGCAGTTTGTCCACGACGATCAGCAACCGCATTTGGCCGGGCTCTTCGATGAAACGGCGCTTGACGTCCTTCTCAAACTCCTCGATCCGCAGCACGGCCTTGTCGGCGGGTTCGTCGAAGTAGTCGGCCAGCATCTGACGGTAAATCTCATACTGGCGCAACTTCTCGGTCGCGCCCTCGCCGGAATCCTCCTTGGCGACGTCGCCAGGATTGGGTACGTAGCTGGTGACGATGGCGCACTTGCCCGTGAAGCCGGCAGCCACGAACATCTCGTAGAACTTGCACGCCTGGTAGATGCTGTCGCCGACGAGCATGGCGTTACCGCGCCCGCTTACCAGACGTGGTTCGCGCGCAAAGTCCAGCAGTACGTCCTGCACGATCATCTCGGCGCGGGACTTGGCAGACACCACCTTCTGCATGGTGCCCCACCGCTTCTTGAGCCGGGCCTTGCTGAGGTCGGTCAGTCCCTTCGTCTTGGTCTCGAACCATTCGTCGACCTTGGCGCCACCCTTGAGCTCCTGGTCGATGTCGCGCGCTTCGTAGCGCAGATCGAGCACCACACCGTCGCGCACGGCCTCGTCGAACTTGTAGGTGTGGATGAAGCTACCGAAGGTTTCGATGCTGGTCGCCGCGTCAGCCTTGAGCAGTGGTGTGCCGGTGAAGCCGATGAACATCGCCCCCGGCAGCAGCGCCTTCATGGCGCGGTGCATCGCACCCGACTGGGTGCGGTGCGCCTCGTCGACAAAGACGAAAAGATTGCCCTTAGCCGCAAAGTTCTTGGGAAGCTTCGCATTCAGTTCGGCGATGAAGTCGCCGCCAGCCTCGTCACGCTCCGCGTCGTCATCGCCGCTACGGAACTTGTGCACCAGTGAGCAGATCAGCCACGGATCGTGTTTGTCGATCGTGCCGATCAAATCAGCGCCGCTCATGGTCCGGTAGATCTCTTCGTTGACGCCGCCAAAGACGCCCTCGATCTGCACATCGAGTTCGGTGCGATCAGTGATGATCAACACCCGCGCCTGGTCCTGGTGCTCACGAATCCACTTGGCCAACCACACCATTGTCAAGCTCTTGCCCGAGCCCTGGGTGTGCCAGATGATGCCACCCTCGCGTTTGGTGACCCGTTTCTGCGCGGCCTTCACACCGAAATACTGGTTGTGCCGCGCGATCTTCTTAACCCCCGAGTCGAACACCATGAAGTCGTGGATCAACTCCAGAAAGCGCTCCTTGGAACACATTTGCAGCAGCGCACGGTCAAGCGGCTGCGCGACATCAGACGGCTCCTTCCACTCCAGCCAATACTTCTCCGGCGCCTCGATTACCCCGTACCGCAGACCCTCCACGTCGTTGGCGGCAAAAAGCAACTGAACGGTGGAGAAGAACGGCCTGATGAAATGCTGCTGCTGGTTGCCGATGTTCTGCCGTATCCCCTCGGACACACTGACCTTCGAGCGCTTGAACTCGATCACACCCAGTGCCAAGCCATTCACATACAGCACAACATCGGGGCGCTTGGTGTGCTGGCCCTTGATCGACACCTCTTCGGCGATCACGAAGTGATTCGCGTTCGGGTTGCCCCAGTCGATCAGCCGAATCGTCTCGTACTGCTCGGCCACCCCACGCTTCACCTTCACGCCATAGCGCAGCTGATCGTAGACGGCACGGTTGGCCTCGTACAGGCTGCGTGCACCACCAACGCCAGCGGCCTTATGCAGCTCGTTGATCGCCCTCGTTATAACGACGTCGTCGTAGTCGCGCGCCAGCAGGTTCTCGCGAAGGATTGTCTCCTCGATGTTCGAGTTACCAACGCGCTCTGCCCAGTTGCCGGCGTGCCCGTAGCCCAGATGATCCTGAAACAGCCTGACAGCCCGGCGCTGTGTCGCGCGCTCTAGCTGGCCGACGGTACTCACGACACGGTCTCCAAGGCGGGCAGGCGGGTGCGACCGGTAAGAAGCTGCTGCATCAGGCCGCTCTTCATGCTCCGTGCTTTTGTAAGGCGAGCGCGCAGCGTATCGATCTCGGCGTCGGCACTAATAACCGCATCAGCAATTGCTCGCTGTTCAGCCACATCCGGCAAAGCAACCACGAAACCATTGAGGCTGCCGTTGGTTATCTGGTTGATGGTGGCGCCAAGATGTTCATCAATCTGACGCTTGAAGTCATTCGACTGAAAGAAGTACTGCAGGAACGGATTCGAGCGAGACCGGTAGACCGCCATGAATGCTCCGAAGGTCTGCCCGGCGACCCGACGATCCAGCAGGACGCTCTTACCAATCAACCGACGGCTTCCGTTTCGAACGCAGATCAGGATGTCGTTTTCGCGTAACCGGATTCGGTCGCGTATGGGGCAGTCGACGTAGACGTTGTCGTCAAACGCGAGCCGTCCGTCTTGGATATTCGATGAACGCAGCACAAGTGTGCCCGCCTGCTTCACGTTCCGAGGGCTATAGGTCAATCCGATCAAACTTTCGCCGATGTCGCCAAGCCGGAATTCAGTCCACTCTCCAGAGAATCCAGGCAGACGTGTCCGACCGGTAAGGAGCTGCTGCATCATGCCCTGCTTAATCGCCTGCTTCTTCGCAATCAGCCGCGTCAGTGTGGCGATCAGATCATCTGAGTCGCCAAGAGCTTCCGCGATGGCATCTTGTTCGGCGCGCGGGGGCAGAGCAATTGGATACTTTGCTGCCAGTGCCGTATTGAAGACCTGCTGAGCCCCGCCAACGAGTCCAGCTTGGAGGCGTGATTTTCCCGACGGGGAGTTGAGCACTTGCATCGCAAACTCGGCACTAAGCAGTTTAGGATCAGGCCGGACGATTACGAGACTCGCGGCGTTCGCTGGGCCAATTGACTTCGGAACAACCGCCGTAGTTCCTGGATAGCCGACACGAACCATGACAAGATCACCCGGCTGCAGAGAAGACTTTGCCCACTTCTTATGCGTCGCTGAAGAAATGTATCGAAGCTCCTTCAGGTCCAGTCGGCCTGGGAGAACGTTGGTTCCACGCAATAATGGCACACCGCTTTCTGCAAATAGGTGTGACATGGACCCGACAAAACCTACAGTTGTCTTGCTGCTCAGCTCGCCCAATGACGCGACAGTCCAGTCGGCGGGTATTGGACCGACGATCGATTCCTTTAGGCTGCGCTTGGTCACTAGTTGACCCCCATATCGGCGAGATGACCTGCGATCGTGGCTTCAAGCCTCTCTAGTTCGGCATCGAGCGCACCAACCGTCTCTGAGTAACGCTCCCCGAGCTCCTGAATCCGCGCGACGAGGTCAAGCGTGAGCGAATTGACCTCGCCGCCGATCCGACCTCTAACCGCTGCGCACCACTTATCATCGAGCACAAGCGATTTCACAGCGTCCTCGGTGAGATGGCCGTACTCCTTCAGCACGGCGGCATCAAGTTCGGCCTGCGCTTCCTTGACAGCTTTCTTGGCGTCGGTCTCGGCGTCGTAGAGGTCGATCAGGTGCTGGAGCGCCTTGATCTCGTCGGGGTCGGAACCTTCTTTCTTGGCGTCCTTGAGCCGCGCCGCCGCCAGGGCCTTGCTGATCTTGTCGTCGTCCATCGCTGCGGCGAGCAAGCCATCCTCGACCGCGTGCTCCTCCGTGTACTCCTCGACGGCGCGGGCGGCTTCCTCGGCGGCTGCGGTGAGTTCGTCGATGTAGGGCTGGTAGTCGGCAAAGTTGGCCGCGACCATGACGGCGGGCGGGATGAGGTCCATTTTGTACTTGGTGGCGCCGCGCCCAGAGCCGGCAATGAGGTCTGGCACTTCAGTCAGCTTGCGGTCTTTGTCCTCGATCGTCTTGCGAGGTTTGGCAGCACCGACCCAGCCCTCGTTCATGATCAGGAAGACGTCGTCGTGCATGGTCTCGTTCCAGTAGGTCATGAGCTGCTCGTAGACGTCGTACTCATCGAGGAGCGGCACCGATTTGAAACGTGCCAGCAGGTCCTCGCTGATCTCGCTGATCAACTCGCCGGGCTTCGTGTTCTCAGTTATCTTCGCCAACCGCGCGCGGTGCGAACCGAGCCACTCATCGACGTCCGCATCAACCCTGGCGGCGAACTTCTTGAACTTGGCAGAGTCCAGCACGGTCTCCTGGACGCTTGCGACATCGATCGTGAGATCACTGTAGCCAGGCCGGTTCTCGGTGAACAGTGTGCTGCGCAGGGTTGAGAAAGCCTTCCAGTAGTCGTCCAGCGCGTCGAGGTCGCGGTCTGGGATGCCGCCGTGCAGATGAGCGTGTAGGTCCTGGATGTCCTCGGGCTCCGACGAATCGATGTAGCGCGGGATGTTGAGGTTGTAATCGTTATTCGGGTCTGCGATCTCCTTGAGTGGCACCATGCGCGAGTACCGCTCGACCTCGATCTGCTTGGTGAAGCTGTCGACGATCTGGTGCATGTCACGCGGACGCAGGCGGTTCTTATTGCCGTCTTTCATGAAACCCTTGGAGGCATCGATCATGAAGATCCCAGTGCGCGCCTGCGCATTCTCCTTGTCGAGCACGATGATGCACGCCGGAATGCCAGTGCCGTAGAACAGGTTTGCCGGCAGGCCGATGATGCCCTTGATGTAGCCGCGCTTGATCAGCTCCTTACGGATGGTTGCCTCGGTGTGCCCCCGGAACAGCACACCGTGCGGCAGGATGACCGCGCCCTTGCCGGTCGACTTGAGCGACTTGACCATGTGCAGCAGGAAGGCGTAGTCGCCGTTCTTCTCGGGCGGGCGGGCATAGCCGTCGAAACGTCCGTATTCGTTCTCCAGCCCGTTCGTCCACGACTTGACCGAGAAGGGTGGATTGGCGACGAGGAGATCGAAGGAGTCGAGCGTGTCACCCGAACGGAACTTCGGGTCGACGATGGAGTCACCCATCCGGATGTCTGCGGTCACGTTGCCATGCAAGATCATGTTCATCTTCGACAGCGCCCAGGTGGCGTTGTCCTTCTCTTGGCCGTAGATGGTTAGACCGTTCGGCGCCGCGTCAACCACCTTGAGAAGTAAGGAGCCCGAGCCGCAGGTCGGGTCGTAGACCGTGGTGCGCTTCGGCGTGTTCGGCTTGATCCCGATCACTTGCGCCATCACGCGAGAGACCTCAGCCGGCGTGTAGAACTGTCCCTTGCTCTTGCCAGACTCGGTCGCGAAGTGCCGCATCAGGTACTCGTAGGCGTCGCCGAGCAGATCGTCGCCCTCAGCGCGCGAACCGGAGAAATCGAGAGCTTGGAAGATACCGATTAGCTTGGACAGCCGATCCTGCATGGCCTTGCCATCGCCGAGCTTGTTCGGGTCGTCAAAGTCCGCATTGTTGATGACGCCCTGCAAGTCGTTGGCATCGGCCAGCTTGCGGATGGCGACGTTGATCTCCTCGCCGATGTTCGGCTTGCCCTTCAGCTTGACCAGATCGTCGAAGGATCCCCCCGTCGGGACTTCGATCAGACTGGTCGGGTCGGCCTTGGCCTTGTCCGAGACGTACTTCACGAACAGCAGCGTCAGGATGTAGTCCTTGTACTGGCTGGCATCCATCCCGCCGCGTAGCTCGTCGCAGGACTTCCACAGCGAGGAGTACAGATCAGACTTCTTCAAGGCCACAGGGGACTATCTCCTATTGACGGTGCGAACATCACTGCATGCTCGCGGTTTCTGGGCAGGTCTGTCGAGGTGGGGAGCGCACCCGCCCCGCCTAGGAGAGTAGATCGGCGAGGCAGGTACCGGGGCGGATCGCTCGCCGTATCGGTGTCCCGCCAGGTCCTCGATTACGGCCGATGCGTTGACGGGACGGAGCTCGGCGCCGCTGGGACCGCAACTGTCGGCGTCGCGCAAGCGCTACGGAACTTGGGCCGGCGGCAGGCGAAGTAGACACAAGGGTCAGGCTCGCTCGCGGGGGTCAACCCCATCAGCATCGAGGATATCTATGTAACGCGCGAAGGCCCTGTCGACCTCGCTCTTGATCTGGACGAGCGTGCCTTCCTCCATGCGGTAGGTCCGATTTGGATCACCTTTGAAGGAGAGCCAGTTAAAGCTGGTCGTGATCCACTGGTCGTCGAAGATCAGGATTTTGGCGTGGGTGTTCTGTAGGCGGACGATACGCAACTTGTCGTAGCGAGCTGCCAGATTGTTGAGCTTGCGCAGCGCAAAGTCGTCGGATCCGCTGTCATCGGGTCCGTACCCGTGACCGACATGCACTTCAACGCCCGCCCGAAGTCGTCGCTCAAGGGCAGCGAGAAAGTCCGTGTTGACGACCGCGCCTCTTACCCACGGCGCAATGATCAGTAGCCGCTCCGTGGCGCCATTGAGCGCTTTAGCGAGGAGCTGCGGGTGCTCATGCACATCCACACTGCGCACCGCAATGTCCTCGATGCGTTGCGGAATCTCGGTGGATTCGTCGCCGTCTCTGGGCCTCAGCTCGCCGTTGGCTCTGAGGATCTCGACCTGATCGCTGGCAACCCGCTGCTCCTCGAGCTCGGGCGCCAGAGTGGGACGAGACTCCGGGCGCGCTACAGCGATCCCGAGTTTGATGACGGCGTCCGCCGCCGCTAGCTCCAACCCATGAGCGGGCTGCAGGTCTCCGTCGACGCATAGCCCCAGTTCCACCTCACCGGAGTCGGGATCGCCATAGACCAGCAGCTGGGCCGGCATGTAAAGGTGCAGGTTCTGTGACGCGATTTTTCGAACGCGCAGCACCTCTACTTGCCGCGTCCGGTCGTCGCGCGACTCGACCAGCTCGTTGAAGCGCTCCACGGCAAGGTCGTTTAGGTCGACTCGTGAGCTCTTCTTGGCGGGCAAGATCTCAAGGCCGGCCTCCAGGGCGTCCCGCTTCTTGATCAGGTTGGAACGTGCGTAGTTCTGGGCATTCCAGACGAGCCGATCGAACGGCACATTGAGTTGGGTTAAGACGGGTTGTACCGCTGCGGCATTGCGCGCTGCTTCTAGACCCAGCGCTGTGAGGCCAAGCTGTCCACTCCAAGCCTTGGTGAGGTTGTTGGAGCTGATCTGGTCGGCGACGGTGCTGACTACCTGGTCGCGCTGCAGGCCAAGGAGTGCAGCGATCTCATCGATCTCACGAACCCCTGCGTGCACGAACCGCAGAATGAATTCTTCCAGCAAGGGGAGCGGCTTGCGCTCCTGAGCCAGCACATCCACGCGGAGCATCGTGACCGGTAGGGCGGCATCGACCACGCTGATCAGCTGGAGCCCCGGTCGGTGATCGCCGAACCGGCGCCTAAGTATGTCGGCTGACGTAAGACTCATCGCTCGGCTGTCCTCAGTTCGCAGTCGTCCGGATGTGTCTCGACATACGAGAGCACCTTCTTCAGTGCACCGGTCGTGCCTCTGATGAATCCCGCGTCGCCAACGATGGTGAGGCCGAATCGAGCGCGGGAGAGCGCAACGTTGATGCGACGCCAGTAGTCGGGGCCGATGAACCCGAGCTCAGCCTTGGAGTTGCTGCGTGTCACCGAGAAGATGGCGACATCCGACTCACGCCCCTGCACTGCATCGACGCTCATGACCGTGATTGACAGGTGCCGTAGCCGGTTGCCAAGTGGAGCGAGCTGCTGTTTGAGGTCGGCGACTTGCGCGACGTATGGCGCGATGACAAGAACATCCAGCTGCTCGCAGTTCTTCGGCAGGCTGACGACCTGCTTATCGATTGACCCATTTAGCACCACCAGTCGATCGATCACGATGCGAGCCTCGGCACGGTTTGCGAAGCTCTTGCCCTTGCCCTGGGGAGCTGCCTCTCGGCGAGCCTCGCCGTGGGCCGACGTATCGAGCCACAGGACGGGCTTGCCGTAGCCGAGGGCGTAGCCGCCGAGCCCGCCGTCGTTGGGGGAGCGCAACTTCTCGCCGTAGAAGCAGGTCGAGATCATGTCACCGATCGGGCGGATCATCCGGTACTGCTGATTCAGCATGACCTGCGAGTGTTCCGGTAACCGATCCGTCAGTCGTTGGAAGAGCGTCTGTTTGACGTCTTCGGGAAGGAGCTGATTGTCGTTCATCAGGTCTTTGTTCCGCAGCAGGTCTTCGTCGATCGGTGGCAGCTGGTTCGTGTCACCGACGACGACCCAGCGCTTGGCTCGGGAGACCGGCACTAGGGCTTCGGTGAGGGTTGCGCGAGACGCCTCATCGACGATGCACAGGTCAATGTCGAGATGGCGCACTGCGGGATGCCTCAAGTAGCCGACGCAGGTTCCCGCGATCACGCTCGTCTGGTCGAGGAAGGTGTTCGCGAGGCCAGAATCCGAGGCGATCCGCTGCAGCCACTCACCCTGCAACTGGAGCCGGATCAAAAGCTGCTGCGCATCGCTGCTTCCACCGATGAGGGCATCTACAGCATTCATCGCGTCTGCTGCAGTCATGTCTGCCGTCAGGGTCAGGTCGCTGCCAAGCTCCGACTGCGCCTCCGATAGCAGCTCATCGCGGAGGTCAGCCAGCGCGTCAACCTTCTCCTGTACCGATGTCGAGGACGTTGGCTCCGACAGGGAAGTCGCCAACTCCGACCGCCGCTCCCCCTCCTCGTCTGGGCGCGCGGTCTGGATGTGGTCGAGTTGCGCCAGGGTGGCAGACAGCTGCTGGAGCGCCAACGCTGCTCGGAGATGTGATGGCGCCAACCCCGCCTCGGAGGCACGCGCTCCGAGGTGACTCTCAGCGTTCTTGCGCACCGCTCTTGCCCACCGCTTCATCTGAGCATCGAGCAAAAGGTGCCGTACTGATTCATCGACGCGATTCGGGTCAGCGCCTGCGAGCCTGACCATGCTCGCCCGGCCACTGTCAGCAAGCCGCTGCAGGGCATTGTCCACGGCGACGTTCGTCTGCGAAGCGATGAGCACCCGTGCCTGGGCGTCTGCTTGCAGTGTCTGCTCAACGAGCTCAGCGATGAAGCTAGTCTTGCCCGTCCCTGGTGGTCCTTGGACTACGAAGATGTCCGGGGAACCCATCGCTGTCTCGATGGCCTCCCGCTTGCGCTCGTCAAGTTCGCGGTTCCAGCTCACGATCGGAATCGCCTTGGGCTCCGCGTTGCAGCCGGGGTCAAGAAGCAACTGCCTCAGATCTGGGCGAGCTGACTTATCGCGCTGAACGTCGTCGACGGCCTGACGCTGTCGGTTCAGCGCCGCTTCGTCGGGTCCAAGGTGCGGATCGAGTACCGCGCGGTCGGGAAGTCCTTCCCACCGCCTGGCGCTCAGGATCACAACTCGATCGCCCTCGTGATCGATGACTTCGCCCCATCCGAGTTTTCGGTCGGTCGCCAGATCCCGCACACGCCATTCGGTGCCCACCAGGTCGTGGTCCACCGCCGTCTCTAGAGTGAACGTGGCCTCACGACCCCGTGCCTGCCACTTTTTGTAGGGAAGCGGCTTCTTCTCCCCGCGGGCAAGCTCTTCGCGGGCATTCAGAACTCGACGCCAGGTGTCAAATAGTTCGTCGCCGACCCGTTCCTCTCCGACACTTGCGTCCCCATCGCCCTGAGCCTCGTAGAAGGCATCGACTGTGTCGATCAAGGTGGCAATGCCGGTCTTGGCAAGGGCAAGGTTGGCCGGCTGGTTGAACGTCCAGTCGAAGACTTTCGGCATGAGAAGCGCACGCCGTCTGTGATTTTCAAGTCGCTCAAAGTCGAGCTCCGCCGCTTTGATGATCACAGCGCCGCTCTCGTCACACTTCAAGGTGAAGCTCCAGGCCTCGCCGTCGAGGCGGATGCGATCACGCTGGAGTTCGCCCGACTCTTGGCTGTTAAAGAAGGACGCGTAGACGTTCCCCGACAGGTCTGCGTTGGCCTTGCCGATCGCCTCCTGCCGTGCGTCATCACTACGCGCCAGTGCCTTGATGGCCGACTTCGTAAGGCGCAGCCAGACCGGATTTCGCGCAACCTGCTGCTCTGCTTGTCTGCGCTGTTGGATGGCATTTAGGGCGCCCAGGAGGTCGCTGGCGTTCTTCGGTCGGTCATCCGGCTGCGTGGCGATGCACGAGCCCAGCAGGCGCCGGGCTTCAGGAGGAACGGGAATTGTCTCCAATGCCCGTTCGACACCCGCGAGGTCCTTGAGCTGCTCCTTGGTCATGCATTGAATGAGGAGAACGCCCATTGAGTAGACGTCTCGCACATACCGAATATCAGCGTTGAGTTCCGGCGGCGCGTACGGCTTCGAATGCCAGCCTGCGACGGTATGCGAAGTTGTCTGCTCCTCGCCGCGGATCTTCGCGATTCCAAAGTCTGCAAGCAGGGGAACCCCTTCGTCTGAGACTAGGACGTTTTGTGGCTTGATGTCGCGGTGCTCGATCTGCTTCAGGTGGGTGTAGGCAAGGGCATCCACCAGTGGCAGGGCTATCTCGGTAGCCAACCGATCCCATGAGTCCCACGGTCCAGATGCCTTCAACACATCGTCGAGGTTGCGCTCGACCCAATCCAAGACGAGGACATAGGTGTCGGTCTCGTCCATGCCGGACCAGCGGCAGCGCACGATGTTTGGGTGCGAAAGGCTCTTGAGCGTGTTCGCTTCGTTGTTGAAGACTTTCCGGGTCACGTCGTCGGACTGGCCCGACAGGAGCTTGACAGCAACAAACGATTCGTCGCGGTCATCAATCGCCTTGCGGACGATGGAGAAGGTCCCGCTACGGCGCTCGACCTTCAGAAGCATGTAGTGGTCAGCGATAACGTCGGGCACGCTCAAGACCCCCTTTTGTGTCGACGCTGGCTGGCGGGAGTCCTATCGAAACATAGCGGTCC
Organism: Mycobacterium sp. JS623; assembly: GCF_000328565.1. Taxonomy (NCBI): domain Bacteria; kingdom Bacillati; phylum Actinomycetota; class Actinomycetes; order Mycobacteriales; family Mycobacteriaceae; genus Mycobacterium; species Mycobacterium sp. JS623. Next base: position 6,060,316 of record NC_019966.1, on the reverse strand, counting down.
GACACGATTTGAACCCGCCGCGGGTTGCCGTCCCTGGAGGTTGCGATGGCGTTCGACGGACGGGCGCAGAGGTGCGTGCTCCCGATATTTCGATCCGCTTCAAGAGGGTCCGCTCTCCCGTCGCCGTGGCCAGAGCTCCAGCGATTCGCCTGACCCGTACGCACCTCGGCATCTGGTGATCCACCCGTCCTCGATATCCGAGTTCGTGGGTGGAGAACTCACAGCCACCACTGACCACGTTGATGCTGTAGTTAACTAAACTTGAAATACCATTGATGCTATATGGCGTTGATGAAATAATCAGAAGGTGATCGACCTCGCCAGCCTCCGCCGGACGGTTGGCCTCACCCAGGTGGAACTGGCCGAGGCCCTCGGCACTAGCCAGGGACAGATCAGCCGTATGGAGAGGCAGCACGACATGTTGGTCAGCACCCTCGCGGACTATCTCCAGGCGCTAGGTGTTCGTGCCTCGCTCGTTGTCGAGATGGGCGAGCAAACGGTGACGCACGACCTCACAGCCGGGCAAGAGGACAAATGACCACCCAGGCCGAGATCACCCAGAAGAACCACCACCGCGCCGTCCGCTTCTTCTGGGGCCTTCTGCTGGGTGCGACACTTGTGAGTCTCGTCGGCAACGAGGTCCACGCATTGCTGCCGTACATCCCCAAGGTCGTCATCGAGATTGGCGCCGCAGCTGTGCCCCCCATCGTCCTCCTCGCCGCCGTGCACGGCATCGCTCTCGCCGTCCGTGCTGGAGCGTCCGGCAGGGTCTACCGCTGCGCTACCGCGGCAGTTGCAGTCATCGGCATGGGCGCCTTCATGCTCAGCTTCCGCGCGCTCCGTGACCTGCTGATCGAGACGGGCACGCCAGCGGAATGGGCGTGGGTTTTCCCTGCCATCATCGACACCGCGGTCGGAGTGTCCACCCTGATGTTGGTTGCGCTCGGGGACAAACCGGCACGCCGCGCCCGCACCGTAACCTCGTCTACCGGTACACAAACTCCAGCCAAGCAACGGTTGGCGCAACCCCCCACTCAGAATGCAAAAGGCGAGGTCACACCGTTTGCCCCAGCCAGTGCGCGAGCGCAGACCTCTGCATCAGTACAACCTGACCCGGCACAGACAATGGGGGACTCAGCGCAAGTCGAAGTGACAGAGGCCGATGCAGAACGTGCACAGGTTGATGCAAACCTTGCGTCGGAGCTGATTGCATCCGGTGTGACCACACAAGCTGTCGAGACTGTGATCGCGGTTCTTGCGGCACGACGCAACGGCGCGTCGATCAACGCTGCCGCCAAGGGATCTGGGATCAATTACAGGACTGCGCAGCGGATCGTGCAGGCGGCGGCCGAGAACCGACAGCGGGAGCTTGCGGTGGCCAGCTGACTGCTCCGAGCGGAGAATGAAGCCGTGGCAACAACGCGGAAGTGCCGGAGGTAGTGGGCGACAGCCCCGGCTCGATCAGAGCGATGGCCCGTTGCGGCAAGTGCGGGCACTTCGCCAGCGTTCACCACGGCGGTGGGGGAGGACGCCCCGGCGGCTCGTCCTGCGCGGCCCCCGAGTGCGATTGCCCAAAGTTTGTTGAGGGCGCCGACGCCCGCGTTCCGCTGGGCAAGGACAACCTGACGCCTGCTGAAGTGGCACAGCTGACGGGGCTGTCAGTGCACACCCTGAGCTATTGGCGTCAAACCGATCAGGGACCGAAGACGATCAAGGCAGGCACCCGGACGCTGTACCGGCGAAAGGACCTAGAGCAGTGGCTCGCAGGAGTCGACGGACGGACAGAACCCTTGCGCAGTAACAGGAATGCACCGTCAGAATCGACATCGAGAACGACCGGCTGGTATGAGAAGGCGGTAGAGGCTGCAGGCCGGATCGAGCCAGCCCGCGCATCACCCTGGAAGCTTGCGAGCACTTACGCACTGCTATCCATCGCCGAAAGCCTTCTCGCACACCGGCAGAAGAGACCGCCGGGTCCGGCCCCGACGGGATCCGCAGGGCGACAGGATAGCGAACTTCTCACCGTCGCCGACGTAGCCGAGATGACGCGGATCAAGACGAGCACGTTGCGCTACTGGCGCGCCCTGGGAGAGCGCGGCCCTGCGTCGTTCAAGCTTGGCAGGCATGTGATGTACCGCCGTGCGGATGTAGAGAAATGGCTAAACGAGGCGCGATGAGCGCGGCGAGGCAACGCAGGCGCAGCGGGACCTCCCGGACCCGCATTCCTCGCAAACCGACCGGTGGCCGAAGCGCGAGGACCTATGCCACCGCAACTCCTGTCCGATCTCGCGTTGGGTTTGCTGGCGGCCGGACCTGTGGTGAGGATGGTGCGGGGAGCATCCGTCCTTCGCGGCGATCGGCTTGTGGCCACGCCGTGGCCACAATTTGGCCACAGTTACAGTTAACTGAAGTGAACCTCTGTTACGTTTCTTCGCAGCTAGAGCCACTATCGACGCCCTGATCAGGTAGCTGAATAGGGTTCAAATCCCTCCGCCACCGCCATTTCTCTTCGCCGAGACTGCCGGCAGATCGTAACTTCCGTCGAGATCGCGATCTGACCGCAGTTTCGGCGATTTGAAGCCGCTCAGGCGAAGGGCACCCGGTAGTCGGGTGACCATGCGCCGCCGATGCAGCTCATCGTGATGCCGTCGGCTGTCAGCGCTACGCCCTTGTCCTCGCCGCACACGGCGCGGTCGGTGCGAATACCGACCAGCGGCGGCGACGCGATCCATTGGCCCTTGGCACTGCATGCCAGCGTGCCACCCGACGAGTCGAGCGCCAGGTTGTACCGGGTGTTCTGCACGCAGGCGTCACCCAGGGTGGCGCCCCGCTCGATGTACGGCACGCATGCGGGGGCGGTGCCGTCACAGGACACCGGATACGCCGACGCGCTTGTCGCCGTCACCATCGGTGCCACGATGAATCCACAACCCAACGCCAGTGCAGCCATGAGTTTCATGGGCCATAGCGTAGGTCCCTGCGCACACACTGGGTGCGCATTAGGCTCACTACTCATGAAGTCGCTGGCTGTCGCGCTGTTCGTGGGCCTGTTCTCGACCGTCGCGATGGCCCCGCCCGCCAACGCCGACGTGGTGGCCTACCTCGTCAACGTGCATGTGCGCCCCGGATACAACTTCCCCAACGCCGACGCCGCGATCGGCTACGGCAACAGCATCTGCGACCGAGTCGCCGCCAAGATGAGCTACGCGCAACTGGTCGAGGAGGTCAAGGCCGACTTCAACACCTCCGACTACTACCAGGGCGCCTACCTGATCAATCAGGCCGTCAACGAGCTCTGCCCGGCGCAGATCTGGCAACTGCGGCAGTCGGCGGCCGGGTACAAGCTTCCTGCCTGATTCTTCTCACGACAACGGCGGCGCCCTTTCCGGACGCCGCCGATGTCGTAATGGGGGGCTACGGGCAGGAAACCTCAATCGCGAACGGCTTGTTCATCGGTTGCATGGGGTTGGCCATGTCAACGCCGGTCGCGGTGCCTGAAATCTTCCACGTCTTGCCGTCTTTTTCGGCCTTCGCGTCGCCCTGGCCGGTACCGGCCTGATAGCCGAGCGTCACACCGTTGACGTTGCCCAAACCGACCGACTGTACGGTCTTGCCGTCATCGCTCACCACGGCCGCGATGCCTGTCGCGGCGTCGCCGATCGCGATGTTCATGTTTCCGCCCATTGAGCTGCACACGACTGTGCCCTGGACCTTCTGATCCTGTCCATCGATCGTGACGGTGGTCTTGCCTTGCGCTGACGCCGCCGAGGACGTCTGGCCGCTTGTCTCGGACTTCTTCTCACCCGAACCACAGCCGGAAAGACCGGCAATGACAATCGCCGCGCCGCCTACGGCGACCACGAACCCACGCTTCACGACTGTTCTCCTTTTGTTGTCGTGATCCGACAAGATCAGCGGATCATCCCGGCCAGTATGGGTGGCCCGTTCACGGCGGATATGGCGATTTGGCGAAAAATTTGCCTGCGCACCGACTGATCGTTATCTGGGCTTGATGGGTACGGCGGCATCGCACTAGGCACATTCGGTAGGTTCGTTCGCATGCAGACTTTGCGCACCCCGGACGAACGCTTTGCCAATCTGCCTGAATTCCCTTATCCCGCAAAGTATTGCGAAGTCGACGACGGCGACGGCGGGCAATTGCGGGTGGCATGGGTGGAAGTCGGTCCCGCCGAAGGTAATCCGGTGCTGATGCTGCACGGCGAGCCGTCATGGTCGTTTCTCTATCGGAAGATGATGCCGGTCTTGGCCGCCGCCGGTTATCGGGTCATTTGTCCGGACCTGGTCGGTTTCGGCAGGTCCGACAAGCCCACCCGGATCGGGGACCACGCGTATGCCCGGCATGTCGAGTGGATGCGCGCTGTCGCGTTCGACGTGCTCGACCTGCAGCACGTCACGCTCGTCGGGCAGGACTGGGGTGGGCTGATCGGGTTACGGATCGCCGCGGAAAATCCGGATCGGTTCGCGCGCATCGTCGTCGCCAACACAGGACTGCCCACGGGCGATCATCCAATGCCCGAGGTGTGGTGGAACTTCCGCAAGGCGATCCAGGGCGCATCCCAGCTAGACGTTGGCCGCTGGGTCGAGGCCGGCTGCGCGCGCCCGTTTACCGGCGCAATCCGCGCGGCCTACAGTGCGCCGTTCCCCGACGACTCCTATTGCGTCGGCCCGCGGGCGATGCCGGGGCTCGTGCCCACCTCACCGGAGGACCCGGCGACGGAGGCCAACCGCGCTGCGTGGAAAGCGTTGTGCGACAGCACAACCCCAATGCTCGTGGCATTCAGCGACAGCGACCCGATCACCGGCGCGATGGCGCCCATCTTCTCGAGCCAGATGCGCGGCGCGCAGGGCATCGACCACCCCGTCATCGCGAACGCCGGGCACTTCCTGCAGGAAGACGCCGGCGTGGAGCTCGCAGAGGCGATTGTCCGATTCCTCGCGCGCTAGCAGGCGACCTTGATCGCGAACGTGCCTGTCGTCCTGAAGCTGGGATTGGCGGTGGCGAAGCCGACGGCCGCCCCGGTGATGTCGTAGGTCCTGCCGGTCATCGTGACCTTCGCATCCTCGCCGAGGCCTCTGTTGTAGCTACCGGTGAAGCCGCCGACGTTGTTGAGGCTGACGGCATCGGCGGCCAGCTCGTCCTTGTTGGAGATCAGCGCGGTCACTCCCGACGCCTGATCGCCGGTGGTGATGGTGGTCAGCGAGCCCGCAGGCGTGCATTGCACCGCCTCGGTGGTGCCGACATTCTGGCCGTTGACGGTGACCTGCGCGGTGCCAGCGACGAGCGTGCCCGGCCCGGGCTTGTAGTCCGGCGGCCCCGACGAACACCCGGCGACGGCCAGCGTCACTGCGGCGGCTACCCACGCGATTCTCACAGTGCAAAATCTACGACGTGACCGTGCCGAATACTCCTCGTCCGAGAGACTCGTCGGCGTCGTTCTTCAGCGTTGACGCCGAATTGCCCGGACGACTCGGTCGCGCCGGCATCATCCGCACTCCCCACGGCGACATCCATACGCCGGCGTTCATCGCCGTCGGCACCCAGGCCACCGTCAAGGCCGTCCTGCCCGAAACCATGAAAGACCTTGGCGCGCAAGCGGTTCTGGCCAACGCCTACCACCTGTATCTGCAGCCTGGCCCCGACATCGTCGAGGAGGCAGGTGGCCTTGGCGCGTTCATGAACTGGCACGGGCCGACGTTCACCGATAGCGGCGGGTTCCAGGTGTTGTCGCTGGGTGCCGGCTTCAAGAAGGTGCTGGCGATGGACACCGAACGGGTGCAGGCCGACGACGTCATCGCCGAGGGCAAGGAGCGGCTGGCCCATGTCGACGACGACGGAGTCACATTCCGCTCGCATCTCGACGGGTCCACACACCGCTTCACCCCCGAGGTGTCGATCGGCATTCAGCATAAGCTCGGCGCTGACGTCATCTTCGCCTTCGACGAGCTGACCACGCTGGTCAATACCCGCGCCTACCAGGAAGAGTCGGTGAAGCGCACCCACGACTGGGCGGTGCGCTGTCTGGTCGAGCACCGCCGGTTGACTGCGCTGCACCCGTCAAAGCCGGCGCAGGCGTTGTTCGGCGTGGTGCAGGGCGCCCAGTACGAGGACCTGCGCAGGCAGGCCACCCGGGGACTGACGACCATCGTCGATGAGGACGGGCGCGGGTTCGACGGCTACGGCATCGGCGGCGCACTGGAGAAGCAGAACCTGGCGACGATCGTCGGCTGGGTCAGCAGTGAACTGCCCGCGGACAAGCCCCGCCACCTGCTGGGCATCAGCGAGCCCGACGATCTGTTCGACGCGGTCGCGGCGGGCGCCGACACTTTCGACTGCGTATCGCCGTCGAGGGTCGCGCGCAACGCCGCGGTCTACGGGCCGACCGGCCGCTTCAACATCACCAATTCGCGGTACCGGCGTGACTTCAGCCCCATCGACGCCGACTGCGACTGCTATACCTGCGCCCACTACACCCGCGCCTACCTGAACCATCTGTTCAAGGCGAAAGAACTCCTGGCGAAGACGCTCGCCACCATCCACAACGAGCGCTTTGTCATCCGGCTCGTCGACCAGATTCGCGCGGCGATCCGCACCGGCGAGTTCGACGAACTCCGCGCACACGTTCTGGGCCAGTACTACTCGACGCGTGCACAATAAATAGATGACCGCTACCGCGGATCCACAGGCCCTGCTGCTGCAGCTGCTCGACCGGTCGAACCGGGCCAACCCGTACCCCGCCTATGAACGGATCCGCGAGCGCGGGCCCCTGCAACTGCCGCACATGACGCTGAATGTGTTCTCGTCGTTTGCCGACTGTGACGAGGTGCTGCGCCATCCGTCGTCGGCCAGCGACCGGCTCAAGTCAACCGCCGCACAGCGCGAGATCGCCGCGGGCGCCGAGGCCCGCCCCATTGGTCCGCCGGGATTTCTGTTCCTCGACCCGCCTGACCACACGCGGCTGCGCAAGCTGGTGAGCAAGGCCTTCGCGCCGAAGGTCGTCAAGGCCCTGGAGCCGAGCATCACCGAGATGGTCGACTCGCTACTGGACAAGGTCGCAGCCGCCGAGCGCTTCGAGGTCATCAACGATCTGGCTTATCCGCTGCCCGTCGCGGTGATCTGCCGACTGCTCGGCGTACCGATCGAGGACGAGCCGCAGTTCAGCCGGGCATCGGCGCTGCTGGCCGCGGCACTGGATCCGGTGTTGTCGTTCACCGGTGAGGCCAACGAAAGTTTCGACGAGATGGTCGAGGCCGGGATGTGGCTGCGCGGCTATCTGCGGGATCTGATCGTGCGCAGGCGAAGCGATCCGGGGGAGGACCTGATGTCGGCGTTGATCCACGTCGAGGAATCGGGCGATCAGCTGACCGAAGAAGAGATCATCGCGACGTGCAACCTGCTGCTGGTTGCCGGACATGAGACGACGGTGAACCTGATCGCCAACGCCATTCTCGCGATGCTGCGGCATCCCGAGCACTGGCAGGCGCTGGCCGCTGACCCGCAACGGGTTTCAGCCGTCGTCGAGGAGACGTTGCGGTACGACCCGCCGGTCCAGTTGATGGGCCGAATTGCTGCCGACGACATGACAATTGGCGACACCGACGTCCCGAGGGGGGACGTGATGGTGCTGCTGTTGGCCGCGGCGCACCACGATCCCGCGGCATTCGATCGGCCAGCCGAGTTCGACCCCGATCGGGAGAACATTCGCCACCTGGCGTTCGGCAAGGGTCCGCACTTCTGTCTCGGCGCGCCGCTGGCACGCCTGGAGGCCGCTGTTGCACTGACGAAGGTCACCGAGCGCTTCCCGCGTTCACGGCTGGTCGGTGAACCTGCATACAAGCCGAACGTGACCTTGCGTGGAATGGCGTCATTGGAGGTCGCCATCTAGACGACGCCGAAGCTCACGTTCGGGCGTGGAAGTTCGAGCAAATCCCGCCAAAACGTCGATCTCGGCGGCCTTGTCTATACCGTCGTGCGCATGCGAATCCTGTTAGTGGGCGCCGGCGGCGTCGGCTCGGCGTTCTGTGCGATTGCGGCCCGGAGGGACTTCTTCGAGCAGATCGTCGTCAGCGACTACGACGAGTCACGGGCCGAGCAAGCCGCGGAGGCCGTTGGCGACGAGCGGTTCTCGGCGGCGCGAGTCGATGCGACATGGGCAGACGACGTCGCGGCAGTGGTCGGCCAACACGGCATCACCCATGTCATGAACGCCGTTGATCCGCGATTCGTGATGCCGATTTTCAACGGTGCCCTGGCCGGCGGCGCCGACTACTTGGACATGGCGATGAGCCTGTCGCAGCGCCATCCCGACCGGCCGCATGAGCTCACCGGCGTCAAACTCGGCGACGAACAGTTCGCCGTCGAGGAGCAGTGGAAGGCCGCGGGCCGCCTCGCTCTCGTCGGGATAGGCGTGGAGCCTGGCCTTTCCGATGTGTTCGCCCGATACGCCGCCGATCACTTATTCTCCGACATCGACGAGCTCGGCACCCGCGACGGCTCGAATCTCACCGTCGACGGCTACGAGTTCGCGCCGTCGTTCTCGATCTGGACCACCATCGAGGAATGCCTCAACCCGCCGGTGATCTGGGAGGCGGACCGCGGCTGGTTCACCACCGAACCATTTTCTGAGCCAGAGGTTTTCGACTTTCCCGACGGCATCGGCCCCGTCGAATGCGTCAACGTCGAACACGAGGAAGTCCTGCTGATGCCGCGCTGGGTCAACTGCAAACGCGCGACCTTCAAATACGGTCTCGGCGCAGAATTCATCGACGTACTCAAAACGCTGCACAAGCTCGGTCTCGATCGCACCGACAAGGTCACGGTCGGTGGCGTGGAAGTGAGTCCGCGTGACGTGGTCGCGGCTTGCCTACCGAATCCAGCCACGCTAGGGCCCAAGATGCACGGCAAGACATGCGCCGGGCTATGGGTGACGGGCACCGGCAAGGACGGCAGTCCGCGATCGACGTATCTGTACCACGTGGTCGACAATCAATGGTCGATGACCGAGTACGGCCATCAGTGTGTCGTATGGCAAACCGCCATCAATCCCGTTGTGGCGCTGGAACTTCTGGCCAGCGGCACGTGGAGCGGCAGCGGCGTGCTCGGACCCGAGGCTTTCGATTCTGTGCCGTTCCTGGAGCTGCTGACCGCCTACGGTTCACCGTGGGACCAGAAGGAGCTCTGACATATGCCAGAAGAGCTCACTGCCGAGCGCAACAAAACGCACACAAATCGCTACAGCGGGTTGAGGATCCGGTCCAGGAACTGGCGGGTGCGCTCTTCCTTGGGGTTGCCGATCACCTCGGCGGGCGGACCCTGCTCCAGAATCACCCCGTGATCGGTGAACAGCACCTGATCGGAAACCTGCTTGGCGAACTGGATTTCGTGCGTCACGATCACCAACGTCCAGCCCTCGACGGCCAGATCCCTGATGACGGACAGCACCTCACCGACGAGTTCGGGATCCAGCGCCGACGTTGGCTCGTCGAATAGCACCACCTTGGGCTTCAGCGCCAGCGCCCTGGCGATGCCGACACGCTGCTGCTGGCCACCGGACAGTTGATACGGGTACTGGTCCCGCTTTTCGGCGAGGCCGACCTGCTGCAGCAGTTCGGCGGCTTCGGCTTCCGCCTCGTCCTTCGGCCGTTTCTGCACGAAGATCGGGCCCTCGGTGATGTTCTGCAACACCGTCTTGTGCGGAAACAGGTTGTGCGACTGGAAGACAAAGCCGCTCTGCGCGCGATACCGACGCAGCTGGTCTTTGGCCACCGGCTTGGAGAAGTCCAGTTCGACCTCGCCGACGCGGATCACCCCTGCATCAGGCACGTCCAATGCGTTGAGCGCCCGCAGCAGCGTCGTCTTCCCCGAGCCCGAAGGCCCGATGATCGTCGTCGCCGAGCCCTGCGGCACCGTGAACGAAACACCTTTGAGCACTTCATTTTCCCCGAAGGCCTTGTGCACGCCCTCGGCCAGCACGCGGTTCTCTGTCATCGCGCCACATACCTTTCCAGCCGGCGTTCAATGCGGCTCTGACCGAACGACAGCACCAGGCAGATCACCCAGTAGTACACGGCAGCCGTTCCGTACAACGCGAAGAATTCGAACGTCGGCGCGGCAATGATCTGGGCCTGTCGCAGCAACTCGGTGACCAATATGGTCGAGGCGAGGGAAGTATCTTTGACCAGTGAGATCAACGTATTCGACAGCGGCGGCACCGCCACCCGCGTGGCCTGGGGAAGCACGATGCGCCGCAGCGCGCCAACATAATTGAGGCCGATCGTCTCGGCCGCCTCCCACTGGCCCTTCGGGATGCTCTGGATGGCCGAGCGGATGATCTCCGCCGCGTAGCCGCCGACGTTCAGCGAGAACGCGATCACAGCCGCCGGGAACGGATCGATCTTCACCCCCAATTCCGGCAGCGCGTAGAACACGATGAAAAGCTGTACCAGCAACGGGGTTCCGCGGATGATCGAGATGTAGAACCGCGCCACGTTGGTGAGGATCACGTTCGGTGACAGCCGGGCCAACGCCACCGCCAGCGCGAGCACCAGCCCGATCACGAAGCTGATCACCGTCAACGGAATCGTCTTGGTGATCGCCGCCTTCGCCAACGGCCCGAGACTTTCCAAGATCAGATCCCACGTCGACTTCGGTTTCGTCTGGTTCCCGGCTGCCGCGGGCGCCCCAGACGCGTTGACCTTGAGGTACTTCTGCGAGATGTCGGCCAGCGTGCCGTCGGCACGGAGTTCGTCGAGTGCCTTGTTCAGGTCGGGGAGAAGCCCGCTGTTCTTGCGCGCGGCGAAGCCCTGCTCGCTCTTCTCGCCGACGTTGCCGGCGATCTTGACGGAGGTGTCGCCGGTCTCGGCGAGGTAGGCATACACGGCGATGCTGTCGTTGACGACGACGTCGACGCGGCCCTGGTTGAGGAGCTTGATGGCCTGGGTGAATCCTTCGACGGTCTCGACTCGCGCCCCGGCCTTGCGGGCCACATCCGCCCAGTTGCTGGTTGCGTTCTCGGCGGCGACCTTGCCCTTCAGATCGTCGAGCGTCTTGACGGTGTTGTCGTCGGCCCGCGTGACGATGACGCCTTCACCAACCGAGTACGGTTCGGACAGGTCGTACTTCTGCTTGCGCTCGGCGTTGATGGTCACCTCGTTGGCGACTGCGTCGAACCGGTTGGCCTCCAGCGCGGCGAAGATCGAATCCCATGGCGTTTCAACAAATTCGACCTTGACGCCGAGCTTGTCGGCAACCGCGCGGGCGACGTCGACGTCGTAGCCGACAAGCTGGCCGGTGGCCGGGTCGTGGTAGCTGAACGGTGAGTACACGCCCTCGGTGCCGACCCGCAGCAACCCCGCCGACTTGACCGGGTTGTCCCCGTTTGTGGTCGACGACCCACACGCGGTGAGCAGGAAGACGGCGAGCAGCAACACGGCCGCGACGGCTCTTCGGAGATTGCGCACCGGCGGAAGCTAGCAGGGCCGCGGACGCCGACCAAGAGTTCTGCTCAACCCGGCCGGTATATCCACGGTTGCCGAGGCAGCGCCGTGGGTTTGAACTGCGTGAGCATCTGCTCGGGGGTCGCCGCTGAATAGCCAAGCGAGCCAGCGATCTGTGCCTGGGCCTGTGCGACGCCGATCTCGGCAAGTGTCACGGCGCCGTCGCGTTTGGCCAGCCGCGCGCCGTCTTCATTGAGCACCAGTGCGACATGGGCGTATGTCGGCTCCGGGTAGCCGAGCAGTCGCGCGAGGTAGGCCTGCCGCGGCGACGACGGCAACAGGTCATCACCGCGGACCACCTGGTCGACGCCCTGCGCGGCGTCGTCAACCACCACCGCGAGGTTGTAGGCCGCGACACCGTCACCGCGTCGCACCACGAAATCGTCGACTATGCCGGTGTACTCGCCGTGCAGCAGGTCATGAACCGTGTGCACGAACGTGTCCGTGCGCAGTCGAAGCGCCGGTGGCCGCCCCGTCTCGTGACGCCGGACCTCACGTTCGGCATCGGTGAGGTCGCGGCACGTGCCCGGATACGCGCCCTGCGGTGCATGCGGGGCCCGCGGGGCCTGCGCGATATCCCTTCTGGTGCAATAGCATTCGTAGAGAAGACCGCGGTCGGCCAGGTCGTCGACAACGGCGTCGTAGCGCTGTGGGTGCTCCGACTGCCATTCTGCGGGCTCATCCCACGTCAGCCCGATCGCCGCCAGATCTTCGAGCTGGCGGTTGGCGATGTCGGTGTGGGTGCGGTCGTCGAGGTCCTCGACGCGCATCAGGAAGCGACGTCCCGTCGAGCGCGCAAACAACCACGCCAGCACTGCTGTGCGCAGATTGCCGATGTGCAAATCGGCCGACGGGCTGGGCGCGAACCTGCCAGCGGTCACGCCCGCAATCTACCTAGCTGCGCTCCCAGGGAGCGGTGTCGCCCATTTTCTTGTAGTACTTGGCGAGGTGGCTCTTGACCCGGTCGATGTCGTCCTTGGGCAAGTCGACGCCACCGCGTGAGCCTTGCATGATCGCCCCTGCCGCCATCACCCCGCGCGGCACGGCCTCCAGCTTGCCGTCGACCACGTCGGCGATCAGCAGCTTGTAGGCGGTGAAATTGTCCTTGTTGTCGCTGTCGTACCAGACGTGCGCGTCGCGGTACTTCTGGTTGGGCTCGTCTTGCGCGTCAGCCCACTTGCGAACTCGTTTCTCCGCTGCATCGCCGTCCCATTCACGGTCCCGATCAGCGAGCGGCAGATCCTGAAATGCTGTCACTGACATACCTGTGGCGTGCCCGCACCCTCGGTTGGCTAAACCGCCAGGGCCGCTGTGAATTCGCTGCAAAACCAGTCGACGTCTGTCATGGAAAACACCAGTGGCGGGCGGACTTTCAGTACGTTGCCGTCATGGCCGCACACCGAGATCAGCACCCGCCGTTCGCGCATGGCGTTGACCAGTGCCTTGGCGCCAGTCCTGTCCGGAGTCTTCGCATCGGGGTCGCTGACGATCTCCACCCCGATGTACAACCCTGCTCCCCGCACATCGCCGACGCGTGGATTGTCCGCGGCGATCGGGGCCAGCTCCGCCCGCAGCGCAGCGCCGACCGCAGCGGCATTGCCCATCAAATCCTCGTTCTCGATGACATCGAGCACCGCCGCAGCGGCGGCCATCGACACCGGGTTGCCGGCATACGTATTGAAGTACGGCACCCTGGCAGCGAACGGATATAACACGTGGTCACGCGCCGCCATCGCGGCGACGGGCAGGCCGTTGCCCATCGGCTTGGCCATCGTGACGATGTCGGGTATCACGCCGTGACGCTCGAACCCCCACATGGATTCGCCGGTGCGCGCGAAGCCTGGCTGCACCTCGTCGGCGATGAACACCCCGCCGTTTCGATGCACGACGTCGACGGCCGGCGCGAGCACCGAGCGGTCGGGGTAGATGCCGTCGGACGAGAAGATCGTGTCCGCGATCAGGCAACTGAGGCGAATTCCGTTCTCGCTCAAGTCGTCCACCGCGCGGGCGACATCGGCTGCGAAGCGTGCCGCCGCATCGGGATACCGGTAGCTGTCGGGAGGCGGCACCGTACGCACATGCCGGGCGGGCGTCGTCGCGTCGCCGAGAGACGGCGAAATCTCCATTACTGCAGCGGTGTTGCCGTGGTAGGCGTCGCGGGTGACGATGACACCCTTCGCATCGGTGAAGGCCTCGGCGACGCGCAACGCGAGGTCGTTGACCTCTGAGCCGGTGCAGCCGTACATCACCTGATCGATCTCACTGGGCATGGTGGCGAGCAGCCGCTCGGAATAGTCGACGATGCCGCGGTGCAAGTAGCGCGTGTGGGTGTTCAGCGTCGACATCTGACGAGTGACCGCATCGGTGACGTGCGGGTGGCAGTGCCCGACACTGACCACATTGTTGTAGGCGTCCAGGTAGCGCGCGCCGTCGGCGTCGAACACGTGGCTGCCCAGCCCGCGGACCAGATGCACCGGCCTGTCGTAGAACAACCGATTCGCCGGTCCGAGCACGCGCTCGCGGGCCTCGATCAGCGGGTCGCCGTCGTCACCGGCCGTGTAGCTGTTCGAGTCCATGATGTTCGAGAAGCTCACCGCCCCAGTCTGCTGTATGGGCCGTCGTCCGTCAGACTGTGTGGAATGTCCGGACTGCCGCCCGACCACGAGTCGTATGCCCGTGCGGCGCTGGCTGCCTACGGCCGCGACCGCGACAGTCCGCTGCGGCTGCTGAGCCTGTCGGAGAACGCCACCTACTTGGTCGACGACGCCGACCCGATGGTGCTGCGGGTGCACCGGCCCGGCTACCACTCGCTGGATGGGATTCGCTCCGAACTGCAGTGGATGACCGCGCTGCGCGAGCAGGCCGGCGTGCTGACTCCGCACCTGATCCCGGCGCGCGACGGCCGCGACGTGGTGCCCGCCGTGGTCGACGGCAACACCCTGCATGTCGACGCCGTGACGTTCATTTCCGGCTGTACCGCCGAGGAACAGCCCGATGCCGTCGGCTTCGACGAACTCGGTCGCATCACCGCGGCCATGCACGACCACGTCCAGCGGTGGACCGCACCCGATTACTTCACGCGGTTCAGCTGGGACGTCGAGGCCACGCTCGGCAGCGAGGCGCGCTGGGGCAACTGGCGGCACGCGCCGGGATTGACTGCGGCGGACGAGGTGGTCGTGGCACGCGCGGCCGCCGAGGTCGACCGTCGACTCAACGAGTTCGGCTGCGGGACAGACCGTTTCGGCTTGATACACGCCGATCTGCGGATGGCGAATCTGATGGTCGACCCAACCGATGCTTCTGGCCCGATCACCGTCATCGACTTCGACGACTGTGGATGGTCCTGGTATCTCTTCGATCTCGCCGCGGTCGTGTCGTTCATCGAGGACACGCCGGAGGCCGAGAGGATGATCGCCGACTGGCTGCGCGGTTACCACGAGGTGCGCGACATTCCCGGCGAGCACCTGGAGATGATCCCGACGTTGGTGATGCTGCGCAGGCTCATGTTGACCGCCTGGGTTGCGTCGCACGCCGATGCCGACGCGGCGATCGCGTTCACCGACGGTTTCGCGACGGGGACGGCCCGGCTGGCCGAGCGATACCTCACCGATCGCGACTGGCTGCGCGACGCGATTCACTCGTCGCGAGTATGACCCTCGCGTACGTTGACCGACGAACGGATCGAGCGCATCGGTACCACGCTGATGGTCCTCGAGGAGAAGACGGCCGAGCTGGCGTGAATGAGCGGTCTAATCAATGTCAGGGAATTAGGCCGTCAAGAAACTTTGGTGGAGCAGACGGGGCCGCAGGCTGCAGACTTATCGGCTGTTGACCCTGCTGCGGGTTGGGGTCGTTGCACACCCCGGGTTTCGACATGGCGCTGACGGTGCCGGCGAGCGTCACAGGGTCGAACGAGTACAGCAGGTCTGCCGGGCCGGTACTTCCGTCGGGGCATGTCCACCCAGTTGAGGCGCCACGGCGTTCAACGGTCCAGGGGCCGCCGGCCACTCTGCTGATCGCCCCGACCCACCCCCGAGACGTCGCCACCGTCCCTCCGCAGGTGCGCTCTGCGTTGCATTGCGTGGTGACGGTCCAGATCGTCGGCGGGCCGTCGGTGACAAGGTTGAAGTCGCCATCGAGTTGGTCGTCCGCCGATGCCGGGCTTGCCAAGCCGATAGCGGTGCTGGTGACGGCGATGGCGGCAGCCATCGCGCGGGTGATCGCCATCGGCGAAGCATCACACGTTTCGGCCGAGGCCGGGCACGATATCGCCAAGGTCGAACATCACCGGCTGCTCGAGCTGTTCGTAGGTGCATGAGCGGGGGTCGCGGTCGGGTCGCCAGCGGTTGAACTGCGCGGTGTGGCGGAACCGTTCGCCCTCCATGTGGTCGTAGCGCACCTCCACCACGCGTTCGGGTCGCAGCGGCACGAACGACAGGTCCTTACCCGCGTTCCACCGCGAACCCCCCTCGTATCGACGCGGTGTGCTGTCGGCTGCCATGTGAGCGGCCCAGTTCCACGGGTGTTGCTCGAACGTGGTGACAAATGACTGCAACTCGCTGAACAGCTGCCGCCGCTCGGCCATTGGAAACGCGCCGATCACGCCGACCGAGGCGAGGGTGCCGTCGTCGCGGTAGAGGCCGAGCAGCAGTGAGCCGACCGCGCCGTCCCCCGACTTGTGCATCCGGTAGCCGGCGACCACACAGTCGGCGGTTCGTTCGTGCTTGATTTTGAACATGACTCGCTTGTCCGGCTGATAGGTGATCGCAGACGGCTTGGCGATCAGACCGTCGAGCCCGGCGCCCTCGAATTCGGAGAACCACCGCTGCGCGGTCGCCAGATCGGTGGTGGCGGGCGTGACATGGACCGACGGGCCGGAATCGGCCAATGCGTCGACGAGTGCGGCGCGCCGCTCGTGGAACGGTCGCTCGGTGTAGTCCTCGTCGCCGAGGGCCAGCAGATCGAACGCAATGAACGAGGCGGGCGTCCGCTCGGCGAGCATGTTGACGCGGCTGGCCGCTGGGTGCAGGCGCAACTGCAACGCCTCGAAATCCAGGCCGTGGTCGGTCGCGATCACGATCTCACCGTCGACTACGCAGCGCTGCGGCAGTTCGGTCGTGATGGCCGCAACCACTTCCGGGAAATACCGGGTCATCGGCCGTTCGTTGCGGCTGCCCAGCTCCACCTCGTGGCGGTCGCGGAAGCAGATGGTCCTGAAGCCGTCCCATTTTGGTTCATAGGACGCGTCCGGCGGGATTGACCGCACTGGCTTGGCCAGCATCGGCGACACGGGCGGCATCACGGGCAGCTGCATCGATCCATTGTCGGGTGCCGCCCCTTAACGGGTCGATTACTAGTACCAGGCGCGAGTAATCAACCCGTTAACCCCCGCGATGACATTGCCCGGTGTCGGCGGTCTAGTTGAGTATGAAAAGCGTGGACCTCCCCGTAATGCCACCGTTGGAGCCGATGCTGGCCAAGGCCCAGGCCAAGGTGCCCCCCGACCCGGGGGTGTGGTCCTACGAGCCGAAGTGGGACGGCTTTCGCGCGCTGGTGTTCCGCGACGGCGACAGAGTCGTCATGCAGTCGCGCAACGGCAAGGAGCTCGGCCGCTACTTCCCCGAACTCGAGCAGGCGTTGCGCGACGAACTCGCGCCGCGCTGCGTGCTCGACGGCGAGATCGTGGTGCCTCGCGAGATCGGCGGACGCATCCGGCTGGACTGGGAGTCGCTGTCGCAGCGCATCCACCCGGCCGAGAGCCGCATCAAGATGCTGGCCGAGCAGACGCCTGCACACTTCATCGGCTTCGACGCGCTGGCCACCGGCGACAGCTCGTTGTTGAAGGAGCCATTCCGGGTGCGTCGGGAGGCGCTGTCCCAGTCGATCAACGAAAAACAGTGGTGTCATGTCACCCGCACCACCGAGGATCCCGAGCAGGGCGCCAAGTGGCTCGACACCTTTGAGGGCGCGGGCCTAGATGGGGTGATCGCGAAGCGGCTGGACGGGCCGTACCTGCCGGGCAAGCGGGAGATGGTCAAGGTCAAGCATGCCCGCGACGCCGACTGTGTGGCGATGGGCTACCGCATCCATAAGAGCGGCGAAGGTATCGGGTCGATACTGCTCGGGCTGTACCGCGACGACGGCGAACTGCAAATGGTCGGGGGCGCTGCATCTTTCACCGCGAAGGACCGGCTCAAGCTACTCGCTGATCTCGAGCCGCTGCGCGAGGGCGACGAGGTGCGCGAAGGGGATCCGAGTCGGTGGAACTCCGCGGCAGACAAGCGGTGGATCCCGGTGCGTCCCGAGAGGGTGTGTGAGGTGGCCTACGACCAGATGGAGGGAAACGCGTTGCACGCAGCCGGAGGGCCGGCGACATCCGGCCACGGCAGGCGTTTTCGGCATGCGGTGAAGTTCATTCGTTGGCGGCCCGATCGCGACCCGCAAAGCTGCACCTTCGAGCAGCTTGATGTGCCGATCACCTTCGACCTCTACGACGTGCTGGAGTCATCCGTGGCGAGCGAAGCGACGGGAGAAGGCTGAGCATGGCAACACCGGCAGAAGAAATCGACGTCGACGGGGTCAAGGTCCGGCTGACCAATCCTGACAAGGTGTATTTCCCGAAGCTGGGCTCCGACGGCACCAAGCGCAAGCTCGTCGAGTATTACCTTGCCGTCGCGAGTGGTCCGATGCTCACGGCGCTGCGCGACCGGCCGACACATCTGCAGCGCTTTCCCGACGGCATCGAGGGCGAGGAGATCTATCAGAAACGAATCCCCAAGCACGCGCCGGATTATCTGGAAACCTGTGTGGTGACGTTCCCGTCGGGCCGAACTGCGGACGCGCTCAAGGTGACTCACGCGGCGGCGATCGTGTGGGCCGCGCAGATGGGCACCATCACGCTGCACCCGTGGCAGGTGCGATGCGCTGACACCGAGCATCCCGACGAACTTCGCGTCGACCTGGATCCGCAGCCGGGCACCGCTTTCAAGGAGGCTCGCGCAATAGCCGTCGACGTGCTCAAGCCGGTGCTCGACGAACTCGGCCTGGTCGGCTATCCGAAGACATCCGGCGGTCGCGGCGTGCACATCTTCCTTCGCATCAAGCCGGATTGGGATTTCATCGCGGTGCGGCGGGCGGGTATCGCGCTGGCTCGAGAGGTCCAGCGGCGGGCACCCGATGCGGTCACCACCTCATGGTGGAAAGAAGAGCGTGGCAAGCGAATCTTCATCGACTACAACCAGAACGCCCGCGACCGCACCTTCGCGTCGGCGTATTCGGCGCGCAAGACGCCGATCGCGACGGTGTCGATGCCGTTGACGTGGGATGAGCTGCGCGACGCCGACCCCGACAACTACACCATCACCACCGCACCCGGTTTCGTCGCCGGCCGCGACGACCCATGGGAGGGAATCGATTCGGTGGCCCAGTCATTAGAGCCACTGATGGAGATGGTCAAGGCCGACGAGGAGCGTGGGCTCGGCGATCTGCCGTACCCGCCGAGCTATCCGAAGATGCCGGGCGAGCCGCCGCGGGTGCAACCGAGCAAAAAGGTGGCCGCGAATTGGGACGACGAGGGCAACCCGGTGAGCCGGTGAACCACACCGATGCTCAACGACGCCACGACCCGGATGTTCGCAGCTTCGCCAGTGACAACTACGCAGGCGTTCACCCGGAGATTCTCGCCGCTCTCGCGCTTGCCAACGGGGGGCACCAGGTTGCCTACGGTGACGACGCGTACACCGAGAACCTGCAAAACATCATTCGTGACCACTTCGGCCCCACCGCAGAGGCCTTTCCCGTCTTCAACGGCACCGGTGCGAATGTCGTTGCGCTACAGGCTCTCACCGATCGTTGGGGTGCGGTGGTATGCGCCGACACCGCGCACATCAACGTCGACGAGTGCGGCGCGCCCGAACGGATGGGTGGGCTCAAACTGCTCACCGTGCCGACGGCCGATGGCAAGCTCACCCCGGAGCTGATCGACCGACAGGCCTGGGGCTGGGCCGACGAGCACCGGGCGATGCCGCAGGTCGTTTCGATCACGCAAAGCACCGAGCTGGGCACGCTGTACACACCCGACGAGATCCGCGCGATCTGTGAGCACGCCCACGCCAGGAACATGAAAGTGCACATGGACGGTTCACGGATCGCCAATGCGGGTGCAGCACTTGATATTCCGATGCGCGCATTCACTTCCGAGGCCGGCGTTGACATCCTGTCACTGGGCGGCACCAAGAACGGCGCGCTGTTGGGCGAGGCGGTCGTGGTGCTGAATCAGGGTGCGGCCAGCCACATGAAGCATTTGCGCAAGCTCTCGATGCAGCTGCACTCCAAAATGCGCTTCGTCGCGGTTCAGCTGGAAGCGCTACTGGCCAAGGACCTTTGGCTGCGCAACGCCCGGCACGCCAACCAGATGGCGAAACGCCTCGCCGAAGGGGTGCGCGCCGTCGAGGGGGTGCGGCTGCTGTATCCGGTGCAGGCAAACGCGGTCTTCGCCCGGCTCCCGCGTGAAGTCAGCGAACGGCTGCAGAAGCGATTCCGGTTCTACTTCTGGGACGAGGCGGCCGGGGACGTCCGCTGGATGTGTTCGTTCGACACCACCGAGGCCGATGTCGACGCATTCGTCGTGGCACTCGAGGAGGAGATGGCGCGTTAATCAGGACGAATTCAGCGCGCCGCTTTAGCTACTGCGCCTGCTGGTTGGCGGCTCGGTCGCTACTTGCTCACATGCCTGCCGGCGAGACCCGCCCCGTAGCGAACGTCGCGCCTTGACTGGCCATCCCCGATCGCACATAGGACAGGTGCGCATCGGAGAACATCTCGTCATGGGTCGGCGCCGACATACCGCCGCCGGGCGAGCAGATCGGATCGCCAGCGGCGCACAAGTCAATGGCCTTGTCCGCATAGAGCGGGCTCACCGCTGTCAGCGGTGCCCCGACGTATCTGTCCATCGGATTGCCGAAGACCACCACCGCTGCAACGTGATTCGCCAGCTCGGGTGGCATCGGTGCGGGAGTGAACCCGGCGAACGATACCGGGATCGCGGTTATCAGATCGATGGTCAGCGCGCCTTGCGAGTAGCCACCGAGCACGATTCGGGTATTGGGACAGTTCGTCACGGTGGACTCGACGTGGGCCCTGGCATTGTCAGCCCCTGCTGATGCCGAATTGGCGAAGTCTTCCGTGGCGGGGTAATCAACCGGGTACACGGCGACGGATCTGCCACCGACCTGTGAGCGTAGGGAGTCGACGAATGCCTGCCCGACCTGACCGACACCGGGCGGTTCTGTTGTGGCGCGGGCAAATACGACCTCGACGTCGGGGCAAGCGGCGGCGAATGCGGATGAAATGGCGAAGGGCGCACACAGGGCCGCCCACGTTGTCACCACCGCGGAACCCACAAAACACACGACGGCGTGTGCGCTCACGTCCCAATGCTGACACATCGTGGCAGGAAAGGAACAGACCGAATCTAGTTGCAGGTGCAAGGAACTGGGGTGATGCGTAATCACACTTCCGCAACCGCGCGCGACGCTGATGGCGTCTGCCTATCGATGGGTGACCAATGACGTGGCGCGACCACGTCGGATCGCGCTCCGGCTTTGCGCCGCCACCCTGGCGGCGGGGGCTGCTCGGTCCGTTGAACGGCCTCAGCCCCGCGTACGGGTCGAAGACGATCGACTTGTGCAATGGCAACGATCCGATACGTGGCGAGGGCGATATGGACAACACGGCGGCGCATCACCAGTACGTCCCCGGTGGCACCGACCAAGCCGCGGGGTTCGTCGCAGGACTGGTCTAGTCCCCGGTGCGCTGGACGCGGGAATCGAAGTCGCTGTCATACGGACAATCGCCGGTGACTATGTAGTGGCCCCGTCCGGTGAGGAGGACGACCGGATCTTGTGCCGGCTGGGGCAGCGGATATTCCAGGCTCTTTTCGCTCCGACCGCGACCGCCGTTCTCGCATGGGGAGTCGTATGTCGTATTCGTCAGGACCCACCGGCTCTGCGAGTAGACCGTAACTTTCGTGTAATCGGGATTGCGCCACCAGCTCAGGCAGCGTTCGCCGGTGCGAAGGCAGTCCGTCTGAATGTCGAACGTGGCTTCGGCGCTGCGGCCGCCGTTTGTGTACGTGTCGGTCTCCTGGTACCGGCCGCGCAACGCGCCCGCGGGCGATGCAACCCGCGGTGGCTGAGCGGCGGGGTCGGCGATCGGCGTGTGCTTCTGGACGTCTCCGGTGCGGGTGAATGTCACCTGCTGACTCTGGGCGCAACCGGACGTCGACCGAACGATGAACTCGCCCTGCAACTTTCCGTCAGGCTGTGGCCGCAGGTTGACGGTCTGCCATATGTCGGTCTGCACGTTCTCGCACGCTCCCGACTTCGCGCCGACCGCCAGCCAGCGTCCGTCGATCTCGTCGAACACCAATGTCGACGGTGTGGACTGAGTTCCGCTGACCTTTGACGCGGTCGCTACGCATGCGGGGCGACACGCCGATCTGATCACCCACGTCTCGCTTCCACCCGGTGCGTTCTGCTGCGGCTGACCGTTAGGCGTTGTCGGAGAGCCGAACTCGACGGCGAAGGTGCCGTCAAGGGGGCCTGTTGACTCTTGCTTGGATCCGCTCACGGTGATAAAGACGGTGACAACTGCGACAACAATCAGAATCACGGCGGCTGGGATCACAATGCCCTTCCGTCGCCACCACCGCAACGGAGCGGGTGCGGTATCCGGAGGCGGCCCAGTGCTGCCAGGCTCGGACGGTGGGGCTTCGCCGACCACGTCGTGGGGACTGGCTTGTGTTGGCGCCCAGGCCTTCTTGACATGCTCGGGCTCTCCGGTCAGCGTCGGTACCCATGCCTCGTCCGCCTGCTCGGCTGGACGGGCTTGGGTGGGCGCCGAAGCCTTGCCGGTCTGCGCGTGTGTGTGGACCTCGGTTGGGGACGACGACGCGACGCCAACAGCCGTGTGCTTCGGACCGGCCGGAGGCACGGGGATCACCGCGTTGACCGCCGTTCGGGCCGCGCGGGCCAACTCTGTGGTCGTGCCGTATCGCCCGCTCGGATCTTTGGCCATCCCGGTGGCGATGACAGTATCTAATCGAGGTGATAACCCCGGACGGGTAATCGACGGCCGTGGCGGTGGAGTCGTCAGGTGGCCGGCGATCTGCTGCTCCACGCTGTCACCCGGGAACGGCCGACTGGAGGTCAGGCATTCGTACAACACACAGGCGAGCGCGTAAATGTCAGCACGGGCGTCGGCCTGGCCGGTCGTGAAACGCTCAGGAGCCATGTAGGGCCAGGTGCCCACGACGTTGCCGGTTGCCGTCAATTTGGTCTCGCCGGTTCCACGGGCGATGCCGAAGTCAATGAGATAGGCGAAATCGTCTTCTGCGACAAGGATATTGGAGGGCTTGACATCGCGATGCACCAGCCCGACTCGGTGAGCGGCGTTGAGCGCTGATGCAATCTGCTCGATGATCTTCACGGCCCGCTCCGGCCGCAACGGGCCGTGCGTCAGTACGTGCTCGAGATCTTCTCCCTCTATTAGGCGCATGTCGACATAAAGCCGACCGTCGATCTCCCCGAAGTTGTGGATCGGGACGACGTGTGGATTGTTCAGCCCCGCAGCGGTAAAGGCCTCGCGACGAAAACGCTGCGCGAACGTCGGGTCGGCGGCCAGCTGCGGCGGGAGGACTTTGACGGCCACGACTCTCTGCGTTGCCGTGTCGAAGGCTTTCCAGACCTCGCCCATGCCGCCGCGGCCCAATAACTCGATCAATTCGTATCGGCCGAACGGCGTGCCGCTCACAACACCTCCGCCCGACAGCAAACCTTGAGGTTCACAGCCATCACCATAAGTCCGTCACTGCGCCGTGCAACGGGTATTGGGGGCGGTTGTGCCGCCGGAGTTGAGGTCAGCGTTGGTAGCTAGCCCGGCTATTGCTTGTGGGCGAAATGACCACCACCAGACGCTTGTGGCGAAATTTGCTATCTGCCAACCCGATATCGATTTGCATCGGTACTTGCGAATCGTGGCATTTGCGAAGCTGCGCCGACGTTTTGCCGATTCGATCATGTTCCCTCCACCGCGCTGCAAGAATTCCGATCATCAAGCACTTAGCTGGCGTAGATCATTGGGGGTGATCTGTGATGAGGCTTTTCTGCCGACTCCGGCCGGGCGTTTTGGTCATCACGACGATAGCCGTGATCGCTGCGATGGGCGGGTTGCCCGTCCCGGATGCGCAGGCCTTCTACATCCAGAACCATGAGCGCATCACGCGCGATGCGCTCACACCAATCGGGGTCGACAACGCCACCCAGAACCAGATACTCGTCGGCCCGCCGCCCGGTGCCGGGGCAGTGGAGCGACTCATTCTTCAGTGACGAGTTCCGGCATATCGACAACGCGAAGAACCCCGTCGATATCTGCGCCCGCACGCGGGAGCGGAAGCATTGCGGCTCAACGCTGAAATGAGCTACCGGCAACCAGGGCCAAAGTAGCCTGGGCCCGATGCAGACCATCCGCAAGTTGCTCGCCGCGCTCGCGATCGTCGCGATGCTCATCGGCGGTATCAGCATTGCGGCGGCGCTGATCTTCGGTGACCACACCAGGCCTGCGACGCCCGTTTCCACGCCGCGAACGACGCCGCCCCCACCGCCGCCATCGGTGCCGACACCGAAGGAGTTCACGATCAACGTGGTGGTTACCGAGCAGAACTGTGATCCTGGCCCGGGCTGCGTGTACAAGTACACGATCGAGCCGAAATACATTGGCTTCCATCCATTGCCGACCACCCCGTTCACGGTCAAATATGAGGTGCAAGGCGGCGACCTGCCGCAGCCCGGCGAGTTCACCGTCGAGGGCAACCAGGCGAAGATCCTCAAGGATGTGGTGCTCGAAGGCCCTCCCGCGGCCCGACTGCAAGCCGTCGTCCTGCAAGTGGTGGGCTGAGTCTTGCGATTCCCCGCGCGTGGCGGCGTCCTGCAAGCATTGTTAGCGCTATGACAAAGGCGTCGCTGCTCCGCGCTGAAGAAGGCCTGCCCCGCGGAGTTCAGGGGGCGGCCGATTCGCGGTTTTCCAATGTCGTTCGTGTCTTCGCGGGGTTGTTCCCCGGAAAGCGGTTCGGGGGCGGCGCGCTTTCGGTGTACATCGACGGACGGCCGGTCGTCGACGTCTGGATGGGTTGGTCCGACCGCGCTGGGGAACAGCCGTGGACAAGCGACACCGGTGCCATGGTGTTCTCGGCGACGAAAGGCGTGGCGGCGACGGTCATTCACCGCCTGGTCGACCGCGGCCTGCTGGACTACGACGAGCCGGTCGCGACGTACTGGCCCGAGTTCGGCGCCAACGGCAAGGACGCCATCACGATCCGCGATGTGCTGCGGCACCGATCCGGGCTGTCACACCTGAAGGGAGTGGGCCGCGACGAGTTGCTCGATCACGAGCTGATGGAGCAGCGGCTGGCCGCTGCGTCGGTCGACCGTCTGCGTGGCTGGCCGGCCTACCACGCGCTGACGTACGGCTGGATTCTGTCCGGGTTGACCCGTGCGGTGACCGGTCAGGGCATGCGTGAACTGATCCGCGATGAGGTGGCCCGCCCTCTCGACACCGACGGTCTGCATTTGGGCCGGCCGCCCGCTGGCTCACCGACCAAGGTCGCGCAAATCCTTGCGCCACAAAGCACCCGCGGCAATCCAGTGTTCAACTTCGTCGCACCGAAGGTGGCAGGGCTGCCGCTCTCTGGCGCGTTCGGGGCGATGTTCTTTCCCGGCATCAAATCGTTTGTGCAGGGCGATATTCCATTCCTCGACGGCGAGGTGCCTGCCGCCAACGGCGTCGTCACCGCCCGCGGTCTGGCCAAGATGTACGCGGCGATCGCCAACGACGGCAGGATCGACGGCACCCAATTCCTGTCGAGCGACCTGGCGCAGGGATTGATCGGAAACCCGAAGCCGTGGCCCGACCTCAACATCGTCGTACCGATGCCGTTCCATCTGGGCTATCACGAATCGCCGATCCCCGGACTGCTCAAGGGCTTTGGTCACTTCGGACTTGGTGGCACCCTCGGCTGGGCCGACCCGGCGTCGGGCGCGGCGTTCGCGTTCGTACACAACCGGTTGTTGACACCGATGGTGCTCGACATGGCGTCGTTCGCCGGACTTGCTCGGCCATTACGCAACGCGATCACCGCGGCGCGGCACGCGGGCGCCCTTGCGGTGCCGAGATACGGTGCGCGCTATCGCGATGCCAATCAAAAGGAGCCTAAGAAGCGGCTCGCTGGACGCCGCTAGCCCTGCGGCACAACGCCTTTCGCCTGTGGCAGTGGCAGGTCGTTGTAGGTCACGATGCCCGGCGGCGCGGCAACCACGGCGGGGATGGCGTGGATCGGCGGCATCGCCGTCATGATTTTCCCGAGGACGAAGAAGTCCTCAATCGACTTCGCGTTCTCGATCATGTCCTGTGGCGGAAGAAAGCCGACCTGCATGTTGACAGTCGGACGGCCGTCGATCGTGATCTTCCAACCATCGGCGTCCAGCTTCCAGTCCGGTTCGAGCGTGTGGCCCTTCTTCCACCGGACGTTGATGTCGATGACGGTCTTGCCGTTGACAATTCCCTGCCAGCTGGCGAAGACGCCCGCCACGTGGCCCGCGGGAATGGTCCATGACGCCATGGTGACGTCCGAAGTGCTCTGGGCGTATTCGGCCACACACTTGATCTCGTCGAGTTCGACCCCGAGTGAGTCGGCGACCAGCTGTACCGCCTCGGCGAACACCGCGGTGCCCTTCGACATCATCGGCTGCAGGTCGGGATCGTCAATGGGCATGCCGAAGCCACACGGTCGCTCGGTGTCGGGTGAGTCGTAGAGGGTGGTGTCGGCAGACTCCGCGATGGTGATCTTGTCGACGCGATCGCAGGATGTCGCCGCGACAATCGCGAGCAACTCTGCGAATCCGGGACTCACGCCGGAGCCGAAGAGCGTCGATCCGCCCTTCTGGCAAGCATCTTCGAGTTTGGCTCTGTCGTCCCCGAGATTGCGGCCGGTGATGAAGGACGCAGAGGCGACGACGTTGACGCCCGCCGAAAGGATGCGGACGAGCTCGTCGACGTCGATCCACATCGGGTTGTAGACGACGCAGTCGGGCTTGAGTGCCAGCAGCGCATCGACGTCATTGGTGGCCGTGACGCCGAGCGGCTGGATGCCGGCCAGCTCTCCGACGTCGCGGCCGACTTTGTCCGTCGACCACGCGTAACAGCCGATGAGGTCAAGTGTGGGGTTGGCAGCGATGGCCGCTACGGAGCTTTTGCCGACGTTTCCCGTCGTCCACTGGACAACGCGATGAGGAGTGGTGTTGAGCACTCGCTCAGCATAGGTCGGTCAGGGGCCGGAAACCAGAGTCGCCTTGCCCGTGCGCTGCTGGCCGCTGCGGTCGATCCACGTCAGGTCGACGACATCGCCGGGATAGTGCCGGTCCAGTACGTAGGTCAGCGTCGTGGCCGAGTCCAGCGACGTTCCGTCGAGGCCCGTCAGCACATCACCGATGGCCAACCCTGCCTGTGCTGCGGGCCCGCCGAGCATCACGTCGCGGACGATGATCCCGCCACCGTTGCGTGGCTGAGTGCCGACACCGACACCCAGCAGCGTGGGCTGTCCGATATGAACGGATGCCGACGGCGCGCCGGAGCGGATCTGATTTGCCACAGCCATCGCGGCATTGATGGGTATCGCGAAACCCTTGCCGGCAGGGCCCATTTGGAAGTTCACGGTCGCGGCGGTGACCACGCCGATGACCTGTCCGGAGCCGTTCACCAGTGGCCCGCCGGAATCGCCAGGCCGCACATCGGCGGCCACCTCGATCAAGCCGTTGACTTCCTCCGAGCTGCCGGTCAACGCGTCTTCGGCGTTGACAGTGCGGTTCAGCGCCGTCACCGGGCCGGTCTCATGCGTCAGCGGTGCTCCCATTCCGCGCGCGTTGCCGAGCCCGACGGTCGGCTCACCGACGACGACCTGGCTGGAATCACCGATCGGGGCGGCCGGCAACCCACCCGCGCCGCGAAGCTGCAGTACCGCGATGTCGTTCTTGCGGTCGTAGCCGACGAGGTCGATGGGGTAATCGCGCCCGCCGATGGTGCCCGTGATGGTGTTGGCGCCCGCGACGACGTGGTAGTTGGTCAGCACTGCCCCGCCAGGATCGATGACCATCCCGGTGCCGGTTCCGATCGCCTGCTGGTAGTCGATCTTCGTGGTGACCTGGACGACGGCCGGCTCAACTGCGGCCGCCGCCGCGGCGATGTCCACCGGTGCGGCCGCCGCTGTCGCAGGCGCGACGAGGGCCAGGACCGCGGCGAGCACGGTCAGCAATGCCGGCGCCAGACGGCGCTTGGGAGATATGCGCATCTGCCTATAGTGCCCGAACTGCCGCCCGCTAAATCCTCGAAGGCGTCGTCAGGGCTTCTTTATAACCACGGTGGCGCGGTAATCCTCAATGCGATGGGGTCGGCCGCCGGCGTGACAACCCATCAGTGCCAATCCGATCAGCACCACTAGGAGTCGCGTCCAATTCGTCATGGCCGTCAGCCGCGGACGCGTAACCGCCTGCGCCTGCGATTGCGCAACCCGCCATTGGTGGCGTCGGCTTCGGGTTCGTCCTCCGCTGCGGATTCCGGCTCCTCGGCCGCCGACTCCGGTTCTGCGGCCTCCGTGCTTTCGGCGGTGACCTCGGCGGCCTTCTCGCCGGCTGTGCCCTCGATGTCCGACTCCGAGCTGTCTTCGGCCTCGTCTTCGGTGGACTCTTCAGTGGCCTCGTCTTCGACCTCGGTTGCTTCGTCGTCTTCGGCCTTACGCCGACGACGGCGGCCCTGCTTGGCCTTCTTGGGCTTGATCGGTTTCGGGGGCGGCGGGGGCAGCTCGGCCACAAACGCCAGGTGGAACGCGAAGATGCCGAGCAGCGCGATGGCTGCGGCCGCGCCGTAGATGCCGAACAACCACTGCCCAGCGCTGTCGAGGCTGATCCAGATCTCGCTGATCGCGGTGCCCAGGATCAGCACCCCCGCAAACACATGGAGCGCGATCGACGACGTGCGCAGTCGCAGCGCCATCTGCGGCGTGCCGAACTCCGGTCGACGGGTGCGCAGCAGAGTGAACACCACCGGCAGCGCGGCAAGGCCGATGAGCGCCCCGGTGACGATGCGCAACGCAGTGCCGAGCGTGTGCGACGTGTCGCCAGAGAGCTCCCACCACCGCGGCAGGACAAAGAAGAAGTAGAGGACACCGGCGGCGATAGAAAACGACGCGTGCCAAACCACCGCAACGGTGCGGCTCATACTCCTCCTACGCGCTCATTGGCTCTTCGCGCGAGCGCTTATCGCTTTATTTGGCCGGGGTGCGACCCGAAAGTCGCACCCCGGGCCGAGTGCGGAGGATAGGGGATTTGAACCCCTGAGGGCTATTAACCCAACCCGCGTTCCAGGCGAGCGCCATAGGCCACTAGGCGAATCCTCCGCGGGCTATGGTAGCCGACCGTCCTGATGTGCCCGTCGAGTCGGACGGTGCCCCTCGCCGGATCACTCCGCTCCTGGCCGCCGGCGGGCGGGTATTACACTCGCTACGGACCCCGCGCGGCGTCTATCCTGTGAACTCCCCCAGGGCCGGAAGGCAGCAAGGGTCAATGGGCTCTGGCGGGTGCGCGGGGTCCCCTTCTTGTTCACGGCCTATCGAAAGGCGCGCCGTGTCGTTTTTGTCTCTTGGCCGTGAGGAACTGCAGGCACAGCATGAGCTGCAGTCCCGCAACTACGCCGACCTGCAGGCCAAGAAGCTGAAGCTGGACCTCACCCGCGGCAAGCCGTCGCCAGAGCAGCTCGACCTGTCCAATGCCCTGCTGAGCCTGCCCGGGGATGACTTCCGCGATGGCGACGGCACAGACACCCGTAACTACGGCGGCCTGCACGGCCTGCCTGAGCTGCGCGCCATCTTCGGTGAGCTGCTCGGCATCCCGGTGCAAAATCTGATCGCGGGCAACAACGCGAGCCTCGAGCTGATGCACGACGTGGTCGTGTACTCGATGCTGCATGGCGGTGTTGACTCTGCTCAGCCGTGGCTCAAAGAGCCCGCCGTCAAGTTTCTCTGCCCGTCGCCCGGGTACGACCGGCACTTCGCGATCACCGAGACGCTCGGCATCGAGATGATTCCCGTGCCGATGCGCGAGGAGGGCCCCGACGTCGATCTGATCGAGGAGCTCGTCGCCTCCGACGCGGCCATCAAGGGCATGTGGTGTGTGCCGGTCTACTCGAACCCGACCGGTGTCACGTTTGCCTGGGAGACGGTCCGCCGGCTGGTGCAAATGCAAACGGCGGCAAAAGATTTCCGGTTGATGTGGGATAACGCCTACCCCGTGCACACCCTGAGCCACGAGTTCGTCAAGCAGGTCGATGTACTGGGCCTGGCCGAGGCCGCGGGTAACCCGAACCGGCCGCTGGTGTTCTCGTCGACGTCCAAGATCACGTTCGCGGGCGCAGGCGTCGCCTTCTTCGCCGGCTCGCTGGGCAACATCGCGTGGTATCTGCAGTACGCGGGCAAGAAGTCCATTGGCCCCGATAAAGTGAACCAGCTGCGGCACCTGAGGTTCTTCGGCGACGCCGACGGAGTCCGCCTGCAGATGCAGCGCCACCAGCAGGTGCTGGCGCCCAAATTCGCGTTGGTGCAGGAGATTCTCGAGAATCGTCTCGGTGAATCGAAGGTCGCGTCGTGGACCGACCCCAAGGGTGGCTACTTCGTCAGCCTCGACGTGCTTCCCGGCACGGCCAAGCGCACGGTCGCGCTGGCCAAGGACGCAGGCATTGCGGTGACGGAGGCGGGTTCGGCGTTCCCGTACCGAAAAGACCCGGAGGACAAGAACATCCGGATCGCGCCGTCGTTCCCCGGCCTGCCCGACCTGCGCGACGCGATCGACGGCCTTGCCACGTGCGCGCTGCTGTCGGCGACCGAGTCGCTCCTGAGAACCTGATGGATCACCCGGCCCCGGTTCGTCACACCACGCCGGTAGCCTGCTGAGCGTGGCGCTCTACCGGAAGTACCGACCGGCAACCTTCGCCGACGTAGTTGGCCAGGAGCACGTCACCGAACCGCTCTCCACGGCGCTGGCCGCTGGCCGCATCAACCACGCCTATCTGTTCTCGGGGCCGCGGGGCTGTGGCAAGACATCGTCGGCGCGCATCCTGGCTCGCTCGTTGAACTGCGAGCAGGGGCCGACACCCACGCCCTGCGGCGTGTGCGACTCCTGCGTCGCGCTGGCGCCCAACGGACCGGGCAGCGTCGACGTCGTCGAACTCGACGCGGCCAGCCATGGCGGTGTCGATGACACCCGCGAGCTTCGTGACCGCGCGTTCTACGCACCTGCCCAGTCGCGCTATCGCATCTTCATCGTCGACGAGGCGCACATGGTCACCACAGCCGGCTTCAACGCGTTGCTGAAGATCGTCGAGGAGCCGCCGGATCACTTGATCTTCGTGTTTGCGACGACGGAACCGGAGAAGGTGCTGCCGACCATCCGGTCGCGCACTCATCACTACCCGTTCCGGCTGCTGGCACCGCGGACCATGCGCTCGCTACTCGAACGCATCTGCTCGGCGGAGGACGTTTCGGTCGACGATGCGGTGTACCCGTTGGTCATTCGGGCTGGCGGCGGCTCACCCCGCGACACGCTCTCTGTGCTCGACCAGCTGCTGGCTGGGGCCGATGCAAACCGGGTGGACTATCAGCGCGCGCTGGCATTGCTCGGCGCGACGGACGTCGCGCTGATCGACGTCGCTGTCGACGCGCTGGCAGCAGGTGACGCCGCGGCGTTGTTCGGGGCGGTCGAGGCGGTCATCGACGCCGGCCACGACCCGCGCCGGTTCGCCACCGACCTGCTCGAGCGGTTCCGCGACCTGATCGTGCTGCAGTCCGTGCCCGACGCGATTGCCCGCGGCGTGGTCGACGGGCCCGAAGACATTCTGGAGCGGATGCGCGAGCAGGCCGCGAAGATCGGCACCGCAACCCTGACCCGGTACGCCGAGGTGGTGCACGCAGGGCTCGGCGAGATGCGCGGCGCCACCGCACCGCGGCTGCTGCTCGAGGTGGTGTGCGCGCGGCTGCTGCTTCCGTCGGCCAGCGACACCGAAGGGGCGCTGCTGCAACGTGTCGAACGCATCGAGACGCGGCTGGACATGTCGATCCCGGCGGGGGAGGCCGCGGTGTCGTCGGCGTCGCTCGCGCCGCCGAAGCAATACGCTCGCAAGAGCAAGAATGAGCGCACTCCCGCTGCCGAGCCCAAGCCAGAACCCGCGGCGGCGGCCAGGGTTGAGGTCGCACCGAACGACGAGGTTGAGGCGGCGGCGAAGCCAGCGGCTGCGCCCGAACCGAAACCAGAACCGCCGCCCTCACCACCTCCGTCGCCGCCACCGGTGCGGCCGCCGTCCGACCCCGTGGTGGAAGCCCCTGCCGCGACGGTTGGTCCAGCTGGTGGCGAGCTGAATGCGGCGTCGGTACGCAGCATGTGGAGCACAGTGCGCGAGAAGGTTCGTCAGCGCAGCCGCACCATTGACGTGATGCTGGCTGGCGCGATCGTGCGCGCGGTCGAGGGCGACACGCTGGTGCTCAGTCACGAGTCGACGCCGTTGGCGAAACGACTTGTGGAACAACGCAATTCCGATGTCATCCGGGAGGCGCTCAAGGACGCGCTTGGTGTGGACTGGAAGATCCGATGTGAAGCGGGTGCCGCGCCGCCGGTTGCCGCTCCCGAGCCGGAGAGCGTCGCTCCGTCAGCGCCTAAGCCAGCCGACGACGAAGAAGAGGACATGCTGGCCGAGGCCGGCAACGACACCTCCGAGGTGACGCGCCGCGACCCCGAAGAGGCTGCGCTGGAGCTACTGCAAACCGAGCTGGGCGCTCGTCGTATCGACGGCGGCTAACGTCCGCTCGGCTTGAGCGCAGTCGAGGCTAGGGCGTCCACCACGGACGCAGCGGCAGGCCGCCGTCGTGGCCGTGCGAGTCCAGCTTGACCGCCAGAACCTGGTGCAGCTGAACGACATTCGTCTCGAAGCCGACGCGCGAGCCCGCCATGTACAGCCCCCACACCTTCGCGGTGGGCAGCCCGACCTCTTCGACCGCCTCGTCCCAGTGTTCGACGAGATTGCGGCACCAGTCGCGCAGCGTCAACGCGTAGTGGTGGCGCAGGTTCTCCTCGTGGACGACTTCGAGGCCGACGTCCTGGACTTCGGTGATGATGCGCCCAGAGCCGGTGAGCTCGCCGTCAGGGAACACATAGCGGTCGATGAAACCGCCCGCGCTAGCCCCAGTCCGGTTGTCGTGGCGCGTGATGCAGTGGTTGAGCAGCAGCCCGCCGGTGCGCAGCTTCGACTTGAGGAACCGGAAGTATGCCGGATAGTTGTGCACGCCAATGTGTTCCGTCAGGCCGATGGACGAAACCGCGTCGAAGCCGGATTCGCGAACATCGCGGTAGTCACTGTGGCGCACTTCGGCCAAGTCTGACAGGCCCTGTTCCTCTATCGCCTGCTGCGCCCACGCCGCTTGTTCTTTCGACAGTGTGACGCCGATGGTCTTGACGCCGTGGCGCGCCGCGTAGCGCACCATGCCGCCCCAGCCGCAGCCGACGTCGAGCAACCGGTCGCCCGGCTTCAGCCTCAGCTTCTCGAACACCAATCGGTACTTGTTCTCCTGCGCCTCCTCCAGCGTCGCATCCGGGTGCGGATAGCACGCGCAGGTGTAGGTCATCGAGGGGCCAAGCACCCACTCGTAGAACGTGTTTGACACGTCATAGTGGTGGTGAATTGCCTCGGCGTCACGGATTCTGCTGTGCCGCAGTCCTTCTGCGATGCGACGCCAGCGCGGCAGTGCTTCCTGCGGCGGTGGCGCGATCGGCTTGAGGTGTTCGAAGCCGATCGAGCGAATGATATTGGGCAGCAGCCGGGCGGGTGGCAGCTTGAAGTCCATCTTGTCGGCGAGCGCCTTCAGCAGCTCGTAGGGATCACCGGGATGCACGCCAAGCGGTTCCAGATCGCCCGACACATACGCGCGTGCCAGGCCGAGATCGCCGGGGGCAGTGGCCAGATACGTGGTGCCGCGCGGTGTCCTCAGGTCCAGGCCGACAGCAGCGTCGTCCGGCCCGGCCGTACTTCCGTCGTACGCGGTGAACTTCAGCGGCAGCTGACCTGCCGCGAAGATCTCCAGAATTTCGGCCAGCGTGAGTCTCCTGGCCGGCGCATGTGACTGATCTCTGAATGTCGTCATCGCCGTTGCACCGCCTTCGCGTACAGATCTAGCAACCGTGAGTCAGGGTCGTAGGTTTTCTTGACGGTCTTGTAAGCCTCCCCGCCATACAGCTCGTCAAACTCATCATGGGAATAAAAAGCGTCGGAATACAGCGATTTGTGACCATCGAGGCCGCTGATCTTGCGTTCGATCATCCTGTTGGTATACCCATCGGTCGGTCCGACCGGCACCGACGACCAAAAACCGATGTTGACGTAGGTGTGGTGTGGGCGAATCGGGTACAAGGGCCAGCCACCCTCATCGCGTAACCGCAGCGGACACACCCACACCGGTTCAATCGGCACGTTGGCCAAAAACCAGTCAAGGAACTCGGCGGTGCGTTCGATGGGCACCTCGACGTCCTGCACAACGCGTTCGCGCGGCGGCCGGCCATTGCGCTTCTCGATGCGGTCGGCGATGTTGAACCGCTGATCGTAGGCGATCAGCTTCCAATAAAAGCTGCTGCGCCGGAAACGCCGCGGCCAGAGTCGGCGAATCCGCGGGTCCTGCGCGCCGAACGCACGCGAGCACCAGAACCAATCGGTGTCCCAGCGCCACAGGTAATCGTGAATGGTGAGCCGGTCGTGCTTCTCGCCATTCCCGTGCTGGATGGAGCGGTAGTAGATCTGCTGACCGGTGTAGTCGCTGACGGGGCCGGGTGTGCCGGTTTGGAAGCCAAGCGTCAGGTAACTCTCATCGGCGCTGAACACCACACCGTCGAGGTAATCGACAGGAACGCCGTCGTGGCCGCCGGTCTCGATGATGCGGTCCATGGCCGCGACCAAGTCGTCCAGTGAGTGGAATCTCAAGTGTCGCAACGCAACGAACGGTTTGACGGATTCCAGCTCGATCTTCAGTCGGACCGAATAGCCAAGCGTGCCATACGAATTCGGGAATGCCCGATACAGGTCGGCATGCTGGTCGGGCGACGCGGTGAGCACCTCGCCGGTGCCGGTCAGGATGTCCATCTCCAGTACGGACTCATGCGGCAGGCCGTTGCGGAACGACGCCGACTCGATGCCAAGCCCGGTGACCGCGCCGCCCAGCGTGATGGTCTTCAGCTGCGGCACGACGAACGGCGAGAGCCCATACGGCAAGGTGGCCGCGACCAGATCCTGGTAGGTACACATGCCGGCCACGTCGGCGGTCCGCGCCTCGGGGTCCACGGCGATGACGCCCGTCAGCCCCGAGGTGTCCAGCCCCTTGGCGGTGGCTTTGGCCCGTGCGCGGAACAGGTTTGACGTGGGCTTGGCGAGCCGGACGGTGGCGCTCGGCGGAATCGCGCGGTAACTGGCGAGAAGCCGCTGCACGCCCGCAGCGTGAGCAGCCTGTGCGTCGCTCCCCTCAACAAACACGGATATACGCTAGTCCGCGGTCGCTGCCGATGCGACCGCACCGACAGGCAAGGAGAGCTATCTCATGGGACAGGTCAGCGCGTCCAGCACCGTCTTGATTGACGCCCCGCCGGAGCGCGTGCTGGCGGCCGTGGCCGACTATGCGACCGTGCGCCCGAAGATCCTGTCCTCGCACTACAGCGAGTACCAGGTGCTCGAGGGTGGTCAGGGCGCAGGCACTGTCGCGACCTGGAAGCTGCAGGCGACGAAATCGCGGGTGCGCGACGTCAAGGCCGACGTCGACGTGGCAGGTCACACCGTCATCGAGAAGGACGCCAACTCGTCGATGATCACCAACTGGACCGTCGCGCCGGCCGGGCAGGGGTCGTCGGTCACGGTCAAGACGTCGTGGCAGGGGGCCGGCGGCATCGGCGGCTTCTTCGAGAAGACGTTCGCGCCGCTGGGGTTGCGCAAGATCCAGGGTGAGGTGCTGGAGAATCTCAAGAAACAGGTCGAGACCCGCTAGCTGGTCCGCGGCGGCTGGGTGCCCAGGAAGCCCGCGATACCGCGAACGACGGCATCGGCGTACTTCTGCCTGCCCTCGGGCGTTTTCATCAGTCCGGAGTCAACGGGGTTCTTCATGTTGCCGAGTTCCACCAGGATCGACGGGAACTGAGCCAGGTTCAGGCCGGCAATGTCCGAGCGGGGGTCGAGCCCGTTGGAGCCGGTGTAGGTCGACGGCACGAAGCCGGATGCCTGCAGCTGGTCGCGCATGGTCTGCGCGAACTGGACCGACGGGCCGGCCTGTGTCTGGTTCAGCGGCGGTGACGAGTACAGGACGTGGAAACCGCGGCCGGTGGGCGGTCCGCCGTCGCCGTGGATGCTGACGATAGCGTTGGGGCTCAGCGCGTTGGCCATCGCGGCGCGTTCGTCGACGCACGGGCCGAGCCCGGTGTCGTCGCCGCGGGACATCGCGGTGCGCACGCCGAGAGCGGTCAGCGCCTGGCGGATGCGCAGGGTGGTGTCCCAAGTGAAGGTGTGTTCGGGATAGCCGTCGTCGGTCGAAGTACCGGTCTCCTGGCAGTTCTTGGTGCCGCCGCGGCCGGTGGGCACCTGCTTGCCGATGGAGGCGTCGTTCGAGCCGTTATGGCCGGGGTCGAGAAAGACGATCATCCCGGCGATGTTGGCTGGGGCGGCGGAGGCGGCGCTGGCGAGCGTCGACGCGGCGACGAGTAGACCGGTGGCCACGGCGGCGCCGACACGCAGAAAGGCTGGGACGTGCACGGCGCCACGGTAGCTGCACGGCCGACTAGGCTGAAAGCCCGAACCGCCGCTTACCGATGAGCGCAACCAAGTCGAGACCCATCTGCAACTAACACGCAAGGGGACCAGTCATGCAACCCGGAGGCACGCCCGACATGTCGGCACTCCTCGCACAGGCGCAGCAGGTGCAGCAGCAGCTGATGGAGGCACAGGAGGCGCTGGCCGCAGCTGAGGTCCACGGTCAGGCGGGCGGCGGCCTGGTGCAGGTCACCATGAAGGGCAGTGGTGAGGTGGTGGCGGTGTCGATCGACCCGAAGGTCGTCGACCCATCCGACGTCGAGACGCTGCAGGATCTGATCGTCGGCGCCATCGCCGATGCGGCCAAGCAGGTCACCATCCTGGCGCACGACCGGCTCGGGCCGCTCGCGGGCGGGATGGGTGGCCTAGGTCTGCCAGGACTCTAGAGTGTTTGAAGGCCCTGTCCAGGATTTGATCGACGAGCTCGGCAAGCTGCCCGGCATCGGGCCGAAGAGTGCGCAGCGGATCGCATTCCACCTGCTGTCGGTGGAGCCGCCCGACATCGACCGGCTGACCGCGGTGTTGAACAAGGTTCGCGACGGCGTGAAGTTTTGCGCGGTATGCGGAAATGTCTCCGACGAGGACCGCTGTCGGATTTGTTCTGATGCGCGACGTGATCCCGCTGTGGTGTGTGTCGTCGAGGAGCCGAAGGATGTGCAGGCCGTCGAGCGCACCCGCGAATTCCGCGGCACCTACCACGTTTTGGGTGGGGCGTTGGACCCGCTGTCTGGCATTGGGCCAGAACAACTTCGGATTCGTGAGCTGTTGAACCGCCTCGGTGAAACCGAGATTTCCGAGGTGATCATCGCGACGGATCCGAACACCGAGGGTGAGGCGACCGCGACATACTTGGTGCGGATGCTGCGCGATATCCCGGGTTTGACGGTGACGCGCATTGCGTCGGGCCTGCCGATGGGCGGCGACCTGGAGTTCGCCGACGAGCTGACGCTGGGCCGGGCCCTGGCGGGCCGCCGCGCAATGGCCTGAGTTTCGGCTCCCGTCGGGCACGGTCCGCGGCTCGCTGGATTTCCGCTGTTTCTCCCTGGACCGCCGTTTCTCCCTGGACTCCCGCGAGATTGCACTTATCGCGCACTTCACTCGCAATTTCTCGCCGTAACTGCAGTTTCGCGGACCTGTCGGCCCTCTTTGCGAGCATCCTCACGTGAGGAAGGTGTTTCTCGGCAGCGAGGCGGTGGCGCAAGGATCGCTCACTCCATACGAGTTGCGACGCGGGCATCAGAGGATGTTCCGCAATGTGTATTTCGACAAGCGGCATGACATGACGTTGCTCGATCGGATCGAGGGCGCATGGCTGCGATCCGGCCGCCAAGCCGTCATCGCGGGAGTGGCGGCCTCGGCACTGCATGGTGCCCAATGGGTTGCCGATGACATCCCGATCGAGCTGATCTGGAACTACGGCCGCTCACCGAGCGGCTTGCTGGTCCGAAACGAGGCGTTGGAGGATGACGAGATCACAAGGGTGGCTAGCCTGCCCGTCACCACCCGTGTGCGCACGGCATTCGACCTCGGCCGCTATCTGCCTCGGGGAGAAGGCATTGCGCGACTCGATTCGCTCATGCACTCGCAGATCTTTTCGATCGAGGACGTCCTGCTGCTCGCCAAGCGGTACCGGGGAGCACGTGGGCTGAGGGCACTGCGAGCTTCCCTTCCGCTGGTCGACGGCGGCGCCGCGTCGCCGCAGGAGACCTGGCTGCGGGTGTTGTATATCGATGCCGGATTGCCAAGGCCTACAACGCAAATACCGATCGTCGAGGGTCGCGGGAAGGTTGTTCGGTGGGCGGACATGGGCTGGGAGGAATTCATGGTCGTATCCGAATACGACGGAGATCTGCATCGCACCAACCGCAATAAGTACACCAACGACATCCGCGGCCTACGCAGGGCCAGGGAGCTGGGCTGGATCGTCGATCAAGTGATCAAGGAGGACCGGCCAGCTGACATCGTCCAGCGTGCGCGGGCGGCATTGATATCGCGAGGTTGGCGGCCCTAGACGCATCGAGTTTCTCGAGACTGCACTTATTGCGCGGTCCACTCGCATTTTGTCGCAATAACTGCGATTTCGACGACGGCCTAGACGCGGCGCGGGGCCGCTAGGCGTTCCCGGCGCAGCTGCGCCACCTCGTCGATCTCCAGCGGCGCCAACTCCCCGACAACCTTCGTCAATAGATGGTCTGCCAACTCCGGGTTGCGGGCCAGACAGGGCCCATGCAGGTACGTCGCCACCACACTGCCCTGGACCGCGCCGTCGATGCCATCGCCCGCGCGGTTGCCCGCACCGCTGATGACCCGGGCGAGCGGTTTGGCTGCCGGGCCGAGAACTGTTCCGCCGCGGTGGTTTTCGAATCCTGTCAGCCGCTCCGCTAAGCCCGGCACCAACGGCTGCGAAACGACTTCACCGATCGTTCGCTCCTCCTGCGGCGACGTCGTCACATCCAACAGGCCGACCCCGTCGACGCGCTCACCCGACGATGTCTCATACCAATGCCCGAGCACCTGAATCGCCGCGCAGATCGCCAGCACCGGCGCACCCCGCGAAGCTGCCTCTTGTAAACCGGGATAACGGATCAAGTGCTTGGTCGCCAGCCGTTGCGCGTAATCCTCCGCACCGCCAAGGGTGTAGATGTCGAGTTGCGACGGCACCGCGTCCGACAACGTGATTTCGACGATCTCCGCATCAAAGCCCCGCAGCCGCAACCGCTCTCGCAGCACCACCGAGTTGCCACCGTCGCCGTAGGTGCCCATCACATCGGGCAACACCAGCCCGATCCGTACCGTCGATTCAGCCATGCCGCGCCACCGCTCGCTGAAGTTGCAGGAACGCGGTGTAGTTGGCGACCACCTCGACATGTCCCGGCGGACACGACGCGATCGCCTCAACCGGGTTGTGCACCAACGTATGTTCGACACCCGCATAGCCAAGGCGCACCGCCAAATCGGTGCCACGCTCACCCGCGGCCACCACCGGCTTGGCTTGGGAGTGTTTCACGAAATGCTCGAAGTTGACGTCCCACAGCCACGACAGGTCTTCACCGTCGGGGACCTGTCCGTTGACTGAAATCACCACCGAGCCCGCATCGGTGTCGACCATCGACAGCGCCTCCTGCCAGCCGGCGGGGTTCTTGGCCAACAACATTCGCACCGAATGCGCTCCGAGTTGCACCGTGCTGTACCGGCCAGCGACCTCGTCGACGCCCGACACCGCGGCTACGGCCGCGGCCGGATCCGCGCCCAGCGTCACCGCCGCCGCTACCGCCTGCGTCGCATTCCCACGGTTCACCGCGCCGGGCAACGCGAGCGTCATCGGCAGCGAAAGCCCATCTGGTCCATAGATATTCGCGTCGTCATACCACCACTGCGGGGTGGGACGCTTGAAGTCAGTGCCCGTGGAATACCAATGGCTGCCGTCGCGCACGATGATCTCGCCCGACCGCGGGCAGCTCACCGAATCGTTGGCCCAACCGCCGCCCGCGGCCACCCACACCACATGCGCGCTGTCGTATGCGGCCGACGTCATCAGCACGTCATCGCAGTTGGCCACCACCGCTGTCGACGGATGACGCGCCAACCCGCCACGCAGCGTCCGCTCGATGTGGTTGATCTCGCCGACGCGGTCCAGCTGATCTCGCGACAGGTTCAGCAGCACGATCACCGACGGGTCGATTGCATCCGCCACGTGCGGCACATGCATCTCGTCGACCTCGAGCGCCGCCAGCGCAGCGTCACGCGATCCTGCCAGCGCGGCGACCAGTCCGGCGTCCATGTTCGCGCCCTCGGCATTGGTCGCGACCGACCCGAGGGTGCCCAGTGCCGCCGCCGTCATCCGGGTCGTCGTCGACTTGCCGTTGGTGCCGGTGATCACGACCGTGCGACGGCCCTGGCCGAGCTGACCTAGCACCGATTTGTCCAGCGCTAGCGCCACCAGGCCGCCGATCATCGCGCCCGCGCCACGCCCGGTGACCCGCGACGCCCAGCGCGCGCTTGCCCCGGCCGCGAGCGCGAAACGTCCACGAGTGGTGACCATCCTCGGCATTTTAGGTAGCCGACACGCTGGCCAGCGATCCGGCGATGTCAGGGGCCCGTGCCATGCTCGAAACGTGAGCCAAACCTGGGGCCGGCCGGCAAACGAGACCGGGGCGGGCTGGGCGGTCGTCGACGTCGAGACGTCCGGCTTTCGCCCCGGGCAGGCCCGCATTGTGAGCGTTGCTGCGCTGGCCCTCGGCGACGATGGCAACGTCGAGCAAAGCCTCTACACACTGCTCAACCCCGGCGTCGACCCCGGTCCCACGCACGTGCACGGGCTGACCGCCGAGATGTTAGAGGGCCAGCCCTGCTTCGGCGACGTCGTCGGCCCCCTCGTCGAGCTGTTGAAGGACCGCACGCTCGTCGCCCACAACGTCGGCTTCGACTACTCATTCCTGGCCGCCGAGGCCGAGCTGGTGGGGGCGGAGCTGCCCGTGGACACCGTGATGTGCACCGTCGAGCTGACCCGCCGCCTCGAACTGGGCACCGAGAACCTTCAACTGGCGACGCTGGCGTCGCACTGGGGCATCACGCAGATCAAGCCGCACGATGCGCTCGACGACGCCATGGTGCTCGCCCAGATCCTCAAGCCGGTGTTGGTCCGCGCCAGGGAACGCAAGGTGTGGCTGCCGGTGCGGTCGGTGTCGCGGCGGCTGTGGCCCAACGGCCAGGTCACCCACGACGAGCTGCGCCCGCTGAAGATGCTCGCCTCGCGGCTGCCGTGCCCGTATGTGAATCCCGGCCGGTTCGTCCGGGGGCGGCCGCTGGTGCAGGGCATGCGGGTCGGATTATCGGCCGAAGTCACCCGCACCCACGAGGAGCTGATCGAGCGGATCGTGCACGCCGGGCTGTCCTACACCGACAACATCGACCCCGAGACCTCGCTTGTCATCTGCAACGAGACCGAACCCGAGCACGGCAAGGGCTATCAGGCCAACGAGCTCGGTGTGCCGCTTGTCAACGACACCGACTTCATGCGGCTCCTCGGCGGCGTCGTCGGCGGCACCGACATCGAGGAATTCACCGACACCACGCTGGCCGGCGAGCAGTTCGCGCTCTTCTAACTCGGCCGTGCAGTACCCAGCGACACACCGGGCGTGAACGTGACCGGCAGCCTGCCGAGCCCAGTCATGCTCGGGTTGCCGGAGTAGCGATGCACCCCGCCGAGATCGACCTCGTAGTCGGGGATGCGGTCAAGCACGGCCTTCACCATCACCGCGAACATCACCCGCGCGAGCGGCGCGCCAATGCAGCGGTGCGGGCCGAGCCCGAACGCGACGTGGCGGTTGGGCGCCCGGTCGAGCACGACTTGGTCGGCGCGCTCGAACTCCTGCTCGTCGCGGTTGGCGGCGAACCAACTGATGAGCACTTGGTCGTTACGCCGAAGTTGTTGTCCGCCAACGACAGCGTCACGAGTGACCGTGCGGCTGAGCGTCTTGTTGACCGAGCAGTATCTGAGGTACTCGTCGGCCGCAGTGCGGTACAACTCAGGGTGGTCGACGAGCTGTTGCCGCAACTCCGGATGGGTGCCGAGATGCAGCAGGCTCAGCGCGGTTAGCGAGGTGGTGGTGTCGACGCCGCCGCCGATAAGGTTCCACAGAATGTCGACCAGTTGGTTGTCGTTCAGCCGCTTGCCGTCGAATTCGAACTGAACAAGGAAACTCGTCAGATCGTCGGCCGGATCGGCACGCCTAGTTGCCGCGAACTCCAGCAGCCCGTCGATCATCGCGGGGACTTCGGCGATCACCTTGTGGTATCGGTCGGCGTCACCGGCATCCATCACACCGTGGAAGAGGTCGGCATAGAGCCGCCAGTTGTCGTACGGCAGGCCCATCAGCCGCATGGTGAGGATGGCCGGGACCGGGCTTGCGTAGTCCAGCACGAGGTCCATCTGGCCCTCGGTGATCTTCTGGTCGAGGAACCAATGCACCGACTGCTCCATGAACGGCCGCATCTTCTCGACGGCGCCAGAGGAGAAGAACGGGGTGAGTGCCTTGCGCAGGGCCAGATGGTAGGGGCCGTCGACCTCCCCGATGCCCAGCGGCGGCTGGCCCTCGGGACGCGGAATACCCATCTCCCCTTGGTAATTCACGCCATCGGCGGCATCCGGTTCGTACTTGTGGGCGAACATCTCGCCGTCGCGTGCGATCTGTTCCACCGCGTCGTAACTCGACACATACCAGAAGCCGCCGTACTTCTCATTCCATGCGACGGGGCACCGGCTGCGCAGGTTGGCGTTGAGCTCTTCCTCGTTGCGGGTGAACTCGTCGGAGTGGTGATCGAAGCCCACGATCACATCGGCACTGACGTCGGGACGGCCCATTGGGCTATCTTTGCATTTTTAGGGAGTTAAGTCCCCGGGAGGTGAACCCATCGACGAAGCGACCATCGGCGGGCGTGCGATTCCCGACCTGCCTGATCTCGCGCGGATGCGAGCGGAACGCTTTGAGCGGCTGCAGCGACAGCTCGAGACACACGGTGTCGACGGCCTGGTCCTGCTTGGGTCGAGTTCGGTCGCCTATGCCACCGGAGCCGCCGTCCCGGCCCAGGATGGTGATCGCGCAGCGCTATTCCGCGCGGTGGCGGTGGTGGTGAAGGGAGATTCGGCACCGCACCTCTACACGCCGTTTCCCCACGGCGCGCCCGCCGAGTTTCCCGACGACCATCTGCACGGCCCGCTGTTCCCCGATCTCGACGACGGCATCGACGCATTCGCCAATGCGCTCGCCGAGCATTTCGCTCCAGGCGCCCGCGTCGGCGTCGACGACCAGACGCATGCGATGTTGCGTGCGTCGCCGCGGTTCGAGTGGGCCGACGCCTCTGATGTGGTTGGTGCAGCGAAGCTTACGAAGACGCCTGACGAAATCGCGTGTATTCGCAACGCGCAGAGGCTGAATGAGCTTGCGATGACCGACGCGTTGGCGGCGCTGCGTCCCGGGGTGCGCCAGATCGACCTGAGCGCAGTATTCCTTCGTCGAGTCTTCGAACTCGGCGCGTCGGCGAACGGCATCGATCCGATCTGGCAGGTGATGGCGCCGACGCGCGAACAAGGACCGTGGACGCTGCACGGCGACCTGGCCTACCCGACGGTCACCACCGACCGCTTCCTGCGCGAGGGCGATGTCATCTGGGTCGACTCCGGCATCACCTGGGAGGGCTACGCATCCGACTACGGACGGACGTGGACAACCGGCGCAGCCCCGAATGCCAAGCAGCAGGAGCACTTCCGCCGTTGGCGTGCGGTCGTCGACGCGGCCCTGGACGTTTTGAAGCCCGGCGTGTCCGCGATGGAGCTCGGCAAGGCCGCCATCGACGCCAA
The DNA here is from genome assembly GCF_000328565.1 of Mycobacterium sp. JS623. Classification (NCBI taxonomy): domain Bacteria; kingdom Bacillati; phylum Actinomycetota; class Actinomycetes; order Mycobacteriales; family Mycobacteriaceae; genus Mycobacterium; species Mycobacterium sp. JS623. The sequence goes on along the minus strand of NC_019966.1, from coordinate 6,016,458 downwards.
CGATGGGGTCCGGCCCTGGATCGAGCACTTCTACTTGGCGCACGGGGTCGGCACGGAGAGCGCCGAAATGCCGCTCATCGGAACAGACTTGGGCAAGGGCTTCGATGAGCGGCTCATCATGCAACCGGGCATGGTGCTGGTCCTCGAGCCGGTCATCTGGGAAGAAGGGTGTGCCGGATATCGATCGGAAGACATTGTGGCCGTGACCGATACGGGATGGGTGAAACTCAGCGGCTCGACGTATGAGCCGTATGGGGTCGAAGCGTGAGTCCGATAGCGCGGGACCGCGGCCTGTACATCGGCATGATGGGCCTCGAGGACGACGCCCGCGTCGACTTCACCCGGCTGCGCGCCGAACGCCGCGCAAAAGTCTTCTCCGGCATGGAAAGCCACGGTCTCGACGCACTGATGCTCGGCGGCGTCGGCAACGTGCGGTATGTGTCGGGAGCCCGTCAGCTGGGACGCTCGGGTGTGCTGCCGTTCGCTCCGGTCGCTGTCGTGGTGCGGGAAAGCAGTCGCGTGCATCTGCTGTCGACGTGGGACGAGGGAGTGCCGCCGGAGATCGGCCGCGACGACCTGTACCGCATGAGCTGGAATCCGGCGAACCTCGCGGCCGATTTGGCGAGTATTCCCGGTCTGCGCGACGCGCGGCGGGTCGGCACCGACGGGTTGACGCCGATGTTCGCCGCGTTGATCCCGCAACTCGTGACGCAGGCCGATCTCGTCGACGCCGGCCCGGTGATGACGACTGCGCGCCGGATCAAGACGCCCGACGAGATCGTCTGCCTGGAGGTGGCGTCGGCGATATCCGAGGGTGCTCTGAGTGCGATGGAAGACGCGCTGAGGCCGGGCGTCACCGAGCGCGAACTGCTCGGCGTTTACCACGAGCGGATCGCAAGCCTCGGTGCGCCGATGCCGCCGTCGGAAGGCGTGTGTTTCACGACGGCACCGAGCGGGCCAGTCCGGTTCCGCCATTTGGCATCCGACCGACCCATCCGCGACAGCGAATTGGCGACCCTTGCGCCGGGCGCGCTGTACGCCGGCTACGAAGCGGGCCTGGGTCGCACCCGGGTAGCCGGCACGCGCCGCGACGTGAGAGAACTCGCGTCGCGATGCGCACGCGGAATGGACTCGCTGATCGCTGCATGCCGCCCTGGAAACACCGGTGCAGACCTGTACCGCGGATGGGCAGACGCGGGGCTCAATGACCCGGGGGTCCCGCTCGCGCATGGTCTGGGATTGGGCGCGGAGCCGCCACTGATAGGTCTCGGGCGCGGCCGCGACGCAGTCATTGACGCCGGAATGGTGTTGAGCGTGCAGTCCTGGGTCACCCAGGAGGGCATCGGTGGCTGCCTGTTGCGCGATACGGTGCTCGTCGAGGACGGTGGGCCAACGTCGCTCACCCGCTTCGGAAGGTTGTAATGGCAAGCCAACGAACGATTTTCACCTCCGAACGGACACGGCTTGCTCGAAATATCGACGGGGGCCGGGCGATGCTGCCGCGGTGGCGATCGCCTCTGCTGCGTGCATTCCGGACCGGGGCCGAACGCCGCTAGACACTACGACGAAGCAGTGAGTTGCATCACACGAGTATGCGTTATACGGTATGCAATCTCCGGTAGGTATTTTCGCAGCGCCAGGGTTGCCCTGAAGCAGTGAACTTCTTCCCGGTCGCGCGGGTTAGGAACCCCGAACTCGTGCCGATGCGCCGTGCGGCGCCCGACAACGCGAGAGGCGGCAGTTCTGTGTTCAAACCCGTCCTAGGGGTGGTGGCCATCGCCACCGCCACCCTCCTCACCGTCAGCTGCAGCGCACCGTCCGCTGCTCCGGCGGCGCCTGTCAGCCAAAAGCCCGCACCGAAGGTGAACGTCATCACTCAGAAAACCATTGCTCTCCCCGGTGTCGGAGGCCATGGAGACGAGGTTGTCGTCGACCCGGGAGCCCACGCCGCATATGTTGCCCAAAGTCCGGACAACAATGTTGTCGTCATAGACACGACCGCCAACAGCGTGGAAGCGGTTGTACCCCAGATAGCGAGCGGGAATGGCATTGCCTTCAGCGACTCGTATGTCTTCGTGGCCGAAGCGGACTCCGGAACCGTCGCAGTCATCGCGAAACCCAGCTGGAAGGTCATCGCCACCGTGCCGTCAGGCGGAAAAACGCCCGACGCCATCTATTACGACCCGCATGAGAACAGTGTCTTTGTCGCCAACGATGACTCGAACAACATGGAACAGTTCTCGGCCACCGCACCATTTGCCATCGAGGGGACCCTGAATCTTGATCCGGCACAGCCCAAAACCGGACCCGACCTGGGAACGTATTCAAGCGCCGACGACAAGATCTATCAATCCGACGACAACAACGTCGACGTCATAGACGCGAAGACCCGGACGATCCAGAAAGTCTTCACTCCGCTGAGCCCCGATGTGGCGACGAAGGATATCTACTTCGACCAGGCGCGTCGATTGCTCTGGGTGGGGACGTCTGACCCGAAGGTGATCGCTATCGATCCGGACACCGGGAAGGTTGTCTACACCGTGAAGACGGCATCCGGCATGGACCAACTCGCGGCGGACACTGATGACGGCCTGCTCTTCCTCGGCGAAAGTAAGGCGGGAGTCATGGGCGTCGTCGACCTCGCCACCCACGAAAACATCACTGATGTAAAAACGGAATCGGGATTCCATACTGAGGGCTATCTGCCGGGCAGTCACCACGCATACACCTACTTGAACCAATCGAACAAGATCGAGATAGACGACGTCAGCAGGTCGTGACCATGGCCCGCGTCGGTCTTGTGTCTGAAAGGTCTTGGATCACAGCCTGTCTGAGGGAATCCCCGCGGTTTCCTAGGTACGCGGACGTATCGGAGAAGCGCAAGGGTTAGAGCTGATTCGGATCGGCTTCGAACTGGCGTGGACCTGCGTTTGTCGCTCTTCCTTTGTCGTGCAACAGGTCCCGTTTGTGGGAGGATGAAGCGGTCAACGACCGTCCGCGTCCGCCGGATCGCATAGGAGCCATGTCTGTGTTCGAGGCACGTCGTACGGTTTTCAACCACGTCGGGTTGTGCGTCGCAGATCGCGAGCGATCCCGCCGGTTCTACGAGGGTCTGCTCGGTTTCACGTTTTGGTGGGATCTCGAACTGCCCGACGAGGGCACCGAAAAGCTGCTGCAACTGGACCGGCCGATCGGCGTGCGTGCGACCTACCTGGTGCGTGACGGGCTGGTGCTCGAGCTGCTGGACTACTCGAAGCGTGACGTGCACGCCGGTGCGCGGCGGCCGATGGACCAGGCGGGGTTGACCCATATATCGCTATCGGTGTCCGATCTGGCCGCCGTTTTGACGATGGTCGAGGAGTTCGGCGGGTCTGTGATCGAAGAGACCGTGACGGAACAGTTCGCGATGATCCGTGATCCCGACGGACAGCTGATCGAGTTGCTGCCCGACTCGTGGCTGGCGAGTCTGCCGCCCCGGCCGTAACCGGTATTGCGATCACTACGATCGTAGTGATACAGTCGGCTGTGCTGGCCGCGGCGAAATTAGTGCGGTCTTCCTGACGATGCTCGCGAAACTGCACTATAGAAGCTGATGCCTCCCAACCCGGAGCGACGGACGCAGATCCTCGACGCCGCAATCGACATCCTGTGTGACGACGGCGTCGGGGGTTTGACGCATCGGCAGGTCGACAGCCGCGCAGGTGTGCCCGCAGGCACCACGTCGAACTACTTCCGCACGCGCCAGGCACTGCTCGAGGCGACCGCCCAGCGCACGGTCGACCTGCACTGGCAGCGTGTCGAGATGTTGCAGTCGGCGATCGGCCCGCTGAGCCGTGACGCGTTGAAGGCGTTGATGATTCGCATGCTCGAACCAGACGAGCGGACGCGCCGGTTCACCCTCGCACGTTTCGAGCTGTTCATGGAAAGCACACGGCGAGAAGAACTTCGGCCACTGATGAAGGAGCTTCAGGCGGCCGCGGTGAAGTCGGCGACGCTCATCATCGAGGCCGCCGGCTTCACCCCGACACCGCAGCGGATGGACGAACTCAGCAGATTGCTCAACGGCTTTGTGTTCAGCAACCTCACCATTGCACCCGACTCGGGCGCGCTAGATGCCGCCGGTCTTGTGGACCGACTGCTGAGCGCCTTCCTGGATTAGGAACGACTGGCGCGGTTGACCGCCGACACCACGGCGCGAAGCGATGCGGTGGTGATCGACGTCGCGATGCCGACACCCCATACGGTCTTGCCGTCGATCGACGCCTCGACGTAGGCGGCTGCCTGCGCCTCCTCGCCCGCCGAGAGGGCGTGCTCGGAGTAGTCCAGTACGGACACGTTGATCCCGATGGCACCGAGCGCGTCGACGAACGCGGCGAGCGGGCCGTTGCCCGCGCCGACGATCTCGCGTTCAACGCCGTCGACCTTGACCACAGCCTCGATCGTGTCTGTTCCGCCGTCGACCTCGGCGGCGGTGACCTTCTGCCGGATGCGCTCCAGCGGCCGGATCGGCGCCAGGTACTCGTCGGCGAAGACGTCCCACATCTCCTTCGGCGACACCTCGCCGCCCTCACCGTCGGTGATCTTCTGGATCGCCTGGCTGAACTCGATCTGCAGCCGGCGCGGCAGGGCCAGGCCGTGGTCGGCCTTCATGATGTAGGCCACACCACCCTTGCCCGATTGCGAGTTGACCCGGATGACGGCCTCGTACGTGCGGCCGACATCTTTGGGGTCGATCGGCAGATAAGGGACTTGCCAGAGGAGGTCGTCAACATCCGAGCCGACGTCGTCCGCTTGGCTCTTCATCGCGTCGAGGCCCTTGTTGATGGCGTCCTGATGGCTGCCGGAGAACGCGGTGTAGACGAGATCGCCGCCGTACGGATGGCGTTCGTGCACCGGCAGCTGGTTGCAGTACTCGACGGTGCGCCGGATCTCGTCGATGTTGGAGAAGTCGATCTGCGGGTCGATGCCGCGGGAGAACAGGTTCAGCCCCAGAGTCACGATGCAGACGTTGCCGGTGCGCTCACCGTTGCCGAATAGGCAACCCTCGATTCGGTCGGCGCCGGCCTGGTACCCCAATTCCGCTGCGGCGACGGCTGTTCCGCGGTCATTGTGCGGATGCAGGCTCAGGATGATGCTGTCCCGCGGGGTCAGATGCCGGTGCATCCACTCGATCGAGTCCGCGTACACGTTTGGTGTCGCCATCTCGACGGTGGCCGGAAGGTTGACGATCAGCGGCACGTCGGGTGTCGGCTGGATGATCTCGGCGACGGAGTTGCAGACATCGACGGCGTACTCCAGTTCGGTGCCGGTGTAGGACTCCGGTGAGTACTCGTAGCGCCACAGCGTGCCGGGATAGTTCTTGGCCTGTTCGACGCACATCCGGGCGCCGTCGGTGGCGATCTTCTTGACGGCCTCACGGTCGGCTTTGAAGACCACGCGGCGCTGCAGGATCGACGTCGAGTTGTAGAAGTGCACGATCGCGCGCGGTGCGCCCTCACACGCCTCGAATGTCCGCTCGATCAGCTCCGGGCGGCATTGCGTGAGCACTTGGATGGTGACGTCGTCAGGGATAGCACCGTCGGCGATGATCTCGCGAACGAAGTCGAAGTCAGTCTGGCTGGCCGACGGGAACCCGACCTCGATCTCCTTGTAGCCCATCCGGACCAGCAGGTCGAACATGCGGCGCTTGCGCGCCGGGCTCATGGGGTCGATCAGGGCCTGGTTGCCGTCGCGAAGATCAACCGCGCACCACATCGGGGCGTGATCGACGACCTTGTCGGGCCAGGTGCGGTCAAAAGGAACCGGCACTGGGCCGAACGCCGGGCTCCCGCCCGGCACCTCTTCGGCGAAGCTGCGATACCGGCTGACCGGCATCGACGTCCTCCGCTGGGTGTTCCAGGCGGGCTGTCCAGGGTTCGGTGGGCCGGCGGGTTTGTTGATGCTGCGTACCGACGAGAAGGCGTCAGGTGAATCAGGTGTGGATTTCGAGAAGGTGGTCATTGGGATTGCTCCGGGAGTTATAGACGGGACTCGACCGGCGCATCGCGACTACCCGCGACGGGAGGCCAGTCTGATCAGACCCCGTCGCGGCTGCCGAGAAGGAGCACCCGCTGCACCCGACCACTGTAGCAAGCCCAACCATCGGGCCAAAAAAGTCGCGAAAAAGTGTTACTGGGACCGGGTGCCGCCGCTCCTACCTGTGAGCGCGACCTATGGGGGATCGCCGAACGCAGAAACAGCGCGTCGTGGCTACCGCCTCTACCCGCAGCAGACTCATCCTGACCGCCGCTGGCGCCGCTACGGTGCTGACGGGCTTCGAGGTGCTGCGGGTGGCGGGAGATAATCAGACCTGAGAGTCGGGGAAGGCGATCACCGACAGGAACCGGATCGGCACCTCGACAAGGTCGATGGGTCCATGTGCGCCCTCGCCGTCGATCTGCAGTGAGTCGCCCGGATGTAGCCGGTACACCGAGCGGCTGTGGCTGTAGTCCATGACGCCTTCGAGCATGTAAATGAACTCGGTGCCGGGGTGCTGGAACAGCGGGTAGGTCTGACTCTTCTCCGACAGCGTGACGTGCAGGCACTCGAGCCGCTTGTGCTCCCCTCGCAGCGACCCGAGCAGCTGGTACTCGTGGCCTTCCTTCGTGCCGTTGCGGACGATCCGCGCGCCGGTGCCCGCCTTGACGAACGCTGCGGGACGCTCGACGTCAGCGCCGCGGAACAAGCTGGTGACCGGCACGTCGAACCCCTTGGCCAGCAACGCAAGTGTGCTGAGGCTGCATGAAGTCTGGGCGTTTTCGATCTTGGACATCATCGCTTTGGAAATCCCAACGCGGGCAGCCATTTCCGCCACCGTCAGGCCATGTTGTAGCCGCAGCTGCCGGACGTTGCGGCCGATGGCGGCCTCGAACTCGAGCTCCTCTACGGGCTCGTGTGGGTCACGGTCGCGAGCCGTGCCGGACTTGTTGCGAAGAAGCGGAACCTCAGACATGTTTCCTGTCAGGAATCATCGCATTTGCCCGGCACCGACGTACGGATAGGGGCTCTTCAGCGGGTCGCCGTCATCGAACCGGGAGAGCCGGAAGTCGGACTCCGGGATCCGAGGGTCTGTGCTGCGGCCGTCGATGATGAGGTCAGCCACCAACTGCCCCACGGCGGGCGCGATCTTGAAGCCGTGCCCGCTGAACCCCGCTGCGACGATGAGGCCCTCGAGGCTCGTCATGGAGATGACGGGGTTCCAATCGGGTGTGACGTCGTAGCACCCCGCGTAGCTGCTGCTGATCGCCGCATCGGTGAAGCCGGGGAAGCGGGTGCCGACCTTCTCGACGGTCAGGTCGACGAATGCATCGGTGGCGCGATTCAAATAGTTGTCGGGGTCGGCCTCTTCGACCTCTGACAGGTCGCTGTTGCCGAACAGGACGTCGCCGCCGACTTCCGGTCTGATGTATTGCAGCGACACCAGATCGGAAAACACGGGCACGGCACCGATATCGACGCCGGGCGCGATCGTGACGATCTGTTCTCGCACCACGCGGATAGGCACCTCAATGCCGTAGGGCGCCAGAAATGGCTTCGTCCACGCTCCCGTTGCGATGACGACGGTGCCTGCCGAAATCTCGCTGCCATCGGCCAGCCGGACACCGGTGACGCGGTCTTCAGTGACCAGCAGCTCGGTGACGGTGGTGGCCTGCCGGATTCGGACACCGGCCGCACGCGCCGACGTCGCGAAGGCCTGCGCGGTCATGTAAGCGTCACCGTAGCCGCCGCGCGCCTCCCACCCGAACGCCTTGAACGGAGACAGGTCAGCGAACGGCCACATGCGGGCGACCTCGGCTCGGTCGATCTCCTCGGTCTGCACGCCGACAGCGCGTTGCGCGGCAAGGCTTTTGCGCAGCGATTCGACGTTGGCTTCACCGACGCCCACGACGTATCCGGTCTGCCGGAAGCCGATGTCGGTGCCGAAGATCTCCTCGGCCTTCTCGAAAACCTCGAGTCCGGCCGCGGCCATGGCAGCAAGCGAGGTGACGCCGTAATGGCAGCGGACGATGCCACTGGACTTGCCGGTCATTCCTGATGCGACGGTGTTACGTTCGGCCACAACGACGTCCGTCACGTCACGTTGGGACAGCGCCCACGCCGCAGCTGCGCCTTCAATGCCTCCGCCGACGATGACGACGTCCGCGGTGCTCATTGGCCCGGTATCCATGACGTGCCCGCCAGCGGCACCCGCGCCATGGCCGCCGCCTCGATGGTCACCGCGACAAGGTCTTCCGGCTCGAGGTGGCACACGTGCGCCTTGCCGCATGCGCGCGCGATGGTTTGGGCCTCCATGGTCAGTACCCGCAGATAGTTCGCCAGCCTGCGGCCACCCTCGACGGGGTCGAATCGGGCCGCGAGTTCGGGATCCTGCGTGCTGATGCCCGCAGGATCGGTGCCGTCCTGGAAGTCGTCGAAGAAACCCGCGGCGCTGCCCAGCTTCTCGTACTCGGCGGCGTAGCGAGGATGGTTGTCGCCCAACGCAATCAATGCAGCCGTACCGATCGCCACGGCGTCGGCGCCCAGCGCCAGCGCCTTGGCCACATCGGCGCCGGTGCGAATGCCGCCCGAAACAATCAACTGCACCCCCCTTTTTCCTGTGGCTCCGCTCGCCCCGGGCCGATGCACCCCCAGCTCCGCCAGCGCCTGCACCGCCTGGGGGACCGCGGCCAGCGTCGGGACGCCGACGTGCTCGATGAACACTTCTTGGGTGGCGGCGGTGCCGCCCTGCATGCCGTCGACGACCACGACATCGGCGCCGGCGTGCACGGCCAGCTTCACGTCGTAGTACGTGCGGGTAGCGCCGACCTTGACGTAGATCGGCTTCTCCCAATCGGTGATCTCACGGAGTTCGTTGATCTTGATGGTCAGATCGTCGGGACCCGTCCAGTCGGGGTGCCTGCATGCCGAGCGCTGGTCGATGCCCTCGGGCAACGTTCGCATTCCGGCCACCCGTTCGGAGATCTTCTGGCCCAGCAGCATTCCGCCGCCGCCGGGTTTGGCGCCCTGGCCGAGCACCACCTCGATCGCGTCGGCCGTGCGGAGGTCGTCCGGGTTCATCCCGTACCGGGACGGAAGGTATTGGTAGACAAGGTATTTGCTCTGCCCACGCTCCTCGAGTGTCATGCCACCGTCGCCCGTCGTGGTCGACGTACCCACCTCGCTGGCGCCACGACCCAACGCCTCCTTGGCCGGCCCGGACAGCGCCCCGAACGACATGCCAGCGATCGTCACCGGAATATCGAGGTGCAGTGGGTGTTTCGCGAACCGGTCACCGAGCACCACATCGGTACCGCACCGCTCTCGGTACCCTTCCAGCGGATAGCGTGACATCGAAGCGCCAAGGAACAGCAGGTCGTCGAAATGCGGAAGTGGCCGCTTGGCGCCCCAGCCGCGAATGTCGTAGATGCCGGTTTCGGCCGCGCGCTGGATGGCAGCGATCGTTGGCCGGTCGAAGGTGGCGGATTCACGCAGGCCCAGCTGCGCACGGTTGTCAATGTTCATCAGTAGCTCGAAGCGTTGTCGATGTGGAAGTGGTAGAGGTTTCGCGCGGAGCCGTAGCGGGTGTAGGCGGCGGTGTCGTCGCCCTCGAAACCCGCAGCCTTGAGCAGGTACTCGAGCTCCTTGTGATGCTCGGACCGCATCTCCTTGGCGACGCAGTCGGCGCCGAGCGAGGCGACCTCGCCGCGCACGTAGATGCGGGCCTCGTAAATCGAATCGCCCAGCGCCTCACCGGCATCGCCGCGAATCACCAGCCGGCCCGCCTGTGCCATGAACGCACTCATGTGTCCGACGTCGCCGCCCACCACGATGTCGACGCCTTTCATCGAAATGCCGCACCGCGCGGCTGCGTTTCCCTCGATCACCAGCAGGCCACCATGCGCGGTTGCACCCGCCGATTGCGAAGCGCTGCCCTTGACCCAGACCGTCCCGCTCATCATGTTCTCGGCGACGCCGGTGCCTGCGTTGCCGTCGACGGTGATCTCGGCGCGCTCGTTCATGCCGGCGGCGTAGTAACCGACATGTCCCTCGACGGTGATTTTCACCGGTGCGTCGACGCCGACGGCAACGTTGTGCGCGCCGTCGGGATGTGCGATCACGAATTCGCCGGACAGGTCGGGCGCATGCAGGGCGGCGTTGACGTCGCGCAGCGGCGTGGTGCGCAGATCGAATGCGGTCGCCGATGAGCGCTTGCGCGATGAGCATGTCACCGTGTCCATGCGTAGATCACCTCCGGCTCCGGCTCCCAGATCTTGGCGGCATCGACGCCGGGAAGTCCTGCCAGCGCGCGGTATTCGCTGCCCATCGCTATCCAGTCGTCGGTTTCGGCGATGACGGCCGGCTTGCAGGCGATCGCGTCGCGCACCACCGCGAACGAGTCGCGGTTGGACACCAACAGCGTGTAGAACCCGTCGAAGGTTGCGCACAACTCCTTCAGCGCGGCCTGCACGTCGCGACCGTCGGCCAATTGCTTTGCGATGAAGCGCGCACCCACCTCGGTGTCGTTCTCGCTGTCGAATTGCACACCGGCGGCGCGTAGTTCGCGGCGGATCGTGGCGTGGTTGGCAAACGAGCCGTTGTGCACCATGCACTGCTCGGGGCCGACCGCGTACGGATGACAACCCGCAGGAGTCACCGCCGACTCGGTCGCCATCCTGGTGTGCCCGGCACCCTGCCAGCCCTGCGCCGTGGCCAGCCCCCAGGCGTCGGTCAGCACGCGGGGATGGCCGACTCCCTTGAGCACGGCCATATCCGAACCAAACCCGGCGATCAGCGCCTGCGGGTATGCCGCCTTGACGGCCTTTAACAGAACGTCGGATGCCACGTCTGCCGTCACGAGATACGTATCGCCGAGTCGGGTGATGTCGACGTCGAGGTCGATGGCCTCGGCTGTCGGGGTCACCTCCAGCACCGAGACGCAGCCCCGGCCCGGCGGCGACCAGACCGGGTCGCCGTAGACGGCGACGCCAGCCGAATCGCTGCCACGGTCACCCATCTCGCACAACATTCCGGTGAGCAGTTCCCCAAGCTGGGAATAGAGATCCGGGTTGCGGAGGTGCAACCCAACGATCCCACACATGATTTGTCTCCTCTGACTTGACGATTCAGAACGCGGTGAGATAGCTGTCGATCTCCCACGGCGTCACGGCGCTGTGGTAAGCGAAGAACTCCTCGCGCTTGATATTGGCGAAGTAGCCGGCAACACCGTCGCCCGCGGCGTCGAGCACACCCGCGACCACCGGGTCGCCCTCGAATTCGTCGACCGCGTGCAGCAGTGTCGGGGGCAGCGGCGACCGGTCCTGTGCACCAATGTCTCCCGGGTCGGCGCTACGTTTGATCCCGTCGATGCCCGCGCCCAACGCCGCGGCGATCGCCAGATAAGGGTTGGCCGAGCCGTCGCCGCCGCGTAGCTCGATACGCGCCGAGTCGGGCACCCGAATGTAGTGGGTGCGGTCGTTGCCGCCGTAGGTCGGGGTCTTCGGCGCCCACGATGCACCCGACGCGGTGGTCGTCGCGCCGGTTCGCTTGTAGGAGTTGACCGTTGGCGCCACTACCGCCTGCAGCGCGCTGGCGTGATCGAGGATCCCGCCGATGAACGCATACGCGGTGTCGGACAGGCCGAGGCCGCGGGCGTCGTCGTCGGCGGGGAACACAGGGGTGCCACCGGTGGTCAGCGACACGTGCAGATGCAAACCACTGCCCGTCTTCTCGGCGAACGGCTTGGGCATAAAGGTGGCGACCATGCCGCGTTCGGCCGCGATCATCGACAGGATGTAGCGCAGTGTGATCACGCGATCGGCGGTGGTCAGCGCGTCGGCGTATTCGAAGTTCTGCTCGAACTGGCCGTTGCCGTCCTCGTGGTCGTTGGCGTAATTGGACCAGCCGAGTGTGTTCATCGCTGCCGAGATCCCGGTGAGGTGGTCGTACATCCGGGTGACGCCACGGGCGTCGTAACAGGGTTGTGCGGCGGTGTCGGCAGGGTCGGCTACCGACAGGCTTCCGTTGGAATTGCGTTGCAGCAGAAAGTATTCCACCTCGGCGCCGACCCACGGCTCGTAACCGGCATCTGCCGCCCGTTGTATCAGCGACTTGAGGATCACCCGCGGCGCATAAGGCCACGGCTCGCCGTTGACATGCGGGTCGCAATGAACGATCGCGAGGCCGTCCTTGATGAACGGGATCGGGGTGAACGACGCCGAATCCGGAATGGCCATCAGGTCAGGGTCTTTGGGCTCCTGGCCGATGGCGCCGACGGCGTATCCCGCGAAGCCGACACCCTCGGTGGCGAGCAGGTCGACGGCCTCGACGGGCACCAGCTTCGCGCACGGTTTGCCTCGCAGGTCGACGAACAGCGCGAGGATGAATTTCGTTCCTGACTGTTCGGCCAGGGTGGCGAGCTCGGACATGGTTCTCCAATCGAATGAGGGGCCGGCCGGCGCGGGCGAGTGTTCCGCGCCGGCCGGGAGTGGCTGGCTCCTCCGGCGAGCCGTCGTCGCTGCCTGTCAGGCTGGTTGCAATTCGTACGCGGCGTCCCTGTGGAACTTCGCGTCGATGCCCTTTTCCTCTTCGTCGGTCGAGATGCGAATACCCATCGTCTTCTTGATGACGAAGGCGATGAGGTACGCCACCACGAACGAGTACGCCATCACCGCGCCGGCGGCGATCGCCTGCTTCCACAGTTGATCGAACCCGCCGCCGTAGAACAGGCCGTTGGTCTTGTTCGGCATGCCTGCACTGGCGAAGAACCCGATCAGCAGGGTGCCGATCACGCCGCCGACAAGGTGCACGCCGACCACGTCGAGCGAGTCGTCGTAGCCGAAGCGAGACTTCAGACCCACCGCCAGCGGGCAGATCGCGCCCGCGATCAAACCGAGGAAAATCGAGCCCACCGGGGTGACGGCACCGCACGCGGGCGTGATGGCCACCAGACCCGCCACGGCACCGGAGGCCGCGCCGACGCCGGTGGCGTGGCCGTCCTTGATCTTCTCGACTGCTAGCCACGCCAGCGTCGCCGCGCAGGTAGCGGTGAACGTGGTGACCATGACGATGGCGGCCGAGGTGCCCGCAGCAAGGGCTGAGCCACCGTTGAAGGCGTACCAGCCGGCCCACAGCAGGCCCGCACCCAGTAGCGTCAGCGGTACATTGTGCGGCTTGCGGAACTTACCGAACCCCAGCGACTTGCCGAGCACGATCGCGACAGCCAGCGCCGCGGCGCCAGAGTTGATGTGCACCGCGGTGCCGCCCGCGAAGTCAATTGCCTTGAGGTTGTTAGCGATCCAGCCGCCCTTGGCGTCCGGCGTCACCACGCCGTCGAACGCGAATACCCAGTGCGCAACGGGGAAGTACACCAGAATCGCCCACGCGGTCGCGAACGTCATCCAAGCGCCGAATTTCATCCGGTCGGCCGCTGCGCCGGAGACCAGTGCGACCGTGATCGCCGCGAAAAGTGCTTGGAATAACGAGAATAGGCTGACTGGCAGGCCGTTGATGGTGGTCATCGGTTCGGTCAGATTCTTCATGCCTGCGAATTCCGTGAAGCTGCCGACGAAGCCGCCGTAGGACGTGCCGAACGTCATCGAGAAGCCGAACAACACCCACAGCACGCCGACGACAGCCACCGCGCCGAACGTCATCATCATCATGTTGGTCGAGCTCTTGACGGACACCATGCCGCCGTAGAAGAGCGCGAGCCCGGGGATCATCATCGTCAGCCCGATGATGCAACACAGCATGAATGCCGTGGTTCCTGTATCCATACCTAATCTCCTGGAGTGGGCGGCCCTCGCCAGGGCCGTTCACTCACAGTAATCAATGTTTCTGTTACGTGGACAGGCTTAAGGTGTTTCGGTCGGGTTAATAGTCGGTCGCCCGCTACAGTTCGTGCGATGAAGCTCGATCGGCGATGGTGGGTCGCCATTGCTGTCGTGGTGGTGGCGGTCGGGGCGTTGATACTTCGGTACACGGTGTTCGCCGGCCCGTCCGAGGAATGCCGTCCCGTCAAGGACTTGCTGGACTTCAATCGGGCCCAGGGCGAGCAGATTGCGTCGAAAACCGGTGACGCGCCGGGCATTCCGAGTGTCGCCGAGGAAGCCGCATATCAGGCGTGGGCCGACGGGATGGCAGAACGCGCGCAGAAGGTCACCTCGCCCGACCTGGCGCGCACAGCGACGACGGTCGCCACCCTCGCCAACGATTTCGTCGGCAAACTGTCGCTCGTGCGTTCGCAGGCCGATTCGCGTGCTCCCGGCGCGCCTGCGCCGCCGGCCGTCTACGAGATGGCTGCGCTGAACGCCCGGATTTCCAACGGTCTCGACGAGCTGGCGAAGGCCTGCTCCTGACTCACTGCAGCGGTCGCCCCCACGTGCCGTGCGCTCGTCGTCACCCTCGTCGACGCAGATCATCACCAGTGCTGCGGCGGCCTTGGCGTAGCTGTTACCACGCTTGAGCAGCTCGGCGATCTTGGTGTTGGTCTCCCACCGCGCAGCCCGACCAGGAATCGCACTGGCTGGCGGTGTCCCCAGGTGGCGGCCCAGCGGGCGGCCTTGAGGAGGGCGACCAGGTCATCTGCTGCCAGGACGGCGTCGGCGTCGAACAACCGCGGACTCACCCCGCCGCGAGATCGGGGTGAATCGGTACCTGGGTGCGCGCTCTGGCCGGCTGTTCCTCGCGCAAGCGCTCGTCGCGCCTCTTGACCACATCCTGACGCTACCGGCGGAGTAAATGGTGTGCGCAGACCCCTTATTCTTAGATGAACCTCGCCCGCGAAAGGGTTTAACAGTGGCGCTCGTCGTGCAGAAATACGGCGGATCCTCGGTATCGGATGCCGAGCGGATCCGCCGCGTCGCCGAACGCATCGTCGAAACCAAGAAACAGGGCAATGACGTGGTCGTCGTGGTGTCTGCGATGGGTGACACCACCGATGACCTGCTGGATCTGGCCAAGCAGGTGTGCCCGGCACCGCCGGCGCGGGAAATGGACATGCTGCTGACTGCCGGCGAGCGGATCTCGAACGCGCTGGTCGCGATGGCCATCGATTCGCTGGGCGCGCAGGCGCGGTCGTTCACCGGCTCGCAGGCGGGCGTGATCACCACCAGCACGCACGGCAACGCCAAGATCATCGACGTCACCCCGAGCCGGCTTCAGTCCGCTCTCGACGAGGGCCTGATCGTGCTCGTCGCCGGGTTCCAGGGCGTAAGCCAGGACAGCAAGGACGTCACCACACTCGGCCGGGGCGGATCGGACACCACCGCCGTCGCACTGGCCGCGGCGCTGGAGGCCGACGTGTGCGAGATCTACACCGATGTCGACGGCATCTTCACCGCCGACCCGCGCATCGTGCCCAATGCGCGCCGGATGGACACAGTCACGTTCGAAGAGATGCTCGAGCTCGCCGCATGCGGTGCCAAGGTGTTGATGCTGCGCTGCGTCGAATATGCCCGCCGCTACAACGTGCCGGTCCACGTCCGGTCGTCGTATTCAGATAAGCCCGGCACGTTTGTGACCGGATCGATAGAGGACCATGCCATGGAAGACGCCATCATCACCGGAGTTGCCCACGATCGCAGCGAGGCGAAGGTGACGATCGTCGGCATCCCCGACGTACCGGGCTACGCCGCCAAGGTGTTCCGCGCGGTCGCCGACGCCGACGTGAACATTGACATGGTGCTGCAGAACATCTCCAAGATCGAGGACGGCAAGACCGACATCACATTCACCTGCTCGCGCGAAAGCGGCCCCGGCGCAGTGGAGAAACTGACCTCGCTCCAAGAGGAGATCGGATTTTCCAAGGTGCTCTACGACGATCACATCGGCAAGGTGTCGCTGGTCGGCGCCGGCATGCGCAGCCATCCCGGCGTCACCGCGAAGTTCTGCGAGGCACTCGCGGAGGTCGGTGTCAACATCGACCTGATCTCCACCTCGGAGATCCGAATCTCGGTGTTGATCAAGGACACTGAGCTGGACAAGGCGGTCCTCGCGCTGCACGAGGCGTTCGAGTTGGGCGGCAATGAGGCGGCCGTCGTCTACGCGGGAACGGGCCGCTGATGGTAGGCGTTGGTTTGCAGATAGGGATAGTCGGCGCGACCGGACAGGTCGGCCAGGTGATGCGAACATTGTTGGAGGAGAGGGACTTTCCCGCAAGCAATGTGCGGTTCTTCGCGTCAGCCCGCTCACAAGGCAAGAAGCTGTCGTTCCGCGGTCAGGAGATCGAGGTCGAGGACGCATCGACCGCCGATCCGTCCGGCCTGGACGTCGCATTGTTCTCCGCCGGCGCGACGATGTCGCGCGTACAGGCGCCGCGGTTCGCAGATGCGGGCGTGGTCGTCATCGACAACTCGTCGGCGTGGCGCAAGGACCCGGATGTGCCGCTGGTGGTCAGCGAGGTCAACTTCGCCGACACGCGGAACCGGCCGAAAGGCATTATCGCCAACCCGAATTGCACGACGATGGCCGCGATGCCGGTGCTCAAGCCGCTGCACGACGAAGCCGGGTTGGTTCGGATGATCGCGTCGACGTATCAGGCGGTGTCGGGCAGCGGCATCGCGGGCGTTGAGGAGCTGTTCACTCAGGCCAGCGCCGTCGTCGGTAACAGCAAGGAATTGGTGGCCGACGGTTCGGCGCTGCAGTTCCCTGCGCCCAATAAGTACGTCGCCCCGATCGCGTTCAACGTTGTCCCGCTTGCCGGCTCGTACGTCCAGGACGACTCCGGGGAGACCGACGAGGACCAGAAGCTGCGCAACGAAAGCCGCAAGATCCTCGGCATCCCTGACCTTTTGGTGAGCGGGACGTGTGTGCGGGTGCCGGTCTACACGGGACACTCGTTGTCGATCAACGCCGAATTCGCGCGGCCGCTGTCGGTTCGGCATGCACGCCAGCTGTTGGCCGAGGCGCCCGGCGTGAAGCTGGTCGACGTGCCCACGCCGCTGGCCGCCGCGGGTGTCGACGAGTCACTCGTCGGCCGGATCCGGCAGGATCCCGGTGTACCGGACGGTCGAGGACTCGCGTTGTTCGTGTCCGGCGACAACCTGCGAAAAGGTGCGGCGCTGAACACAATCCAGATCGCTGAGCTGCTGGCCGCCGAGCTGTGATCCGGGCGGCGGCCGCGGCGCTGATGTGTGCCGTCGTGGTGCCCATGCCCTTCGCACACGCGGAGCCTGCGCCCGCCCCTGAGCCTGTGCTGCCGCCGTTGGCGCCAGGCCAGGTGGTGCGCATTGCTCCGGCGGCCGGAACTGGAACGCCGACAAGTGATTACGACATCGGCGCGACCGATCTCTGCGAGTTCATGGAGTTTCCCGACGGCATCCTGCAGGTGTGTGGAGACAGCTTCGCGGGGCAGGGCGTCGGCTTCGGTCCGTGGCATGCTCCGATCGCGTTGCACGTCGACACTGACTCGATCGACGACCCCACCGGCGTGCGCTATGACCGGGTCACCGGCAACTACACGCCGCTGTTGGCCGATCCGACACCGGCGGGAATGTCGCAGCTGCCCGCGGGCGTGGTGCAGATCAACCGGGAGAACTACCTGCTCGTCACCACGGTCAAGGATCTGGTACCGCAGAACTCGCGATTGGTGAAAGCCAACCCGGGACAAGGTAATTGGCCGACGATTCCGAATACACAAAGACCTGCGGCCTACGAGGGCGGCAGGCAGTCGCAGGTCACCGGGTACTACGATCCGATCCCCAAACCGGATTCGCCGACCGGCTGGGTGTACATCGTCGCCGGCAACTTCGACCGCAGTGGGCCGGTGGTGCTGTACCGGGCCAAGCGCGAGACCTTCGCCGACCGCGCGAGCTGGCAGGGCTGGTCGGCTCAGGGCGGTTGGGGTAAGCCGCCAACGCCGTTGTGGCCGGACAGAGTCGGGGAAATGAATCTACGGCTGATCGAAGGGAAGGCGGTGCTGTCGTACTTCAACGCAAGCACCGGCAACATGGAGGTCCGCGTCGCCGACGATCCGACAGGTCTTGGCGCCGCACCGGTTACGACGGCCGTCGTCGCCGGCCCATGGCCCGATCCCGCGGAGGATCTGGGGCCCCCGGAGAGCAACCGGCTCGCGCAGCCATACGGCGGCTACATCTCGCCGGGGTCGACGCTCGACGAGCTGCGGCTGTTCATCAGCCAATGGAACACCGGCCCCGGCGACAACGCGCCGTACCGGGTGATCCAGTTTGCGGTGAACCCTTACAAGCCTTAGCTCAGAAGCCACCCCAATGGCGTCGTCACCAACGGGGTGCCCCACAGTGCACCAGTGAGCGCGGCGACTGCCAGGCCCATCAAGCCCGACAGCGCGAGGATCGTGTCGCTGTCCATGCCTGCACCTGTACCCGCGCCACGCCGCGGCGAATCCTTGCATCTCTTTGCGAGGGAGGGCATGAATGATCTCTGATGGAGGTACTACCGCGCACCACGCGAAAGAAACCGCCGTGGCCGACGCCATTGACGATGCATCCGATTTCAACCCAGCTGCTCAGCTATTCACAGCGGATTCATAACTAATTCAAGACAGACACATCGACATCGCTTGCATGCTCGAATTCATGAGCGAAACAACGTCGTCTTCTGAACCTGCGACCGGCCCCGTCGCCACCGCCGAACCGCCGGCCGTCGCCCAACCCGCAGTCGTCGACGAGCCCCGACGCCACAGCCGGCTCACCGCAGCCGCTGCCTGGGTCGGCATCGTGGCGGGCGTCGTCTTCATCGTCGCGGTCGTCTTCTTCTCCGGCTTCATCCTCGGTGCGCACTCCGGCGGTCATCGCGGCTGGCACCACGGCGACGGCCATCGCGAATTCGGCGTCATGCACAAGGGACCGCCGCCGATGTTCCCGATGGGGCCGCGCGGCGACTTCGAACGTCCCTTCCCCCCGATGGGACCCGGTGGCCCGAACTTCCAAGGACCGCAGGGGCCCGGACCCCAACAGCCGGGCGCTCCGAGCACCACGTCACCGCGCCCGTCGTAACTACTTGTCACCTCAGGATGCCCCGGTCACCCCTCGACCGGGGCATCTTGCCGTTGTCGGTCTGGCTGGCATGATCAAGCCCATGAGCATCGAAGTCGTTTTCACCGCTGAGTCAACCGCAACCGGGGGCGGCCGCGACGGCCACGTGAAGTCGTCTGACGGCAGAATCGATCTCGACACCCGCATGCCGAAGGAAGCCGGCGGCAACGGCGAGGGCACCAACCCCGAGCAGTTGTTCTCGGCCGGATACGCGGCCTGCTTCCTCGGCGCACTTCGACTTGTCGCGCGCAACAACAAGATCGCCCTGGACGACGCGAGCGGCATCACCGCGCAGGTCGGGTTCGGCAAGGATCCTGAGGGAGGCTTCGGGATCAACGCTCACCTGATCGGCTACCTGCCCGGCCTCGAGCAGGGCGCGGCCGACGATCTGATGAACCAGGCGCACCAGGTCTGCCCGTACTCCAAGGCCACTCGCGGCAATATCGACGTCACGCAGTCGGCGAAGGTCTAGGGGGTGCGGATCGCCGCAGCGGTAGGCGTCGGTCTGGCCGTTGGTTTATCACTGGCCGCACCGGCACAAGCCCGTCCGTCCGACCCCGGCGTGGTGAATTACGCCGTGATGGGCAAGGGCTCGGTGAGCAATATCGTCGGCGCGCCAATGCGATTCGCGTGGACATACACCGATCCGGTCCAGTCGTATTACGTCGACGAGCCGGCCTGCAACAACTGGGCCGACATCGGGCTGCCGGAGGTGTATCTCGATCCGGACCTGGCCTCGTTCAACGGCGCGGTGGCGCAGACGGCCGACAACGACCAGACCCACTTCGTCAATCAGGCCGTCGGTGTGTTCGCCACCAACGATGCGGCCGATCGGGCATTCCACCGGGTCGTCGACCGCACCGCAGGCTGCAACGGCCAGACCACCGCGATGCACCTGGACAACTTCACCACTCAGGTGTGGACGTTTACCGGTGGACCGGCCAGCGCGACCGACGCCGACTGGGTGAAACAGGAGGCCGGTACCGATCGGCGCTGCTTCACCACCACCCGCAAGCGCGAGAACGTTCTGCTGCAGGCGAAAGTCTGTCAATCTGGCAACGGTGGGCCTGCGGTGAACGTGCTGGCCGGGGCGATGCAGAACACGCTGGGGCAGTAGCCGGCAACGATTTCGGGTACACGTCACGAACCCGTCATCGGAAAATCGCGAGACTTTGTCGGTGCGCTCTGGAAGATGGAGTGAAGGCCGCGATCGTTCCCTACCCGGAAGGGGCCGGAAGACATGACCTTCGCCATGGCGTCCGAGGTGGATGACGCCCACCCCTGTAATGCCGATATGGCAGCGCTGACCAGTGCATATGACGCCGCCCAGCACATCGGTGAAACGTGTCTGGCCGACGGTCCGGTCGGAAAAGTCGGCCTCGAAGTCGAGGCGCATTGTTTCGAC
Organism: Mycobacterium sp. JS623; assembly: GCF_000328565.1. NCBI lineage: Bacteria > Bacillati > Actinomycetota > Actinomycetes > Mycobacteriales > Mycobacteriaceae > Mycobacterium > Mycobacterium sp. JS623. Next base: position 5,996,022 of record NC_019966.1, on the reverse strand, counting down.
ATCGCCGACCCCATGCGCCGCCCGGACTGGGCCGAGCTGAAGAACGCCATCGCACGGGTGCCGTCGTTGCCCGGCGGCAGCTCGATCACCGTCGAACCCGGCGGCGCGGTCGAGTTGTCCGGTCCGCCGATGGACAACCCCGTCGCCGCCATCGCCGCGATGACGGCCGACCGGGCGACGCTACGTTCGGCGTTCGCGCAGGCCGGCCTGGGTCTGGTGCTCCTTGGCGCCGACCCGCTGCGCCCGGCCAAGCGGGTAAACCCGGGCGACCGGTACCTGGCGATGGAACAGTTCTTCACCGCCAGCCAGACCGGCGAAGCGGGCGCGGCGATGATGACATCGACGGCGTCGGTGCAGGTAAACCTGGATGCGGGCCCGCAGAACGGCTGGGCGGATCGGGTGCGGCTGGCGCACGCGCTTGGTCCGACGATGATCGCGATTGCCGCCAACTCGCCACTGCTGGGCGGTCAGTTCACCGGCTGGCAGTCGACACGCCAGCGGGTATGGAGCCAGCTGGACTCGGCGCGTTGCGGCCCGATCCTCGGCACCAACGGCGACGACCCGGCCGCTGAGTGGGCGCGCTATGCGATGAAGGCGCCAGTGATGCTGGTTCATCCGAGTCCAGAGATGGATGCGGTTCCCGTGACGGACTGGGTGCCGTTCGCGGACTGGGCTGACGGCCGGGTGCTGCTCGGCGGTCGCGGGCCTACGCAGGCCGACCTCGACTACCACCTGACCACGCTGTTCCCGCCCGTGCGGCCGCGGCGCTGGCTGGAGATCCGCTATCTCGACAGCCTGCCCGACGATGTCTGGCCTGCCGTGGTGTTCACCCTCGTCACCCTGCTCGACGACCCAGTGGCCGCCGACATCGCCGCCGAAGCCACCGAGTCGGTGGCCATGGCATGGGACCGGGCCGCCCAGATCGGTCTCGGCGACCGGCGGCTGCGCGACGCGGCGATGCGCTGTGTGCAGACCGCCGCCGAACGTGCGCCAACCGAGATCGAGGAATCGATGCAGCAGTTGGTGCGTTCGGTCGAGACAGGACGCTGTCCGGCCGACGATTTCTCCGACCGGGCAGTCAAATACGGGATCGCCACCGCGATCACCCAACTGGCGCAAGGGGAGTTGTGACCGCTCGCGAAACGCTCGCGCGTGAGCTCACCAAGGCAAGGGACCGCACGTTGCGGCTCGTCGATTTCGACGACGCCGAACTGCACCGGCAATACGACGCGTTGATGAGCCCGCTGGTGTGGGACCTGGCACACATTGGATGGCAGGAGGAGCTGTGGCTGCTACGCGGTAACAATGCCGACAGGCCCGGATTGCTCGAGCCGCAAGTCGAGCGGTGTTACGACGCGTTCGTGAATTCCCGTGCCAGCCGGGTGAATCTACCCCTGCTACCGCCGTCGAACGCCCGCGCTTACTGCCGCACGGTACGCGACAAGGTGCTCGACACATTGGATGCGCTACCCGATGACGACGCCGGTTTCACCTTCGGCTTGGTGATCAGCCATGAGAACCAGCACGACGAAACCATGCTGCAGGCGCTGAATCTTCGGACGGGTCCGCCGCTGTTGAGCGCCGGATCAGCGCTGCCACCGGGCCGTTCGGACATAGTCGGGACATCGGTTCTGGTTCCGGCAGGGGAATTCGTCCTCGGCGTCGACGCGGTCAGCGAACCGCACTCGCTGGACAACGAGCGACCCGCACATGTGGTGGACGTGCCGGCCTTCCGCATTGGCCGGGTGCCGGTGACCAACGGCGAGTGGCGGCAGTTCATCGATGACGGTGGCTACGAACAGCAGCGCTGGTGGTCGGAGCGCGGCTGGCGGCATCGGCAGGAGGCGGGGCTCAGCGCGCCGCAGTTCTGGAACGCCGACGGCACCCGCACCCGCTTCGGGCACGTCGAGGAGATCCCCGCCCACGAACCAGTGCAGCACGTCACCTACTTCGAGGCCGAGGCGTACGCGGCGTGGGCCGGTGCGCGCTTGCCAACCGAAGAGGAGTGGGAGAAGGCGGCCGCCTGGGATCCCGCGGCAGGTAAGCGCCGCCGATTCCCTTGGGGCACAACAGAACCCACTGAACATCTGGCGAATCTCGGCGGCGACGCGCTGCGTCCGGCACCCGCCGGCGCGTACCCGGCAAGCGCATCGGCATACGGTGCCGAACAGATGCTCGGCGACGTGTGGGAGTGGACGACGTCGCCGCTGCGGCCGTGGCCCGGTTTCACGCCCATGCTCTATGAGCAGTACTCCCAGCCCTTCTTCGACGGCGACTACAAAGTGTTGCGCGGCGGGTCATGGGCGGTGGCGCAGGCCATTCTGCGGCCGAGCTTCCGCAACTGGGACCACCCGATCCGGCGACAGATCTTTTCCGGCGTGCGCTTGGCGTGGGACGCCTGATGTGCCGGCATCTCGGCTGGCTCGGCGACCCGCAATCGATCGCGTCGCTTGTGCTGGAGCCCGCGTCGGGCCTGCTGGTCCAGTCGTATGCTCCTCGGCGGCAAAAGCACGGCCTGATGAACGCGGACGGCTGGGGCGTCGGCTTTTTCGACAATGGTGTGGCGCGGCGGTGGCGCAGCGCCGCACCGCTGTGGGGTGACGCGTCGTTCGCCTCCGTGGCGCCCGCATTGCGCAGCAATTGCGTTGTCGCAGCGGTGCGTTCGGCGAGTATCGGCATGCCGATCGAACCGTCGGCGTCGGCACCGTTCAGTGATGGCCAATGGCTGTTGTCGCACAACGGCCTCGTCGACCGCGGCGTGTTGCCGTTGTCCTCGAAAGCAGAATCGACCGTCGACAGCGCACTGCTGGCCGCACTGATTTTCGAGCGAGGCCTCGACGCACTCGGCGACACGATCGTCGAGGTTGCCGCCGCCGACCCCAATGCCCGGCTGAACATCCTGGCGGGCAACGGATCTGAACTCCGCGCCACCACGTGGGGCGACACCCTGTCGGTATTGCGTCGAGACGACGGCGTGGTTCTGGCCAGCGAACCATATGACGACAACCCCGACTGGCAGGAAATCCCCGACCGCCATCTCGTCGTGGTCGAGGGGCCTCGCGTCGACCTGATCCCCCTGAAGGGCTCTCAATGACCCTGTCGCTGTCCAACTACCTGGCTGCCGACTCGGCCGCGCAGGCACTGCGCCGAGATGTCCGCGCCGGCTTGGCGCAGACACCGAAGTCGTTGCCGCCCAAGTGGTTCTATGATTCGGTCGGCAGCGACCTGTTCGACCAGATCACCCGGCTGCCCGAGTACTACCCGACCCGTGCGGAGGCGCAAATCCTGCGGGCCCGGTCGGCGGAGATCGCAGCCGCGTCGGGCGCCGACACGCTGGTCGAGCTCGGCAGCGGTACATCGGAGAAGACGCGCATGCTGCTGGACGCATTGCGCGACAGCGGAGCCCTGCACCGATTCATCCCGTTCGACGTCGACTCCAGCGTGCTCAACGCGGCCGGGTCGGCGATAGGAAGCGAGTACCCAGGCATCGAAATCGATGCGGTATGTGGCGATTTCGAGGAGCATCTCGGCAAGATCCCGCGCGTCGGCCGACGGTTGGTGGTGTTCCTCGGTTCGACGGTCGGCAACCTGACGCCCGGCCCGCGAACCGATTTCCTCTCCACGCTCGCGGATACGCTGCAGCCCGGCGACACTCTTTTGCTTGGCACCGACCTCGTCAAGGACACCGATCGATTGGTGCGTGCGTACGACGACAGCGCGGGGGTCACGGCGCAGTTCAACCGCAACGTGCTGGCGGTGGTCAATCGGGAACTCGACGCCGACTTCGATCTCGACGCCTTCGAACACGTGGCGAAGTGGAACTCCGACGAGGAACGCATCGAGATGTGGCTGCGGGCATCGACGGCGCAACGGGTCCGGATCGCCGGGCTGGATCTGACCGTTGACTTCGCTGCGGGCGAGGAGATGCTCACCGAGGTGTCCTGCAAGTTCCGGCCCGACGGTGTGGAGGCCGAACTGGCCGCGGCAGGCCTGCGGCGTACGCATTGGTGGACCGACCCCGCAGGTGACTTCGGGCTGTCCCTATCGACGAAATGAGTTGCGGAGGTGGCGGAGCGGCGAGGGACGAGTGAGGAGCGCAGCGAGTGCCAGAACCGACCGTCGTACTAGCTGAGCAGTGGCGGGTGGCCAGGCCGAAGGTCGCCGGCCTGCATCTCGACAGCGGAGCCTGCTCGCGGCAGAGCTTCGCGGTCATCGACGCGGCAGCGCAGCATGCCAGGCACGAGGCGGAGGTCGGTGGGTACGTCGCTGCAGATGCCGCCGCGCCCGTGCTCGACGCAGGCCGCGCGGCGATCGGCGTACTCACCGGACTGACCGGCACCGACGTCGTGTTCACCACCGGCTCCAACAACGCACTCGACATTCTGCTCAGCAGTTGGCCCGGCGAACGCAGCATCGCGTGTCTGCCCGGCGAATATGGTCCAAACCTTGCTGTCATGGCCGCCAACGGATTTCGGATCAGTGCACTGCCCGCCGACGATCTCGGCAGGCTCTCGATCGACGACGCCGCGCGGCAACTGGCCCACGATGCGCCCGCCCTCGTTCACCTCACACCGCTGGCCAGCCACCGCGGGCTGGCCCAGCCGCTGGCCGAAATGGCCGACGTATGCCGCGATCTTGGCGTGCCGCTGGTGGTGGATGCTGCGCAGGCACTCGGGCATCTCGACTGCGCGGTCGGCGCCGCAGCCATTTACAGCTCGTCGCGCAAATGGATCGCAGGTCCGCGTGGTGTCGGTGCGCTCGCGGTTCATCCCGAACTCGCCAAGCGGTTGCGGCCGCGCCTGCCCCCGCCGGAATGGGGGTTGCCGATCCCGGTGATGCAATCCCTGGATCTGGGTGAGACGAATGTCGCTGCACGCGTTGGCTATTCGGTCGCATTGGGCGAGCATCTGGCTGCCAGGCCGGACAAGGTCCGCGACGGGCTCGCCCGTGTCGGCCGGATGACACGCACGGCGCTCGCGGATGTCAAGGGCTGGCGGGTGGTCGAGCCGGTCGACGAGCCGACCGCGATCACCACGTTGGCACCCGTCGATGGCGCCGACCCGCAGCGGGTGCGCGCGTGGCTGATCGCGGAGCGCGGCATCGTCACCACGTACGCGGAGCTGCAGCGCGCACCGTTCGAGATGACGACCCCGGTGCTGCGGGCGTCGCCGCATGTCGACACGACAGCCGAGGACCTCGACCAGTTCGCAGAGGCCCTCGCTGTCGCGACCGCCAACGCGTGACTAGCCGGTCTTGTGGGCCGTTAGCAGGTACGCCGGAAACATGAGCCGGCCCTTGTCATCGGTCGGATGCGGGGGCATCTCGAACGGTGCGTCAGGGATTTCGATCGCGTTGGCGTGGATCGCCGCGGGCCGGATCTCGTCGATCTCCCAGTACCTCGACACCGCCTCGCGCAGCTCACCCTCGTCGACTTCGTTTGGCTTGGGCTCCATCTCGGCGGGAAAAGCACCCTTGGCGAATACGAGGATGTAGTAGGAGGCACCCGGCGCGGCGGCCCGCTGCACGGAGTGCAGATAGCCGTCACGGCCCTCGACGGGCAGCGAGTGGAACAGCGTGCTGTCCAAGACCGTGTTGAAACGGTCGTCGTATCCGGTGAGGCTGGTGATGTCGGCCTCGACGAACGAGACATTGTTCAGACCTCGCTCCTGCGCAGCTTTGGTGGCCGCGGCGATCGCGGTGGGACTGAGATCGACGCCGACCACCGTGTAGCCGTCGGCCGCCAACGCGAGCGACAGCTCGGCGTGACCACAACCGGCGTCCAGCACGTCGCTGCGGAGCTTCCCGTCGCGGTGCAGCGCCGCCAATTCAGGCTGTGGCTCGCCGATGTTCCACGGCGGCGGACCTTGGAACTGTCCTTCGCCCCGATACACGTCGTCCCAATCCATCACTTCGTCAGATGTCATGGCTCCCAACCTAGTCCGGGCCGTCCCAGGTGTGGACGGGCTCGTTGCTGTGCATCCGTTCGCAGTACAGCCGCAGCATCTCGGCCAGCGCATTGGGGCGCGTCATGCCCCGCTCCTGCAACGACCGCACCGTAGCCACTTGCCACGAAGCGCCGTTGCGTCCCGTCTTCGCGCGACCTTCGATCACACCCAGATACCGGTCCCGCACATCGCTTGCCACCTCCCAGCGGCGCAGCCCTTCATCGGCCATCGGCAGCAGCTTGCGCAACACCAACTCGTCAGGCGTCACCTCGCCAAGACCGGGCCAATACAGCCGCGCCTCCATGCCGTGCTCAGCGGACGCAACGAAATTATGTTGCGCCGCAGCGAAACTCATCTTTGTCCACAGTGGCCGGTCCTCTTCGGACAGCGTCCGCAGCATGCCGTAGTAGAACGCCGCGTTGGCCAACATGTCGACAACGGTGGGCCCCGCGGGCAGCACCCGGTTCTCGACGCGCAGGTGCGGCTTACCGTCTACGACGTCGTACACCGGACGGTTCCAGCGCCAGATCGTCCCGTTGTGCAGCCGCAGCTCGGCCAGCTGCGGGGTGCAGCCCTCGCCGAGTGCGGCGACGGGATCTTCGTCGGACAGCTCGGGCAGCAGCGACGGGAAATAGCGGACGTTCTCTTCGAACAGGTCGAAGATCGACGTGATCCACCGCTCGCCGAACCACACCCGCGGGCGGACGCCCTGCGACTTGAGCTCGTCCGGGCGGGTATCGGTGGCTTGGGCGAACAACTCGATGCGCGTCTCGGGCCACAGCTGGTGACCGAAGAAGTACGGCGAGTTGGCGCCGAGCGCTAGCTGGGGACCTGCGATCACCTGGGCCGCATTCCAGTTGTTCGCGAATCCGGCGGGGGAGACCTGCAGGTGCAGCTGCATGCTGGTGCACGCCGACTCCGGCGCGATCGAGGCCAGTTGCAGGCTGAGTCGTTCCGGCCCTGCGATGTCGATCAGGATGTCCTCCCCGCGCGCGGTGAAGATGGAGTTCTCCAGCGCCTGGTAGCGCGTCGACTCGCTCATCCATCCGCCCGAAAGGTGTTCGGGCATCAGCGTCGGCAGGATGCCGATCATCACGATGTGCGCGCCGTTCGAGTTCGCCTTCGCTTCCGCGGCGTTGAGGCTGGCCCGCACATCGGCCTCCAGTTCCAACGCGGCGCGGCCGGGCAATCTCCGCGGTGGAACGTTGAATTCGATGTTGTAGGCACCCAATTCGGTTTGGTAGGCCGGATCGGCGATCGACGCCAACACCTCTTGGTTGCTCATCGCGGGCTGATAACCGCCGTCGACGAGATTGCACTCGATTTCCATACCGGTCAGCGGCCGGTCGAACTCAAAACTGGACTGGGACAGCATCGTCTCGAACACGTCGAGACACAGCTGCACCTTGCGCCGGTACTCGCGGCGCTGTGCGCGAGAAAAGTCGGTCTGCTTAACCTCTTCGCCCACGGCCTCAGCCTATCGGCGGCTGGCCACCGCGACCTGCGGATTCATCAGCCCGCCGCGCAGTTCCACCTCGATTTGCGGATCGGCGTGCGCGGCCAGCGCCCGCAGCGCGGACGGGCTGTAGCAACGCAGTGAGCTGATGACGCCGTCGTGCACAAACGGCACGACCGGTGCGAGCGGCAGCATGGCCGCCAGCCGGATGAGGTGCAGCGGGGACGGCGGTCGCGGCAGGTCGATGACCACCAGCTTGTCGGCGACGCGGGTGCCCTCGGCGAACACCCGCGATGCCAGCGTCGGCGTCAGGTGATGAAAGGAGAACGCGAACACCGCGAGGTCGAAATGCCCGTCGGGCGAGTCGATCGCGGTCGCGTCCATCTCACGCACCGTTGCGCGCGGATGCCCACCGAGGTCGCTCTGCTGAATCGCCTTGACGGATTGCTCCTCGACATCGGTCACCGTCAGCTCGGCGGTCGGATGCCATTCGAGCAATTTGCGGGACAGCCCGCCATGGCCGGAGCCCAATTCGAGGATCTTCGGGTCAGCCACGTCGGCCACCTCGTCGAGCACGATTCGCGCGAACTTCTCGGTGTTGCCGAAGAATTCGCCGGTCCACTCCAACGCGCGAACGACGCTGCGCTTCACGCCCTCGTCGACATCATCGCGGTCGAGATACTCCGGGCGATCGGTCTGCAACAGCCGGTCGAGGCAGGAGGCGTCCGGCCCGCCGCGGGGCATGCGGTCAATGTCGGTGATCGCGTGAGTCATGTAGACCATGATGGTCGATTGGAGCAGACCTCGGAGGGAGCGCGCGTGGCAGAGTTCGTAGCGGCCGTGGACCAGGGCACCACCAGCACAAGGTGCATGATTTTCGACCACGACGGCGCTGAGGTGGGGCGCCACCAGCTCGAACACGAACAGATCCTGCCGAAGGCCGGCTGGGTCGAGCACAACCCGGTGGAGATCTGGGAACGCACCGCCTCGGTGATCCAGTCGGCCCTGAACAGAACGAAGCTGTCGGTGACCGACCTGGCCGCGCTGGGCATCACCAACCAGCGCGAAACCGCGCTGGTATGGAACCGTCGCACCGGGCGGCCGTATCACAACGCGATCGTCTGGCAGGACACCCGCACCGACCGCATTGCCTCCGCGCTCGACCGCGACGGCCGCGGCGACGTGATCCGGCGCAAGGCCGGCCTGCCGCCCGCCACGTATTTCTCGGCGGGCAAGGTGCAATGGATTCTGGAGAACGTCGACGGTGTGCGCGCCGATGCTGAGGAGGGTGACGTGCTGTTCGGCACCCCGGACACCTGGGTGCTGTGGAATCTGACCGGCGGCCCGCGTGGCGGCGTCCACGTCACCGACGTGACGAACGCCAGCCGGACCATGCTGATGAATCTGGAGACGCTCGACTGGGACGACGAGCTGCTGTCCTTCTTCGGGATTCCGCGGCAGATGCTGCCCGAAATCAAGCCGTCGTCGTTTCCCGAGTCGTACGGCATCACCCGCGATGACGGCCCAGTCGGCGGGCATGTCCCGATCACCGGAATCCTCGGCGATCAGCAGGCCGCGATGGTCGGGCAGGTGTGTCTGGACGCCGGCGAGGCCAAAAACACCTACGGCACAGGCAATTTCCTGCTGATCAACACCGGTGAAAAGATTGTTCGTTCCGAGAACGGGCTACTGACCACGGTCTGCTATCAGTTCGGCGACGCCAAACCCGTTTACGCACTGGAGGGTTCGATCGCGGTCACCGGCTCAGCGGTGCAGTGGCTGCGCGACCAGTTGGGCATCATCAGTGGCGCCGCGCAGAGTGAGGCGCTGGCCCGCCAGGTCGAAGACAACGGTGGCGTGTACTTCGTCCCTGCGTTCTCGGGATTGTTTGCACCGTACTGGCGTTCGGATGCGCGAGGCGCCATCGTCGGCCTGTCGCGCTTTAACACCAATGCACATCTGGCACGCGCGACTTTGGAGGCGATCTGCTACCAGAGCCGCGACGTGGTCGACGCGATGGAGGCCGATTCCGGTGTGCACCTTGAAGTTTTGAAGGTCGACGGAGGTATCACCGCCAACGATCTCTGCATGCAGATTCAGGCCGACGTGCTCGGCGTCGACGTGGTCAAGCCTGTCGTCGCCGAGACGACGGCGCTGGGCGCGGCATACGCGGCAGGCCTGGCGGTGGGATTCTGGGAAAACCCCGACGACCTTCGCGCGAACTGGCAGGAGGACAAGCGCTGGTCGCCCGCGTGGACCGAAGACCAGCGCAACTCCGGTTACGCCGGATGGCAGAAAGCCGTGCAGCGGACATTGGACTGGGTCGACGTCGACTGATTAGTGCACGAAAATCGGCGCTTCACCGTCGAAAATCGTGCACTGATCGCTGCGGTCTAGATGCAGGCGCCGAAAACGCAGACCCCGCCCCAGGGTTCCCAACCACCGTTCCAGCCGCCGGGTACCGGATCGCCGCCCCAGCCGCGACCGTCCCAGCCGCGCCAACCATGGTCGTCGCCGTGCCAGCCGTGCCCGTTGCCGTTGCCATACCGATAGCCCGGGTCGGCGCTGGCGATGCCGGCACCCAATCCGACCGCCCCGGCGGCGAGGCCTCCGGCGACTGCCAGTGTCGCAAAGAACTTTGCGGGTTTCATCGTCTGTTCAACTCCGTCCGCGGCATTAATAACAAGTTGTGTTAGCTAAGCTGTGTCGAACTGATGTTGTTCGACAGGCTGATTCAGCAGCGGCGCGCATCCGGGTATTCCCCGTCCCAGGAATGTGATCTATGCCGCGTCGTCGAGTTGCCTCTTGGTGTCCTCGTCCAACTCGATGTCGGCGACGGCGGTGTTCTCCTCGAGATGGAGTACTGATGACGTGCCCGGAATCAGTAACACATTGGGCGCCACCGACAGTGTCCAGGCGAGCGCGATCTGGGCAGGCGTGCGACCGAGCTTCGACGCCTCGCTCTGCACAGCGGGATGACCGAGCACCGGATTGTCCGGCGTGAATGCCGAGCCGAGCGGGAAGAACGGCACGAACGCGATGCCGCGTTCGAGACAGGTGTCGAGGACCGGCTGCGAGGTTCGGTCGACGAGGTTATAGGCGTTTTGCACGCAGACGATTTCGGTGCGGTCGAGCGCGATCTGCAGATGCTCGGAACCGATGCTGCTCAACCCGATTCCTCCGATCAGGCCTTCGTCGCGGGCCTTGATCATCGTGGTCAGCTGGCGGTCGAACAACTCGCGGTCGACCGGGCCGACCGAAGTGGGGTCACCGGCGTGGATGCGCAGGTTGACCGCGGCGAGCCGGTCGACGCCCAGTGTCTGCAGGTTCTCTTCGATGTCGGCCCGCAGCTCGTCGGGTTGCTGGGCGGGCAGCCATGCCCCGGCGTCGTCGTCGCGGCGGGCACCCACCTTGCTCACCAGGGCCAGCTCTTTCGGATAAGGATGCAGCGCTTCGCGGATCAGTTCGTTGGCGACGTTCGGGCCATAGAACTGCGCAGTGTCGATGTGGTTGATGCCCAACTCGATTGCCCGCCGCAGGACCGCGATGGCCTGGGCGTGGTCGCGCGGCGGGCCGAAAACACCCGGCCCGGGTAACTGCATGGCGCCGAAGCCGACGCGGCCGACATGGAATGAGCCCAGCGGGAAGGTTTGCATAGTGAATGCGTACACCACTCCCGCCGGACTTATTCCCCCAGTTGACTGGTCAGCCTTCGCCGAGGATGCCGTAGATCTCGCGGCGGGCATTGTTGACGATGTCGACAATGCGCTCCTGCTGCTCCTCGTTAGCGGTGTGTGCCGACTGTGCGACGGCGCCCATCAGTTGGCCGATCGCGGCGCGCAGATTCACGTGTCCGGGCTCCGCACCCTCGGTGATCTCGTCCCAAGGCGCAGTCTCGACTTTTTCTGCTGCGGCGCGACCTTCGTCGGTCAGCTCGAAAAGCTTTTTGCTGCCTTCACTTTCGGCACCGGCGATGAGTCCTTCGTCGACCAGCAGCTGCAGCGTCGGGTAGACCGAGCCGGGGCTGGGGCGCCACAGGTTTTGGCTGCGTTCACCGATCTCCTGGATCATCTCGTAGCCGTGCATCGGCCGCTCGGCCAGCAGCTTGAGGATGGCAGCGCGGACATCGCCGCGCTTGCCGCGTCCCCGGCCGCTACCGCGACGACCGAACGGACCGCCGGGGCCACCGAAGCCGAAACCGCCGCGCGGATCGAAGCCGAACTCGAAGCCGCGGCCCGGGCCGAAGGCGCGTCCTGGGCCAAAGCCGGCCTGAAAGTCGGGGCCTGCGTCGTGCTCGCGCAGATGGTCGCGAAGGTGGTCGCGGAACTCGCGTCGGGCTTGCCGGCCCTGCTGATGAAACGCGCGCCGATCCCCGGGGCCAAAGCCGAAGCCGAACGGGCCGGGAGGTGGAGTGAATGGGTTGGTCATGTGGTGGTTCCTTACGTTTGTGATGGAAGCGCCCCATGCGCTACCGATACGTTGACGATATATCGGAACCTATCGCGATGCAACGTCTGAGTGGCAGGGTCGTCGCAACTCGCGATACGACGACCCCGCATGTCATGTTTGACCTATGACTGATACGGCCTCCACCCTGTTCGGGACCGGCGACTACTTTCAGCGCGACAACTACGCGCCGGTGACCGACGAGTTGACCGCGTTCGACCTGCCCGTCGAGGGCGCCATCCCTGCCGAACTCGACGGCTGGTACCTGCGCAACGGGCCGAACCCGCGGCAGGCGACTGCGCACTGGTTCACCGGCGACGGCATGATCCACGGTGTCCGCATCGAGGGCGGCCGAGCCGCCTGGTACCGCAACAGATGGGTGCGCACGGACAGCTTCGAACAGGACTTTCCGCTCTACAACGCCGATGGCAGCCGCAACCTGCGGGCGAGCGTCGCGAACACCCACGTCGTCAACCATGCGGGCAAGACGCTGGCGCTCGTCGAGACGTCGCTACCGTACGTGATCTCCAACGAACTGGAGACGTTGGGCCCCTACGATTTCGGCGGCAAGCTGGTCGACTCGATGACTGCGCACCCGAAGATCTGCCCGACGACGGGAGAGCTGCATTTCTTCGGCTACGGCAGCATCTTCGAGCCCTACGTCACCTATCACCGGGCCGACGCCAATGGCGCGCTGACGATCAACCGGCCGCTGGACACCAAGGCGCACACCATGATGCATGACTTCGCGCTGACCGCCGAGCACGTCATCTTCATGGATCTGCCGATCGTGTTCAACCTCGACGTGGCGATGAAGGGTGAAGGCGACATGCCTTACCGGTGGAGCGACGACTACGGCGCGCGGTTCGGCGTCATGCGGCGCGATGACCCGTTCGGGCCGATCCGGTGGTTCGATATCGATCCGTGCTACGTGTTCCACGTCGCGAATGCCTACGACAGAGGTAATTCGATTGTGCTGCAGGCGGTTCGCTATCCGGAACTATGGCGTTACAGCGGCGGTTTCGACGCCGACGGAGTGCTGTGGAGCTGGACGATCGATCTGCAGACGGGCGCTGTCTCCGAACGTCAGCTCGACGATCGCGCGGTGGAGTTCCCCCGCATCGACGACCGGCTGGCGACCCTGCCTGCCCGTTACGCGGTATCGGTCGGCGACGGCTGCCTTGTCCGCTACGACCTGACGACCGGAGCCGCCGTCGAGCACGCCTTCGGCTCCGCGGAGTCGCCGGGCGGCCCGGGAGAGGCGGTGTTCGTGCCGTCGGCGTCGGGACCAGCCGACGAGAGCAGCGGCTGGTACCTCGGCTATGTCTATGACCCCAGCCGCGACGGCAGCGACTTGGTGATCATCGACGCGTCGGACTTCACCGCGCCACCAGTTGCCAGAATCAAGCTGCCGCACCGCGTTCCGTACGGCTTCCACGGCAATTGGATCAGCGGTTAGGCAGACACGTACGTGTGTGCCTCATAGATCTCGGGCTGGTCGTCGACGCCGACCTCCCTCAAGATCGGCCCGAGGGCCTCGCCGAACCGGTTGCAGGCGTCCTTTGACTGCCAGACATCCACCACACGGAATCCTTGCGGGCTCTCTCCCGCCACGTGCAGAAGCAGGCCTTGGACAGGCCAATCGGACGGAGACTCCAGTCGGCCCTTGCCACCGGTCAGTCTGCCCACGATTTCTTCGTACTTCTCCCGGGTCAAGCTCGGACCCTGATGAATCAACACGACGGGCATTTTGTTTTCCCCCTTTGCGTTTCGCGGTTGAAAACGCGACACCTTGTCATCATGGACCAGCGTCGACTCGTTGCACAGCCAGTTGCCAGAATCTCGCTGCCGCAGCGTGTTCGGGAAACTTTTGATGGCAAGTTGTTGTCGGGCTGAGTAACGTCTCCGGCCATGGCGGTGAAATGGCTGGATGAACCCGAGACGCATGACTACGACGCGGCCGCGGCCTACCTCAGCATGCTTGCGGAGAACGACTCGGTCGACGGCACGGTGGCGTCGCTGAAGGCAGCGAAGCCGGTATTTCGAAAGGCCAAGGACATCTTGCGCGCGGCGGACCTGAAGCTGTTGCCGGAGACGAATGCCCATGTCCGCTCGGACCTGGCCAAGATCAGCGACGGCAAGAAGCTCTCGCCGATCCTGTTGGTACGTGGCAGCGCGGTCGGCGGGTTTCCGCTGCAGATCGCCGACGGCTACCACCGAGTCTGTGCAAGCTATCTCACCGACGAAAATACCGACATCCCTTGCCATTTGGTGTCCTGGCAGTAATGCCCGGTTTCGGATTCGACACCCTGGCGCTGCTCGCGGTGATCGGCATGGCCGGGCCGCTGCTGGCGTCGCTGCCGCGTTTCCATGTTCCGGTGATCATCGGCGAATTGGGCGCGGGGCTGGTAGTCGGTCGGACGGGATTCGGCATCGTCGACCACACCGACCCGACGTTCACGCTGCTGGCCAACATTGGCTTCGCATTGGTGATGTTCGTCGTCGGCACGCATGTCCCGGTGCGGGACAAGACGTTGCGGTCATCGATCCCCAAGGCGTTGCTTCGCGCGGTGGTAGTCGGAGCGGTGGCGGCCGTGCTTTCAGTGGTGCTTGCAGAGGCATTCGGCACCGGACACGCGGCCGTGTACGCCGTGCTGATGGCGTCGTCTTCAGCGGCACTGGCGCTGCCAGTGATCGACTCTCTGCGACTGGATGGGCCGCCGGTGCTGTCGGTGACGACGCAGATCGCCATTGCCGATGCGGCTTCGATCGTGTTGCTGCCCTTGGTGATCAATCCCGGTCAGGCGTGGCGGGCCGCGCTTGGCGCACTGACGATAGCTGGCTGCGCCGCGGTGTTGTATTACGTGCTGCGCGTCGCAACCCGCCGCGGTTGGCGCCGACGATTGCACCGCTATTCGCGCAAACACCGACTGGCGCTCGAACTTCGGCTGAGCCTGATCATCCTTTTCGCGCTGTGTGCACTGGCGGTGACCACGCACGTGTCGATCATGCTGGCGGGTTTCGCCCTGGGGCTGGTGGTTTCGGCGATCGGTGAACCACGGCGGCTGGCACGTCAACTGTTCGGCATCACCGAAGGGTTCTTCGGCCCACTGTTCTTCGTGTGGCTCGGCGCATCACTGCAAGTCCGCGAACTCGGGGAGCACCCTTGGTTGATCCTGCTCGGGTTCGGCCTCGGCGCGGGTGCATTGCTCGCCCACGGGGTGGGCCGGTTGTTCGGTCAGCCACTCACACTCGCCGTCCTCTCGGCGGCACAGCTGGGGGTCCCGGTCGCCGCCGCGACGTTGGGCACCGAACAGCACCTGCTGGCTGCCGGTGAGCCGTCTGCGTTGATGCTGGGCGCCCTGGTCACCGTGGCATCCACCTCGATCGCCGGCGTGTTGGCGGCACGCCGTCAGAGCGCCTCGACCGCGCCGTCCGGGTAGGCGGCGTTGGCGCGATAAGTGTTGGGGCTGACGCCGTAAGCGCGCTTGAATGCGCTGCTCAACGCGAACGGAGTGCTGTAGCCGACTTGTCGCGCCACGGCGGCGATGGTCGACTGGCTGGATCGCAACAGGTCTGCGGCCAGCGCCAGCCGCCAATTGGTCAGGAAGGCAATCGGGGGTTCGCCGACCTGTTCGGTGAACCTGCTGGCGAATACCGCACGCGAACTGCCAACGGCCGCAGCCAGATTCGCGACGGTCCAGGGATGGCCGGGGTTGTTGTAGATCAGCTTCAATGCCGGGCCGACCACAGGGTCGTGTTCGGCGTGCCACCAGGTCGGGGCGTTCTCGTCGCGGTCGAACCACGTGCGCAGCACTGCGATCAGCAAGAGATCGAGCAGCCGGTCGAGATACGCCTCTTGCCCCGGCCCTTCGTGGGCTGCCTCTGCCGCGAGCAGATCTACCAGCGGCGTTTCCCATTCGTCGGACTGCAATGCCAGCACCGGGGGCAATGCCTCGAGTAGGCGCGTGCTGACCTCGCTGCGGCCCTCATAGGCGCAGATCACCGAGCGCGTGGCGCCCGACGGGCTGTTGCCCCACGTCCGCACGCCAAGGGACATCTCGAATCGCAGATCGTCGCCGGACAACGTCGTGCAGCGCTGGCCCGGGTGAATGACGACCATTGGTGTCGTAGTGGGGTCGTCGGCGAAGACGTAGTGCTCGGTTCCCCGAGTAAGCGCGATGTCGCCGGGGCCGAGCCAGAGGGTTCCGCTGTTCCCGCCGACGATCGCCGCGCGGCCGTGCGTCTGGCAGATAAGCGTCAGCGGCGCCTCGTCCTTGATGCTCATCGACCACGGTGGATCCATCATCATGCGCAACACGAATGCGCCTCGCGCTCGCACACCGTCGAGCAGGCCGACCACGGCGTCCACGCCGGGAGCCTATCCCGTGCGCGCCTGGTAGGCGGCCAGAAATACCCGTACGCCCGCACGGACATGGCGCTCGACGTCGATAGCCGCCAATACCTGCGGCCCGCCGTAGAACAAGGCCTGATCAATCGATCGGCCGATGATCAGGAACGCGAAATGCTCTGCAGCAAGGGCAGTTTCAGGTATGTGTAGCAGGCCACGACGATGCAGCGCCGCGAAACAGTCGGCGAAGGCAGAGAGGGTGCGGGCGGGCGCCTGGTTGTAATAGAGCTCGGCCAACTCGGGTACCCGGTTGGCCTCGCCGACGACGAGCCGTCGCAGCTGAACGACGGGCTCCTGCAGCACCGCTCGCAGATAGTCGACGGCCAGCGCGGTCATCTCGGCTTCGAGGTCGGTGGTGTCCGCGAGTGCCGCGATTCTGTCGACGAACGGCGTGACGGCACCGTCCAAGGCCTCGTTCACGATGCTCAGCAAGAGTTCGCGCTTGTCCCCGAAGTGCTTGTAGACCGTCTGCTTGGACACCTCTGCCGATGCCGCGATCTGGTCGACGCTGGTGCCCTGGTAGCCGTTGCTCAAAAACAGATCACGGCCCGCCGACAGGATGGTCAGCCGTTTACGGGCGGAACGGCCCAGCACCGGCTCGGTCATGCGGCCTCCTTCTTAGTACTGGACAGTCTAGTTCCGAAATGATAAGAGTACTGGACAGTCTAGTTTGATTTAGTCGAAAGGCGTGCCATGACCACGGCCGATTGCCCACCCCTGCCGGTCCGGATCACGAAGTCGCTGCTCGGGTACGGCGTCATCGCCGGCCCCATCTATGTCCTGGCGGTCGCAGGCCAGATGGCGGTACGCGACGGCTTTGAGCCAACCCGGCACGCCGCCAGTCAACTCGCGAACGGAGACCTTGGCTGGATCCAGATCGCGACGTTTCTGGTCACGGGCGCGATGACGGTCGCGGCTGCCGTCGGCGTTCGGCGTGCAATCGGACCGGGACGCTTATCGGCTTGGGGGTCGGGCCTGATCGGCGCATACGGCGCCGCTCTCGTCGCGGCTGGCATCTTCCGGGCCGACCCGTCAGACGGGTTCCCGTCCGGCACTCCGCCGGGTATGGGCGAGGTCAGCTGGCAGGGTATGGCCCATTTGATGGTGGCGAGCATCGGGTTCGCGTGTCTGGTGGCAGCATGCTTTGTCCTCGGCGCATGGTTCGCCCGCGCCGGACAGCGATCGTGGGCGTGGTTCTCCCGCGTCACCGGCGTGATTTTCGGGGGAAGTTTCGTGGCCCTGGCTTCCGGATCTGGCGGGGCGGCAACGATTCTGGTGTTTACCGCCGCTGTTGTGTTGGTCTGGGCCTGGCTGAGCGCGGTGTCCGTCAAGCTTTACCGCAGTGCAGACCCGGCGTAGACGCACGCGTATGGAGTCGGGACGGTCAACGATGGAGCGCCTCAGCAGTTGCCGGTTGACTCCTGGTCATGAATACAAGCCCCGTTGTCGTCCTGACCTCGCTCGCCGCGCTCGCAAGTGCCGCAGGCGGCGGAATGATGTATGTGTTCTCGACCATGGTGATGCGCGGGCTTGACCGCACCGGCCCAGTGGACGCCCTCACCGCGATGCGCGGCATCAACGCCGAGGCCAACGCGAGCCCCGCGTTTCTACTGGGGTATTTCAGCGCAACGATCCTCGCGCTGGTGGTCGGCGTCATCGCGGTGTCGCGGCTGAATCAGACCGGCAGTTGGTGGGTGCTGATCGGCGCGATCTTTGCAATTCTCGGGGCCATCATCACGATGGCCTTCAACGTCCCGCTCAACAACCACCTCGACACGCTCAACCCCGGCGGTCTGTCTGTCGCCGATGCCGCACGTGAATGGCAGGCGTACATGTCGACATGGACTGCGTGGAACCACGTGCGCACCGCCACCGCCTTCATCGGTGCTGCGTTGATGATGGTCGGTCTGCGCTATCGCTGAGGACTGTTTCTCCGCGAGCAGACGCAAAGTGCCACATTTCCTCGGCGTGTCGGGGCACTCTGCGTCTTTTCGCGGGAGATCAGCTCGGCGGCGTGAAACCACTAGAACCCATGGGCGGCTGCGGGGGCTGCGGCGGGTACATCGGCGGCGGGGGCTGCGGCGGGGGGAACGCCGGCGGCGCGGGCTGCGGCGGGTACATCGGCGGCGCGGGCCATTGCGGTGGAGGCGCGGTCGGCGGCCCCTGGACCCGTAGCCGCTCCAGCTCCCTGCGGTGCCGCTCAGCCAGCACCGCAGCCAGCACCAGTTGCGGGGGCGTGCCCGGCGGCGGCGGAGGGGATATCTGGGCTACCACATCGGTGGTGATCCGGTACGCCATCTGATCTCGCACGGCTGGATCCAATTGCGAAGCGCGGGAAAGGAACTGACGGGCCAACTCGGCCTGCTCGGGACTGAGCCCCGACAGCTGTAACGACGATGCCCACCACGCCAGTTGCGGCGGCATCGGTGGCGGCGGGCTGAGCCGAGGCGCACGCTCGGTGATCACGACGGTGCCCGCGAAGAAATCACCGATGCGTTTTCCCTTGGCGGACAGCAGACTACAGATCACGGCTGGCCCGCCGAGGAATGTCCAGATCTCGAAGACCCCGGCCAGCGCGCGAAAGAGGGCCTGACGAAAGCGTTCTGGACCACCGTCCTCCGACACGACTCGTAGCCCAAGGGCCATCTTGCCCAACGATCGGCCCCTGGTCGCGATCTCGAATACCACCGGATAACCCACCAGCGCCAGCACGGTAAAGATGATCAAAATGGCGGCCGACAGCGCATCGTCCAACTGCGTCAACGTGGCGGCCCACAACAGCATCCCCATGACGTAAATGACGAACACCACCGTGATGTCGATCATCGCCGACAGCGCACGCACCGGTAGCTGGGCGATCTGAACATCCAGGACGACCGCGTCCCCGGTGACCACTTGTTCTTGCTGGCCGACCATAACGATCAACGCTACTAGGATCTGCCACGTGGATGTCGACGCGTTCGTGCTGGCGCATCGCCCGACGTGGGACCGACTGGAGGCGCTGGTCAAGCGGCGTCGTCGATTGACCGGCGCGGAGGTCGACGAGCTGGTCGATCTCTATCAGCGGGTGTCCACGCACCTGTCGATGGTCCGCAGCGCTTCGACCGATGCGCTCCTCATTGGCCGGTTGTCGAGCCTGGTGGCACGGGCGCGTTCCGCGGTGACGGGCGCGCATGCACCGTTGTGGAGCGAGTTCACCCGATTCTTCACGGTGTCCTTCCCCGTCGTCGTCTACCAGGCCTGGCGATGGTGGCTCGGCACCGCCATCGGGTTTCTCTTCGTGACTATGTTGATCGCGCTGTGGATGTCCGGCAACCATGAGGTGCAGTCCAGTCTGAAAACCCCAAGCGAGATAGAACAATTGGTCAATCACGATTTCGCGTCGTACTACAGCGAGCACCCCGCCGGGTCCTTCTTTTCGCACGTGTGGCTGAACAATTGGTGGGTCTCGGCGCAATGCATCGGCGCCGCGATCCTGCTCGGCATCCCGATCCCCTGGATGCTGTTCCAGAACGCCCTCAACCTCGGCGTGAACGCGGCGTTCATGTTCGACGCAGGTAAGGGCGACGTATTCCTCACCCTGCTCGCGCCGCATGGCATGCTCGAACTGACCGCGGTGTTTCTTTCGGGTGCGGTCGGCATGAGGCTGGGCTGGTCAGTGGTCTCCCCAGGAAACCGTCCGCGCACTCAGGTGCTCGCAGAACGCGGCAGAGCCGTGGTGGCGGTGGCCATCGGGTTGTTCGGCGTGCTGCTGGTTTCGGCTCTGATCGAGGCCTTCGTTACTCCGGCGCAGCTACCGACCGCGGTTCGCATCGGCATTGGCGTCGCAACCGAAATCGCCTTTCTCGCTTACATTTTCCACTTCGGACGCAAAGCTGCCAGAGCGGGCGAGACCGGCGACATCGATGACGCGCCCGACGTCGTTCCGACGGGCTAGAGCCGACCGCTGGCCTTCATCGCCAGATAGTGGTCCGCGAGTTCGGGGGCCAACTCCTCCGGCGGGGCGTCCACCACGTCGACGCCCGAGCGCCGCAGCCGTGACGCGATCGCGCGCCGGTCGTTGCGCGCCCGTTCGGCCGCAGCGGCGTCGTATACCTGAGCAGCGTCGGAGCGACCCGCGGCGAGGCGCTCGATGCGCGGATCCGCGACGGCTGCCAGCAGCACCTGATGCTTGGCGGACAGTTGCGGCAACACCGCCATCAATCCTTCGTCGAGCGCCGACGCGTTCAGGTCCGTCAGCAGCACCACGAGCGCGCGTTGCCGAATCCGGCGTCGCACAGCCGCCACCATCGCACGCGCGTCGGATTCCACCAGTGCGGGCTCCAGCGGTGCCATGGCCTCGACCAACTGCGCGAGAAGTTCGGTGCGCGAAGCGTTGTGGACGCTACTGCGAGTCACCCGGTCATGAGCGATGAAGTCGACGTGATCGCCCGCGCGGGCCGCCAACGCGGCCAGCAGCAATGCGGCGTCCATCGACCAGTCCAGCCGTGGCCAGCCGCCGGGATCACTGGCGGTGGGGTCGACTCCGACGCGGCCGGCCGACGTGCGGCCGGTGTCCAGCACGATGACCACTCGACGGTCACGCTCCGGTCGCCACGTCCGCACCACCACGTCACCACGCCTGGCAGTGGCGCGCCAGTCGATGGATCGGACGTCGTCGCCGATGACGTATTCGCGCAACGAGTCGAATTCGGTGCCCTGACCGCGGATCAGCACCGGCGTCATGCCTTCGAGTTCGCGCAGCTTGGCCAGCCGCGCGGGCAGATGCTTTCGCGAAAGGAACGGCGGCATGATCCGGATCTGCCACGGCACCCGATGCGAGCCCTGCCTGCCGGCCAAGCCTAGCGGTCCGATCGAGCGTGCCGTGACAAGCGCGGAGCGTTGATCACCGCGACGTACTGGGCGTAACTGCGTGACGAGCCGAACTTGTTGTCCCGCATCGACATTGACAGGGTGCGTCCGCGGCTCCGGGCGCGCACTGGGAGCCCAGGCGTCACGGATCTGTCCGCGGAAGCGTCTGCCGCCGGCATTTTCGACCACCAACTGCGCATCGACTGGCTGACCGAGCCGGGCCGCCGTCTCGCCGAGCCTGCTGCAGTTCAGCTTGCGTGGGCTGGCGGCGAGCGCGATATCTGCGACGACGCCCGCGACCACCGCCGCCAGCAGGACGACGAATGTGGTCGCTGGCCACGGTGACACCGCGATCGGCAGAACGCAGATCAGCGCAATCAGGCCGACGCGGCCGGTCAAGATCACCAGCGCGGCACCGGCACGGCCGCCAGTATGCCGTCGAGCACGCCATCGGGGTTGGCGCCTTCGAGTTCGGCCTCCGGCCGAAGCGACACCCGGTGGCGCAGGGTTGGGCGGGCCATGGCCTTCACGTCATCCGGGGTGACGTAGTTGCGACCGGAAAGCCATGCCCACGACCGTGCCGTGGCCAGCAGAGCCGTCGCCCCGCGTGGCGACACACCCAGCTGGAGCGACGGTGAGTGCCGCGTCGCCGCCACAATGTCGACGATGTAGCCGAGCACCTCATCGGCCACCAATACCTCACGAACTGCCTCCCGGGCGGCCGCTAGCTCCGCAGCACCGGCAACGGGTTTCACCGCAGAAAGGTCGCGTGGATCGAAGCCCCGCGCATGCCGGTCGAGGATCGCAATCTCCTGATCGCGCGGCGGCAGAGGCACATTGAGTTTCAGCAGGAAGCGGTCCAGCTGGGCCTCGGGCAACTGGTAAGTGCCCTCATACTCGATGGGGTTCTGGGTAGCGGCGACGATGAACGGGTCGGGCAGGGTTCGCGGTTCGCCTTCGACGCTGACCTGACGTTCCTCCATGGCCTCCAGCAACGCAGCCTGCGTCTTGGGCGGAGTTCGGTTGATCTCGTCCGCCAACAGCAGATTGGTGAAGACCGGACCGGAATGGAACTCGAATTCTGCTGTGCGGGCGTCATATACGAGCGAACCGGTCACATCGCCCGGCATCAAGTCGGGGGTGAACTGCACGCGCTTGAATTCGAGTTGCAACGCCGCGGCGAGGCTGCGCACCAACAGCGTCTTCGCTACCCCTGGCACACCTTCGAGCAGCACATGGCCACGGCACAGCAGCGCGATCACCAGCCCACTAACGACGGCGTCCTGGCCAACAACCGCGTTGGCGATCTCACCGCGCAAGGCCAGTAAGGCATTTCGCGCGGAGTCCGAAGTCGCGGTGGTCTGTGCGGCTGGCTGAGTCACGATTGGGCGACCTGCCTTTCGATGTTGTCGAGTTCGTGCGCGAGGTTGACCAAGTCGGCGTCGGTGGCCGGCGGCGGACCGAACAATATGTGTGCCACCGCCTGTGGGGACGATCGGCAGCGTTCGGCGACCGCCGTTACGACCGCGGGCGGCTCGGTGTCGTGCCCGAGACCGAGCCGTGGCGTCATCCGTTGCAACGCGGCAGTGCGCAGCGCGTCCGCTGCACGATCACGTGCCCGCCGCGATCGGTAGAGCCGTCCGCGGCCCTCGACGGTCTCCGAGGCCCGGACCACCACCGGCAACTGCTCGGCAACCAGCGGGCCGATGCGCCGGCCTTTCCAGAGCGCCACTGCCACGACCGCCAGGACAAGCTGTAGAAACACCCATTTGACCTGTCCAGGCAACAGGCTGAAAAGCCCTGGGCTACCTCCGGATTCGGCGTCGCCTTCGCTGTGCTGGGGCGCATACCAGATCAACCGCGGATGTGAGCCCGCCAGGTTCATTGCGAGCGCGGCGTTGCCCTCCTTGAGCAGGCCGGAGTTCGTCATGAAATCCGCGGAGCTGACGACCGTAATCTCACGGCCGTTGGCGGTGTAACGCACCAGCGCTCCGCCATAGCACCGCGTCACGGGGACGCTGCCCGCCGCCTCGTAGGCATCGCCAAGGCCGAGTTGCACCCGCCCTGCGCGATTCGCCTCGCGGAGGTCGCAATCGGGTTTGGAATCAGCGAAGGCAATCGTGGAGCCGCCGAGACGGACCTCGGGGGCGAGCTGTTCGCGGGTCCTGGCTATCGGCGACACCACCAGACGGTCACCGGGTAGCGCGGCCAGCCGGCGCAGCACGTCGTTGTCGGATAGATACATCGTTTGCGCGATGAGGAGCAGGGTGTCGGGCCGCGCAGCGGATTCCACTGCAGCGATGTCGTCGGCCGCAACGACGTCCACGCCATGCTCACGCAGGATCGTGACCAGGGCTCGAGCGCCCTCGGATGACGTCGATTCCGGATCCATCGGGCCGCCGGGTCGCGGCGCCGTCAGCAAGACACTGAGCGCGGCCACTGCGACGATGACGGCCAAGGTCAGCAACACCCATCGAGCATCGCGCCATCGCTGGGTGACGGACGGCCCGACGGCCGTATCGCGGGCCGTCATCGCACCTCGGTCCAACTGTCGGCGGCCACCGGCACCGCATCCGTGGCGTCGGAGGCGGCCGACGTGCGTGACCTCAGATGGCTGTCAAGATCGACGATCATCCGGTAACCAGCCTCGGTCCCAGGCCGTTCGCCATAAGTGACGTCGTTGAAAGCGTCTGCAGCCCTGCTCAATTCGGTGGCCAAGGCCGGTATGGCACGTCCCGCATCGCGGGCGAGTTCGGTCGCGGTGCGGCCAGGGACTGGATCGAGGACGGCATTCTCTTCCAGCTGGCGAGCAACGGCTCTGAGCCGATGTCGGATCGCGGCTGACCAATTACCCTGCGCCGCATACTGTTCAGCGGTGGCGCGGTGTTCTGCAGCGCTGAGTTCGTGTTCACCGAATAGTGCATACTCGCCCCCACGCTTGGTGCGCATCGTCCGTCGGGCGATGCGCACTGCAACCACGATGGCGACCACCAGCAGAATCCCCAGGACACTGAGCGTCAGCCAGCCTCCTGGCACAGACGCGCTGGCCTCCATCAGCCGGTAGAGCATTTCGTTGATCCAGTCGAGGATGCGGTCGATCAGGGATGCCTTGGGGTAGATCGGCTTTGCGAGTTCGTGCTGCGCCGCCTCGTGCGCGGCATCGCGGTCGATGTCTATGGTAGGCACGTCAGGGTTGGCGGGTCAGCCAGAGGTGGTCGGTGGAATCAGCAGGGGCGCCTGGCCCGAACCAAGCGCCCGTTTGCAGCACCATGTCAAACGCCTCGGAGCGGATGCGGCGGTCGGTGTAGAGCAGCACGACAACGCCTGCGGCGAACGGCGAGGTGATGATCTGACCAATCGCGCTGCCAACGGACAGCAGCACCAGCGCGAAGAGAAGCGTCATCGTCGAAGGCGCTGCGGTGAGCAGAACTTGGCCGCCGAGGCTGAACGGCACGGACACCGCCCCTGCGACCACCGAAACCACGATGGTGGCGAGCAACCAGATGCCGAAAACCCGCCAGAAGTCGTTGCGCACCAACTTGAATGAACGCGAGATGGCGGGGAAAATTCGGAGCCGCTCCAGCACGATGAGCGACGGCGTAAAGGTCAGCATGGTGACCAGGTAAACCACGGCGCAGAACAGCGCGACCACCAACGGCACCCCCACGACAGCGGCCGCGGTCCCGTTGGCCGCCACCGCGACCCCGGCGATGATGAGCCCGACCACCGTAACCAACACAGCGGCGCCGAGTAACTGCAGCGCCGTGAAGCCGATCAACGCCCACAGCCGTGGCCGCAGCCGCTGCCACGCCTCCTTGACAGTGATGCTGGCGCCGAAGACGGCACGTCCCACCACGACGGTGAGCATGCCGCTCAACAAGATGGACGACAGCCAGGTGGCGACGACGCCTGCGAGGCTGGACGCCGACGAACCGAGCAGCAGCCCGGTCGATACTTCCTGGCCGCTGAGCGTCGGATCGAGCCGGCCCGCGACGGCGAACGGGCCGACCGATAAGACGAGTGCAAGCAACTGTGCGGCAACCACGACCACGGTCGTCAACCCCAGCGTCGCTTTGGGATTGGCCCGGACGTAGGCCACCGCCCCGTTGAAGATGTCCGACAGCGTCAACGGCCGCAACGGAATCACGCCGGGCTTGAGGGCCAGCGGTACGCCGTACCCGGGTGGCGGATAGCCCGGTGGTGGATAGCCGAGTGGTTGATGACCCGGTGGTGGATAGCCCGGTGGCGGATAACCCGCAGCGGGGTAGCCACCCTGGGCGCCGTAACCCGGGGGCGGGCCACCGTAGCCCGGTGGCGGCGCGTAACCCGGCGGCGGATATCCGGGCGGGGGGTAGCCGCCCGGCGGTGGATAGCCCTGATAGGGGGCAGACGGAGCACCCAGGTAGCCCGGCGGCGGATAACCGCGGGGCGGATAGCCGGGCGTCGGCGGACCTGCTGTTGGGTATCCGCCGGCGTAGTTGCTCATGGTCCCCATCCTGTCGATGACATTGCGAATTGACAACGTCGTCGACGGCGCGCCGCTGGGAAGCCACACCGTCAGACCGACCCTGCGGCGTAGCGTTTGCGTCATGGCGGAACTCAAAGATCGGCTGCGCGCCGACCTGACCGCGGCGATGAAGTCGCAGGACAAGCTGCGCACCGCGACATTGCGGTTGGTGCTGGCGGCAATACAGACCGAAGAGGTCTCAGGGCACGCGCCGCGTGAGTTATCCGACACCGATGTGATCAAAGTTCTGCAGCGCGAAGCGAAAAAGCGCGGTGAGTCCGCCGAGATCTACACCCAGAACGGGCGCGGCGAACTGGCGGCCAACGAGCACGCCGAGGCACGCATCATCGACGAGTACCTGCCGACGCAGCTCACGGAGGCCGAGGTGGCCGACGTCGTTGACACCGCGATCGCACAGGTTGCCGAGGACATCGGGGAGCGGCCCGGCATGCGGCAGATGGGCCAGGTGATGAAGGCCGCGACCGCGATTGCCGCGGGCAAGGCCGATGGCAAGCGCCTGTCGGAGGCGGTCAAGGACAGGCTGTAGTCGTTTCACGATTGGGCGCTCGGGTACCCGAATGCCATGACGCGTTTTGGCTACACCCTGATGACAGAACAGAGCGGACCTAAAGAGCTTGTCCGTTATGCCGTTTCGGCGGAACGCGCAGGCTTCGACTTCGAGGTGTCCAGCGACCACTACTTCCCTTGGCTGGCATCGCAAGGCCACGCACCGTACGCGTGGCCGGTGCTCGGTGCCGTCGCCCAGGCGACCGAACAGGTCGAGCTGTTCACCTATGTCACGTGCCCGACGATGCGGTATCACCCCGCAGTCGTCGCGCAAAAAGCGGCGACACTTCAGATCCTCGCCGACGGAAGGTTCACGCTGGGGCTCGGCAGCGGCGAGAACCTCAACGAACATGTGGTTGGCGGGCGCTGGCCGACGGTGTCGCGGCGCCAGCAGATGCTCAAAGAGGCGATCCAGATCATTCGCGAGTTGTTCACCGGCGAGCTGATCGATTGGAAAGGTGAATACTTCGAGGTGGACTCGGCGCGGCTCTGGGATGTGCCCGAGACTCCCGTCGCGATCGCCACGGCCGTGTCGGGCGAGCGGTCGGTCGACATGTTCGCGCCGCTGTCCGACCATCTGATTGCCGTCGAGCCGAACAAGGACCTCGTCGATGCATGGCACGATGCGCGCCGGGCGACCGGACTCGCTGGTGAGGTAAGGGTGATCGGACAGATCCCGATCTGCTGGGACCCCGACCGCGACACGGCCGTGGCGCGCGCCCACGATCAGTTCCGCTGGTTCGGTGGCGGCTGGGCGGTCAACGCCGATCTGCCGACGACGGCGGGCTTCGAGGGCGCTACCCAATTCGTGCGGCCGGAGGATGTCGCCGAATCCATCCCCTGCGGACCGGATCTCGACGCGATCGTCGACGCGGTACGCAAGTACTGGGAGGCCGGGTTTACCGACATCGCGCTTGTGCAGATCGGCGACGACAGCCAGGAGCTGTTCCTGAAAGAAGCGGCGGGCTCACTGCTGGAGAAGCTGCGCGCCGAATCTCATTGAGAGGAAACGACAGATGCCACGCGGTAAGGGGATTTACGACGACGAAGACGCCGACGAGCCAAAGGGCGGCCGTCCCGGTCCGAAAGACGAAGGCCGCGAAGGCGGTATGGCGACTCGCGAGAACGCCCCTGATGTCGCCGAGACCGATGCGGAACCCACCGCCTAGTTGGCTTCTCTGCCTTCTCGACTGCGGCGGTATGCCGCGCGGCGGAAATCGGCCAGCCAGCCGGGCACCAAGCTGACGTCTTCGTCGCTGTGCAATACCGGGTCGAATGCGATGTCGTCATTGCTCGGATCCAGGTTACGAAGCTTCAACCGGGCCAGCGGTTGAAAGTGCCCAGTGCCGTGAGCCTGGTCGATATCGAAATGTATTCCGCCGGAATCGATTTGGTTCCTGATCGTGTCCAATGACAAGCCCGGTTCATCGATCTTGGTGACGAGTCGAGCGCGCACCCACCACGTGCCGTCGCGGAATCGAAGCGGCATCAGGCTGGAGAAGGTGGTGCTTGACCACGACCTTGACGGAGCGAGAATGAAGCGGCTGTTGGCGATTGTCGATGCCAGCAGGACATCCCAGGGCATGCACGAACGTAGATCCTGCGGCGGAGGGATACGAAACGCCAAGCCGGCGATGTCGGCCACGGCGCCGGGTAAGCCGATGCCCTTCGAAACCCGCCCGATGACATCGCAGGACTGCATTGGCAGCCCCTCGTCTGGCGGCGCTACCCGCTCGAGGAGGCCTTCGGCGAGGACACCATGCGGATGAAACAGTCGGCTATGGCGGAGGGCGGCCCCCAGCCGAGCCGGCAACGCCGCGACGTCAGAAGCTTGCACCATCCAGGGGTGCCCCCAACGCCGCTTTACAAAACCAATGCCAGTGGTTTAACGCTCCTAATAGCGGGCATTAATGACGGCAGTGCTGGACGCACAAGCAAACACTGTCGAAAGGCCGATGTTGACAAGGGCATACACCGACCTGGATTTCCCAGCCGTGACCGAGGGTGTGTACACACCGCAAGCGGACTCCCAACTGCTGATCGACGTGATGGAGAAGACCGCTCTCGCGCGCGGTCACCGCGTCGCCGACCTGTGCACGGGCAGTGGCGTCGCCGCGATCGCCGCATACGAGCAGGGGGCGACCGAAGTCACGGCTTTCGACATCTGCCCACACGCCGTGCACTGCGCGCGGATTAACTCCGCTGCCGCCGGGTTCGATGTCGCGGTGCACCTCGGCTCATGGGCGCGCGCGATCGAGTTCGGCCCCTATGACTTGATCGTCTGCAATCCGCCGTATGTGCCGCATGATCCAAGCGTCGATGGCGCGCGGTTGCCATCGGATATCGGGTCCCCCGCGGCGTGGGATGCCGGATACGACGGCCGCCTGGTGCTGGATCCGCTGTGCGCAACCGTGAACGAAATGCTCGCCAACGGCGGCACATTGCTGTTGGTACAGTCCGAGTTCGCGGGGCCGCGTGAGACGCTGGCGCAGTTGGCCAGCACTGGGCTTGACGCCGAAGTCATTGCGTGGCAATGGATTCCCTTCGGTCCAGTGTTGTCCTCGCGGGCGCACTGGCTCGAGGAGACGGGTCGGCTCGAGCCGGGCCGCCGTGAAGAAGAGCTGTTGGTGATCAGGGCGGACAAGGCATGAGCGATGATGAGGCCCGCATCGTGCGGGTGGTGCCCGCAGGCCCAGTGATGGTACAGGGTCCGGTGCGGATCGAGATGCCCGACGGCAGCTTCGTGGAATCCGACCGGTTCATGGTCGCGATCTGTACATGCCGCCGTAGCAAGAGCTTTCCGCTGTGCGACACCAGCCACCGCTGCCGTCAGCGCCCGGAGCGGTCAGAGCGGTCAGCGTAGCGATGAGCGGCCCGACTTCCAGCACGCCATCACATGTGCGGCGAGCCGGTCTTCCACCACGTCGCGCGCTTTGATGCCGAAAACCACGTCGTGGTCCAGATGTGGTTCGCGCGCAACGAGATCCCCGACCACATCGGTGCGCACCACCTGTTCGTGGACGGCATCGGCGACGATGTGTTCGCGGTAAAAACTGATACACGGCTCCGGCGCGCCCATCCGCTCCAGCGCGTCGACGAGACGTCGGGAACCAGGCGACGAGGTGATCTCCGTCGACGCGAAGTGCCCGATGGCGGCGCCGCGCAGCTCGCGGTGCAGACCAAACAGCGACATCAGGTTGACCGACGCCAGCGCATCGGCAGGGACGGCGTCGAGATAGGCGAGGTAGGTCGAGTCCAGGCCAGCGGCGTCCATCAAATCGGCGAAAAGCTGCTGATGCACCAAAGGCCCACGGCCACCGCCGTATTCGTCGAATTCGACTGCGACGAAGGACGCCTTGGCCTGGCCGATCAAGCGCGGGATCGCGAACGCGTGCGGATCGGCTTCCTTGAGGTGATACAGCGAGCGCTGCACGAAGTACTCCCGCATCTGGTCCCATGTACCGGTGTCACGCAGGTAATACGAGGGACCCTCGCCGTCCACCGGTTCAATCGACAACGCGTCCATCGCGTCGGCGGCGGTTTCATCTTCGGGGATCTCACCGACGTCCTGGCGGACCGCGCTCAGAAACGTGTCCTCGAGTCGGCCACGGACGTGCAGCAGTCCGGGATTCCACTCCCAGCGAGGGTTGACTCCGTCGAAGCCGCGGTAGTGCAGTTCGTAGCAGACATAGAGGGCCAACTGCAGATCGAGGCCGTACGGGTCGGCCTCACAAAGCGGAACGTCGATCGGACGGGCGTGAAGCGCCGGCCTGCCGCGCGCGAGAGTGTCGATGATGGCCGAGGAAAGAGGGCCGACGGCGCGGGGCAGTTTCGGTTCGACTGATGTCGACGGCAAAGTCACGCCGCATGTAATTCCCCACCAAAGGGGCCGTCAAACTACTTCGGAGCGCACTCCGCGATGAGCGCCTCCGGGTCGGTCACGCTGACGTCGAGTGTGCGCAGTGTGACCGGCACACCCATTACATGGGCTCGGGCCGGCGGGTCGAAAGTCAGCTGCACGATGCCCTTGGACGAGCCGTTCACAAGCCATCGGCCGCGAAAGCCGTGGGCGCCCCACGCATACACCCGGTCCGTGTTTGGTTTCGCACCTTTGATTGAGGTCAGCGGGATTTCTGCGCGAAACCCCCAGCCGAAGCGGACACGCAGCGAACCATCTGCCACCCGCACCTCACTCTGCTTGGGCCCCAGACCAAAAGGTACGGACAATGGCAGGAACCAGGGCTCGTACCGCAAATCCGTCGTCACGATCGCGAGCCTAATGTCGTGGCGGTTTGTTTAGTTCTAGAGTTCGTTGGGAAGTCGGCTTCCAACGTTGTCGAGTCGCAGGGGGACCCGTCATGGTCGGCACACTGATCGCCATCTATCTCATCGGTTGGTTACCGGTGAGCTTTGCGGCGTATGTAGCGGCCAACCGTCTTGCAGATCGTAGAGCTTCGGCAGATCAGCCGTCGATGATCGTCGTCAGCTTGGCCGCCGGCGCAATCTGGCCGTTGTTGGTCGTCGGGCTCGTCGAGCTGAGTTCGGTGATGGTGTTGACCAAGGTTCCGTCGAAGCCCAGGAAGAGCGTCGGCATTTTCGCGTAGCCGCGGTCACATCGCCTCGGCCGAACAAGCAAGCTTGCTCGCCTCTCGGCTCAGTCGGGGTGGCGGGATTCGAACCCACGACCTCTTCGTCCCGAACGACGTCACCAGCTCGTTTGGCGACGATGATGGCGCTGGGGCTGTTTGAACCGCCAGGTCGCGCCGTTTCTTTTGCTGAAGACATACGGGGTGTCGTCGAAACTACTGCGGACTGGCTGGCGGACCAAGAGAGATTGATCCGGCGGCGAGTTGTCCCGTTGCGCCGATGGCTCATGCGGGTGCGACATCGGGCAGTGTCCACGTCTTGTCGAGCAAGGGTTTACCGGGTCCGTAGAAACGGAAGAGGACCTCGAATTGTTCGTCGGGTTTGGTGGGGACCCAGTTGGTTTGTTGGTCGATGAGCGGTTTTGGACCGAAATTCAGGTCGACGGAGCCGTCGGCCTTGGTGTGCAGATCGGGCGTGTTTGATGATCGGCTGGCCCAAGGCATGTCTCGGATGAGCGTGTGGGTGGCGCGGTCATAGGCGGTGGCTGACCAGTACAAGTGCACGGGCACGTTGGCGGGGACGTTGAGCCGGTAGGTCGCTGCTCCATCAAGCGCGTCACCGTTGCGGTCTTTGATTGTCATCAGGTAGAACTGGCCGCTTCCCAGGTGCTTGGCACTAAAGAAGCCGATGGAGTAGGCGATTCCGCGTTCGTCGACGGGATAGGAGTCCGGGTTGGCGTAGCCCGTCGTGGTGGCCTCGACGAGTTCTGCTGACACCGGCAGCGCCCAGTGGGCGTAGTCGTAGAACGGTGGTGTGAATGCGGCCTCGTATTGCATATCGAGCCAGTCGTGTGCTTCTTGGGCGGCGTCGGACAGTGTCGCGCGTGTGTCGGCGTCGGGGTTGAAGGTTTTGCCCTTCTGGATGCCGATTGTCTTGAGCACGTTGATCATTGCTTTGTCTCGGGTGAGCCACGGCTCGGCCTGCACCCTGCGGTTGAGGGCATCGAAGAACGTCGCGTCATAGGGGATTGTGGCGTCGAACATCACGTCGGCGGCGTCGATGAAGGTCGTCGGCGGCGGCTTGTCGGCCTGTCCCAGCGGATAGAGTTTGACTCGCTTGCCGTAGGCGACGGCGCGAGCCAGGTCGTCGTCGCTGCCGCTGGTGAGGTTGGAGCGCAGCAAAGCGAAGGTGGCGCAGGTGTTCGCCGGCAGGCCGAGATAGCCGTCAGGGATCTGGCCCTGGTAGTTCGGCGGCAGGATAAGGTACTTGCCGCCCGCGCCGGCATCGACCCCGGCAGGGCCGAAATCCTCGATCGCGCACTGCCAGGCATCGTCAATAGACCCGGTGATCGAACCTTCATCGGCTGGCGGTATTTCGAGCACGATCGGCCCGTCGGTGGTGTCGATAAACGGCATTAGATAGATCGTGTCCGGGTTGGGAGTCAGGGTCTGATTTCTCCAGTCCAGTAGCCGCGACCAGTACACGATCTGGTTCGACCCGCCGTGGGCGTCGCGCACCAATGCTTGATACATCGCGTCATAGTTCACCGCCGGCATCCCCCAGATGACGGCCTCGACGGCGCGGCGATGAAGCGTGCGCTCTTGCAATTGGACAGGTGTGACCTCCACGGACGTACCTCCCCGACTTATCCTCGTGCGTCGACGTTGCCGGGCGCGCCATTTACGAGTTCGATGTCCCCCGGTTTCCAGGTCTGGTCGAAGAACGGCTCAAGTGGCCCATAGAAGCGGAAGAGCGTGAACCAGCCCTTTCCGGTCACCGTTTGAATCCAATTGGACTCGGTGTATGTCGGGATGTGCGGGCCGAAGTGCACATCGATTGAGCCGTCGGCGTTTAAATGCGCGTTGGTGTAGGTGCTCACCGACGGGAAGCGTTGGTCACTGCGAAGAAGGGATCTGCTGTCTGCGTCGTAGGCCACCACTGACCAGAAGTTCTTGGCGGGGATATTGGCCGGGATGTGCAGACGGTAGGTGCTGCCACCGTCAAGGAATGCGCCGCTGGCGTCCCGAGGGGTCCATAGATACTGCGACCCCGCGCCGACATGTTTATCAACCATGGCTGGGGACATGCCGATCGCGATATAGGCGAACCCGGCGCGCCTGTCGGTGTTCACGTACCCCTGGGAGTCCCAGGTGGCGCTGTCGCCGATGAACGCCCATTCCCAGCGTCGATCGGGGTAGACCAGCCGCGCCTCGTCGTCGGAGGCAAAGCTGTTGGCGCGGGCCACCGCCGACGCGAACCGGGCGGCGTCGTCGAGCACCTTCCGACGTGCGGCGTCGGGTTCGAATGGCTTACCTTTCTCGATGCCAATGGCGGCTAGTTGGAAACGTTCGTGCTCGGCGATGAGGTCGGACGGTTCACGCTCGATCAGTGCGGCCAGGTCGTCGAAATACTTAGCGGTGTCGTCGAATACCGTGACGATTTCCTGGCCCGAGCCGTTGACGAACATGGTTTCCGGCGGGTTGTCCGACGCCGTCAGCGGATAGATTCTGATCTGTTTCATCAGGGCTACGGCCTCATCGGGCTTGGCGTCGACTTGGAACCCGCGCAGGCCCAGCACAACGCCGTAGCTCGGCGATTGGGCGATGAAGTAGCCGTCAGGAACCTCTCCGTCGTAATCGGGCGGCAGCGCTAAAAACTTGCCGCCGTTACCCCGGTCGATGCCGGTGACGCCGATGTCGACGATGGTGTGCTGCGTGAGGTCGCCGAGGGTGCCGAGCATTGTTGGCGGCACCTCCACGACGACTGGCCCGTCGCGCATAAGATCGACGGCGGCCAGCGCGTACACGGTCTCGGTGTTACCGGTCAACAGCAGGGTGACCGAGTCCATTAACGTCTCCCAGATGACGACCTGGTTCGGCATCCCCGAACCGGCGCTGGCGACCCCGGTCCAGACGCAGTAGTCCGACACCGAAGGCATCTGCACCAGATATGCCTCTACGGCCCGGTTGAAAACCAAAGTGTTTTTGAGGCGCTGAGCCGCGTCCCCGACGGGATAACTGTTGGCGAACTCAAAGTCACCCAACCTAGTCGCGACGGTCTCCGTGCCGATCCAGCCGTGGGAGTTCTCAGTCATGGGCTCCGCCTCTCTTAGTCGGCGTGCGCCTATCCTGCAACCTTTGGTGGGCCTGTCGTGCTGGTTCGACTGTTTCGATTTCGCCGTCTGATCGTCGGCTGTTTTGGCTGGTCTGAGCTGCACCGCGCAGGACGAAGTCAATAGCCTGCTCGTTTAGACGACCTGCGTTGACATCAAGCCGCAAGTATCCCATCGACAATTAAGCGGGACGTATCGGCGACGTTCGCGGACCATGAACTGATCTCGGCGTACCAGGTTCCGCCGCGCCCGTCGCCCTCGTCAGCAGGCAGACCTCTTCCCGGATGACCTCGAACTCGTTTCCGCCGCGCTCGATAAGGCGCGGGAGGCCGCTCTGGGATGTACTGCGGACCAACTGCGGACTGAGACAGAAAAAGACCCCGACCAGAACCGCTGGTCAGAGCCTGTGATCTGCAACGACGCGAGTCGGGGTGGCGGGATTCGAACCCACGACCTCTTCGTCCCGAACGAAGCGCGCTACCAAGCTGCGCCACACCCCGCGTGAAGCCACGACAGCGTATCGCACGCGCACCCGGTGAAGCCAAACGGCTTACGCGCCCATTTCTGCATGCGGGGTGCGATTTAGCTACGGCAACGGCCGTGTGCAAGTCAGCGTTAGCAAGATCACGACACGCCGCGGGATGGAAGTCACTTGTCGGTGGCGTTATGCACACTAACGGCAGTAACCGCAGAATCGAGGCACGAAATGACTGGGCTTGGAGCTTCGATCTACCTGGGATTCTTCGCCCTGGCCGCGTTGTGGCTGTTTCTGACCTCCGACGGGCCGCTCACCGGCGGATCCGACGATCAGGGCCAGCGGCCCGACCGCTCGAATTCCACCAGCACCTCGGCCGATGTCGAGGGATCGAGTCCCTGGCTGGTCAGCCACTCATCGCAGAAGTAGGTGTCCGCATAGCGGTCGCCGCTGTCGGCGAGCAGCGTCACCACCGAGCCATTGCGCCCTTTCGCGATCATCTCGGCCAGCAGGCCGAATGCCCCCCACAGATTCGTCCCCGTTGATGGACCCACCCGTCGGCCAAGCACCGCACTGACGTGCCGTGCCGCGGCGACCGACGCGGCGTCGGGTACGGCCACCATCCGGTCCACCACGTCGGGCAGAAACGACGGCTCAACCCGCGGCCGGCCGATGCCCTCAATCCGTGACGACATCCCGGTCACCACATCGTGACGACCCTGCGCATAAGACGGGAAGAACGCGGAGTTCTCCGGGTCCACAACGCACAACCGCGTCGCGTAGCGCCGATACCGGATGTAGCGGCCGATGGTGGCGCTGGTGCCGCCGGTGCCCGCACCGACAACCACCCAGTCCGGTATCGGATGGGCCTCGTCACGCATCTGTTCGAAGATCGACTCGGCGATGTTGTTGTTACCGCGCCAGTCGGTTGCACGTTCGGCATTGGTGAACTGGTCGAGGTAGTGGCCGCCGGTTTCCTCGGCCAGCCGTTCCGCCTCCGCGTACACCTGCGACGCCTCGGCGACGAAATGGCAACGGCCGCCTTGCGATTCGATCAGCGCGATCTTCGTGGCACTGGTCGATGACGTCATCACCGCGATGAACGGCAGGCCCAGCAGCGCCGCGAAGTAGGCCTCCGAAACCGCCGTCGAACCCGATGATGCCTCGATGACCGTGGTGCCTTCACCGATCCAGCCGTTGCACAACCCATAGAGAAACAACGACCGCGCCAACCGGTGCTTGAGGCTGCCAGTGATGTGGGTGGTCTCGTCCTTGAGGTAGAGCTGAATGTCGCAGCCGTCGCACCATGCCGCAGGCAACGGATACCGCAGCAGATGAGTGTCGGCGCTGCGCCGCGCGTCAGCCTCGATCAGCCGAACTGCGTTGTCCACCCACGAGCGTGGCTGGCTTCGAACGGCCGTCGCGGCCTTTTCGGTCACTGCACCGAAACGCTCGGGTGGGACTCCGCCTTAGTTCCTGCATCTCGACCGCCGATCGGCGCCGCCACCAGCGTCAGCAGCGTGGCCTCTGGCCTGCAGCAGAACCGCACCGGATAGTAGGGCGACGTGCCGATGCCCGCCGAGACGTGCAGCTGTGTGTGGGCGCCCCACCGCGATGCGCCCTTCGCCCGCGACCGGTCGAGATCGCAATTGGTGACGATGGCGCCGTAGAACGGCAGGCACAGCTGGCCGCCGTGGGTGTGGCCGGCCATCACCAGCTGGTAGCCGTCGGCGGCGAAGCGGTCCAGCACCCGCGGCTCGGGGGAGTGGGTCAGCCCAAGCCTCAGGTCCGCGGCCGGGCTGGCCGGGCCTGCGATGGTGTCGTAGCGATCCCGCGACAGGTGCGGATCGTCGACGCCGGCCACGGCGATCCGCAGGCCGGCAACCTCGAGCTCGCGCTTGGTGTGCGTCATGTCCAGCCAGCCACGCTCGGTGAAGGCCGCCCGCAGGTCCTGCCACGGCAGCGGCTCGCCGTGGATGCGGTGGGTGGGCTTGGTCAGGTAATTCGCGGGGTTCTTCGGCCGCGGTCCGAAGTAGTCGTTGCTGCCGAATACGAAGACACCCGGCGCGGAGAGCAGATCGCCCATCGCCTGAACGACGCTGGGCACCGCCTTCGGGTGGGCCAGGTTGTCACCGGTGTTGACGACCAGATCGGGCTCCCAGCGGGCCAGGTCACGCAACCAGGCCTGCTTGCGCCGCTGCTTTGGCCGCATGTGGATATCGCTGATGTGCAGCACCTTCAGCGGCGACGACCCCGGCGACAGCACCGGCATGGTGACCTCGCGCACGACGAACGCGTTGCGCTCGATCAGCGACGCATAGCCGATCCCCGCTACGACCGAACCGAAGGTCACGGCTGCAGTGTTCTTCAGGATCGACGAACGGGCGGGCATGTTGAGAGCCTACTGCCAGTTACTGGCAGGCACCGACTTCACACCCGCGCCGCGTGGTCAATTGCACACCCTTGATCACGGCGGGGGCGGCGCCGGTGGCGGTGGTCCGAGCACCGGAACGGTGATCGGCGGCAGACCCGGGATCTCGACGACCGTCGAGCCGATTTCCGGCGGCATGCCAGGCATGCCGGGAATCGCGCCAGGCGGCGGAGGAGGCGGTGGCGGCGGGATGCCGTTGGAAATCTGGATCGTGATGATCGAGCCCGGCACTGTCTGCCCGGCCGGCGAGGTCCCGACGACTGCGCCGTAGGGCGCGCTGCTGTTGACCGGAGTCGCCTGATCGGCGACCTGGAAGCCCGCTTCCTTCAGCCGCATGCGTGCGGTGTCCTGGTTCATGCCTGCCACGCTGGGCACTTTGGAGCCCGGCGCGCCGTCGACATAGCGCGGGTCAGTGGGCGGCAATGCGACGGGCCCGTAGTTGTTGGCGATCGGCTTCATCGCGGTGAACCAGGTGCGCGCCGGCTCGTTGCCGCCGTACAGGTTCCCAGAACCGCACTGCCGCAACGGGAACGAACACAGATCGCCTGGCGTGGTCGAGTCGTCGTAGATGTAGTTCGCGGCCGCGTAGTAGGGCGTGAAGCCGACGAAGGCCGATGACCGGTGCGCCTCGGTGGTGCCGGTCTTGCCCGACATCGGCAGATTCCACCCGGCTGAACCGGCGGCCGCGGCGGCGGTGCCGCCGGTGTCGTCCTTGCTCATCGCGTTGGCCAGCGTGTTGGCCAGCCCCTCGGGCACCACCTGCTCACACGTTTCGGTCGTGACGGCGACGTCCTTCCCGGTGCGGTCGATGACTTTGTCGATCGGGTTGGGTGGGCACCAGGTGCCACCCGATGCCAGTGTCGCCGCGACGTTCGACAGCTCGAGGGCGTTGACCTCGATCGGGCCCAGCGTGAACGAGCCGAGGTTTTGGCGCTTGACGAAATCGGCGAGGCTTTCGTTGCTCTGCGGGTCGTAGTCGCGTGCCGTCCCGGGCAAGGCGTAGGACCGCATGCCCAGCTTGACCGCCATGTCGACGGTGCGCTGCACGCCGATTTGAGAGATCAGCTTCGCAAACGCAGTGTTGGGCGACTGAGCCAGAGCATCCGTGACGCTCATCTGACCGCGGTAATTCCCATCGTTCTGCACGCACCAGGTCGCAGCTGGGCAGCCCTTGGCGCCGCCGGAGCCCAGGCCCTTGGCCTCGAACCGGGCCGGGGCGTCGAGCTGCGCGTTGATGCCCATGCCCATATCCAGCGCGGCGGCCGTCGTGAAGATCTTGAACACCGAGCCCGCGCCGTCGCCAACCAGTGAAAACGGCTGCGGCTGCATGGTTTCCCCGGTTTCGGTGTTCAGCCCGTAGGTGCGGTTGCTGGCCATCGCCAGCACCGGATGCGACTGTTTACCCGGCTTGATCACGCTCATCACGCTGGCGACCCCGTCGAGGTCAGGCGCCGCGAAGCTGTCGATCGCCGACTTCACCGGGGTCTGCACGTCGGGATCAAGCGTGGTCTTGATCATGTAGCCGCCCTTGGCGACCTGCTCCTTGCTGATGCCCGCGCGGGCGAGGTACTCGAGTACGTAGTCGCAGAAGAACGCGCGATCGCCCGCGGCAATGCAGCCGCGGGGCAGCTCGTTGGGCTGCGGCAGGACCCCCAGCGGCTGCTCCTTGGCCGCGCGCAGCTCGTCGGCGTGTTCGGGAAGATTGTCGATCATGGTGTCCAGCACCAGGTTTCGACGCGCCAGCGCACCGTCTGGGTTGGTGTACGGGTTCAGCGTGCTCGTCGACTGCACCATGCCGGCAAGTAGCGCGGCCTGCTGCCAGTTCAGTTCCGAGGCGTTGACGCCGAAATACGTCTGGGCTGCGTCCTGGATGCCGTATGAGCCGTTACCGAACGACACCAGATTGAGGTAGCGGGTCAGGATCTCCGGCTTGGTGAACGTCTTGTCCAACGTCAGCGCCATCCGGATCTCGCGCAGCTTGCGGGCGGGAGTTGTCTCGATGGCGGCCCGCTTCTCGGCGTCGGTCTGCGCGATGACCAGCAGTTGGTAGTTCTTCACATATTGCTGTTCCAGCGTCGAGCCGCCGCGGGTGTCCAGGTTTCCGGTCAGATAGCCCGACAGCCCGGTGAGCGTGCCCTGCCAGTCGACACCGTTGTGTTCTGCAAACCGCTTGTCCTCGATCGAGACGATCGCGAGCTTCATGGTGTTTGCGATCTGGTCGCTGGGCACCTCGAACCGGCGCTGAGAGTAGAGCCACGCGATGACGTTGCCTTTTGCGTCGACCATCGTCGACACCTGCGGCACTTCACCTTCGACGAGCTGGGCGGAACCATTGGCCACGACGTCGGAGGCGCGGTTGGAGAGCAACCCGAAACCACCGACCACAGGAAACATCAGCCCGGCGACGACCACGCTTGCCAAAAGACAGCACCAGGCGAGCTTGATGACCGTAACCGTGACGGGCACAGTAGGCGGTCTGGTCGGCGGCTGCTCCGGCATGCGTACAGAGTAGCGACGCTAAAAATGGCAGTTCATGTCGGTCGATTGCCGGATTCGCTGGGCCCGCAGACCTCCCTTTGCGTCAATTTTGCCGTCTGACGGCACGGTCGTCCCAAAAAAGTGCCTCCCAGACTGTTGCCAAGAACGCCCCTGACCACCTAAGTTGAGCTAACAGTGCGATGCAGGTCACACTCGACCCTCGCAATGTGGCGTAGATCGCATCAGCGTTCTACACCGGAGGACTACGCCGTCGCTGTGCTAGCTCGGCGGCTTGGAACGAAGGGAACGCTGGTGTCAGGTACGAGGCCCGCAGCGCGGAGGACAACCCCGACCATGTCAGCACAGAGCATTGTCCACGGCGCGGAGGCCGAGGCCCGTATTGCCTGGGTATCCCAGGCTCGATGCCGCCAGGCTGATCCCGATGAGCTTTTCGTCCGCGGTGCCGCACAGCGCAAGGCCGCAGTCATCTGCCGACACTGCCCGGTGATCCTCGAATGCGGTGCCGATGCACTCGATAACCGCGTCGAATTCGGTGTCTGGGGCGGCATGACCGAACGGCAGCGCCGCGCCCTACTCAAGCAGCACCCCGAGGTCGTTTCCTGGGCTGAGTTCTTCGCTGCCCAGCGCAAGCACCGCAGCGCCGTCTAGGCCGTCTCAGTAACTGCCTTCGCCTCGCCGGTGATCTGATCGGCGATGGCCCTCAGCGCTTCCAGATCCGACACGTCGAACGGCAGCGACGGCACGCCCACAATCGCCACGTGCGGGTTGGCGCCGGTGAAGCGCGACAGCAGCCGGATCTCGCGCTTGGCCGTCATCGCGCGGTCGGCGTGAATTCGGAGCACCGCGGCCGCCAACGCGTCGGGATCCGCCTTTTCGAGATCCTCGGCCGCTTCCTCTGCTTTTTCGGCGTGCAATTCGGTCAGCATCGGATGGGTGCGGTTGAGTATCAACCCGGCCAGCGGCATGTGTTCCTGCGAGAGCCGGTCGATGAAGAACGACGCCTCCCGCAGGGCATCGGGCTCGGCGGCCGACACCACAACGAATTGCGTGCCGCGCCGCTTGAGCAGCTCGTAGGTGCGGTCGGCCTTCTCCCGGAAACCGCCGAACGTCGCGTCCAGTGACTGCACGAAAGACGCTGCGTCGGAAAGCATTTGCGACCCGAGGACCGTGGACAACGCACGCATGGCCAGTCCCATCGCGCCGGTCACCAGCTTGCCGATGCCGCGCCCAGGGCCAAGCAGCAGCTTCCAGAGCCGGCTATCCATGAATCCGCCCAGGCGCTTTGGGGCGTCGAGGAAGTCCAGGGCGTTACGGGACGGGGGAGTGTCGACGACGACGAGGTCCCACTTGTCTTGGGCGAGAAGCTGACCCAGCTTCTCCATGGCCATGTACTCCTGCGTGCCCGCAAGTGAGGTGGCCACTGTCTGATAGAACTGGTTGTCCAAAATCTCCTGGGCGCGATCGGGTCCGGAGTACTGGATCACCATCTCATCGAACGTGCGGCGCATATCGAGCATCATGGCGTGCAACTCGCCGGTTACCTCGGGGGCAAGCGGCACTCGCTGCGGGGTGTTGCCGAGATCCTTGATGCCCAGCGCCTGCGCCAGTCGCCGTGCGGGGTCGATAGTCAGCACGACGACGGTGCGGCCGTATTCGGCTGCGCGCATTGCCATTGCGGCCGCGGTGGTGGTCTTGCCGACGCCGCCTGCGCCGCAGCACACCACGACGCGGTTGGAGGTGTCGGTCAGAATCGAGCCCATGTCGAGGGCTGGCGGTGTTGTGCTCATCGACTTCCTCTCAATAGTCCGCTCAGCGGACGCCCTGGTGGGCAAGCGCTTCGGCGAGCTCGTAGAGGCTGCCGAGGTCGACGCCGTCGGGGATCTGCGGCAGCTCCAGCCGCGCCACATCGAGGGCGTCGAGCTGCTCGGCGCTTTCGGCGCGCGCCGTAATCCGCGTCGCGTGCTGAATCGTCTCGGTCAGCAGACCGGCAAACTCGCTGTCGGACAAGGTGATTCCGGCGTCTTTCAGTCCGGTGCGAACAGCGTCGGCGTCGATGTCTCCCTCGGCGGCCTTCGCAAGATCGTCGGCGGCCAGATAGGCCGGGATGTTGCGGTTGACGATCACACTGCCGATCGGCAGCTCCATCTCTCGCAGTTCCTCGATGGCCTCCAGCGTCTCCTGGATGGGCAGCGCCTCCAGCAAGGTGACCAGGTGGATCGCGGTGAGGTCGGAGTGCAGCACCTTGACCACGCTTTCGGCCTGGGAGTGCACGGGCCCACCCCTGGCGAGATCCGACACCGCCTTGGTGACGTCGAGGAATCGGGCGATACGGCCCGTCGGCGGGGAGTCGACCACGATCGCGTCGTAGACGGGCTGCTTACCCTTCTCGGCGCGGGTGACGATCTCGCGGATCTTGCCGGTGAGCAGCACGTCACGCAGGCCAGGTGCGATGGTCGTCGCGAACTCGACCGCGCCGATCCGGCGCATCGCACGCCCGGCAAGGCCGAGGTTGTAGAACATGTCGAGATATTCCAGGAAGGCTGCCTCGGTGTCGATGGCGAGCGCATTGACGGCGCCGCCGCCGTCGGCAGTGGCGATCTTGACCTCTGCATAGGGCAGCGGTGGCACGTCGAACAGCTGCGCAATGCCTTGGCGCCCTTCGACTTCCACCAACAGCACCTTGCGGCCGCCTGCCGCCAGCGCCAGCGCCAGAGACGCCGCGATCGTCGACTTGCCGGTGCCGCCCTTGCCGGTGACGAAGTGCAGCCGCGCCTTTGTCAGGCGAGACGGCCAGCCGACCGGTCTACCGCTGTTCGCTGAGGTAGCCACACCTGCATGCTAGCTGTGCCTGATTGGCCGCCCGATAAGCTCAGCCACATGAGCGAACCGACCCGTTGGGAATACGCCACCGTCCCGCTGCTGACGCACGCGACGAAGCAGATCCTCGACCAGTGGGGTGAGGACGGCTGGGAACTGGTGTCGGTACTGCCGGGGCCGACGGGCGAGCAGCATGTGGCGTATCTGAAGCGTCCGAAATGACGAGCGCGTCCGAACGGCTCGCCGAGCTCGGCATCGAGCTGCCCGACGTTGTCCCGCCGCTGGCCGCATATGTGCCTGCGGTGCGCACCGGCGACCTCGTCTACACCGCTGGCCAACTGCCGCTGCTGGGCGGAAAGCTGCCGCAGACCGGCAAGGTCGGCGCGGAGGTAACCCCGGAGGATGGCAAGGCGTTGGCACGCACATGCGCCCTCAACGCGTTGGCGGCCGTGCATTCGCTGGTCGGCATCGACAGTGTGACGCGAGTCGTGAAGGTCGTCGGGTTCGTCGCATCCGCGCCCGGATTCCACGGCCAGCCGGGCGTCATCAACGGGGCCTCGCAGCTGCTCGGTGAGGTGTTCGGCGATGCAGGTGGCCACGCCCGCTCCGCGGTGGGGGTGTCGGAGCTGCCGTTGGATGCGCCCGTCGAGGTCGAGATCATCGTCGAGGTCGCGTGAGCGACGATCCGGCAGAGGTTTCGTGACGCTGGAGCATCCCGCGTACGGGTTGCTGCGTCCGGTCACCGACACCGCGTCGGTGCTGCTGTGCAACAACCCTGGCCTGATGACGCTTGATGGCACCAACACCTGGGTGTTGCACGGGCCGGGCAGCGACGAGATGGTCGTCGTCGACCCGGGGCCCGATGACGATGAGCACATCGCGAAGATCGCCGAACTCGGCAAGATCCCGCTGGTGCTGATCAGCCACAAGCACGAGGACCACACCGGGGCCATCGACAAGATCGTCGACCGCACCGGCGCGGTGGTCCGCAGCGTCGGCAGCGGCTTTCTGCGTGGCCTCGGTGGCCCGTTGGTCGAGGGTGAGGTCATCGACGCGGCGGGGTTGCGCATCACGGTGATGGCGACGCCCGGCCACACCGCCGACTCGGTGTCGTTTCTGCTCGACGATGCGGTGCTGACCGCCGACACGGTCCTCGGCCGCGGCACCACCGTTATCGACAATGAAGACGGCAGCCTCGGCGACTACCTGGAGTCGCTGCGCCGGCTGCACGGTCTTGGCCAGCGCACGGTGCTGCCCGGCCATGGCCCCGACCTCGACGACCTGGAAGCCGTCAGCGCCATGTATTTGGCGCACCGCGAGGAACGACTCGACCAGGTGCGCGGTGCGTTGCGTGCACTCGGCGACGACGCCACCGCGCGCCAGATCGTCGAGCACGTCTATACCGACGTCGACAAAAAGCTATGGGACGCAGCCGAATGGAGCGTCCAAGCGCAACTGGACTACCTGCGTGCCTGATCGCCCAAACTCACGTTTGGGCGGATTTGTGCCGAGTAAAACTCGCCATTTCGTCGATCTGGGCGAAACGGACTAGCGGGCGCGCCGTGCCAGCCGTTCGGAGTCGGAGATCAACACGCTCTTGCCCTCCAAGCGAATCCAGCCGCGGTGGGCGAAATCGGCGAGCGCCTTGTTGACCGTCTCTCGGGACGCACCGACCAACTGTGCGATCTCTTCCTGCGTTAGGTCGTGCGTCACGCGCAGCGCCCCGCCCT
This sequence comes from Mycobacterium sp. JS623, assembly GCF_000328565.1. Lineage (NCBI taxonomy): Bacteria > Bacillati > Actinomycetota > Actinomycetes > Mycobacteriales > Mycobacteriaceae > Mycobacterium > Mycobacterium sp. JS623. The sequence continues at coordinate 5,952,188 of NC_019966.1, read as the reverse complement.
CTTGCGTGCCGAACCGCTGCGCCAACTGCAGCAGTTGCTTGGCGACGCGGCCCGGCACGTCGGTGAAGATCAGGTCGGCCAGGTTGTTGTTGGTGCGACGGAGCCGGCGGGCCAGCACTCGCAGCAATTGCTCGGCGATCTCAGGGCGATCGGCGATCCACGCACGCAGCGCGTCGCGGTCCATCGACACCGCGCGCACCTCGGTGATGGTTGTCGCGCTCGACGTCCGCGGACCCGGGTCGAAGATCGAGAGCTCGCCGAACATGTCTGACGGACCCATGATCGTGAGCAGATTCTCGCGACCATCGGGCGAGCGACGGCCGATCTTGACCTTTCCCGAAATGATGATGAACAGCCGATCGCCGGGCTCCCCCTCGGCGAACACGGTGTGTCCGCGGGGGAAGTCGACGGGCTGCAATTGCTTGGTCAGCGCGGAAACGGCGCTGGGTTCGACCCCCTGGAAGATTCCGGCCCTCGCCAGGATCTCGTCCACGTTGCCCCTCTTAAGCTGTTGGGTGATATGACATGCGCCAGCCGACCTCTTACTGGTTAGCGAGATCAGTCTAGAGGTACGCCACGCCGGCATTGTCGGCATTCGGCCTCCAGTGCGACTAGCCCACGCTACACACGATTGGCATGTCGAGTCGGCTGAAATTCAGGATTGGCTCGATGATGCATGACCAGCCGATTTGGCAAACTTGACATCTCACGAGCAGCCGACGCAGGGGCCGGTGGCCAATCATGTTCGCCCAACCGCTTATGCAGGCCGTCCAGCGCGCTGCCCATGCCTTCCCGCGCCAGCGTGTTGACGTCATCAGCCTCGGCTTGGTCGAGAAACTCGGCTACGTCGGCGGCCGAGACGGCGTCGTTGGAAAGGCTCGATTCGAGCCGCTGCAACCCGAATGTTGCCAGCATCAGCAACGCCGGAATAAACGCTGCGAGCAACCAAGACACAAGGGTGAAGTAAACACGCCTAAGGTCTCAGCGGGATCACGAAATGTCACCGGTCCGCACCACGGGCGATGAGCGCTTGCGCGAAGAGCGTCGAGGCCGGCCGGACTTCCTATCAGTAGGCTGGCATTCGTGACCGTTGGGCAGACTTCAGCCGATAAGACCGCAGCCACCAAGCAACCTCGGCGCCCGTCGGCACGCAAGTGGGACAACGAAACCCGCGTCGGTCTTGTCCGCCGGGCTCGCCGGATGAATCGCACACTGGCACAAGCATTTCCGCATGTTTACTGCGAACTCGACTTCACCAACCCGCTGGAACTGACGGTCGCGACCATACTGTCAGCCCAGAGCACCGACAAGCGCGTGAACCTCACCACGCCCGCGCTGTTCAAGCGCTACCGGACGGCGTTCGATTACGCGCAGGCCGACCGCACCGAACTCGAAGAGCTCATCCGGCCTACTGGTTTCTATCGCAACAAGACCAACTCGTTGATGCGGCTCGGTCAGGAGCTGGTTGAGCGATTCGACGGCATCGTGCCCAACACCCTGGAGGATCTGGTGACGTTGCCTGGCGTCGGCCGTAAGACCGCCAACGTGATTCTCGGCAACGCCTTCGACATCCCGGGCATCACCGTCGACACCCATTTCGGTCGGCTGGTGCGGCGGTGGCGCTGGACCGCAGAAGAGGACCCGGTCAAGGTCGAGCACGCGGTCGGCGAGCTGATCGAGCGCCAGGAGTGGACGCTGCTGAGCCATCGGGTGATCTTCCACGGCCGCCGCGTCTGCCATGCGCGCAAGCCCGCGTGCGGCGTGTGCGTGCTGGCCAAGGACTGCCCGTCCTTCGGCGCAGGCCCCACCGACCCGCTGATCGCCGCTCCGCTGGTCAAGGGTCCGGAGACCGAGCACCTGCTGGCGATGGCCGGCCTCTAACCTGCTGTAAATGAGCACGTCGACCCGGTGGACCGTCGCGGTGATGGTCGTCGTGGTGGCGCTGGGCGTCGCGTTGTGGAGACAGCTGGGCGACGACCGTTCGCCGACGGGGTCGATCGGGCCGGGCCAGCCGCGCGACCGTCGCGACGCCGATACCGCCCAAGCGCTCGCAGGCCCACGTGCCCGCGCCGACCTGGCCGCGTGCCCGGCGCCGGGGACAGGCCAAGGGCCCGAGCCGTTGCGCGGCATCACCCTCGAGTGCGTAGGCGATGGTGCGAGCGTCGACGTGGCCAAGGCTGTCGCAGGCCGCACGACGGTCCTCAATTTGTGGGCTTACTGGTGTGCGCCGTGTGCGCAGGAACTACCCGCGATGGCCGAGTTCCAACGCCGCGTTGGACCCAACGTCACTGTGCTGACAGTGCACCAGGACGAGAACGAGGAAGCGGCATTGCTGCGGCTGGCCGAACTCGGGGTCCGGTTGCCGACACTGCAGGACGGGCGCAGGTTGGTCGCCGCGGCGCTGCGGGTGCCGAACGTGATGCCAGCGACCGTGGTGCTGCGCTCGGACGGTAGCGTTGCCGAAGTCCTGCCGAGGTCCTTCGCCAGCGCCGACGAGATCGCCGCGGCGGTAGAGCCGAAGATTGGAGAGCCGGGGTGAGCTGGGGCAGCGGAGCGGGAGAGCCGACTCCCCTCAACCCTCAGGCCGCCCCGTCCTGGCTGAAGCCGCTGACCGACAACTGCGACCACGTGAAGCGGGCATATCGCAGGCGCGTGCCTGCGGAGGTGCTGGCGCTGGTCACCGCGGCCAACGCGAAGGCCGCGATCACCGGCGAGAAGCGCGACGCCGCGGTGCTTGTGCTGTTCTCCGGCCCGCCGGAATCTCCGACTGGTGGCCTGCCCGACGACGCCGATCTACTGGTCACCGTGCGTGCCTCCACGCTGCGTCACCACGCAGGTCAGGCCGCGTTCCCCGGCGGGGCCGCCGACCCCGGCGACGCCGGCCCGGTGGACACCGCGTTGCGCGAAGCCAACGAGGAAACCGGCATCGACACGAGCCTGCTGCAGCCGCTGTGCACACTCGAGCGGATGTTCATCCCGCCATCGGGGTTCCACGTTGTGCCGGTTCTGGCATATTCACAGGATCCCGGTCCGGTCGCGGTGGTCAACGAATCAGAAACCGCGATCGTTGCGCAGGTTCCGGTGCGGGCGTTCATCAACCCCGAGAACCGAATCATGGTGTACCGCAAGGAAAATACTCGCCGATTCGCGGGTCCGGCCTTCCTGCTCAACGACATGCTGGTGTGGGGTTTCACCGGTCAGGTCATCTCGGCGATGCTCGATGTGGCGGGCTGGGCCAAGCCGTGGAACACCGACGATGTTCGAGAACTCGACGATGCAATGGCGCTCGTCGGGCACGAGGACAGCTACGGTGATGCACAACAATGACATCGTCACAGTGGCTTGACCTCGCCGTGCTCGCGATCGCGTTCGTCGCTGCCATCTCGGGATGGCGCTCGGGCGCGCTTGGCTCTCTGCTGTCGTTCGTCGGCGTCGTCCTCGGCGCGGTCGCAGGCGTGCTGCTGGCGCCGCACATCGTCACCCACATCAGCGGCCCGCGCACCAAGCTGTTCGTCACGCTGTTCCTGATCCTCGCGTTGGTGGTGATCGGCGAGATCGCGGGCGTAGTGCTGGGCCGTGCGGTACGCGGTGCGCTGCGCAATCGCACGCTGCGCACCTTCGACTCGATCATCGGCGTCGGACTGCAGCTGATCGCGGTGCTCGTAGCGGCATGGATGCTCGCGACACCGCTGACGTCGTCGGACCAACCGAACCTGGCTGCCGCTGTGCGCGGATCGAAGGTGCTCGCGCAAGTCGATGAGGTGGCCCCCAGCTGGCTGAAGTCCGTGCCGACGCGGTTGTCGGCGCTGCTGGACACCTCCGGTCTGCCCGATGTGCTCTCCGAGTACGGCCGCACCCCGATCATTGCCGTCGACGCTCCCGACGCGGCGCTGGCCAACGACGCGGTGGTGAACGCTGCGCGGCCGAGCGTCGTAAAGATCCGCGGTGTGGCACCCAGCTGTCAAAAAGTCTTGGAGGGCACCGGTTTCGTCGTCGGACCCAACCGCGTGATGTCCAACGCGCACGTGGTCGCCGGCTCCGACAGTGTCACGGTCGAGGTCGACGGGCAGACCTATGACGCCAGCGTGGTCTCGTATGACCCCGAGGCCGACATTTCGATACTCGACGTGCCGAGCCTGCAGTCAGCACCCCTGCAGTTCGCCCAGGGCGCGGCACCGACTGGCACCGACGCGATCGTGATGGGCTACCCCGGCGGTGGTGATTTCGTCGCAACTCCCGCCCGCGTGCGCGAGATCATCGAGCTCAACGGTCCGAACATCTACCGCACCACCACGGTGACCCGCGAGGTGTACACGATCAGAGGCACTGTGCGGCAAGGAAATTCGGGTGGGCCGATGCTGGACCGCAGCGGTAAGGTGCTTGGTGTGGTGTTCGGCGCCGCCGTCGACGATGCCGAGACCGGCTTCGTGCTGACCGCCAAGGAAGTCTCCCGCCAGATGGCGAAGATCGGCAACACGCAGCAGGTTCCGACCGGCACCTGCGTCGGCGGCTAGTTGTACACCTGCGCCAAGTATCGTGACAGCTGCTCGTTGACCGCCTCTGGCGCTTCCTCATGGCCGAAATGCCCTGCGCCCGCGATAGATACGTAGCGGCCGTGCGGGGCGTAGTGCTGGGTGCGGTACACCGGGTCGGCGAGCACGTAGGGATCAGCGTCCCCGCGAAGGTGCAGCACCGGCACCGCAAGCGGGCGTTTCATCGAGCGCATGAACCGTCTACCCTCGCCGCGCAACTGGCTGCGCACCGCCCACCGCTGATACTCCAGCGCCGAATGCGCGGCCGACGGAATCTGAATGGCCCGCCGCATGTGTCTTATCGTCTCGGAAAAGTCTTCTGAGGCAAGCCATTTGTCGCTGGCGCGGCTGCGCACCAGGCGCTCGAGCTCCTCGGCGTCATGGCGGGTCAACGACCGCTCCGGCCAGATCGGAACTTGATAGCGCAGCATCGACGGCATCAGCGCCTTGCCCTGGTCCCGCCGGGTCAGTGCGGAGGCCCGCAGCGCAACGGGATGCGGTGAGCTCACCACGGCAATCGCGCGCACCATCCGTGGATGCAGCACAGACGTCGCCCAGCACACCAGCCCCCCATCTGCATGCCCCACCAGCGTCGCCGACTTGTGGCCGAGTGCGCGGACCAGGCCCGCGGTGTCGCCCGCGAGCGTCCACCCGTCGTATCCGCGGGGTGGTTTGTCGCTGCCGCCGTAGCCACGCAGGTCAACCGCGACCACCCTGGCGCCGGACAGGCCGCGCAGTTGATGCCGCCATGACCACCAGAAGGACCCGAAGCCGTGCAGCAGGATGACCAGCGGGCGATCGGTGACTGACGTTGAGGATGCTTTGGCCGACTCCGCTTCCACGACGTGAAAGCGAATCCCGTTGGCGTGCACCTCCAGATGACGCCAGGGACCGTCGATGCGCACCACCGACGGGTCGGGTGGGGCCACTACCAGCCCGACGGGTCGGTCGCTGCAGGTTTCCCGTCACCGTTGGGCGACGACGTCAACGCTTTGTCATGTCCCGGGGTGAGCGCCTCGCGGGTTTCCTTCACCGACTCGATGGTCTGCTGTGGACCGCGGATGCGCCGCACCTTGAGATAACCGAACAACGCGAGGACGCCAGTGACGACGAGCATCAGAGCGAACACGATCAGGAACGCGACCCACCGCCACAGCCAGGTGTCCAGCAACTCCGCGAGAAAAAAGAAGAAAAAGAACGTGGAATAGAACAGCACCACGAGCGCCAGGATGAAGAACACGCTGCCGGTGAGGCCCTTTTTGACGTCTCGGGTGATCTCGGCCTTGGCGAGTTCGACCTCCGCCCGCACCAGCGTCGACACCTGGGCCGTCGCATCCTTGACGAGGTCGCCGATGGACGGGTTGTCCTTGGGCGCATGCGGGTCGACCAGCGGTATCGAGGTCACAGTCGTCGGCACGCCATCCCTGCGATCACTCACGGAACATTTCCTCCCCGCATCACGGTGTCAGTCGCGTTCATGTTGCCACGTGGCGTCCGTGGAAACGATCCCGGCCGACGTTAGACTGGCCCGGTTGATTGGACGGGCGGCGTGTTGATGGGGGTTGGATAGTTGAGGACAATCGTCCGCTGTCTGACTTTTCCCGCGGTGATCGTGGCGCTGTGTGCGCTGCTGGTGCCGTCCGCTCACGCCGACGGGCTGATTCCGTTGGGTGGCGGTTCGGGCATCGTGGTCGAGGGCGACACGTTCTGCACGCTCACCGCGATCGGCAACGACAATCGCGGCAACCTCATCGGCTTCACCTCAGCGCACTGCGGCGGGCCCGGCGAACAGGTTTCCGCTGAAGGCGCTGAAGCTGCGGGCGTGCTCGGCACGATGGTGGCGGGCAATGACGTCCTCGACTATGCGGTGATCCAGTTCGACCCGCAGAAGGTGCAGCCGGTCAACAACGTCAAGGGTTTTGAGATCGACGGCCTCGGGCCGGATCCGGTGTTCGGCGACGTCGCCTGCAAACTCGGTCGCACGACGGGCTATTCGTGCGGTGTGACGTGGGGTCCGGGGGATCAACCCGGCACGATCGTCAATCAGGTCTGCGGTCAGCCCGGCGACTCCGGCGCGCCGGTCACTGTCAACAACCGGCTGGTCGGCATGATCCACGGCGCATTCAGCGAGGAGTTGCCAACGTGCGTCGTCAAATACATTCCGTTGCACACCCCTGCCGTGACCATGTCTTTCAGCACGCAGCTCGCCGACATCACCGCCAAGAACCGACCTGGTTCGGGCTTCGTCCCGGTCGGTGCCGCGGCCACTTAGTCGCGGGAGGTGGCCAGACTTACTTGCTGGCGCTGATTGCTTCGAACACGCTGGGGTCCACCAACGTTGAGGTGTCACCAAGTTCGCGGCCCTCTGCAACGTCGCGCAGCAGCCTGCGCATGATCTTGCCGCTGCGGGTCTTGGGTAACTCCGGCACGACGTGAATCTCGCGCGGCCGCGCGATCTTTCCGATCTCCTTGGCGACCTGGTTGCGTAGCTCCTCGACCATGTTGTCGTTGTCCTTGGCATGCGACTCGAGAATGACGAATGCGCAAATGCCTTGTCCCGTCGTCTCATCGGAGGCGCCGACAACCGCGGCCTCGGCCACGCCGGAGTGGCCGACCAACGCCGATTCCACTTCCGTCGTCGAGATCCGGTGGCCCGACACGTTCATCACGTCGTCGATGCGGCCCAACAACCAGATCGACCCGTCGGAGTCGACGCGGGCCCCGTCGCCCGCGAAATACCAGCCCTTGTCGGCATACCGCGACCAGTACGTCTCCTTGTACCGCTCCGGATCGCCCCAGATACCGCGCAGCATCGACGGCCACGGCTGATCGAGCACCAGATAGCCGGTCACATGCTCTGCCTCGTCGGCGCCGGGCACCAGCTCGCTGCCCTCCTCGTCGACGATCTTTGCCGAGATGCCCGGCAGCGGTTGCATCGCCGACCCTGGCTTGGCCGCGGTGACACCGGGCAGCGGTGAGATCATGATCGCACCCGTTTCCGTCTGCCACCACGTGTCGACGACCGGAGTTCTGTTGCCGCCGAACGCATCCCGATACCAGCGCCACGCCTCCGGGTTGATCGGTTCACCCACGCTGCCCAACAGCCGCAGGCTGGACAGGTCATGCGCGTCGGGGATCTCGCGACCCCACTTCATGAACATCCGGATCAGCGTCGGTGCCGTGTAATAGATGGTGACACCGTAGCGTTCGATGACCTCGAAGTGCCGGTGCTCGTTCGGGCTGTTGGGCGTGCCCTCGTAGACCACCTGCGTGCACCCGTTCGACAGGGGGCCGTACACGATGTAGGTGTGGCCGGTGACCCAGCCGATATCGGCTGTGCACCAATACACGTCGGTTTCCGGCTTGATATCGAACACGTTGTAGTGCGTGTACGACGACTGGGTCAGGTACCCGCCGGAGGTGTGCATGATGCCCTTGGGCTTACCGGTGGTTCCCGAGGTATAGAGCAAAAACAGCGGATGCTCGGAGTCGAACGCCTCAGGGGTGTGCTTGTCGGAGGCCGTGTCCACAGTGTCGTGCCACCACAGGTCACGACCTTCGGTCCACGGCGTGTCAATTCCCGTGCGGCGCACCACAAGAACGTGCTCCACCGGGCTTTTTCCCGCAGTCTCGACCGCTTCCAAGGCCTCGTCGACCGACTCCTTCAGCGACACCGCCTGCCCGCGGCGGTACTGGCCGTCGGAGGTGATGACCAGCTTGGCCTCGGCATCTTCGATGCGGGCCGCCAGCGCCGTCGACGAGAATCCGGCGAACACCACCGAGTGCAGCACGCCCAAGCGCGCGCACGCCAACATCGCGACGATCGCCTCTGGCAGCATCGGCATGTAGATGGCCACCCGATCGCCCGCGACGAGCCCGAGTTCGATCAGCGCATTGGCGGTCTTGCTCACCTCGGCGAGCAGATTCGCATACGTGAGCTCGCGGCTGTCGCCGGGTTCACCCTCCCACTTGATGGCCACCCGGTCGCCGTTGCCGGCCTCGACGTGTCGGTCCACGCAGTTGTACGCGACGTTGAGCTTGCCGCCGACAAACCACTTGGCGAATGGGGCATCCGACCAATCCAGCACCTCCTCGAACGGCGTATCCCAGGACAGCCGGTTGGCCTGCTCGGCCCAGAACGCCAGCCGATCGGCCTCGGCCGCGCGGTAGAGCTCATCGGTCGCGTTGGCCTGCGCAGTGAACTCGGGCGACGGTGGGTGGGCGGATTGAACTTCGGTGTGCGCGTCGGACATATCTGTGAGCGTAGTCACCGAACGTTGCATCGACGTTGGCATCTCACAGCTCGACAGCACGCAGTAGCCTGTGCTGCCGTGAATGATCCGCTGGCCCCGCTGGTCGAGCTGCCCGGTGTGGCCGAGGCGGGCGAGGAAGCCCGCGAGGCGCTGGGCCGCGCCCATCGCCACCGCACCAATCTGCGGGGCTGGCCGAAGACGGCGGCCGAGGCCTCGCTGCGTGCCGCGCGTGCGTCGTCGGTGCTCGACGGTGGCTCGTTGCAGCTGTCCGAGGACGGCGAAGCCGACCCCGTGCTGGCGGGGGCGCTGCGGGTCTCGGAGGCGTTGGAGGGTGGCGCGACGTCGTTGGTGGGGGTGTGGCAGCGGGCCCCGCTACAGGCCATCGCGCGACTGCACGCGTTGGCAGCTGCCGACCTCGTCGACGACGACCGGCTGGGCCGACCACGCGGTGATGACCAGGTCGGCTCGCGGCTGGCGCTGTTGGCAGACATCGTGACGGGCGGTACCAACGTGCCTGCGACAGTGCTGGCCGCGGTCGTCCACGGCGAGCTGCTGACGCTCGAGCCGTTCGGCAGCGCCGACGGCGTGGTGGCCAGGGCGGTGTCGCGACTGGTCACCATCGCCAGCGGGCTGGACCCACATGGCCTCGGCGTGCCGGAGGTGTATTGGATGCAACGTTCCGGCGATTACCGGGCCGCGGCGCGGGGCTTCTCGTCGGGCACGCCCGACGGCTTGACGGCCTGGCTTGTGTTGAGCGCCCGCGCGTTGCATGCCGGTGCGCGCGAGGCGCTGTCGATCGCGCAGGGAACGGCGTCGCATGCCCCTCAGCAAAATGAAGCGGGCGACGCTCCGAACTGATTCGGCTCGCCGCCCGCTAGCACGGACTCCGGTTACCAAGCGTGCTTTTTGGGTTGCGTGGGTTGACCTCGGCGTCCTTGCGATGCGCCTCGACTGCAACCCCACCCAAAGGGCCGTCGTGGTCGTCCGCTCTTCGCAATTACGCAGGCCCGCAACACTTTTACCTATTCCGCGGTATGTGCTCCGCGTGGGTGCCGGGATCCGTGCTGGGTAGCCGGGCTTGGGAGATCGAGCCTTCTCTTCCGGCTCGGTCTTGGCCTCACCAGGCTTCCGTGCTTCCTTTGTACTCCGTGACCCTCGTCACATCAAGGCCCAATCGCCGGTGACTCGGGATCGTTACAAGGGGGCGCTAGCTACTACACGGGGTAGCGCTTAAAACGCGAAACGTCGCAGCAACGAATACGTCAGTGCGCCGGCCGCCAGGGCGCTCACTCCGACGGCAGCGGTGGTTGCGACGGCAGCGCCGGACGGGGCAGGGATGCGATCGCGCAGCGACACCGGTTTGGAGAAGGTGACCACCGGCCAATCCCGTGCCGCGGCTTCTTTGCGCAGCGCGCGATCCGGGTTCACCACCGTGGGGTGGCCGACGATGCCGAGCATCGGCAGATCGGTGATCGAGTCGGAGTAGGCGTAGCAATGTTCGAGGGCGTAGCCCTCGCGCGCGGCGAGCTGACGGATCGCTTCCACCTTGCCCTCGCCGTAGCAGTAGAACGCGATCTCGCCGGTGTAGCGACCGTCTTCCACGACCATCCGGGTGGCCATCGCGTGAGTGGCGCCCAGCGCCCGCGCGATCGGCGCGACGATCTCCTCGCCAGAGGCCGAAACGACGACGACGTCGCGCCCGCAGATCTTGTGGTCGGCGATCAGGTCGGCGGCTTCCGCGAACACCAGCGGATCGACGATGTCGTGCAGCGTCTCGCCGACGATCGATTTCACTTGCTCGACGTCCCACCCGGTGCACATGTTGGTGACGTACGACCGCATTCGATCCATTTGGTCGTGATCAGCACCCGACATCAAGAACAGGAACTGCGCATAGGTCGACTTGAGAACCGCACGCCGATTGATTAGCCCTTGGTCGAAGAAAGGTTTGCTGAATGCCAATGTGCTCGATTTGGCTATGACCGTCTTATCGAGATCGAAGAAGGCAGCGGTCCGGATGGGTTTGCCAGCCATTGTTGGTGGTTGCGGCGCAATCGACCCGTCGGCCGTCGGCTCCGATACGGTCACAGCGCCCAGCATAGGGGCCGCGGCGTGACAAGTGCCGATAGAGTGTACAAATTGGCAGTTCACGACAGGTGGCGGTGACTGCAATCTTTCCTGCTATCGGGTGCTTTCTCTGGCAAGCAGCACTTGCGCCGATCCGCTATGGCGTGTGTATAGTGAGCATTACTCGGCTTATGCCGGGTGTGCATCAGCCCGACCCCCCGGGGCTGATACACGACGACCTCCGCCTCCTCCCCCCCTGGCGGGGGTCGTCCCTTTTTGGGGGTTTCTTTCGCATTGGGGACAAGGTCTTTGCGTCCCAGTAGTTGCGGAATGCGATTTTCACTATGCACATACCAAATGGTTTGTTTGGTCTGTTCACAGCTTCGCATTCATCCACAGATGCCATAGCAACGATGGCCGGGTGTCGTCGGCCGGCTGCAGGCTGAGGTCATGACCACATCCAATGGGACCTTGGCCATGGTGGGAGACCCCGCACTTCGAGACGACGTCGACCGAGTCGCGGCAGCCGTCGGACTGCCGATCGTCCATGCGTCGGAGCCGTCCGGCCGTAATGCGTGGACGGGCGCTGCGGCCGTCTTGGTGGATGCGGAGGCCGCCCGACGTTGCGCCGACCGAGCATTGCCGCGTCGCGGCCGGGTGATCCTCGTCGTCGGGTCCGAACCCACAGATTCCGATTTCCAGGCCGCCATCGCAGCGGGCGCGCAGCGGGTCGTGATGCTGCCCGCTGATGACGGCGAGTTGATGAGCGAACTGTCCGACGCCGCCGACGCGTGCCGCGAGGAGGACCGGCGCGGCGCGGTGGTCGGTGTGATCGCGGGTCGCGGAGGAGCAGGAGCCTCGGTTTTTGCGACCGCACTGGCGCAGTCGGCGACGACGAATTGTGACGCGCTGCTCATCGATGCCGATCCGTGGGGCGGCGGCATCGACCTCGTCGTCGGGTGCGAGGCAGCGACCGGTCTGCGGTGGCCGGACTTGGCTTTGCAGGGCGGTCGGCTGAGCTACCCGGCCTTGCGGGACGCGTTGCCGCAACGAAACGGGGTGTGCGTGCTTTCGGGCAGCCGCGCCGGCAGCGACATCGGGGCCGCGCCCTTGGGTGCGGTGGTCGAGGCAGGCAGTCGCGGCGGTGCGACGGTGATTTGTGACCTGCCTCGGCGGTCGACGGGCGCGGTGGAGGCGGTGCTCGACGCGGCCGACCTCGTCGTGGTGGTCGCACCGGCCGACGTCCGATCCTGTGCTGCCGCCGCGGCGCTCGCGCCGTGGGTCTCGGCGGCGAATCCCAATTCCGGTGTGGTGGTGCGTGGCCCGTCGCCAGGCGGTCTGCGCTCAGCCGATGTCGCGCGGATCGTCGGACTGCCTCTGCTGGCTGCGATGCGGGCGCAGCCCGGGGTGGCAGACGCGCTCGAGCGCGGCGGGCTGCAGTTGCGGAGGCGATCGCCGCTGGCAACCGCGTCGCGGCGGGTGCTCGCGATGCTGCACCAGCGTCGGCAGGCATCCGCATGAGCGCCTCACTTATTGACCGGGTGCGTGAGCGGCTGGCCTCCGAGTCGGGACCGCTTCGGCCCAACGTGGTGGCCGCCGCTATCCGCGCCGAGTCCGGAGGAGTGCTCGGCGATACCGAAGTGCTGAGTAGTTTGCGGGTGCTTCAGACCGAACTGACCGGCGCGGGCATCCTCGAGCCGCTCTTGTGTGCAGACGGCACCACCGACGTGCTCGTCACCGCACCTGACGCGGTATGGGTAGACGACGGTAACGGGTTGCGCCGCAGCGCAATTCGGTTCGCAGACGAAGCCGCGGTACGACGGCTGGCACAGCGTCTTGCACTGTCGGCCGGTCGGCGCCTGGACGAGGCGCAGCCGTGGGTCGATGGCCAATTGACCAGCGCCGGCCAACTGACCGTCCGGCTGCACGCTGTGCTGCCACCGATCGCTGGTGGCGGCACGTGTCTGTCGCTGCGCGTGTTGCGGCCGGCCACCCAGGACCTGGCCACGCTGACGGACTCCGGTGCGATCGCGCGCGAAGCGGCCGCGTTGCTCACGGACATCATCGGGGCGCGGCTGGCGTTCCTCATCTCCGGAGGCACGGGCGCGGGCAAGACGACGCTGCTGTCCGCTGTGTTGGGCGCGGTTGCCGCCGACGAGCGCATCGTGTGCGTGGAGGACGCGGCCGAACTCGCGCCCGCCCATCCGCATTTGGTCAAGCTGGTCGCGCGCTGCGCCAACGTCGAGGGCGTCGGCGAAGTGACCGTCCGCGATCTGGTCAGGCAGGCACTCCGAATGCGGCCCGACCGGATCGTGGTCGGGGAGGTTCGCGGCGCCGAGGTGGTGGATCTGCTCGCCGCGCTCAACACCGGCCATGACGGGGGTGCGGGCACCGTGCACGCCAACAACCCCGCCGAGGTGCCTGCTCGGCTAGAAGCCCTTGCCGCTCTCGGTGGGCTGGATCGCGCCGCACTGCACAGTCAACTGACCGCGGCGGTGCAGGTGCTGTTGCACGTCAGCCGTGACCGACCCGGCGCGCGTCGGTTGACCGAGATCGCAGTACTCGACCGCACCGACGACGGCCGCGTCCAGGTCGTAACCGCTTGGCACGTCGAAACGGGATTCGGCTGCGGCAGAGACACTTTGACGACACTGCTGCGCGGCCGGGGCGTGCTATGAGTGCCGCGCTACTCGCGCTGGCGTTGGCGCTCGTCGTGTTCCCTGCGTCATCGCGCGGCAGGATCCAAGCGCTCGGGCTGGCGGTGTCGGCGCGACGTCGGCCACCGGCATTGCCGTTTGCGGGGGTTTCGGCCGCGATGTCGGCGATCGTGCTACCCGCCGGGCTCGTGGCAACCTTGGCGATCGTCGGCGGCACGTGGTGGACCCGCAGGCGCAGGCACCTCAGGGCGAAGCGGCGCGCGGCCGAATCCACTGCGCTGCAAGGCGCACTGGAAGTCCTCGTCGGCGAACTACGTGCCGGCGCACATCCGGTTGCAGCGTTCAGTGTCGCCGCTACCGAGGTCGACGGCCCGGTCGCGGAGTCGTTACGGGCGGTGGCCGCCCGTGCCCGCCTCGGCGCCGATGTTCCTTCGGGTCTGCGTGGCGTGGCCGCCGGCTCGGCGTTGCCAGCGCATTGGGAGCGACTGGGCGTGTGCTGGCAACTCGCTCAGGATCACGGCCTCTCCATCGCGCCGCTGATGCAGACCGCACAACAGGATGTCGTCGAGCGCGAGCGGTTCTCGGCGAGGGTCGACGCCGGGATGACCGGCGCGCGCACCACCGCCGTAGTGCTCGCAGGCCTGCCTTTACTCGGCATCGGCCTCGGCGAGTTGATCGGCGCGGCGCCGCTGAGCTTCCTGCTGTCGAACGGGGTTGGCGGCTGGCTGTTGGTCATCGGCATTGCGCTGGTCTGCGCTGGAATGCTCTGGTCGGATCGGATCACCGCGCGGGCGTCGGTATGAGTTGGGCCGCATTGCTTTTAGCCACCGCACTGATGCTCGGTACCGATTCGCGGCCCAGGGTGCGGGCTGGGTTGCGCGTAGTGCGGCGCCGGTCAATGCCTGCACGCACCGATGACCCATTGGCCGCGGCCTCCAGTCTCGATGTGCTCGCAGCGTGCCTGCGCTCGGGGATGGCGGTATCGACGGCCGCGTCGGCGACCGCGCCGTCTGCGCCCGCCCCGCTGGCGGCAGTGTTGAGCCGTGCCGCTGACCTGTTGGCGCTGGGCGCTGAACCGTCGACCGCGTGGACGACTGTCTCAGGGTCGGCCGACAAGAACGTCGACGCATTGTTGCGGCTCGCCAGGCGGTCGGCGGCGTCGGGAGCGGCCATGGCTCAAGGAGTTGCGGAGCTGGCTGACCAGTCACGCCATGACGCGGCCGCCGCCGCGACCGCTGCCGCGGAGCGGGCCTCAGTGTTGATCGCAGGGCCGCTGGGTCTGTGCTATCTGCCGGCATTCGTGTGTTTGGGCATCGTGCCCGTGGTCGCCGGGTTGGCCGGCGACGTATTGGGGTCGGGAATTCTGTGACGGCCGACGAGAAATGAGGAGAAAACATGATGGTAGACAACAAGATTCGAATGATATGGGCGCGGCTGACCTTGTTGGTCACCGACGACGACGGTATGTCGACGGTCGAGTACGCGATCGGCACTATCGCTGCAGCGGCGTTCGGGGCGATTCTTTACACGGTCATCACCGGCGACTCCATTGTCAGCGCGTTGACCAACATCATCACCCGGGCGTTGAACACCAACGTCTAGCCGATGAGGCTGGGGGCGTCACCGTTGAGGCGGCGTTCGCGATCGCTGCCCTGGTCGTCGTTCTCATGCTGTGCGTGGCGGGGCTCACCGCGGTGTCGATGCAGGTGCGTTGCGTCGATGCCGCACGTGAGGCCGCCCGCCTCGCCGCGCGCGGCGATGGTTCGGCTGCCGTTGCCGCACAACGCATTGCGCCCGACGGGGCGGCCGTTCAGCTGCGGCGCGACGGGGAGTTGGTGGTCGCCAACGTCACGGCGCGATCGCCGCTGTTGCCGGGCGTCACCATCGCAGCGGAGGCCGTTGCCGCGGCCGAGCCTGGTCCGAGCTGAGCGGGGCTCGGCCACGCTGGTGGCCGTCGCGATGATGGCGGTGTTGTTGGCGCTCACCGTCGCCGGCGTTTATGTGGGGTCCGCGGTGATCGCGCGGCATCGGGCACAGGCCACCGCCGATCTGTCCGCACTGGCCGCCGCGGGGCATCTCGCCGACGGCAGCACAGCGGCGTGTGCGCGTGCAGCGTCGTTGGCCCGCGCCATGGACACGACCGTCACCCAGTGCGCCGTCGAGGATCTCGATGTGATCGTCACCGTCGACGTCTCTGTCGCGCTCGGGAGGTTCGGTGTCGGTCCGGCCCGCGCCACCGCCAGAGCGGGACCGGTCGAGGCCGGCTAGCGCCTGGCCGCCTCGTCGATGTCGTCTAGCCCGGCCGCGGTGATCTCCGCCTCGGACGGGACCCGCAGCGTCGCCAACCCCGCGTAGATGTCCTCTTCGAGTTGCACCCGGTTGACCGTCACGTGAACCGGCGTCCATCCGCCGCCGTTGGCCACCATCCGCAGCACGCCCGACGCCGAGCCCGTTGGCACGAATTCGCTTGCCATCTTTGCCATCTGGCGACGATCGGCAGGATGCACCGCGTGGTCCCCGGTCATACTGGCACGCCAGTCGAAGAACGGTACGGGGTCGTCCAGCCACTTCAACAGCGTCCAGTTGTTCAGATCGACCATGCATCGGTACACGCCGGGTTGCGAAAGACTGTCGAGGATGCGCTGCGCCAGATAATCACGCGGGGCGGCCGGTTCCTCGCGCACGCTGCGCCAATTCATCGCGCGGCAGATCAGCCCTTCGCTGCCGTCGTCCTGACTCTCCTGGCGCACCCGGGACACGAAGCCGATGGTGATCGGTTCGCCCTTATAATCCGTGACGTCCCAAGTGCTGGAAAACACCGTACCCACTTCGGGTTTGATCGCCATGGACAGCACTTTGGCTTCACTTGGATTGAGGTCCCGACGCGGCAGATCGTCGGCGAACGCCCTGCCGTGGGTTGGCGCTTTGTCCGGGTCCCACCCGCTGTTCCACAGCGACTCCGGGGTGTCGGTCGCAGTGCCGCTCGTCAGGTCCCAGAGCAACGGTCCGGGGATGGGCCGATCGGGCGGTTCGAGATCCGGCGGACCGATCCACAGATGTACACCGTGTATCAACCCGTCGGACATCTTGACAATTTCAGTACGGATTACGCGGTCGTTCTTCGGGGTGATGCTGCTCAGGCCGACACCGGCGCGCACTGTCTCGCCGATAGCACTCTGGATTGCCATCAGGTGTGGGTTTCGCCTCAAGAACGCGCTGATTGGAACGAGATTCTTGGTTCGAGGACCTTGTGCGACCACGGCGGGCTCGCTGCCCAGTGTTTCCACGAGCAGCCAGTCGTGGGTCATGGCGGCATTTTACCGTCGGGCTAACAGCCGCCCGTCAGCTGAGGCCCTCTACGAATTCCGCAGATCTCTGCTGCTAGAACGTCTCAGAGAGGATTCGGTAAAGCATTCCTAAGTTGCCACAGCCCCTCCGACGAGGTATTTTCCGTGTGCGCCCATCTTCTGGGATTGGGAACGGATCGCGTTGTCCGACCGTTCGGCCGCAACTGTCTGTGTGTTCGCTGTGTGCTTCAGTACACTCGCCACGGATGTGTGGGGGCGACCGTCGAGGGGTGGGTCGCCCCCACAGTCGGCTAATCGCGCCTTCCATCCAGTGCATCGAGCACTAGCCGCAGCACTCGTACTGCACCGTCCTTGTCGAGCGGATCGTTGCCGCTGCCACACTTCGGCGACTGAACGCAGGACGGACAGCCGAGTGGGCATTCACACGCCTCGATCGCCGCTGCCGTCGCCGCCCACCAGGTGGCGATTTTGCGGAAGCCGCGGTCGGCGAAGCCGGCGCCGCCGGGATAGCCGTCATAGACGAAAATCGTCGGCAGGCCCCCGACCGGGCCGATCGCCGTCGACATGCCGCCGATGTCGCCGCGATCGCAGCTGGCGACCAATGGCAGCAGACCGATCGCCGCATGCTCTGCGGCATGCAATGCCCCCGGCACACGGAGCAAATCGATTCCATTGCGCTGCAATGCCTCCGGGGTGATCGTGCACATCACCGCCATGGTGTCCAGCGTGCGGGTCGGCATATCGAGCTCGACGAAGTCGATCACCTCGCCGTTGAGCCGGCGCCGCAAGTAGCCGGTCACCGTATTGGTGACCGACACCGGTACCACGCCAACAGTCACCGCGCCGTACGAATTTCGCTCCCCGTCGCCTGTGACCACGGTGTCAGTCAGCTCGCGGGCGAACGTCGTGTAACCCGGATCCTCCGCGTGCACGAAAGCGACGCCGTCCTCGAAGTCCAGCGAGTCGACCACATAACTGTCGCCCTGATGCAAATACACCGCACCGGGGTGCACCGACGCCGGCGCCTGGCCTGCACCGGCGCTGCCGAGCAATCGGCCGGTGTCGGCCTCCAGGATGGCGATCTGCCCGCCAGAGGAGCCGCGAATGTCCACCGCGGGATGCGGATCGACGCCAGGAGTGGGGAAGTAGCCGCTTGGCCGTCGGCGCAGCAGGCCGTCGTCGACGAGCGCTTCCGCCACCGCTTCGGCGTTCCACATTCGAACCTCTGCGTCGGTCAGCGGAAGCTCCGTCGCCGCGCAAAGCAGTTGTGGGCCAAGCACATACGGGTTTGCCGGGTCGATCACCACCCGCTCGATCGGCTTGTCCAACAGTGCTGCGGGGTGGTGGACGAGGTAGGTGTCCAACGGGTCGTCGCGAGCGATCAGCACGATCAATGCGCTCTGCCCGCGACGGCCAGAGCGGCCGGCTTGCTGCCAGAACGACGTGACTGTGCCAGGGAAACCCGCCAACACCACCGCGTCGAGGCCTGCAATGTCGACACCCAATTCGAGCGCGTTGGTGGTGGCCATGCCGCGCAATTCACCTTCGGCCAGAGCACGTTCCAGCGCGCGGCGGTCCTCTGCGAGATAGCCGGCACGGTAGGACGCCACCCGTTCGGCGAGGTCCGGTGCGGTGTCCTCGAGTCGGGCGCGCGCACCCAACGCCGTCAACTCCGCGCCGCGGCGTGACCGCACGAATGTCAGTGTCCGCGCGCCCTCGGCGATCAGATCGGCCATCACCCGCGCGGCCTCGGCGCCGGCCGAACGCCTTACCGGAGCGCCGTTTTCACCGAGGATGTCGTCACGTAGTGCCGGCTCCCACAGCGCGACCGTTCGCGCGCCGTGCGGAGAGCCGTCGTCGGTGACCTCTTCGACGGTCTGGCCGATCAGTTCGGACGCGGTGGCCGCGGGCTGTGCAGTGGTGGCGCTCGCGAAGATCACGGTGGGCGCTGCGGAGTAACGCGTACACAGCCGCAGTAGACGGCGCAGCACCATCGCCACGTTCGAGCCGAAAATGCCTCGGTAGTAATGACATTCGTCGATGACGATGAACTGCAGGTTACGCAGAAACACCGCCCACCTGGCGTGGTTGCGCAGAAGCGACAGATGGATCATGTCCGGATTGGAAAAGATCCAGCGAGACCGCTCGCGTGCGAAGCGTCGCACCTCGCTCGGACTGTCGCCGTCATACGAACTCGGCGCCACACTGGCCAACCCCGGCACGGCTTCGGTGAGCGCTACTGCGGATCGCAATTGGTCGTGGCCGAGCGCTTTGGTCGGAGACAGATAAAGCGCCCGCGCGCGCGGATCCGCTTTCAGTGCCGTCAATATCGGCAATTGGTAGGCCAACGATTTTCCCGATGCGGTTCCCGTGCTCAGCACGACGTGGCGTCCGTCGCGCGCGAGATTGGCCGCGGCGAGTTGATGCGACCACGGCGCCTCAATACCGCGATCAACGAACGCCCGCACCACATCTGGGTCCGCCCATTGCGGCCACGGTTGGGGCCTGCCCTGACGTGCGGGCAGGTCTGCGACGTGCCGCACGGGCTGCTCGTCGGGATCCGTGCCTGCAATCGCACAGGAAAGCAGTGTGCGGCCGAAATCCGTCCCCGAATTTGACACTGCCTGCCTCCTGAAGCCCCTATGTAAGTGAATTGTTCCCCACTTGACTCCGCGGAGACTGTCGCACCAGCGCCGAGCATGATTGACTAAGCGCGGTCGCAGCTTCTGTGTTCGTGTACTCGCACTCGCAGGATCGACGTTGCGATCGCGGTTCCTGCGAGGAATGTAGGTCGGGTCAAGTTCCGATTACTCCGCGAAGGTCAGCGGTCGGAACGGGCCCGGTGTACCGAAACACGGTGGACCGCACCCGGAAAAAAGAAAAGGAAAGATCAAGGAAATGCCACAGGGAACTGTGAAATGGTTCAACGCGGAGAAGGGCTTCGGCTTTATCGCCCCGGAGGACGGCTCTGCGGACGTGTTCGTTCACTACACGGAGATTCAGGGCAGCGGATTCCGCACCCTGGAGGAGAACCAGAAGGTTGAGTTCGAGGTTGGCCAAAGCCCCAAGGGGCCGCAAGCCACGGGTGTTCGGGCCGTCTGAGCAAGCGAAACTGAATAACTCCCCGCGTCATCCTTTTCCGGACGGCGCGGGGTGTTTTCGATTTGGGGCGCCGCTTGAGGTCTCGAGCGGCCCGGCGACACGTCTGTGCCGCACCCCTGGCCTACTGTCGATCACGTGAGCCAGCTGTCGTTCTTCTCGGCAGAGTCGGTCCCGCCCGCGGTCGCCGATCTGACGGGGATTCTCGCCGCGCCGGGCCAGGTGGTCCTCGTCGGCAGCGGAGCTCGGCTGTCCGTCGTCGTGGACCAGCTCTGGCGCGCCGAGGGCCTCGCGGAGATGATCGACGACGCCGGCCTGCACGCGGAGATCGCGCGCACCGATGAGAACACGCCGTTGGTGCGCACCGAGGCCGACCCGCGGCTGCTGGCCATTGCCCGCGATTGGACGCTTGGCGCCGTCAAGACAGTGCCCTCGCAGTGGCTGCCAGGACCGCGCGAATTACGGGCCTGGACGCTGGCCTCGGGCACCCCTGAAGCAGACCGGTACTTGCTGGGCCTGGATCCACACGCCCCGGACACGCACGCGGCACTCGCGTCGGCGATGATGCGGGTCGGAATCGCCCCAACCTTGATTGGCACAAGAGGGTCGCACCCGGCGCTTCGGATCAGCGGCCGGCGACGGCTATCGCGCCTGGTAGAGAACGTGGGGGAACCCCCTGGCAGCGTCGAGGCGTTTGAGCAGTGGCCTCGTATTTGAGGGGCCGCACCAGGGGGGTCAGTTTGCGTCGGCTGGCGCGGGGTGCGAAATTGTCAGTTGCCAGGGGGGTCCGATTCGTCCGAGGCGTTATATATCTTGGCCCCCTGGCAACAGAAGAAGTGGAGCGTAGGCAGAGGTGGCAGACACCGACCACAGCAGCGGCCGCAACGGGAGCGTGCGGCGGCTCGTCATAGTCGAGTCGCCTACTAAGGCACGCAAAATTGCTAGCTACCTGGGCTCCAACTACATCGTCGAGTCGTCGCGGGGACACATCCGCGACCTGCCGCGAAACGCCGCCGACGTGCCAGCCAAGTACAAGTCCGAGCCGTGGGCGCGACTCGGCGTGGACGTCGACCACAACTTCGAACCGCTCTACATCATCAGCCCAGAAAAGAAGAGCACCGTCGCCGAGCTGAAAGACCTGCTCAAAGAGGTCGACGAGCTCTACCTCGCGACGGACGGCGACCGTGAGGGCGAGGCCATCGCCTGGCATCTACTGGAGACGCTGAAGCCGCGCATACCGGTGAAGCGGATGGTGTTCCACGAGATCACCGAGCCGGCGATCCGGGCCGCCGCAGAAGACCCGCGCGACCTGGACAACGACCTGGTCGATGCGCAGGAGACCCGTCGCATTCTGGACCGGCTCTACGGCTACGAGGTCAGCCCCGTGCTGTGGAAGAAGGTCGCACCGAAGCTGTCCGCAGGCCGCGTGCAGTCGGTCGCGACCCGCATCATCGTTTCGCGTGAGCGTGAGCGGATGGCGTTCCGCAGCGCCGGCTACTGGGACGTCACCGCCGAACTCGACGCCAGCGTGTCCGATCCGCAGGCGCAGCCGCCGACGTTCACGGCCAAGCTGAACTCGGTCGACGGCAGGCGGGTGGCCACCGGCCGCGACTTCGACTCGCTTGGTGGGCTACGCAAGCCCGACGAGGTGCTGGTGCTCACCGAAACCACCGCGGGCGCCCTTGCCACCGGGCTGCGCGGGGCGCAGCTGGCGGTGTCCTCGGTGGAGCAGAAGCCGTACACCCGCAGGCCGTACGCGCCGTTCATGACGTCGACGCTGCAGCAGGAGGCCGGCCGCAAGCTCCGGTTCTCTTCGGAGCGCACCATGAGCATCGCGCAGCGGCTCTACGAGAACGGCTACATCACTTATATGCGTACCGACTCCACGACGCTGTCGGAGTCGGCCATCACCGCCGCTCGCAATCAGGCCCGCCAGCTTTACGGCGAGGAGTACGTGCACCCGACACCGCGTCAGTACACCCGCAAGGTGAAGAACGCGCAGGAAGCACATGAGGCGATCCGGCCCGCCGGTGACGTGTTCTCCACGCCGGGGCAGCTGCACAGTCAGCTCGACACCGACGAGTTCCGCCTCTACGAGCTGATCTGGCAGCGCACCGTCGCCTCGCAGATGGCTGACGCCCGGGGTACGACGCTGTCGTTGCGGATCTCCGGAGCCGCGTCCACGGGTGAGCAGGTCGTGTTCAACGCGAGCGGCCGCACCATCACGTTCGCCGGTTTCCTGAAGGCCTATGTCGAGAGCATCGACGACCAGGCCGGCGGCGAGGCCGACGACGCCGAGAGCCGGCTGCCCAACCTCGAGCAGGGCCAGCGCGTCGACGCCAAGGAGCTGACCGCCGACGGCCACACCACGTCGCCGCCCGCGCGCTACACCGAGGCGTCACTGATCAAGGCGCTGGAAGATCTCGGCATCGGCAGGCCCTCGACGTACTCGTCGATCATCAAGACCATTCAGGACCGTGGTTATGTCCACAAGAAGGGCAGCGCGCTGGTGCCGTCGTGGGTGGCGTTCGCGGTGACGGGCCTGCTGGAGCAACATTTCGGTCGGCTGGTTGACTACGGCTTCACCGCGGCAATGGAAGACGAGCTCGACGAGATCGCCTCTGGCAACGAACAACGCACCAATTGGCTGTCGAACTTCTACTTCGGTGGCGAGCACGGGGTGCAGGACTCGATAGCGCGTTCGGGTGGACTGAAAAAGCTTGTCGGAGTGAATCTCGAGGGCATCGACGCGCGAGAAGTCAACTCCATCAAGCTGTTTGACGATGAAGAAGGCCGGCCCATCTACGTGCGGGTCGGCAAGAACGGCGCGTACCTCGAGCGCATGGTCGCAGGCGAAGACGGCGAGCTCAAGCCGCAACGGGCCAACCTCAAGGATGAGCTGACGCCCGACGAGCTCACCCTTGAGTTGGCCGAAAAGCTATTCGCCACACCGCAAGAGGGTCGCTCGTTGGGTATTGACCCGCAGACCGGACACGAGATCGTGGCCAAGGACGGGCGCTACGGCCCCTATGTCACCGAGGTCTTGCCCGAGCCTGAGTCGGGTGACGACGGCGACGCCGGCGCGACGGCGAAGAAGGGCAAGAAACCGACGGGTCCCAAACCGCGCACCGGTTCGCTGCTGCGGTCGATGGATCTGGAAACCGTGACACTCGAGGACGCGCTGCGGCTGCTGTCGCTGCCGCGGGTGGTTGGCGTCGATCCCAACACCAACGAGGAGATCACCGCGCAGAACGGCCGGTACGGCCCATACCTGAAGCGCGGCACCGACTCTCGCTCGTTGGCCACCGAGGAGCAGATGTTCGACATCACCCTCGACGAGGCGCTGAAGATCTATGCGGAGCCCAAACGCCGTGGTGGACAACGCGCGGCGACCCCGCCGCTGCGTGAGCTCGGCAACGACCCGGCCAGCGGCAAGCCGATGGTTATCAAGGACGGCCGCTTCGGGCCGTACGTCACCGACGGTGAGACCAACGCCAGCCTGCGCAAAGGCGACGACGTGCTGTCGATCACCGATGAGCGCGCGGCCGAGCTGCTGGCCGACCGCCGTGCGCGCGGTCCCGTCAAGCGGACGAAGAAGGCGGCGGCCAAGAAGAAGGCGCCCGCCAAGAAGGCCGCGAAGAAGAGCTAGCGCACGTCGCTTGAGACGTCGTTGATTTCGGCGGCCTCGCTGGGCGACACCAGGTTCAACGGCCGGGCCAGCTGAGTGGGCGCGGTGCGGCCGCGCAGTTCGACGATCTCGCCGACATCCCAGCACAGCGCCTCGGCGTCGAGCGCCCCGCTGACCGCGATCGCCGACGCGAGCACGTGCCCCGGCTCGAGCTTCGCGAGCTCGGTCAGCCGGGCGGCCTCGTTGACGGGGTCGCCGATCACGGTGTACTCGAATCGGGCCTGCGCGCCGATGTGGCCTGCGATGGCGCGCCCGGCCGAGACACCGATGCCGAACTCCGTCTCGCCAAGCACGGTGATCAGTTCGTCATGCAGCTCACGCGATGCGGCCAGCGCCGCCCCACAGGCATCGGGGTGTTCGATCGGTGCGCCGAAGATGCACAACGCCGCGTCACCCTGGAACTTGTTGACGAACCCGCCGTGGCGGTTGACCGTGTCGACGACGACGCGGAAGAACTCGTTGAGCAGGCTGACGACTTCGGCCGCCGGGCGTGTCGACGCCAGGTGTGTCGAGCCGACGAGGTCGACGAAAAGCACTGCAGCATCGCGTTCTTGGCCGCCGAGCTCGGTGCCGCGCTCGAGGGCGCGACGGGCCACGTCTTCACCGACATAGCGGCCGAACAGGTCGCGCAGCCGTTGCCGCTCGGCGAGATCGCGCACCATGTCGTTGAATCCGGCCTGCAGCAGCCCCAATTCGCTGGCGTCGTAGATCTGCATGTGCGCGTTGTAATTGCCGCGCTGCACTTCGCCGAGCGCCCAACGCAATTGGCGCAGCGGGTCGGCGATCGACATGGCGACCAGCACGGTGCCGAACAGCCCGATGAACAACGCGGCGATGGCCAGCAGCAGGATCGGCGTGGTGAGCCGGTCCGCCGATGCGGTCAGGATCTGGAATTTGCTTGCCACCAGGGCGAGCACGATGGCCAGCACCGGCACTGCGGTGGACAGCACCCACGTCAGCACCTGGCGCTGGATGACACCGGGCGCACGGAAGTTCTCGGGCACGCCGCCCCGCAACGCGGCCACGGCCACCGGCCGTAGCACTCGCTCGGACTGGAGATAACCGATGATCGCCGTCGCGGTGGCCCCCAGGCCCGTAGCGACCGCCACCACCGGCGCGGATTTACTGGCGACCGGCCAGCTGGCGACGATGAAGACGACGGACCCCAAGCACCAATTCGCGACGCTGATCAGCGTCCGGTAGAAGGGCATCTTCAGCGCGCGGGCACGCGCGAGTTCCGTGGTGGCCGGATCCGAGTCGCCGAGCAGCGTGTCCCGGCGTTGCCAGCGCATCACCGGAATGAGCAGCCGCAGGCTCAGATACGAGCCGACAGTGAACGACAAGAAGAGATAGCCGAGGAAGACCGCCAGGTTGAAGGCGGGCAGGTCCTGCAGCTGGATGCGGTCCTCGGGCGGCAGGCCGAAGCGCAAAAAGCCCAGCACGAAAAGTGCGCCGATGATGTCGCTCTGCAGCATGCCCAGCGTGAACACCGGCCACGGCGTACGCGCAGCCCATCGGACGAATGCGCTGATTCGCCCGATCTGAATGGCCTCCGTGCTCACAGGTCAACCGTATCGGGCAGGGCGGACGGAAAAGGGTGCTGTGGGACGGACGTGTCGGTTCGCAGCATTACTGTTATCTCGATGGCCGGTGTGTTTTCGCGTCTGGTGGGGCAAGACGCCGTGGAAGCGGAATTGGTCGCCGCGGCAGAGGCCGCCCGGGGTGATTCGGCTCACAGTGGGCTCACGGCCGGGACCATGACACACGCGTGGCTGATCACCGGGCCGCCTGGCTCGGGCCGCTCGGTTGCGGCGCTGTGCTTCGCTGCTGCACTGCAGTGCACCTCCGATGGCGTCCCCGGCTGCGGGGAATGCCGGGCGTGCACCACGACGATGGCCGGCACCCACGCCGATGTGCGGCGGATCATTCCGGAGGGGCTGTCGATCGGCGTCGACGAGATGCGCAACATCGTCCAGATCGCGTCGCGGCGGCCGGGCACCGGGCGGTGGCAGATCGTGGTCGTCGAGGACGCCGACCGGCTCACCGAAGGCGCGGCGAACGCGCTGCTCAAGGTCGTCGAGGAGCCGCCGCCCTCGACGGTGTTCCTGCTGTGCGCACCGTCGGTGGATCCCGAGGACATCGCGATCACGCTGCGGTCGCGGTGCCGGCACGTGGCACTGGTCACGCCGCCGGTGGAAGCGATCGCCAGGGTGCTGATCGAGACCGACGGACTGCCGGAGGACGAGGCCACCTGGGCGGCGTCGGTCAGCGGCGGACACGTCGGTCGGGCGCGCCGGCTGGCCACCGACGAGCAGGCGCGGGAACGACGGCGGCGCGCACTTGGCCTCGCGCGCGATGCGGCCACGCCGTCGCGGGCCTTCGCCGCGGCCGAGGAATTGGTGGCAACGGCCGAGGCCGAGGCACGAGCGCTGACCGAAGACCGCAACGAGGCCGAAACCGAGGAGTTGCGGACGGCGCTGGGGGCGGGTGGCAGCGGCAAGGGCACGGCCGGGACGTTGCGCGGCGCGACGGGCGCCCTCAAAGACCTTGAGCGACGCCAGAAGTCGCGACAGACGCGCGCATCACGTGACGCGTTGGACAGGGCGCTCATCGACCTGGCGACCTATTTCCGTGACGCGCTGCTCGTGTCAACCGAGGCGGGCGACATCAAGGCGAACCATCCGGATATGACAGATCGGATCGCGGCGATGGCCGCGCACGCATCGCCGGATAACCTGCTGCGCTGCATCGAGGCGGTGCTGGAGTGCCGCGAGGCGTTGGCAGTGAACGTGAAGCCCAAGTTCGCAGTCGACGCGATGGTGGCCACGGTCGGGCAAGCCCTGCGGAACTGACTTGGGCCGTCGGCGGGGCCTGCCGTAGACTCGTGCCGCCCGCAAGGGCACGCCACCTTAGCTCAGTCGGTAGAGCGATTCACTCGTAATGAATAGGTCAGGAGTTCGATTCTCCTAGGTGGCTCAGACTGTTCCTTCGCGCGAATGACCGTGTTTGCACACGACGCGCCGAGTTCTGCTGGCATGTTGCGGTCGCTCGCGCAGTGTCACCCGCCATATGCGCCACTCAAGAAGTCCTCAACGGGGGCACCACCTCGTCGAGGTGCCGTTAGGACTTGGCGTCAAACACTTCGCGCGCGATCTTGTTGGCAGTGTTGGCGGCGGGAAAGCCGGCGTAGCCGCTGGCGTGGTAGATGACTTCGGCGATCTCGTCCTCGGTGAGCCCGTTGTTGCGGGCGATCTGCACATGGAACGTGAGCTCGTCGGTGGCCCGCAGCGCGATCAGGATGCCGAGCGTGACGAGGCTGCGGTCGCGCCGGCTCAGCCCCTCGCGGGCCCACAACCGGCCGAAGATGTTGTCGATGCCGATCTCGAGAAGCTCGTCGCCGAACGTGCCGTCGCGCAGCTTGACCTCAGCGCCCGGCAGCAGCTCGCGGAAGACTTGAAGACCTTGTTCACGCACATCTGTCATGCGTCCATTATCCGGACGCACGGACTACCGCGGCGCGACGAACCCGACCGGCCCTGCCGCGAGACACACCGACAACGCCGCCGTGTTCGCGCGCACCTTGATCGCATCTCCCGCCCCGGGCAGCCTGACAAACACACGGTTGAGCCCGGGACGGACCGGCACTTTCGTCTCCGTACCCTCCGACAGCGACATCGTCAGCGACCCGTCGCTGTTGGCGAGGTAGTTGATCTCCGCCGTCCAGTCAGCGGGCAGCAGCGGGCCGTCCAGTCGCATCGACACCGGGAAGTCCGGCTGCACCAGATATCCGCAATTCGGCTCGGGCCCCGGCACGATCGACCGTACCCACGTGACTTTTGCGTCGACGACATGGCCGCTGGCATCCAGCATGCGTAAATCCGTTGTCGCGCCTGCGAAGTCGGGCCGATCCGGCAGCAGTGCGAACATGTGGCTGGCCAGGTTCTCCGGTCCGACGACGCGCTGCAACACCATCGGGTCGACCTCCTGCTCGAGCATCGGCGCACTCGAGGTCGCGTGCGCTGTCGCCAACCCTGCCCTAGCGTTCTGCAGATAAGGCTGCGCCGGGTTCTCTCGCCAGATGGTCATGAACGTCGCGGTTGAGTACAAGCTGCTGGCGACGAAAACGCCTGTGACGCAGACGATTACCGTTGTCCTTGCCCGCGACCCAGCCAGCCACGTCGATCGCTCACGATTCGGCGCACACAGGCCGACAGCCAGCAGCAGCGCCAACACCACCACAAGGTCGGGCAGATAGCGCAGCGTCTGCGCCAATTCGAGCGCGGTGAACCGCGACGAGCGCATCAGGTAGATCGGAATCTGGCACGCGACCGCGTAGCCTACGGCCACCAGCCAAACGGGTCCGATCCGCTCCTTACGCGCCAACGAGATCGCCACGACGACCGCCAGCGCGAACCACCCCAGCACCATCACCGCCACCGGCGGCGTCGCCCACGGTGACGCGGGGGCCCAGCGCTGCCAATCCCACGGTCCGCCAACCAAACCCGGCACGATGCCGTGAGTCACCGAGCGGCTCAACAGGTCCCACGTCATCACCAGGTCGAAGCTCCACCGTTTCTGGTCGACAACCAGCAGATAGACGCCGATCCACGCCGCCGTCACGGCCAGTGCCGACACCCATAGCCGAAGGCCGCGCCGCCACACGTGCGCCACCGAGCCGGACGATGTGACATGCGCGTGGAGCGCCGCAATCGTGAAGGCCACGAACGGGATCACGGCGGCCTTCTCGAAGAACAACAGGCCGCCGAGATACACCAGCAGGCCCGACACCGCATAGCGTTGATTGCCGGTGCGGACCAACTGCACCGCATCGCCACACACCCACGCCAGTGTGGCCAGCATCGGCAGCGAGTTCAGCGCAGCCGCCCACCACGCGAAGGCAGGCACCGACAGCGGGGTGAACAACGCGAACGTCAACGGCAGCAGCAGCACCGGCCGCCAGCCGAGAATCACGTGCAGCGCCCGCAGCAGCGCCAGCGACGCCAACAGCTGCATCACCACCAAGCTGATGGCGGGTCCGATCCAATTCAGCGGTGCGATTCGCGTGATGCCGCCGGCCACCAGAAACGCGCCCGGCATGACGTGCCCGTCGTGATCGTCGAACAGATAGGCCGGCGACAGCAGGCTCTGCGTGCCCGCGCGGCCGGTCAGGATCAGGTCGTCCCAATAGAAGTAGCCGCGGAGGGCCAGCACGGCCCGAACGACCAGCTGCACCATGATCAGCGCGGCGGCGGCGCGGGCGACCCAGTTCATCTCTTCGCCGAGCCTACGGTCCGAGCCGGCGCATAATGGTCGTCGGTATGGTGAGCCGATGCGCACACTGGTCACCGGGGCAGCCGGTTTCGTAGGATCAACGCTGGTAGACCGCCTCCTCGCGGACGGACACAGCGTCGTCGGCGTCGACGATCTGAGCTCGGGCCGCAGTGAGAACATCGCCACGGCCGAGCGCTCCGACGCATTCGAATTCGCGAAGGCCGACATCGTCAGCGCAGACCTCATCGGACTGCTCTCCGACACGCGGCCCGAGGTGGTTTTCCATCTCGCCGCTCAGATCTCCGTCACGCTTTCGGTTGACGATCCGCAGTTCGATTCGACGGTCAACGTGGTCGGCACCGTGCGCCTGGCCGAGGCCGCCCGTCGTTCGGGTGTCCGCAAGATCGTGCACACCTCTTCGGGCGGCTCTATCTATGGCACGCCGCCGTCCTACCCGACCGGTGAAGACGTGCCGATAGATCCGTCGTCGCCGTATGCCGCAAGCAAGGTCGCGGGTGAGGTGTATCTGAACATGTACCGCAACCTCTACGGCCTGCAGTGTTCTCACATCGCCCCCGGCAACGTCTACGGCCCCCGCCAGGACCCCCACGGCGAGGCGGGGGTCGTGGCGATCTTCTCCAGGGCGCTGCTGGCCGGGAAACCGACCAGGATCTTCGGCGACGGCACGGACACTCGCGACTATGTGTTCGTCGACGATGTCGTGGACGCGTTCGTCAAGGCGTCCGGAGACGCCGGCGACGGGCAACGCTTCAACATCGCCACTGGCACCGAAACCTCAACGCGCCGACTGCATTCGCTGATCGCCCAGGCCGCAGGCGCCGCCGACGAGCCGGAGTTTCACCCGCCTCGACTGGGTGATCTGCGGCGGTCCTGCCTCGACATCAGCCTCGCGAAGCGAGTGCTCGGGTGGGCCCCGGAGGTCGGCATCGATGAGGGCGTCGCCAGGACGGTCGACTACTTCCGCCAGGGCTGAACCTCCGCGAAACTGCGGGCCGGGACTAGCTGCCCGAGAAAAAGATTGTAAGTACTCACTTTCTGTTGTACGGTTGGCGTCATGACCTATGACGTCATCGTTCGTAACGGCCTGTGGTTCGACGGCACCGGAGCCGCGCCGCAGGTCCGCACGCTGGGGATTCGCGACGGCGTCGTTGCCGCGGTATCTCCCGAGGCCCTCGACGAGGCGGGTTGCCCGGACGTGATCGACGCCGCGGGCAAGTGGATCCTGCCCGGGTTCATCGACGTGCACACCCACTACGACGCCGAGGTGCTGCTCGACCCGGGGCTGCGGGAGTCGGTGCGCCACGGTGTGACCACTCTGTTGTTGGGAAACTGTTCGCTCTCGGCGGTCTACTCCGACGCTGAAGACGCCGCAGATCTGTTCAGCCGGGTGGAAGCCGTCCCGCGCCAGTACGTGCTCGGCGCGCTCGAAGCCAAGAAGACGTGGTCGACGCCCGCGGAATACGTGCGTGCTCTCGACGACCTGCCGCTCGGGCCCAATGTCAGCTCCATGCTTGGGCATTCGGATTTGCGCACCGCGGTCCTCGGCCTCGACCGCGCCACCACTGACGGCGTGAAGCCGACGGAAGCCGAGCTGGACCGGATGGCAGGCTTGCTCGAGCAGGCTCTCGACGCCGGGCTTCTCGGAATGTCCGGAATGGACGCTCCCATCGACAAACTCGACGGAGACCGCTACCGGTCGCGCGCGCTGCCGTCGACCTTCGCCACCTGGCGTGAGCGCCGCAAGCTGATCTCAGTCCTGCGCAAGCGTCGCCGAATTCTGCAGAGCGCACCCAACACCAAAAACCCGCTCGAAGCATTGATGTTCTTCTTGACCAGCAGTCGGTGGTTCGGCAGGCGTGCCGGCGTACGGATGAGCCTGCTGGTGTCGGCCGACGCCAAGTCCGCTCCCGGTGCAGTGCACGTATTCGGGCCCGGCACAAGGCTTCTCAACAAGGTCTTCGACTCGTTCGTGCGGTTCCAGCACCTTCCGGTGCCGTTCGAGCTGTACTCCGACGGTATCGACCTGCCGGTGTTCGAGGAATTCGGTGCAGGCACCGCCGCACTTCATCTGCGGGAGCAGATCGCGCGCAACCAACTGCTCGCCGACACCGACTACCGTCGCCGGTTCCGCCGGTCGTTCGACCGCCGCAAGCTCGGCCCGACGTTGTGGCACAGGGATTTTCATGACGCCACCATCGTCGAATGTCCGGATACGACGCTCATTGGAAAGAGCTTTGGCCAGATCGCCGACGAGCGCGGGCTGCACCCGCTCGATGCGTTCTTGGACGTGCTTGTCGAAAACGGCGAGCGCAACGTCCGCTGGACAACCATCGTCGCCAACCACCGGCGCCGCCATCTCGACAAGCTCGCCGCGGATCCGTCCGTCCACATGGGCTTCTCCGACGCCGGTGCGCACCTGCGGAACATGGCGTTCTACAACTTTTCGCTGCGGCTGCTGAAGCGTGTCCGCGACGCGGAGGCTGCCGGGCGTCCGTTCCTGAGCGTCGAACGAGCGGTGCACCGGCTGACCGCCGAGGTCGCCGATTGGTTCGGTCTGGATGCAGGGACCCTGCGCGAGGGCGATCGGGCGGACTTCGTGGTGATCGACCCAGCCGGCCTCGACAGCTCGGTTGACGCTTATCACGAAGAGAAGGTGCCGTTTTACGGCGACCTGAGCCGCATGGTCAACCGCAACGACGCCGCGGTCGTCGCTACCGGCGTCAACGGCAGCGTGGTCTTCCGCAACGGCCAGTTCTGCGATGGCTACGGGACGACGGTGAAATCCGGCCGCTTCCTTCGCGCCGACGCCCGCGAACCCGCGAAAGCGCTTGCCTGACATGCCACGGACACAGCAGCAACGTCGCGAGGAAACCAT
The DNA here is from genome assembly GCF_000328565.1 of Mycobacterium sp. JS623. Lineage (NCBI taxonomy): Bacteria > Bacillati > Actinomycetota > Actinomycetes > Mycobacteriales > Mycobacteriaceae > Mycobacterium > Mycobacterium sp. JS623. The sequence goes on along the minus strand of NC_019966.1, from coordinate 5,920,417 downwards.
CGCGCGGCTGCTGGACGCCAGCATCGACACCATCATCGATGTCGGCTATGCGCGCGCGTCGGCCGCCGTGATCGCGAAGCGCGCCCAAGTGTCCGACGGCGCGCTGTTCCGGCACTTCCCGACCATGGGCGATTTCATGGCCGCCACCGCACGCGAGGTGATGCGACGCCAACTCGACTCGTTCACCAAGCAGGTCGCCGAGATACCGGCCGACAAGCCGGCGCTGAAGGCGGCGCTGACGATCATGCGCGACCTCACCGGCAACGCCACCAATACGGTGATGTACGAGCTGATGGTCGCTTCACGTACCGACGAGAAGCTGCGGGCCACTCTGCAAGAGGTGCTCACCGAATACGCCGCCAACATCTACGACGCCGCCAGGGCGCTGCCCGGGGCGGATCAGTTCCCCGACGACACCTTCGTCGCATTGGTCGCGATCATCACCAACACCTTCGACGGTGCGGCGATCGTCAGGGCGGTTCTGCCTCAGCCTGACCTTGAAGCCAAGCGAATTGCACTGTTGGCCACTTTGATTGGCGGCGCGCCCGAGCGCCCCTAGTGCTCCTCGGGCACCCGAGCGGTCTGCAACGCCACTTCCCGTGCCAGCCGCGCGTACTTCAGCTCGAGATCCTTGAACCGCATGTAGGCCGACAGCGTCGTGAACACGAACGCGATGATCAGCAGGTACAACATCAGATCGGTACCGCGCTTGACGCCAAGCCAATTCGCGACGACGGTGGTGTCGTCCGGCCGAAGGATCGCGTAAATCCCAGCGATGACGAACAGCACGTAGCCGACCTTCACCCACGCCTTGGACCGTGCGTTGCGGCGCGAGCGCAACAGGTAGACCAACAGCGCCAGCACCGAGATGATCAGCAGCGCCTGGATCCAGTTCATCGCGACATCCTCCCTCGCAACCAACCGTCGAAGATGATGTTGACGCCGTTGAGCAACGGCTGGCCCTTAGACATCGAGTATTCGGTGTAGAGAATCTCGACGGGTTCTTCCGTTACCCGCCAATGGTTTTCATACGCCAGGGCGATGAACTCGTCGGCGTGACTCATGCCGCTCATGGTGAGGTTGAGCGCGTCGGCGACCTTCTTGTTGAACACACGCAGGCCGTTGTGCGCATCAGTCAGCCCGAGCTGGCGGCTGCGCCTGCTCAACGTGGCCGCCGTTCGCAGCACAATTCGCTTCAGCAGCGGCGTGTGGCTCACCACACCGGGGTCGGCGAACCGCGTGCCGACGACGAGATCGACGTCGTCGCTTGACAGCCGGTCGATCATCCGGATGACGTCCTTGACGCGATGCTGACCGTCGGCGTCGAAGGTGGCGAACACCGCGGCGCCGGGCTGCCGGCGGGCGTACTCCACGCCGGTCTGGATGGCCGCGCCCTGGCCGAGGTTGACCGGGTGACGCACCGAATGTGCCCCGGCGCGCCACGCCACCTCGCCGGTGTCATCGCGGCTGCCGTCGTCGACACACACCACGTGGTCGAAAACGGAGCGAACGTCAGAGATGACGTCGCCGATAACGCTCGCCTCATTGAAGGCGGGAATGATGAGCCAAACGTCGTGGTAGCGCGTGTCCGAGATGCTGATGTCCTCAAAAATACAGCCTCACCCGACCGACATCCTGGCAAGCGCGGCCAGGTGAACCGCGATTCCCACCATCGGCCCGCACAGCAGCGCGATGACCGTGCGCGTCTCCAACCCGACCGGCAACAGCAGCAACAGCGCAGACGCCACCGTCGCGGACACCCAGCCCAGCGAATAGGCCCTGTGCAGGGCGCCTGCCACCGCCGCAGCGCCGGTCAACGTCAACAAGGCGATCGCCACGGCAGCCGCGGTCAGCCAGGCCAGCAGTGCACCGTTGGCCAGATACTGCGCGCCGAACCCTTCCCGCAACAGCCATGGTCCGAACACCCCCGCGAGCAGCACCCCGAGCAAACCGAGGCCGGTCACCGCCAGCGCGGGCTGCACCAGCGCCCGCAGCCGCTCCGTGCGCTGGTCGACGAAATGGGCGATCAGATTCCCCTGCATCGCGGTCAACGGCACCAGCAGCGGCGCCCGGGTCAGTGTCACAGCCAGGATCACAACGCCACCGGTGGCGCCCAGATCGCCCGAGGTCGCCTTGAGCAGCACCGGGAAACCCATCACCAGGATCGCGCTGGCCCCCGCGGCGGCGATCGAATGCGACGCGCCGCGAAGGAACGTGATGGTGCCGCCGGGCGTCAGCAGTCGCGCCGCCGCACGTGTAGAGGGCGACGCGATGAGCAGGAGCAGCCACGCGATCGCACCTGCGACCGTCGCCCACAGGTAGCCGACCAGGCCCCATCCGACCACGAACGTCGCGGCGGCCACCGCCACCCGCATGCCCGCGTCGGTCACCATCAGCGACCCGTATTCGGTCCAGCGGTTCACGCCGGCCAACATGCCCAGGAGCGTGGCGTGCAGGCAGAAGCCCGCCAGTCCGACGCTCAGCAGCGCGACACTCAACCACTGTGACTCGACAAACACGTGCGCCGACCACAGCGGTGAGCTCGCTGCGATCACCACCGCGGCCACCACACCCACCATCGCTGCTACCCGCATCGGGTGCGTGCGCGGATCTCTGTCCGATGTCGCCGGCCCTCCGGCTCCGGCCACCAACTCCGTGTACCTCGCCGAGCGCACCTCGCGGGTGGCTTCCTGCAGCAGCCCGAACGCAGCGCCGGTGACCAACCCGAATGCACCCCAGAACACCCCGAACACCGAGAAGCCCGCCGGCTCGAGATCCCGGGCGGCCAGATACAGCACCGCGTATCCGCACAGCGCCGACAACACGGTCGCTGTGCCGACCCGGGTCACGCTGGCGCGCGTGATCGGCCCGGTCGGTGTCGGTGCGTCGGTCATGACGGCCCGTCCAGCTCGGGCACCGGCATCGAGTACAGCCACGCATCCCACAGCGGTCGCAACGATTCGTGTGCATAGTTGGCGGCCAATCCGGTGAAGTCGTCGGTGACGACGGTTCCGTGCCGATAGCGCGCCGCCCAATCCTTAAGTAGCGCAAAGAAATTCTCGTCGCCGATGCGCCGACGCAACACGTGCAGGGTCAGCGCGCCGCGTTTGTACACGCGATCGTCGAACATGTCGCGCGGGCCCGGATCGGCCAGGAACAGATCCTGCGGCGAATCGACCAGCCGGTGGTAATAGTGGCGCGCCCACTCGTCGGCGGTGCGGCCACCGGAGTGCTCAGACCACAGCCATTCGGCGTAGCAAGCGAAGCCTTCGTGTAGCCAGATGTGCCGCCAGCGTTTGGCGGTGACAGAATTGCCGAACCACTGATGCGCCAGCTCGTGAGCGATCAGCCGTTCGGCGCTACCCTTGCCGTCGCAATGGTTTGCTCCGAAGATCGAAATGCCCTGTGCCTCAAGGGGTATCTCGAGATCGTCGTCGGTCACCACCACTGTGTAGCCGGTGTCCAGCGGGTAGGGGCCGAACAGCTTGACGAACAACTTCATCATCTGCGGCTGGTCGGCGAAGTCCTGCTCGAAGTTGCCGCGCAACCGCTCGGGCAGCACGGCGTGCATCTGAACGCCGTTCTTGGCCAGTCGAACCCGGTCGTACATGCCTATCTGCAGCGTGATCAGATACGTCGACGTCGGCTCGGCCTGCTCGTAGGTCCAGGTCGTCATGCCCGCTCTGGCGCGCCGCGACAACAGTTCACCGTTGGCCAGCGCGTAATACGGGCTCTCCGTGCTGACTTGGATGCGGAAGCTGGCCTTGGCGCTGGGATGGTCGTCGCAGGGGAACCACGACGCGGCGCCGTTGGGTTGGCCTGCGACGAGCACGCCGTTGGACAGTTCCTCGAAACCGACTTCGCCCCAATAGGAGCGGATCGGCCGCGGGGTACCGCCGTAGCGCACCGCGATCGTCATCGCCGCGCCCGCGGGCAGCGCGTCGGCCAGCGCGATGCGCAGCTTGCCCGCCGACGACCGAAACTGGGCCGGGCGCTTGCCGTTGACCGACACCTTGGTCACCGAAAGGGCGTCCGACAGGTCGAGGGTGAAGGTGCGCAACGCCGCGAGGGTGACGGCGGTGATGGTGGCGGATCCGGCCAGCCGGTTGATCACCACCTTGTATTCGAGGTCCAGCTCGTAGCGCGAGACTCGATAGCCGAAGTTGCCGTTGGCGGGCAGGTACGGATCGATGACCGGTGGTTGGGCCGCTTTCTTCGCTGCTTTCTTGCTTCTCGTCACGCGGCGCTTTCTTTGGGGGGCTTCGGCGTATCGCCACGCTTCTTGCGGAACAGGTTCCACGGCGCGATCGGATTGCCTTGCCAGCGCGTGGACGGCGGTACCTCGTCGCCGCGCATCACCAGCGATGCCGGACCTACCGTTGCGCCTGCACCGATGCGTGCGGCAGGCAGTGCGACGCAGTGCGTGCCCAGCGTCGAACCCTGTTCCAGCACAACGGTGTCCATCCGCATGATCCGGTCGTGGAACAAGTGGGTCTGCACGACGCAGCCGCGGTTGACCGTTGCACCCTTCTCGAGGGTCACCAGGTCGGCCTCGGGCAGCCAGTACGTCTCACACCAGACACCGCGGCCGATCTTCGCGCCAAGCGCGCGCAGCCACAGGTTCATCACCGGAGTCCCGCTGGCGGCGCGGGCGAACCATGGCGCTGCGACCGTCTCCACGAAAGTGTCCGATACCTCGTTTCGCCACACGAACGACGACCACAGTGGATGCTCGATGGCCGTAATGCGGCCAACTAGAACCCATTTCGCAATCACAGCGACTCCACCCGCGAACGCCCCCGCGGTCAGCAGCACGACACCGCTGGCCACCGCCGTCCAGCCCCAGCCGATTTCCATTGCCAGCCACTGCACCGCCGACAGAACAGCCACCCCGATGGCGAACGTCACGATCATCGGGATCAGCCGGCACGTCTCGACCAACGAGCGAAGAATCTTCAGCCGCAGCGACGGATGGAACGTGCGCAACACGTCGGCCGCGGTGGGGTTGCGGCGCAACCGGACCGGCGGACTGCCCAGCCACGACGAGCCTGCCTTGGCTTTGTGCGGCGTCGCCGACAGCACCGCGACCAGACCATCGTCGGGCACCCGCCGGCCGGGCTGGGTAATGCCGGAGTTGCCCAGGAAGGCCCGCTTGCCGATGGTCGTCTTGGCGACGTGGATCCAGCCGCCACCCAGCTCGTAGGACGCCACCATGGTGTCGTCGGCCAGGAACGCACCGTCCTCGACGACGGTGAACTTCGGCACCAGCAGTGCCGTCGAAATCTCGGTGCCACGGCCGACTTTGGCGCCAAGCACGCGCAGCCACCACGGCGTCAGAAGGCTCGCATAGATCGGGAACAGGTAGTCGCGGGCGGCGTCCATCAGCCGTTCGGTCGCCCACAGCTGCCATCCGACGCGGCTGCGCACGGGGTGATACCCCTCGGGCATCCACATCGACAGCAGTCGCACCCCGATCACCGTCAACGCCGCGTACGTAAGCACCGCGGCCAGCGTCGCCGCGGGCGTCCACAGCGCTGCGGCAGTCAGAGCGTCCTTCAGCGAAGCGGCATCGCGGACAGCCCAACCGATCACGGCAAGACCGACTCCCAGCGCCAGCAGCGGCAGCCCGCCGAGCAGAATCGACGTCACGCCATAGATGGCCACCCACACCGGCGCGCGTGGTGGTCGATGCTCGGGCCACGGGTGGCGGGCCTTGCCCGACTTCACCGCGGGCGAGCCTTTCCAATACTGGCCGTTCTTGACCTTGCCGACCACCCCGGATCCCGGCGCGACATCGGCGTTCTTGCCGATGACTGCGCCCGGCAGGAGCGTGGTTCGTGCCCCGATGGACGCGTCGTTGCCGACGGTGATCGGGCCGACGTGGAATTGGTCGCCGTCGATCCAGTGCCCCGACAGGTCGACCTCGGGTTCGATCGAACAGCGGTGACCCAGCCGCATCATGCCGGTCACCGGCGGCGGCGAGTGCAGGTCGACACCCTTGCCGACGGTGTTGCCGAGCATCCGGGCGTAATAGACGAGCCACGGTGCACCCGCCTGGTTCTCGGCGCCGCTGGCCTCGGCAAGGCGCTCGGCGACCCACACGCGCAGGTGCACCGGCCCACCGCGGCGATACGTGCCAGGTTGCAAGCCGCCCAACAGGATTCGCGCGCAGAACGCCGCGATCGACATCCGGCCAACGGGGGTGATGAACAGAACGAAGCCGACGCCGACGAACCACCAGTTCACCGGCGCCAACCACGACGGCGGATGAAGTTGGGCGACAACGTTATTGAGTAGCGCCAGCCATATCACCCACTGCAGCCCGGTCAGTGTGGCCAGCGGTAGCGACAGCGCCACCTGCACGGCCTGGGTCAGCCGCGGTGTCGGCTTCACCACGCGCGCTTCGACGGCAGGCGGCGGGTCGAGCTCGTCGAGATAGCCCGCCAGCGACCCGATTCGCGGATGGTCGTAGAGGTCGGCGACGGTCACCTGCGGATAGCGCTGGCGCATCGCTGCCACCAACTGTGCCGCGGACAGCGATCCTCCACCGAGCGCATGGAAATCGGCCTCGGGCCCGTCGACGGGCGCGGCGAGGACCTCCCGCCACAGCCCGGCCAGCCAGCCGAGCGTGCCGCCGAGATCAGGCTCCTCATCGGCGCAGCCGCCCGCGACAGGCCACGGCAGCGCATTGCGGTCGACCTTGCCCGAGGTGCGGGTAGGTAGCTCGTCGACTAGCACCAGCCTCGGCACCAGCGCCGCAGGCAGGGTGTCGGCAAGTGCGGCGCGGGCTTTACCGATGTCGAACGACGGGTCGGCGCTCGCGACGTAACCCACCAATAGTGGTGTGCCGCTGGCGGTCTTACGCACTGCGGCGGCGCCGCCACTGACTCCTGGCAGATTCACAAGCGCGGCGTCGACCTCACCGAGTTCGATGCGACGGCCGCCGACCTTCACCTGGTCGTCGGCGCGGCCCATGAAGTACAAGCCGTCGGGCTCAAGCCGCACCAGATCGCCGCTGCGATAGGCGCGTGACCATCCGAGCGTCGGCATCATCGCGTATTTCTCGGCGTCCTTGGCCGGATCCAGATAGCGGGCCAGCCCGATGCCGCCGATCACGAGTTCACCGACCTCGCCGGTGCGCACCGGCTCTCCATCTTTGTCGACCACCGCGAGATCCCAGCCGCGTAGCGGCAACCCGATGCCCACCGGCGCAGAGCCCTCGAGGCGTGCGGCGCATGCCACGACCGTCGCCTCGGTCGGGCCGTAGGTGTTCCACACCTCGCGGCCCTCGACGGCCAACCGCTCTGCCAGCTCCGGCGGGCAAGCCTCCCCGCCGAAGATCAGCAACCGGACCGCCTCGAGCGCCTCGGCCGGCCACAATGCCGCCAGCGTCGGCACGGTCGACACCACCGTGATGTCGCGGGACACCAGCCACGGCCCCAAATCCATGCCGCTACGCACCAGTGAGCGCGGGGCCGGCACCAGACACGCCCCGTGCCGCCAGGCCAGCCACATCTCCTCGCATGACGCGTCGAATGCCACCGACAGGCCAGCCAGCACTCGGTCTCCGGGTCCAATTGGATTGTCCTGCAAGAACATTTGCGCTTCAGCGTCGACGAACGCGGCGGCGCTGCGATGCGTGACGGCGACGCCCTTCGGGGTGCCGGTAGAGCCGGACGTGAAGATGATCCAGGCGTCGTCGCGGCCGAGCGGCGCGCCCGCCCGCCATCCGCGCGACTCGCCCCGCGCACGGCTCAGGCCCCGCTCGGTGATGATCCCCACCACGTCCGCCTCACCGAACACCAGCTCGGCGCGTTCATCGGGGTCGTCGGCGTCGACCGGCACGTATGCGGCTCCGGCCGCCAGCGTCGCGAGGATCGCGACGTACAACGCGTAATTGCCTGACGGCATCCGAATCCCGATGCGGTCGCCACGGCCGATGCCGCGGGCGGCGAGCCAGTCGAGGCTCTCCTCGATATCGGAGATCAACTCGGCGTAGGTCAGCTGGACCTCGCCGTCGTCGAGCGCCGGCGCATCGGGGTAGCGGTCGGCCGTCTCGTAGAGAATGTCGATGAGCGTGCGCGGCTCGGGCGCGAATGAGGACAACAGGTATTGAGGTGGCACCTCAGGATGGAAAGCCGTTGTCACGAGTACAAACTACTAAGCCGCTCGCTCGGCCCGCCCGCGCCGCACGCGGTGGGTGATCACAATTGCGATAACCACGACAACCGCCGCGACCACATACCACTTGTACCGCTCGAACGTGTCGTAGATCTCGACGATGTGCTCGCCTGCGAGGTACCCCAGCGCAGACCAGGCCCCAACCCACAGCACCGCGCCCAGTGCGTTGTAGCCGAGGAATTTCAGCCAGTGCATGCCAACGATGCCCGCCAACAGTCCGTTGATCTGCCGCAGGCCGTCGATGAAGCGGGCGACCGTGACGATCTTGCCGCCGTGCCGGTTGAAGAAGGCCTCGGCCCGGTCCAGCCGCTGCGGCGTCAGGAACACGTACCGGCCGTAACGCTCCGCCAGCGGTCGGCCGCCGAAGTGGCCGATGACGAAACCGATGTTGTCGCCGATCACGGCGGCCAGTACCGCAACCAGGAAAACCACGGCGATGTTCATCTGGCCCGCACCGGCGAACACCGCGGCGGCGATCAGCATGATTTCGCCGGGCACGGGGACGCCGAAGTCCTCGAGGAACAACATTCCGGCCACGCCCAGGTATCCGTAATGCTCGAGCAGTGGCTGCACGTCGCCGAAAACACCAGGCAGTTGGGTGTCGGTCATGGCTGTAACCGTAGGTTCACGCGGCCCCGATTTCGCTCGCAGGCAGCCAGCTGGCAGAATTGGCGGTGGAGGGGAGTATTCCTTCGCCGCGGTGTCGTCACCACGTCGACCGTCATCGGACGACCGGGACCGCGGGCCGACACAACGTGTCGGTGGAAGAGACCTCCGGCGTTTAACAACGACCGGAGGCTTCGCACGTGCAGGTAACCCAACTCGAGTGGATCATCACGCTGAGCGTGACGATCGCTGTGCTGCTGTTCGACGTGATCGTAATCGGACGTCGACCCCACGAACCGTCCAAGCGTGAGACAGGCACCGCGTTGGCGGCCTACGTCGGGCTGGCGGTGGCGTTCGGCGTGTGGGTCTGGCTCTTCCACGGCGGCCAGTACGGGCTGGAGTTCTTCGCAGGCTGGCTGACCGAGTACAGCCTGTCCGTGGACAACTTGTTCATCTTCTTGATCATCATGGCCAGCTTCAAGGTGCCCAAGAAGTATCAGCAGCAGGCGCTGTTGGTCGGCATCATCCTGGCGCTGGTCTTCCGTGGCATCTTCATCGCGCTCGGCGCGGTGGCCATCAACCAGTTCTCCTGGGTGTTCTACATTTTCGGCGCTTTTCTGGTGTACACCGCGATCAACCTGGCCAGAGACACCGAGCACGACGACGACGCGGAGAACTTCGTGGTCCGGTTTGCGCGCAGCCACCTCAAACTCACCGACAGGTGGGAGGGCCTCGCGCTGTGGGTCAAGGAAAACGGCAAGCGTCTGATGACGCCGATGTTCCTGGTCATCATCGCGCTCGGCACCACGGACCTGCTGTTCGCGCTGGACTCCATCCCCGCGATCTACGGCCTGACCGAGGAGTCGTACCTGGTATTCACCGCGAATGTGTTCGCGCTGATGGGCCTGCGCCAGCTCTACTTCCTGCTCGGCGACCTGCTCAAGCGGCTGGTCTACCTGTCGCAGGGGCTGGCATTCATCCTGGCGTTCATCGGCGTGAAGCTCCTTCTGCACGCCCTGCACGAGAACGAGCTGCCGTTTATCAACGGCGGTGAGCACGTGCCGGTGCCGGAAATCCCGACGCTGGTCAGTCTCGGCGTGATCGTCGTGACGCTGGTCATCACCACGGCGGCCAGCCTGTACAAGACGCGGGTGCACGACGTGAAGAAGGACGCCCAAGAAAAGGCCTTGGATTCGGCCTGAGCACAACCATCGACACTGCGTTGGCGGTGCTCTTAGCGTGGCGATGTGCGGCTATTCGTGGTGGACGCGCCGACCGGCGACTGGAGTGAACTGACCGACGGTGAACAGTGCACGGTGCGCGTCGCCGCCGCCGACCTGCAGCAGGCCCGTCGGGTCCGCGCGCGTATCCGGGCGCGTGGCGACGACGTGGCGGTGATCCTCGACGTCACCGTGGCTGTGGCCGGCGATTTCCGTTCGGCGCGAAGCGTTCTCGGGGCAAGCGAGCACACCGTGCATTACGCGGGCACAGTGGACGGGCTTGCCGGCCTGATTTCCGATATCGCCAGGGCCGACGTCGCGGACGGCGTCACATTGGTCTCGGCGTCACCGCGGCAGAATCTGCGCGATCTGGGCCGCGATGTGCTTCACCGGCTCAATCTGCTGGATCAACCTCGCGCGTCATAGCCTCCGCATCCGCTCCAAGAAGGCGTCGACCCCGGCCAAGAAGGTCGCCGCGACGGTCACCGAAACCCTCGCCGTTTTCTGCATGAGGGCTGTGATTCGCGCGCATTCAAGACCCTGGTGCAGAAATCGGCGGACCATAGGGTCAGCCAAGGGCTTGGTAGATGAGCGAGGCATAGCGGTTGGTGCGCGCTGTGCCCGTCGTGCCCGGTCCCATCTTGTTCATCACGTAGGCGAAGGTGGCGCGGTGGTCGGGATTCATCACGATCGCCGAGCCACCCCAGCCGCCCCACCAGCAGATCCTGCCCTCGGGAATCGCCGGAACGCTTTCCGGCGATGGCAATCCGAAACCGATGCCGAACCGCAGCGGGACAAACAGCACCAGGTCCGGTCCATACGACTGCTGCTGAAATATCAGGTCGATCGTCTCCGGGCTCAGCATCTGCACCCCGTTAGCTTTGCCGCCCAACGAAATTGGCGACAATGCCCGCGCTAGTGCGCGGGCATTGCCGTGACCGTTGACCCCGCCGATGTCCGCACGACGCCATCCGGTGGTCTCGACGATCAAAGCGGTGTTGTCGTCCGGCGGGAAGCCGGCGAACGTCTTGTAGGCCGGGTGGTCGGTGGGTAGTGCATCGAGCGCGATCGGCAACGGCGGTGGCGGGATGATCTCGGCCACCCGATGCTCGTCGGCAGCGTCGACGCCGATCTGCACGTCCGCCTCAAGCGGCGTCGCGATCTCGTCGCGCACGAATTCCTTGAGGGTCTTGCCGGTGGCGCGCCGGATCACCTCGCCGATCAAGTGCCCGTAGTTGACCGCGTGATAACCCGACGCGGTCCCCGGTGTCCACCACGGTTCCTGGCGGGCGAGGTGGGCGGTGGCCTTCTTCCAGTCGTAGATGTCCTCGATGGCGAATGGGACCTGCCATCCCGACACACCCGACGTGTGAGACATCAGGTGGCGCACTTCGATGTCCTGCTTGCCGTTCTCGGCGAACTCCGGCCAGTACTTCGCAACCGGTGCGAACGCATCGATGACGCCGCGGTCGATCGCGATCAACGCCGCCAGCGCGGTGAGCGTTTTGGTGCAGGAGAAGAAGTTGACGATGGTGTCTTGGCCCCACGGGACGGTCTTCGCACGGTCGGCATGGCCGCCCCAGATGTCGACGACGAGTTCACCGTCGATGTCGACGGCGACCGAGGCGCCCAACTCCTCGCCCTTGGCGATCTCGTCGGCCAACGCTTCGGCGACGGGTGAGAACCGGCTGTCGCAGTGCCCGTGCACGACATCATTCATCGGGCCATCATGCGCCGGGCGGAGGGTTTTCGGGACTACTTCGAATCGACCGATTCTCACCCGCTGCCGCTGTCCGGTGTAACGGGCAGCCCGGGGCACAGTTCCGTGTATCCGATGTCGGAAGCAATCCAGTCATGCCACTGCTGGTGACTCATGTTCGCAGTGAGCTTGGCGCACAACAGGTTTGACCAGGCGGTCAGGGCAGGCGGTGGGAACAGCCGCCGATCCGGGGCGGGTCCCGTCGACAGCAGTTGCTGGCCGTCGGGACTGAACTGCACGCCGAGCATGTAGGCGTTGTGCGCGTTCATCGGTGGTCCCACCGGCGTGGTGCTCACGGCATCCCAGAGCCGCAACGTGTGGTCCTCGCTTCGGGAGACCATCCGCCCGCCGCCCGGCCCGAAAGCCACGTCCGTCACGGCGGCGGTGTGCCCGGTCATCGGATTGCCCTCCGGTTTGCCGGTCTCGGCGTTCCACAACCTTAAGGTGGTGTCCGCGCTTCCGGAGATGAGTAGCTTGCCGTTCGGGCTGAACGCCACGGCCAGCACAGGCGCGGTGTGGCCGGTCATCGCGGCACCAACCGCCCGGCCCGTCGACGCGTCCCACTCCCGCACGGTGTTGTCGGCGCCGCCGGAGCCGACGTGGCTGCCGTCCCAGCTGAACACCAGGCTCGTGACGGCGCCCTTGTGGGCATCGATCACCGGCCCGACGGCCGCCCTGGTGTCGGCGTTCCACCGCTGCACGGTGCCGTCCGCGGCGCCCGATGCGATCGCACGCCCGTCCGGGCTGATCGCGACACTCGTCGCGGCCGCGTGCCGGCCATTGGTCAATTCGGCTATCAGGGTCCGATTGTCGGCATCCCACAACCGCACGCTGCCGTCGCTGTTGCCCGAGACGATGCGGTGACGGTCGGTGCTGACCGTCACGCTGGTCACCGCGGAGTTGGTGGGGACGGTGGGTTGTGGCCCCACATCGGCATCCCACACGCGAAGCGTTTCGTCGGCGCCGCCGGTGAGAAGACGATGCCCGTCGGGGCTGAAGGAGACCGCGTTGATCGACCCCACGTGACCGGTCATCGGCTGGGCGACCGGCTGCTGTGTGGTGGCGTCCCAGATCCGCAGCGTGCCATCGAAACTGCCCGAGGCGATGCGGCTGCCATCCGGGTTGAACACCACGCTTGTCACCGTGTTCTGATGGCCGGTCATCGGAGCGCCGATGGGCTGGCCGGTGTTGGCGTTCCACAACCGCACGATGTGGTCGGCTCCGCCCGAGACGACGCGCTGGCCGTCGGGACTGAACGCCGCGGTGGTGACCGCGCCCCCCGTGTGGCCGGTCATGGGAGGTGTGATCGGCTGGCCGGTGCCGGTGTTCCAGACTCGCAGGGTGCCGTTGGCATCGCCGACGGCGACGCGTTGCCCGTCGTCGCTGAAATCCACTGTCGTGACGGGACTCAACTGTCCGGTCATCGGTGGTGTCAGCGGCACCGCGGTGGCGGCGTTCCAGACGCGCGTGGTGCCGTCAGGGCTGCCCGCGGCGACCAGTTGGCCGTTGTCGCTCAGATCCAGACTCGTGACAGCGGAGTTCTGCAGCATCGGTGGCTCAACAGGCTGACCTGTCAGCGCGTTCCATACCCGCACGCTGTCGGCACTGGCGAACGCTACGTCCTTGCCGTCGTCACTCAGCGCCGCGTCGGTGACGGCATTGCTCTGCATCATCGGCGGTCCGACCGGCTGACCGGTGTGGGCGTCCCATACCCGCACCGTGTGATCGGCACCGCCCGACACCAGGCGCTGCCCGTCGGTGCTGTACGTGACGTCCATGATGGGGGCGTTCGACTGGATGATTCTCGTGGTGTCGATGCGCATGAGCGCCGCCGTGAACAGCCCGCCGACGTTGTCGGACATGACGTGTTGTGCGGCCAGAATCTCTGACAACGCCCGAATGTCCCCGCCGCCTTGGATTCCCGCGAGCATCGTCTGACCCTGGTACGTCAGCCGCAATCCCAGCGCCTCACGGGTGCGTTTGTTGGCCGTGTCGGTTTCCTTCTTGGCGGTGACGAAGCCGTACACCGCGGCCGCGGCGATCAACAGCGCGATCGCCAGCACGACGCGCAGCACGAGCGAACGCTTCCGCAGCACCGCCGCGTGCGCCTGGGCCTTGCGCAGTTCGGCGGCGTGACGCTTCTGCTCGGCCTCCATGCGATCCTGCTCGCGACGCCGCGACGCGGCGAGGAAATCGTGGACGTGGGCCAACCGATCACGGAATGCCGGTTTGGCACTGAGGGTTTCGGCTTCGGCCAGCCGGGTGCCCTCCAGCAGCCAGGCCGCGTTGCGGCGGTTGTCCTCCCACGCGGCCGCGGAGCGCTCGAGGTGGTCAGCGTCCTTCAGATCGCCGCGCTCCTCGGCGAGCCAGGCGGCCAGGTCATCCCACTGACGCAGCAGGCTTTCCAGGGCCACCTCGACCACGACTTCGCCGTCGTGGTTGTCGGTGACAAGCAGCCGCCGGGCGACGAATCCTTCTAGCAGGGGCCGACTTTCGGCTGGCAGATCCGTCCAGCGAGCGGCTCGCCGGACCAGTTGATCACTGTCTGGATTGATGGTTGCCAGCCACGGGATGAACGCGCCGCGCAGGTGTCGCAGCTGCTCGACCCGTCGCTCGTCGTCGGATGCCAAGAGATGATCGATCTCGGACTGCACGACGCTTCGGACGCCGCCCATCGACCGATAGTCCCGCAGCGTCAGTGCGCCGTCGTCGCCGTAGTCCTCGTATAACCGGGCCAGTGTGAGCGCGAGTAGCGGCAGCGTGTCCGCCCCCTCGGTGCAGTCATCGAGCAGATGATTCACCAGCGCCGGGTCGACAGACAACGGCCTGCCGCCCTCGGTCGCGCGTGCCGCAGGCCCGGTGATGACCTCCTTGAACTGGGTGCGCGGCATCGGTTTGAGATCGTCGAACAACACGCTGCCGACGTCGGCAAGCTGCGGTGCGGTCTGCAGCGGTTCGTATAGATCGCTGCGGATCGTCACCGCGACGATCAAGTCCACGTCGGCCGCGTCGTCACTGGCCGGTCCTGCTGCCAGCTCGGCGATCAGTTCGAGGAACGCAGTCGCTTCACGTCCCGCGTCGGAGCCGAACAGCTCCTCGGCCTGGTCGACGGGAAGCACCAACGTCGGCGGTGGCTGTTGGGATTCGGTCAGCAACCGGGCAGCGGCGGCACGACGAATGTCGATCAGCCACTCCCGCACCCGCTCTGCGTCGCCTGCGAGGCATGCCCGCTTGATCTCGCCAAGGTCGGGACCTATGACGCCGAGGCGTGCCTGCGTGGCGTGTACCGCCTTGGCCAGACCGGCGTCACCGGTCAACACATTGTGTTGCGGGCGCACGATGTCGAGCAACACGAAGTCGCGATCGTCACGCCGCAACCGCGGCAGCAGCCCTGCCCGCAGGAACGACGATTTACCGGTTCCGGAGGGGCCGAGCACCACGAACAGCGTCTCGATGCCTGAGCGCCGCATCCCGCGTAGCCCGTCGAGGCCGCGCACTATCTGCGCGTCACGGCCGAAAAACACTGCCGCGTCGACTTCTTCGAGCGGTTTCCAACCGCGGTAGGGGGCACGGTCGGGCTCGTGCGGAGGCGGCCAAGGGAACGACTCGGCGCCGATGCCCGCGCTGACGATCCCGTCGCGTAGTCCGCGCAACCCGTCGGTGAGGAAGGTGACGGGGTCTGCGCCGTCGCCGAGATCGACTGCGGTCAGCGCGCCGTCGCCGACCAAGTCGATCCGTTGCCATTCGGCGGTCGGGTCCTCGCCTCCGATGGCCTCGATGCGCGCGCTGAAGATCCGCTTATTGAGGTACTCCGCGAACCGGTATTCGGTTACGCATTCCGGGGATGACAGCCAATTGTCAGACAGCAGGCAGATAACCGCCTCGCAGCGCGTGCTGGCTTGGCGCAGCGCTTCCTTCCACCGCGTGCCCGTCCGAATGCCCGCGGAGGCATCCAGGTCGAGGAAGATCTCGTCGGCCAGCCGAGCGTCCTGACCGATCAACCAGTGGCGCAAGGCAATTGCCTGCCGGTTATCCCGGCTGGAATGGCTCAGGAAGATACGTGACATTCGTTCACGCCTTCGCAAATGACATCGGCAACCGGCCTAGCGTATTTCGGCTACCGCCCACAATGGGTCTGAAAACGTGAAAAGACCATTCACGGAGACTGTCGTTGACGCAAGCTCGATTCGTGATGCGTCGCCACATCGATGCGCTGCGCCTGGCACAGGGTGTGTTGCTCGGCGTTGTCGTCGCCGCGACGGCCTATCTGGCGGTGCTGGCGCTGAACCCGGCAATCCGCGAGAGCGCGCCCGATGGGCTTCGGTGGTTCGGCCGTCCAGGCTCGGGGCCCACGATCGCCGTCGTCGCACTCGGCATCGTCGCGTTGTGCGTGATCGCTTACCGGGCCAACTCCGCGGGCAGTGTCTCGCTGACCATCGTGCTCGCGCTGACGGTGATGAACAGCGCGCTGGGCATGGCGTCGTACTGGAACTGCCACGACGCCGCGCACCCGATGTTCATCACGCCGCTGATGTGGACCGCGCAGTTGGTCAAGGGTGGCGTGTCGGACTTGAAGTTGACCAGCGGCGCGACGTGTCCGGCGCCCATCCCGGTCGCGTTGGACCTCGCGCGGATGGGTGCGCTCGGGGTGATCTTCCTCGGGGTCGCGAGTGTGGCCGTCGCGCTGTTCCGTGCTCAGGTCGACCGCGTCAGGGCGCGCACCGCGCGGACGGTTACCGCGATCGTCGGCGTCGACGGGGATTCCCGTTCGATGGTCGCGGCGGTTGTCCACACCCTCGAGCCGCGCAGCCAGCTGGTCGTGGTCGCCGACAACATCGACCAACCCGTGGTGGCGGATTGCCGAGCCGACGGCGCGCGGCTTATTGCCGCGGCCCTCGATACGCCGGAAGCCCTTGCGGCACTTCCGTTGTGGCACAAGCTGGACCGCCTATACCTCCTGCACGCCGACCCGTCGACGAACCTGGCCCGCCTGCAGAGCATCGGCGAGGCAAGAGCTGCTCGCGGTGTCGATCACCGGCTTCCTCTGATCGTGCGAATCGACGACCCCTGGTATGCGGTTGCCTGGCGGGCGCAGCAGTCCGGCGGCAGCGACAGCCGCTGGGCGGCCGATGCCGTCGGCAAGTACGAGGTGACGGCGCGGCGGCTGCTCGACGAGATCACCGAACGCGGTGGCGTCAACCGCATCTTTGTATGCGGCACGTCGCCGCTGACGCTGGCCCTGTGCGCCGACCTCGAACAGCGCAGGCGTGAACACCAGTTCTGCGAGCGCGCCGATCATGAGTTCCCGACGATCACGGTGGTCGCCGATTCGGCGGAGGAATACGCGAACGACCACCGGCACCGCCAACAGCGGCTCGGGTTGCGCTCCGGTGGCGACTTTGTCGACGCCGTCGGTGAAGCACCGTCGATACCCGTGCTGACCCGACTGATCACCGACGCACACGACGCCGGTTGCTCAGTGATCTTCGTCGACGCCGACCCGATGTTCGGCGCCGCCATCGACCCGACCATCGCGACACGGTTGGCCCTGCGATTCCCCGACGTGCCGATCTTCGCCTGGAACGCCAAGGCCGCAGAAGCGGGTGGCGAGCGCCCCGGCATCGACGCGCTGCGCACCTACCGGTTGACCATGGACCTGCCCGCCGGGCATGCCCACGACGCGTGGGAGCGAGCGGCGATGCTGATCCACGAGCGCTACCGGCGCAGCGCCGGTGGGACGTCACCCGCGCGTCGGCCATGGGCTGAGTTGGACGAGTTCTACCGCGGCTCGAACCGCCGCCAAGTGCGCAACGCGCTGAGGCTCGTCGAGCAGATCGGCGGCCACACCTGGAACAGCCTGGACAGCGGCGCGCCTGATGCCCCGTCGGCCCCGGCGTCGGAGCCGCTCGAACAGCTGGCGGCGATGGGCTTCGACCGGGCTGCGGCACTGGCCATGGCGCGCGCCGAACACGAGGACTGGTGCCGCTACTACCGCAAGGCCGGGTGGTCATGGGGCGAGGCCCGCGACGACGAACGCAAGACCCATCCGAACCTGACCGAGTGGCGCACCATCGAAGCCGACCCCGAGCTTCTTCGCGCCTCGCTGACCAGCCTGGCTACCACGCTTTCGCAGCTGCGCGAACTCGGCTACCGATCGGTGCCGCGATGGCGGCGCTATCGGCGCGTCGGGGTGGTCACAGCAGAGCGGCAGTCGCAGCCGTGGACGTGGACATCGGGCTCGCGACACGAAATGCGGGCCGGCGCGGGCGACTGGCTGGTGCGGGACGACGGGGGACAGTCGTGGTCGGTGCGCGACGACATCTTCCGCGCCACCTACCAGCAAGTCGACGACGAGCATTGGCGCAGAACAGGATTCGTTACCGCGCGACAGGCACGAGACGGCGAAGTCGTCGACACCCTCGAAGGCGCGGCTGCCGCGGGTCCTGGGGGGTGGATCGTGCGCGGTGACGGCGGCGAGCAATGGCCGGTGCCGGCGGACGAGTTCCGCCGCCGCTATGAAGGGCCAGTGGATTGACGGAAAACAATCGCGCAATTACACGCCCGAAATTCAGCGAATTCCATAGTCGCGTTTCGCAAATGCGCCAAACGCAGAGACCTCCCGGCGTACCGTTTACTTTGCAAATTTCCCACACCCCGGGGAGGATTCTGATGCGCAAAATCGGCATGGCCCTCGCGATCGTCGCGATGATGTTCGGCTCGGTAGCTACCGCGCAGACGGCATACGCGGCGCAGAGCTCACACGACACGAATGTCTACACCCAACCCGCGGTGCCGATTGGACCGCAGGTGCAGATGCTCGACTGCTACGGGACCACTGGCGGGATGGGCTGCGGACCCGGCTGGGTGTGGCGCGACGGCTGGCGCGGCTGGGCCTGCTACCCCTGCTGATCACCACCGATTGGAGCATGCCGTGAAGAACATTCGCACAATGGCCGCCTGCTTCGCCGCGATCGCGGTGATGACCATGAGCGGTTTCGGTTATGCCGCAGCACAACCCGGCGACTTCAGCACGCTGCCGGTGGACCCGAATTTGATCACCGATTCGCTTGCCTACAACGCAGCGCCCGCCGTCTTCAACCCGAATGGGCAGCCTGGCATCGAAACCGTTTACACCCATCGCGACGGCAGCCGGACGATCACGAGCACCATCCTCGTCCTGCCCGACGCCGGGGCGGCAACGGCGGCATTGGACGGTGCGAGAGCAGGTTTGGCGGTCGCCAACGGCAAGCCGCAACCTGCGGCCGTCGGTTCGGGCGGAACGATGCTGACCGGAACGTCACCGGACGGCTCGAAGTCGGTGACGGTTCTGTCCTTCACCGAGGGTAATACCGCCACAACGATCGAATTCGCCGGTGCGCCAAAGGATCCCGCGCCGCCAGACTTGGTTCTGGAATTGGGTCGCAAGCAGGACACCGCGATCCGCGACTGGCAGGCTGCCTAGCCCGTCACCAGTTGTCGTAGCCGCCTTCTGGCCCGAGCATGCGCTCGAGCCGGGTGCGGTTGATGCGCGCGAGCTCGTTGCGCACCACCTTGCGCTCGGTTTCGAAGTCGTTGAGTAGCCGGTCGTTCATCGTGGCAAGCACGTCTTGGGCGGTGTAGCCGTTGATGAACATCACGAAGCCGAAGCCGAAGTGTTGGAGGTACCGCTTGGATGCGACCGTCAGCCGGTCCATCACCTCTGGCTGGTCGCACCACACGGCGCACTGCTCGGCCTGCGACTTCTCGCTGCCGGGCCGCCGCCCCACGTCGGGGTAGGCCTGCAGGATCGAATCGATCGAGTCCTCGGAGAGGCCGAACAACAGCGCGTCGGCCTGCCGGAACAGCGCGTCGTGGCTGTCGTAAGGCCGGCCGCGGGCCAGATCGGCGGCCAGCGGCACGCTGTAGCAACATTCGTAGATCGCGTGCACTGCCCGGCGCATCGGCAGCGCGTTGAACGCGGCCAAGCCGATCCCTTGATGCAGCAACACTCAGCAATCATCAAAGGCGAAGAGCACGCTGACGTTACAGCGTGTTACGGCGAGGAAAATTCACCGCGGACGCAGGACTTAGTGACCGGTGGTCTTGAAGCGTTCGATCGACGCCTTCAACTCCGCCTCGGCCTCGGCGCGGCCCACCCAGTCGGCGGCCTTGACGTACTTGCCCGGCTCCAGGTCCTTGTAGTGCACGAAGAAGTGCTTGATCGCCTCGAGTTCGAACGCCGGCACGTCGCCGAGGTCCTGGACGTGATCCCAGCGGGGATCGCCCGCGGGCACACACAGCAACTTGTCGTCGCCGCCGGCCTCGTCGGTCATCTTGAACATCGCGACCGGGCGCGCCTCGACGATGCAGCCGGGGAACACCGACTCCGGCAGCAGCACCAGTGCGTCCAGCGGATCGCCGTCCTCGCCGAGGGTGTTCTCGAAGAACCCGTAGTCGGTCGGATAGCCCATCGCTGTGTACAGGTAGCGGTCCAGTTTCACCCGGCCGGTGTCGTGATCCACCTCGTACTTGTTGCGCGATCCCTTCGGGATCTCGATGACGACGTCGAACTCCACCGCCGCAGCTCCTTGAATGTGCTCAGGTCTCACAGGGACGGGCCTCACCCTAACGGAGCGATACGCTGCTGTAAGGGGGCGGTCAAGACAGCGGTCATCAGAGCAGGAGAGTTATGCGGCCCACGCAGTGGCGGCGATCCACGCATGTGGTGATCGGCGTGGCGGTGCTGTTGCTGGTCGCTGCCGTCGTCGCGGTGGCCGCCGTATTCAGTAGCGGCAACTCCACCAGCGATGTGCAGGCCGTCAAAGCGGTGCCCGCGGCCGCGACCGCAGCGCCGGGCATAGTGCCGGTCTCCGACTCCGCAACCAAGCCGACGCCAGATCGGTTGGCGGTGACGCTGGCACCGCTGGTGGCCGACCCGAACCTCGGCGCCCTTACCGGCCGGATCACTGACGCGATCACCGGGGCGCAGCTTTGGGCGCAGGGCGCCGACGTGCCGATGCAGCCCGCGTCGGTGAACAAGACGCTCACCACGGCCGCGGCGTTGTTCGCCCTCGACCGCGACGCCCGGCTGACCACGCGTGTGTTGTCGACCGGGCAGCCCGGTGTCGTCGTGCTCAAGGGCGGCGGCGACCCGACGCTCTCTGCGGCGCCGGCCGGCCAGGACACCTGGTACAAGGGCGCGGCGCGGATCAGCGACCTGGCTGACCAGGTGCGCAACAGCGGCACCGATGTGACGACTGTGCAGGTCGACATCAGCGCATATAGCGGACCGACCATGGCGCCGGGCTGGGATCCGGCCGACATCGACGGCGGCGACATCGCGCCGATGGAAGCAGTGATGCTCGACGCTGGTCGCACCCAGCCGGTGAGCGTCGAGTCGCGGCGGTCGACCACGCCCGCTCTTGACGCCGGCCGCGCGCTGGCCGTCGCGCTGAAAGTCGACCCCGCCAAAGTGACGGTGCTGCCCTCCGGCAGGAGCGGCGGCAAGGAGATCGCGTCTGTGCAGTCGCCGCCGCTGATCGAGCGGCTGCGGCAGATGATGAACGACTCCGACAACGTGATGGCCGAGTCGATCGGCCGCGAGGTCGCCGCCGAACAGAACAAACCGCAGAGTTTCGAGGGCGGCGTGCAGGCGGTGCTCGGTCAGCTGGACAAGGCGAAGATCGACACCGGCAATGCGCATCTGCTGGACTCCAGCGGGCTTTCCGTCGACGACCGGCTGACGGCCGAAACCCTGGACGGGGTGGTGAACGCCGCCGCCGGTAGCGATCAGCCCAAGCTGAGGCCGCTGGTTGATCTGCTGCCGATCGCCGGCGGCAGCGGCACGCTGTCCAACCGCTACCTCGACACTGACGCCGGCCGCGCCGCGGCCGGATACCTGCGGGCCAAGACCGGGTCGCTGACCGGAACGAATTCGTTGGTCGGCATCGTCACCGATGCCAGCGGGCGGGTGCTGACGTTCGCGTTCCTCTCGAACAACGCGGGGCCGACGGGGCGCACCGCGATCGACGCGCTGGCCGCTGCCTTGCGGTCGTGCGGGTGCCGCGCATGAGCCCGTCAACGAGGCCCAAGCTCACCGTCGGCCGCGCCGTCGACTGGCAGTTCGCCGCGACCGTCGGCGCCAAACTGGTCCGGCCCGGGCCCGCCGCCACCGATTACACCCACCGACAGGTCGTCGATCAGCTGGCCGAGGCGTCACGCACGGCCGAGTTGCCGGTGCGCGAGGTGACCGGGCTGATCGAGGGCGGCGAGATTCCCGAGGCTCGCGTCGTTGATCGTGTCGAATGGATCCGCGCCGCAACGCAATCCATGCGGGTGATGACGGGCGGCTTGGAAGATGACGGTGCGTCGCCGCGCCTCATGATGGGCCGCATCACTGGCGCGCAGACCGGTGCGGTGCTGGCGTTCATCTCGTCGGGGATCCTCGGCCAATACGACCCGTTCGGCCTGAACGGCGGTGAGCTGCTGCTGGTGTATCCGAACGTGATCGCCGTCGAGCGTCAACTGCGGGTATTGCCAGCCGATTTCAGGCTGTGGGTGTGTTTGCACGAGGTCACCCACCGGGTTCAGTTCCGGGCCAATCCCTGGCTGGCCAACCACATGTCGCAGTCGCTTGCTGTGCTGACGGAGGACGGCGGTGAGGACATCTCCGAGGTGGTTGGTCGACTGACCGAGATCGTTCGCAACAAGCGCGATGGCGTTGCACCGGAACCGAATTCGGCTGGGGTGCTCGGCTTGCTTCGCGCAGTGCAGTCCGAGCCGCAACGCCAAGCGCTCGATCAGTTGCTGGTGCTCGGCACGCTGCTGGAAGGGCACGCCGATCACGTGATGGACGCGGTGGGCCCCGCGGTGGTGCCGACGGTCAGCACGATTCGGCGTCGGTTCGACGAGCGACGCAAACGCAAGCAGCCGCCGCTGCAGCGCATCGTGCGGGCGCTGCTCGGGTTCGACGCCAAGCTCAGCCAGTACACCCGCGGCAAGGCGTTCGTCGACCATGTCGTCGGCCGGGTCGGGATGGCCGCGTTCAACACCGTCTGGACCAGTCCCGAAACTCTGCCGCTGCCAACCGAAATCGATGTGCCACAGCGATGGATCGACAGGGTGCTGTAGCGACGCTGACCGCGGCCTTGGCCGCGTTCGTCAGCGAGCATGCCGGAGGTGACGAACGCTGGTGTGTGGCCTTGTCCGGCGGTGCGGATTCGCTGGCGCTCACGGCCGTGGCGGCCGCGGCCAAGCCGACCGTCGCGCTGATCGTCGACCACCGGTTGCAGTCCGAGTCCGGTCGGGTGGCCGCGACGGCCCGCGACCAGGCGCTGTCGCTGGGGTGCGTTGATGCACAAGTGCTTTGCGTTGACGTCGGCACTCAAGGTGGACCGGAGGCGGCCGCGCGCACGGCTCGCTATCAAGCGCTCCGGGATGCCCGCGGTGACGCGCCGGTGCTGCTCGCACATACTCTCGACGACCAGGCCGAGACGGTGCTACTCGGGTTGGGCCGTGGTTCGGGCGCGCGGTCCATCGCGGGTATGCGGGCGTGTGATCCGACGTGGTACCGCCCGCTGCTAGGCGTTCGTCGCGCAGTCACGCATGCCGCCTGCGAGGAGCTGGGCCTCACGCCGTGGCAGGACCCGCACAACGCTGATCGCCGGTACACCCGCACGCGGCTGCGCACCGAGGTGCTGCCACTGCTCGAGGAGGTGCTCGGCGGCGGGGTGGCCGAGGCGCTGGCACGGACCGCGACCGCGCTGCGCGAAGATACCGAGACGCTCGATTCTCTGGCCGCCCAAGCGCTGGCCGAGGTCGGCGGGGGCGGGGTTCTCGATACCGCACGGTTGGCGTCGTTGCCGGAGGCGGTCCGACGCAGGGTGATTCGGGGCTGGCTTCTCGCCGGCGGCGCCAGCGGGCTTACGGACAAACAGATCCGCGGGGTGGACACCCTCGTCACCGCGTGGCGCGGTCAGGGCGGCGTTGCCGTCGGTTCGCCGCTGCGAAGCCAGCGTCTGATCGCGGGGCGCCGCGACGGGATGCTGACGCTGCACACCGAGCCGGTGTGAAGATATGGCACGCTGTGGACGTGGCTGAGCAACCTGCCGAGCTGTACCCAGGCGACATCAAGTCGGTGTTGCTCTCATCACAGGCGATCCAGGACAAGGTCGCCGAACTCGGCGCACAGCTGGGCGCGGACTACCGCGACGCGATCGCCGAGAACTCCCAGGATCTGCTCCTCATCACCGTGCTCAAGGGCGCGGTGTTCTTCGTCACCGACCTGGCGCGGGCGATACCCGTGCCAACGCAGCTGGAGTTCATGGCGGTCAGCTCCTACGGCTCGTCGACATCGTCGTCGGGTGTGGTGCGCATCCTCAAGGACCTCGACCGCGACATCAACGACCGCGACGTGCTGATCGTCGAGGATGTCGTCGACTCCGGGCTGACGTTGTCGTGGCTGCTGCGCAACCTGGCGACGCGGCGCCCGCGGTCGCTTCGGGTTTGCACGCTGCTGCGCAAGCCCGACGCGGTGCGCGCCGATGTCGACATCGCGTATGTCGGCTTCGACATTCCCAACGAGTTCGTGGTGGGCTACGGCCTGGACTACGCCGAGCGCTACCGCGACCTGCCGTATATCGGCACGCTCGACCCCAAGGTGTACGAGCAGGAGTAACTCCCTGGCGCCCAAACTCACGTTGGGGCGTGAAAGTGCGAGACGCGTCAACTACCTACCCCGTAATGGCGCGACCGGTGGACCCCGGCGCAAGATGAGGGACATGACCCAGACAGCCCTGCGGATCTGCCCCTTGTGCGAGGCCACTTGCGGCCTGACGCTCACCATCGACGACGGCCGGGTCACCGGCGCCCGCGGCGACCGCGAGGACATCTTCAGCCACGGGTTCATCTGCCCGAAGGGCGCCAGCTTCGCTGAACTCGACAACGACCCCGATCGGCTCACGGGGCCGCTGGTCCGTCGTGACGGCGAACTGACCGAAGCCACCTGGGACGAGGCGTACGCAGTCGTCGCCGAGCGGCTGGGCGGGGTCATCAACGATCACGGCGCAGCGTCGGTCGGCGTGTACCTCGGCAATCCGAACGCCCACACCATCGCGGGCGCCCTGTATGGACCGTTGATCATCCGGGCGCTGAAAACCCGCCACGCGTACAGCGCCAGCACGCTGGACCAGATGCCCAAACATGTCGCTTTGGGCTACATGTTCGGCAGCCCCGTCGCATTCACTGTGCCGGACCTTGACCGCACGGACTATCTGGTGATCATCGGCGCGAATCCCCTTGTGTCCAACGGTAGTTTGGCCACCGCGGCGGACTTCCCGGGCAAGCTGCGGGCGTTGCGCAAGCGCGGCGGCAAGCTCACCGTCATCGATCCGGCCCGCACCCGCACCGCCGCGCTCGCGGATCGTCATATCGCACCGCGGCCTGGCACCGATGCCGCGCTGCTGTTCGGGGTCGTGCACACCTTGTTCGAAGAAGGCCTTTTCGCACCGGATCTCGGCGGAGTCGCCGAGCACGTCAACGGCCTCGAACAACTCCGGGAGCTCGCGGGCGGGTTCTCGCCGGAGAGCGTTGCCGCGCACTGCGGTGTACCGGCTGACGAAATCCGGGCCCTGGCGCGTGAGATCGCTGCTGCGCCTTCGGCGGCGGTGTATGGCCGAATCGGCACGTCCACAGTCGAATTCGGCACCATCGGCAGCTGGCTCGTCGACGTCATCAATATCTTGACCGGGAATCTCGACCGCCCGGGCGGCGCGATGTTCCCGCTTGGCGCGGCGATGCCCGCGCCGCGACCCGCCGGCCCCGGCAAGGGCTTTGTCACGGGCCGCTGGCACAGCCGGGTGTCCGGCTATCCCGAAGTGCTCGCGGAGCTGCCTGCCGCCGCGCTCGCCGAGGAGATCGACACTCCCGGCGAAGGACAGATCAAGGCGATGATCACGATCGCCGGCAACCCCGTGCTGTCGGCGCCCGACGGTGATCGACTCGACCGGGCGCTCGACAGCGTCGATTTCATGGTCAGCATCGACCCGTATCTCAACGAGACGACTCGGCACGCCGACGTGATCCTGCCGCCGCCGCCTCCGTCGCAGGCCGGCCATTTCGACTTCGCGCTGAATAACCTTGCGGTGCGCAACAATGCGCGGTATTCGCCGCCCGCGCTGCCGTCAGACGGCCGACCCGACGAGCCCGAGATCTTGTCGCGTCTCGCGCTGATCCTCTACGGCATCGGCTATCAGGCCGACCCTGCGTTGGTGGACGATCAGGTCATCGCGACGACGCTCCAAAAGGAAACCGCCGACCAGAATTCACCGGTTGCCGGGCGTGCGGTCGACGAACTGACGGCGATGCTGATCGATGGTCCCGGATATGAACGCCGTCTCGACATGATGCTTCGGCTCGGCCCGTACGGAGATGCGTTCGGCACCAACCCCGATGGCCTGACGCTGGAGCAGTTGAAGGCAGCGCCCCACGGCATCGACTTCGGCCCACTGCAACCCAGGATTCCCGAGGTGCTCAAAACACGTTCGGGCCGAATCGAACTCGCGCCCGAGCCGCTGATCGCCGACGCCGCGAGGCTGCAGGATTCGCTCGGCCGCGCCGACGACGGCTTCGTGTTGATCGGTCGCAGACACCTGCGGTCAAACAACAGCTGGATGCACAACGTGCCTGCGCTCGCGGGCGGCACGAACCGCTGCACGCTGCAGATCCATCCCGACGATGCCGCAGCGCTTGGGCTGACGGACAACGCCTCGATCAAGGGTCCTGGCGGTGATCTGGTCGCGCCGATCGAACTGGACCCTGGCATGCGTCGCGGCGTCGTTTCGCTGCCGCACGGCTGGGGCCACGACCGTGGCGGAACCCGGCAGGGTGTGGCCGCCGACCAGCCGGGCGTCAACGTCAACCAGCTCAACGATGGCGGTCAGCTCGACCCGCTGTCGGGCACCGCAGTGCTCAACGGCATCCCGGTCGTCCTCGCACCGGCCTGACCCAACTACCGCGACCGTGCGCGTCTGCACGCCGACACGCCACCGTTAGCGGACATTTTGCGCACGCTCGACGCGGCGCGACGGTGCGCAATGTGCCGACTTTTCCCGGCGTGTCGTATGCAGGCAATGCACGCTCGGCGAAATCTAGGTGAGCTCGAAGATCACCGTCACCGAGAACCCGACCGTCTGCTGGCCGGGCTCCAGCGGCACGGCGGCCATCTCGGCACCCTTGAAGTTGGGCACCGGCGCCGGTGGTGTCGATCCGCCCGACTCCGTGATCGAGAGAACCTTGCCAAGCTTCAGCCCGGACAGCTCCGCGTACTGCTGGGCGCGGTCCTTGGCGTCGTTGAACGCCCGCGCCCGGGCGTCCTTCACAAGCTGCGAGTCGTCCTCGATCGAATAGTTCACCGAGTTGATCCGCGTGGCGTCACCGCCGGTGCTGACGACCAACGACACCGCCTGCGACGCGCTGTCGAGCTTGCGGATCTTCACGTCAATCGAATTGGTCGCGCGGTAGCCGATAATCGTCGTGCTGTCACCGCCCGCGAACTGCGGCTGAAGGCTCACCTGCGAGGTGCTGATGTCCTTGCGGTCGATGCCGGCGCCAACCAACGCATCGATGACGGCCCGCTGGCGGTCACTGGTCTGGTTCATCGCGCCGCTGACGTCGGGTGCGACGAACTCGATCGACGCGTTGACCGTCAGCCTGTCCGGTGTGCCCTGCACCTGACCCGCGCCGACGACCGTAACCTGACGGGTGTCCTTGTCGCCGGTGGCCGTCGGGCCCGACGAAGAGTCGCAGGCCGAGAGACCAACGGCGGCAAGCCCCGCCGCGGCGAGAAGAAGGAAACGGGTGAGCATGCCACGCACCCTACCTTCAGGGAGTCACCAGGATCTTGCAGTGCGCATCGGGGTGGGCCAGCTCTTCAAATGCGGTGCCCACGCCGCTCAGATCAACCTCTCCGGTGATGATCGCTGCCACGTCGATGTCGCCCTCGGCGATCGCCCGCAGGCAATCCGTGAACTCTGTCGGGTCATAGGCCAACACGAACTGCACGTTGATCTGCTTCGCGATCGCGAAATACGGATGGATGGTGTCGGATTGCATGCACACGCCCGCCACCACCACACGAGCGCCGACCGGCGCGCGGCGCAGGATGTCGTTGATGATGCCCGGCACGCCGACCGCTTCGAACACCACCGCAGGGCGGCTGCTGTCGAACGGTGACCCCTCAGCGGGGTCGACTGTCGAAGTCGCCCCCATCGCCAATGCCAGCTCACGACGACGGGCCGAATAGTCGGCCGCCACAATGTTTTCCAGGCCGCGGTGGCGCAACGCTGCGATGATCGCGATACCGATCGGCCCGCAGCCGAGCACCAACGCGGCCTCGGCGCGCTCGATCGCGGACTTGTTCACCGCGTGCAGCCCGACGGCCATCGGCTCGGTCAGCGCGGCGTGCCGCGGGTCCAGCCCATTGGGGATGGGCGTCAGCAGCGGCGCGGACAACAGCATCCTTTCGGCATAGCCGCCAATCGTCTTGTTGGAGTAAACGATCGGTTCGATCCCCGTGGACGACACCAGCACCGGCAGCGACGTGACGAGTGTGCCCGGCGCCAGGGTTTCGGTTTCGGGTCCGGCTTCGAGCACCTCGGCGCTGAATTCGTGACCCATGAACACATCACGGTTCAGATCGATGTTCATCCCGCCGTCGCCGAAGCCCTCGATCTGGTTGTTCAGTTCGAGGACTTCCGCGCCGTGTTTGGCGAAATGCAAGTCGGAGCCGCAGATTCCGCACGCCTTCACGCCGACGAGCACCTGACCGGGGCCGGGCACCGGCTCCGTGACGTCGTCACGCAGCACCATGCGACCCTCGCGAAGTACCGAGGCGCGCATCAGTTCTGTTCCTGCTCTTTGAGTTCGTCGGTGTGCTCGTTGATGGCCTTGACGATGGCCTCGCCGGCGCGGCCAAGGAGCTTGTCGCGCATGCCTTTCGCCCAGTCATGCGACGCGCGCGGCGCAGCGAGCTGACCCCTGAAGTGCGGCATGACCTCGCGCGCGAACAGCTCGTAGGAGTGGTAGGTGGCCGCGGGTGCCGCCCAGTCGTGGCCGAGCAGCAGCAACGTGCCGAAGCCGCCGGACCGGTCGAGCAGATCCTGGATGTAGGTCACTGCATCGCCTGGCGTGCCGATGCAGCAGTTGCCCATGCCCGCATACTCGGCGACGAATTCGCGCGGCGACTGCGTTCCCTCAACGGAATTCGACAGCGGCACAAAGCCGGCTGCGCCGAAATAGTTCGCGAAGTCCTGCAACCCGTAGGTGCAGTCGTCGATGGCCTGATCCCTGGTGTCGGCCAGATGCATGATCGACAGCACCCGCCAGTCGGCACGGTCGGGCGCTTCGCGACCGGACTTCTCGGCCTGGTCGGTGACGACCTCCCAGGTGTTCTCCAGCGCAGCGTATCCTCCTGGCACCGACATCGACAATGACAACAGTGAGGTGCCCAGCGCGCCGGCCAGCCGCGGGCCGGATGGGGAAATCATTGCCGCCGTTGAGATTTCGGGGTATGGCCAGGTGTAGGGGCGGATGTGCAGTTGGGCGTCGCGCAGTGTGAACCAGTCGGAGTGCCTGCTGATCCGCTCCTCGGGCGCCGCGCGGAACAGCGCGAGGATCGCCTCCAGTGACTCCTGCATCATCCGACGCTGCTCGACCGGGTCGATCCCCATCATGTACGCGTCCGACGGCAGTGCCCCCGGTCCGGTACCGAAGATCACGCGTCCGCGGGTGAGGTGATCGAGCAACACCCATCGGTCGGCCACCATCAGCGGATGGTGATACGGCAGCGACACCACACCGGTGCCCAGCCTGATGTGCTTGGTTCGCTCGGCGGCTGCGGCGATGAACACTTCCGGGCACGCGATGAGTTCGTATCCGCCGGAGTGGTGCTCGCCGAACCACACCTCGTCGAACCCGAGTTTGTCGAGTGCCACCGTGCGGTCGAGGTCGTATTCCAGTGCGACCGTGGGGGATTGGCCGACCGGATGGAACGGTGTGATGAAGACGCCGAAGTTCATCGGTTTACCCGTCATGGCTTCTCCACTTCGGTCAGGAATGCCAGCAGGATTCGGTTGACGTCGTCGGCGCGTTCCTGCTGCACCCAATGCCCCGCACCTTCGATCCACTTTTCGGCATAGGGCCCCGTGGCCAGTTCACGTGCGCGAGCGGGATTCATCGTCGGGCCGACGGGGTCGGCAGTGCCGGCGACGAACAGGGCGGGCACCGTGATCTTCGCGTCGGCGAGCTGCGGCGTCGACTCCCAGTTACGGTCGTAGTTGCGGTACCAGTTCAGCGCCCCGGTGAACCCGGTCCTGCTGAACTCGGTGACGTAGTGGTCGAACTCGTCGGCGCTGATCCAGTTCGGCAGCGGGGCGCGTCCCGTCAACACCCCGGCGAACATTCCGCTCATCGTCGCAGCCACGTCGGCTTCCATCTCGGCCTCCGCGACGCCGGGCTCCTGGAACCGCAGCATGTAGAAGTCGTCACCGAACTTCTGCCGCCAGCGTTCGGTGGGACGGGACCGGGCGCGAGGAATGGGCGGAACGGACAGGCCCGCGACCGCCCGCACGCGGTCGGGGTGCAATACCGCGGTGTGCCACACCACCATGGCGCCCCAGTCGTGGCCGATGAATATCGCTCGCTCTGCGCCGACATCGTCGAGCAGGCCGACAAGGTCGCCCGTGAGCGCGTGGATGTCGTAGTCCTCGATAGCCTCCGGCCGGTCCGAGCCGCCGTAGCCGCGCTGATCCGGGGCCAGCACGAGGTAGCCCGCGTCTGCGATCGCCGGTATCTGATGTCGCCACGAGTAGGCCAGTTCGGGGAACCCGTGGGCCAACACCACGACGGGGGAGCCGCGCTCGCCGGCCTCGTACACCCGAAGTGAAACGCCATTTGTCTCAACTAACCGCTCAGTCGAGGTCAGCACGACCAACAGCCAAGCACAGGGCGGTGGTTGCCGGAAGAGTCCGCGAGACAACCGTCGGGAACTGTCGTTCGTTGGTCTAGCGGTAGCCTTGAGGTTTCCAGCTGCGCGTATGGAAGGACACCGGCCGCCGAGCGGTCGCCAACAGATGAACTCGACGGACAATCAATGAACCGCAAAAATGTGATCCGCACGCTCACGGTCATCGCCGTGATCCTGCTGCTGGGCTATTTGTTCTATTACTTCAGCAACGACACGCACGACTTCAAGCGGGTCGACACGTCGGTGGCGATGGCCCAGATCAACAGCGACAACGTCAAGAACGCGCAGATCGACGACCGTGAGCAACAGCTGCGGCTGGAGCTGAAGAACGGCAACGGCGACACCGACAACAACAACAAGGTCATCACGCAGTTCCCGACGGGGTACGGCGTCGACCTGTTCAACGCGTTGACCGCCAAGAACGTCCAGACCAACACCGTCGTCACCCAGAGCAGCTTCTTCACACAGTTATTGATCTATCTGCTGCCGCTGTTGCTGCTCGTCGGGCTGTTCGTGATGTTCTCCCGCATGCAGACCGGTGGCCGGATGGGGTTCGGCTTCGGTAAGTCGCGGGCCAAGCAGCTGTCCAAGGACATGCCGAAGACCACGTTCGCCGACGTCGCGGGTGTCGACGAGGCGGTCGAGGAGCTCTACGAGATCAAGGACTTCCTGCAGAACCCGTCGCGGTATCAGGCGCTCGGCGCCAAGATCCCCAAGGGCGTGCTGCTCTACGGCCCGCCGGGCACCGGCAAGACGCTGTTGGCCCGCGCGGTCGCAGGCGAGGCCGGTGTGCCGTTCTTCACGATCTCGGGCTCGGACTTCGTCGAGATGTTCGTCGGCGTCGGCGCCTCCCGCGTGCGCGATTTGTTCGAGCAGGCCAAGCAGAATGCGCCGTGCATCATCTTTGTCGACGAGATCGACGCGGTCGGACGCCAGCGCGGTGCCGGCCTCGGCGGTGGCCACGACGAGCGTGAGCAGACGTTGAACCAGCTGCTCGTCGAGATGGACGGCTTCGGTGATCGCCAGGGTGTGATCCTGATCGCCGCCACCAACCGGCCCGACATCCTCGATCCCGCACTGCTGCGGCCAGGCCGCTTCGACCGCCAGATCCCGGTGTCCAACCCCGACATCGCCGGTCGGCGCGCGGTGCTGCGGGTGCACTCGCAGGGCAAGCCGATCGCCCCCGACGCCGACCTCGACGGGTTGGCCAAGCGCACGGTCGGCATGTCGGGCGCCGATCTGGCCAACGTCATCAATGAAGCGGCGCTGTTGACCGCGCGCGAGAACGGCACGGTGATCACCGGGGCGGCGCTCGAGGAGGCCGTCGACCGCGTCGTCGGCGGA
Organism: Mycobacterium sp. JS623; assembly: GCF_000328565.1. Taxonomy (NCBI): domain Bacteria; kingdom Bacillati; phylum Actinomycetota; class Actinomycetes; order Mycobacteriales; family Mycobacteriaceae; genus Mycobacterium; species Mycobacterium sp. JS623. Next base: position 5,888,307 of record NC_019966.1, on the reverse strand, counting down.
CCGCGTCGCAAGGGCCGGATCATCAGCGAGCTCGAGAAGAAGATCACCGCCTACCACGAAGGCGGCCACACGCTTGCGGCTTGGGCAATGCCCGACATCGAGCCGATCTACAAGGTGACGATCCTGGCGCGCGGGCGCACCGGCGGCCATGCCGTCGCGGTGCCCGAGGACGACAAGGGACTGATGACCCGTTCGGAGATGATCGCCCGGCTGGTGTTCGCGATGGGCGGACGCGCAGCCGAGGAACTGGTGTTCCGCGAGCCGACCACCGGCGCAGTGTCCGATATCGAACAGGCCACCAAAATCGCGCGTGCGATGGTCACCGAGTACGGCATGAGCTCGAAGCTGGGTGCAGTGCGGTACGGCACCGAGCACGGCGACCCGTTCCTCGGCAGGACCATGGGCACGCAGGCCGACTACAGCCATGAGGTCGCGCAGGCCATCGACGACGAGGTGCGCAAGCTCATCGAGGCCGCGCACACCGAGGCATGGGAGATCCTCACCGAATACCGCGACGTGCTCGACACGCTCGCCGGCGAGCTCTTGGAGAAGGAGACGCTGCACCGCGCCGAGCTCGAGGCGATCTTCGGTGACGTCAAGAAGCGGCCCCGGCTCACCATGTTCGACGACTTCGGTGGCCGTGTGCCGTCCGACAAGCCGCCGATCAAGACGCCGGGCGAGCTGGCCATCGAACGCGGCGAGCCGTGGCCCAAGCCGGTTCCCGAGCCGGCATTCAAGGCTGCCATCGCGCAGGCAAGCCAGGAGGCGGCCGCGCGCCAGGCCCACCAAAACGGCACAAATGGCAACGGTGCCAACGGAATTCCCGCGAGTGCGCCGACGCAGCCCGACTACGGCGCCCCCGTGGGATGGCACGCGCCTGGCTGGCCGCCGCAGGGCCAGCCGCAGGGACAGCAGCACCACCCCCAACATCAGGGGTACTGGTACCCGCCACCGCACTGGCAGCAACCGTATCCGTATCAGCCATATCCGCAGCCCGTACAGGATGCACCGCCCTCGCCGGTACAGGATGCTCCGCCCACGCCGGGACCCAATGAGGATCCCGGCCAGGACACCGGCCGGCCCAACGGCTGACAGATAAACGGAGGCTCGATGACCATGACGCGGCCGCACAACAACTCGGCCACGTTCACCAGCCCGGTGTTCGACCAACCGCGTGCCGAGGCCGCGGTTCGCGAACTGCTGATCGCGATCGGGGAGAACCCCGACCGGCACGGGCTGGAGGACACTCCCGCTCGCGTGGCGCGGGCATACAAGGAGCTGTTCGCCGGTCTCTACACCGATCCGGATACCGTGCTGGACACCACCTTTGACGAGCAGCACGACGAATTGGTGTTGGTCAAGCAGATCCCGATGTACTCGACCTGCGAGCACCATCTGGTGTCGTTCCACGGCCTCGCGCACGTCGGCTACATTCCCGGCAAGGACGGCCGCGTCACCGGGCTCTCGAAGATCGCCCGGCTCGTCGACTTGTACGCCAAACGCCCGCAGGTGCAAGAGCGGCTCACTGCACAGATCGCCGATGCGCTGATGCGCAAACTCGATCCGCGCGGTGTGATCGTCGTCATCGAGGCCGAACACCTTTGCATGGCAATGCGCGGCGTGCGTAAACCCGGCGCCATCACCACCACGTCGGCGGTGCGTGGCCAGTTCAAATGCGATGCGGCATCGCGTGCCGAGGCGCTGGATCTGATCCTGCGAAAGTGAGCACGACGCGCGTGCAGGTAATGGGAGTCGTGAACGTCACCGACGATTCCTTCTCCGACGGGGGATTGTTCCTCGACCGTGACCGCGCCGTCGAACACGGGTTGATGTTGGCCGCCGAGGGCGCCGCGATCGTCGACGTCGGCGGCGAATCGACCCGGCCAGGCGCCACCCGCGTCGAGTCGCGAGTCGAGTCCGCACGCGTGCTTCCGGTCATCAAAGAGCTTGCCGGACAAGGCATTACGGTCAGCATAGACACCATGCATGCCGAGGTGGCACAGGCGGCGTTAGAAAACGGCGCTCAGATCGTCAACGACGTTTCTGGTGGACGTGCCGACCCCAACATGGCCCCGCTGCTTGCCGACGCGAAAGTGCCGTGGGTGCTGATGCATTGGCGCTCGGTCGGCGCCGAAGCGCCCCACGAGGTGCCTGATTATCGCGACGTGGTCGCTACGGTGCGTGACGAACTGCTGGCAAGCGTCGACGCGGCCGTGCACGCAGGTGTCGATCCGTCCAGGCTGATCATCGATCCCGGTCTGGGTTTCGCCAAGACCGCAGAACACAATTGGGCGTTGTTGCGCGCGCTGCCAGAGTTCGTCGGCACCGGCATCCCTGTGCTCGTCGGGGCGTCGCGTAAACGTTTCCTCGGAACATTGCTGGCCGACCCAAAGGGTGAACCGCGGCCGCCGGACGGCAGGGAGACCGCGACCGCGGTGATCTCCGCGCTGGCAGCACTGCACGGGGCGTGGGGAGTGCGCGTGCACGACGTGCGGGCCACGGTGGACGCTTTGAAGGTTGTCGAGGTCTGGCATGGCTGATCGAATCGAGTTGCGTGGCTTGACCGTTCGCGGTCGCCACGGCGTGTTGGATCACGAGCGGCGCGACGGCCAGGACTTCGTCGTCGACATCACGGTATGGATCGACCTGGCGACCGCGGCCGCGAGTGACGACCTCGCCGACACTCTCGACTACGGCGTGCTCGCCCAGCGCGCCGCCGACATCGTCGCCGGGCCGCCGCGCGACCTCATCGAGTCGGTGGCCGGCGCGATCGCCGACGATATGATGACCGACGAACGCGTGCACGCCGTCGAGGTCGTCGTGCACAAACCCTCGGCACCCATCCCACTGACCTTCTCCGATGTTGCTGTCACAGCGCGGCGTTCGCGTCGCGGCGGGCGTGGCGGTGCAGCGTGACTCAAATCGTGTTGTCCATCGGATCGAACCTCGGCGATCGGCTGGCTCGGCTGCAGTCGGTGGTCGACGGGCTCGGCGGGGCGGTGCGCGCGGTGTCGCCGGTTTATGAGACGCCCCCGTGGGGGGGTGTGGAGCAGGGCCCGTTTCTCAATGCAGTGCTGATCGCTGATGACCCAGCTATGGACTCCCATGGCTGGCTTCGTCGCGCACACGAACTGGAAGCCGCGGCCGACCGGGTACGCGAAGAGCGGTGGGGCCCGCGCACTCTCGATGTGGATCTCGTCACCTGCCATGACGGCGACCGCGAAGTCACCTCCCGTGACGCCGAGCTCACGCTGCCACACCCGCTGGCTCACATAAGGGCGTTCGTGCTGATCCCGTGGCTGGCGGTCGACCCCGATGCCACGTTGACGGTGGCCGGCGAACCGCGTCGCGTTGCGGGGCTGCTCTCCGAACTGGAAGCTGCCGACCGCGACGGCGTGCGCCTCACCGAGCTGGCGTTGAGCTGATGGGACCAACCCGCAAGCGTGACCTGACGGCCGCGACGGTGCTGGCCGCCGTCGTGGGCTACATGTTCGTCGTGCTGGTGTACCGCTACTTCCCGCCGATCACCGTCTGGACTGGAGTGTCTCTGCTCGCCGTCGCGATCGCTGAGGCCGGTTGGGCGTTCTTCGTACGGGCCAAGATCAACAACAATGAGATCGGTGACGCCCGCGGTTGGCTGCATCCGCTGGCGGTCGCGCGGTCGGTCATGATCGCGAAGGCGTCGGCGTGGGTGGGCGCGCTGGTGTTCGGTTGGTGGATCGCTGTGGTCGTTTATGTTTTGCCGCGCCGCGGCGCACTGCGGGTGGCGGGGGAAGATACCGCCGGAGCGGTCGTGGCGGCGGTCTGCGCGCTCGCGCTGGTGATTGCTGCGCTATGGCTACAGCATTGCTGCAAGTCGCCGGAGGAGCCGCCCGACAGCGCCGACGGGGCGACCGAGTAGCTGACCTGCAGCACCTTCGGCCGAATCGCCGAATGGGTCGACACGCGAGATGACCTGTGGCGGGTACAGTCGCCCCATGGCCGATCTGTCCCGCGGTAGGCGTTCCCGGCGCGCTGCCCGCAGGCCGGGTTGGGTGCTGCTGACGGTGTTGCTGGTGCTCGCCATTGGGGCGAGTTCGGCGCTGGTGTTCACCAACAAGGTGGAGTTGCTGAAGCTGGCCGTCATCCTGGCGTTGTGGGCCGCCGTAGTGGCCGCATTCGTGTCGGTGATCTATCGCAGACAAAGCGATATCGACCAGGCCAAGGTGCGGGACCTGAAGTTGGTCTACGACTTGCAGTTGGACCGCGAGATCTCGGCGCGCCGCGAATACGAGCTGACGGTGGAAACGCAGCTGCGTCGCGAGTTGACCTCGGAAATCCGCGCCCAAGCCGCCGACGAGGTCGCCGGTCTGCGGGCCGAATTGGCAGCGCTGCGTGCCAATCTGGAAATTCTGTTCGACGCCGACCTGTCGCATCGGCCTGCGATCGAAACGGATCGCAGCCGTGAATACGGCGACTGGCCGCGGGTTCCAGAATCCGCAGGCCGGGTCACCGCCAGCCGAATCGACGCCGAAGACCGCGACGACCTCGATGCGAACACCGAGGAAAGCCCGATCATCGATGTGTCCGCCGAACCTCACACCCCCGAGGCGGACTGGGCGCCGATGGCCGGGGGTGCGCACCGCCGACCGTCGGAAACCGAGCAGGAGCGGGCCCGACGCCATCGCGTTGAGGAGCAGCCGCGTGCGTGGTCACCACCGCCATCGGCGACGGAGACCACCACCCAATTCACTTGGGAGCCAACGCAACAGGAACGGCCACCCGCCCCGCCGCCGGAGGCACCCGCCCCGCCGCCGGAACCACCGCCACCGCCGCGCTCCGAGCCAGAGCCGCCCCCGGAGCCCGAGCCGACTCCCGAGCCGCACCCCGTCGCGCAGGAAGAACCGGTCGCAGAGGACCCCAATTGGCAGCCCGCGCCTGCCGACGGTCAGTGGATACCCGCCGGCGCACCGGGCAGCAACTGGGTTGCGCCCGCGGCGACCGATGCACCAGCGGAGAACGGGTCGGCCGCCGAGTATGTCGGCAGGCGGCGGGCACCCGAACCGGCCCCTGCCTATGGGCCTGCTCAGCCCGCCATGCAATCCCCACCCGCCGAGCCTCGCCGCGGCCGCCACTCCGCGCCGCCGGAAACCGGCGATCCCGGGCGCCCGCCCGCGCCGCCGTCCTTGCACGCGGAATCCGCCGGCCCGCCGCCGCACTCAGAGCCCGAGCCAGCGCCGGCGACCGAGCCGCCACCTGCTGAGCCCGAGGGACGGCGTCACCGCAGCGCAGAGGACACCGGCGGGCAGTCGGTTGCCGAGCTGCTGGCGCGGCTACAGGCCACCCCGACCGGGGGCGGCCGTCGCAGGCGCCGCGACGAGTGAGTTAGGCTCGTGGCGACCGTCCGGTACCCGCAACGCAGGACCGGAACGAAGAAACCAGATATTTTGCGAGGTCGTCTGCGATGGAGCAGGTGGACGGACTGCGTCCGGCGCGCCTCACGATCGGCATCATCTCCGCTGGTCGGGTAGGGACTGCGCTCGGCGTGGCGCTGGAGCGCGCCGATCATGTAGTGGTGGCATGCAGCGCGATTTCGCGCGCTTCGCGCCAGCGGGCCGAGCGCTGGCTGCCTGACACCGCGGTCCTGCCACCTGACGACGTCGCCGGTCGGGCCGAACTGCTGTTGCTGGCGGTGCCGGACGCCGAGCTCGCGGGGCTGGTGTCGGGTTTGGCGGCGACGTCCTCGGTGCGGCCGGGCACCATCGTCGCGCACACCTCAGGTGCTAACGGCATCGGCGTGCTCGCACCGCTGACCGACCAGGACTGCATTCCGCTGGCCATCCATCCGGCGATGACGTTCACCGGTTCAGACGAGGACATTGCGCGGTTGTCCGAAACGTGTTTCGGCCTCACCGCCGCCGACGAGGTCGGATATGCGATCGCGCAGGCGCTGGTGCTCGAGATCGGCGGCGAACCGTTCCGCGTCCGCGAGGACGCCCGCGCGCTGTATCACTCGGCGCTGGCCCACGCGAGCAACCACGTCGTCACGGTGCTGCTTGACGCCGTCGAAGCGTTGCGTGCGGCGCTGTGGGGTCAGGAATTGTTGGGGCAGGAACTGGTTGGTGACGCGCCAGGGGGCATCGCCGAACGGGTGATCGGCCCGCTGGCGCGGGCATCGTTGGAGAACGCGCTGCAGCGCGGGCAGGCGGCCCTGACCGGGCCGGTCGCCCGCGGCGACGCGGACGCGGTCGCCGGCCACCTACGGGCGCTCGCAGAAGTGGATCCGCAACTGGCGCAGGCATATCGGGCCAACTCGTTGCGCACGGCGCAGCGTGCGCATGCGCCAAAGGAAGTATTCGCGGTGCTTGCCGAAGCGGGACAATCATGACCATGTCGAAGCCGAAGTTCACCGCCGGTGACCTCAACGTCTACGCCAGCCCGCGCGACGTCTCCTCTGTCGCCGGGGCGCTGCGCGCGACTGGCCGCCGGGTGATGTTGGTGCCCACGATGGGCGCGCTGCACGAGGGCCATCTGACGCTGGTCCGGTCCGCCAAGCGGGTGCAGGGCGCCGTGGTCGTGGTGTCGATCTTCGTCAATCCGTTGCAGTTCGGCGCGGGCGAGGACCTCGATGCCTACCCGCGCACCCTCGACGACGATCTCGCGGCGCTGCGCGCAGAAGGCGTCGAGATCGCGTTCACGCCGACGGCCGCCGACATGTATCCGGATGGCATGCGCACTTCCGTGCATCCTGGGCGGCTGGGCACTGAGCTCGAAGGCGCCGCCCGCCCAACGCATTTCGCGGGTGTACTGACTGTCGTGCTCAAGCTGCTGCAGATCGTGCATCCGGATCGGGCGTTCTTCGGCGAGAAGGATTACCAGCAACTGGTGCTGATCCGGCAGATGGTCGACGACCTCAACATCGACACACAGATCGTCGGGGTGCCGATTGTGCGGGAGGCCGACGGGCTGGCCATGTCGTCGCGCAACCGCTATCTCAGCGACGACGAACGCGAGCAGGCCGGTGCGCTGTCGGCTGCACTGCTCGCAGGCATGTACGCCGCGTCGGGGGGCACTGCATCGGCGCTGGACGCCGCACGCGCTGTGCTTGACGAGGTGCCCGCGATCGACGTCGACTACCTCGAGGTGCGAGACGCGATGCTGGGTCCTGCTCCCGCAGAGGGTGTCGCCCGCATGCTCATCGCCGGCCGGCTCGGCGGTACCAGACTTCTCGACAACATCGCCATCGACATCGGAGCAACCACCGCCACCGACGGACACCCACGAGTGGGGTCTGACGACTCAAGCTCTACCGCCGGCTCGGCTGGCAGTCACGAATTACCTTGGAGGAATTGATGTTACGCACAATGCTCAAGTCGAAGATCCACCGCGCCACGGTCACCAAGGCCGACCTACACTATGTCGGGTCGGTGACCATCGACGCAGACCTGATGGACGCGGCGGACCTGCTCGAGGGTGAGCAGGTCACGATCGTCGACATCGACAACGGCGCACGCCTGGTCACCTACGCGATCACCGGTGAGCGCGGCAGCGGTGTGGTCGGCATCAACGGTGCGGCTGCACATCTCGTGCATCCGGGTGATCTGGTGATCCTGATCGCCTACGGCACGATGGAGGACGCCGAGGCCAGGGCGTATCAGCCCCGCGTGGTGTTCGTCGACGCCGACAACAAGCAGATCGACGTGGGGCATGACCCCGCCTATGTGCCGTCCGACGCGGCCGAGCTGATGTCGCCACGGTGAGCAGGAACGAAGTGACTCGAGAAACGACTAGGTAAGCCCGTGCTTCTCGCTATCGACGTCCGCAACACCCACACCGTCGTCGGCCTGGTCTCCGGTTCGGGTGACCACGCGAAAGTGGTGCAGCACTGGCGGATTCGCACCGAATCGGAGGTGACCTCCGATGAGCTGGCGCTCACCATCGACGGCTTGATCGGCGACGACTCCGAACGCCTGACCGGTGCGGCGGGACTGTCGACGGTGCCGTCTGTGCTGCACGAGGTCCGGCTGATGCTCGAGCAGTATTGGCCGTCAGTGCCGCACGTGTTGATCGAGCCCGGCGTTCGCACAGGCATCCCGCTGTTGGTCGACAACCCGAAAGAGGTTGGTGCAGACCGCATCGTCAACTGCCTGGCAGCCTTTCACAAGTACAATTCCGCAGCGATCGTCGTCGACTTCGGTTCGTCTATCTGTGTGGACGTCGTTTCGGCCAAGGGTGAATTCCTCGGCGGGGCGATCGCTCCCGGCGTGCAGGTATCCTCCGATGCTGCAGCCGCGCGGTCGGCGGCGTTGCGTCGCGTCGAGCTGACCAGGCCCCGTTCGGTCGTCGGCAAGAATACCGTCGAGTGCATGCAGGCCGGTGCCGTGTTCGGATTCGCCGGCCTGGTCGACGGACTAGTCAGCCGCATCCGTGAGGACGTCGACGGCTTCGCCGGCGACGACGTCGCCGTGGTCGCCACCGGACATACCGCTCCGCTGGTGTTGCCCGACCTGCATACCGTCGACAAGTACGATCAGCACCTGACGCTCGACGGCCTGCGACTGGTGTTCGAACGTAACCGCGACAGCAACCGCGGCCGGCTGAAGCAGGCCCGCTGAGCGTGATCCTTGTGCGTCCTTTGCGCTCGGCGCTCCTCAGCGCTCCTCAACGCACAGAGGCCGCTGGAAAACGCGCGGGGGTCGGCGAGGGCGGCTAGCGCCGCCGCGCTGCTCGGAGCGGCCCTGCGTTGATTTAAGCTGGCAGGCCGTGACCTCACCTGATCAGCCCGACTCCGAGTCCGACGTTCCCGAGCAGTTCCGGATCCGTCAGGCCAAGCGGGAGCGGCTGCTCGCCGAAGGCCGTGAGCCCTACCCCGTCGAGGTCGCGCGCACGCACACGTTGGCGGAGATCCGCAAGGCCTATCCCGACCTCGAGGCCAACACCGAAACCGGCCAGCTCGTTGGCGTCGCGGGCAGGGTCATGTTCGCCCGTAATTCCGGAAAGCTCTGCTTCGCGACTCTGCAGGAGGGCGACGGCACCCAACTCCAGGTGATGATCAGCCTCGACCGCGTCGGCCAGGAATCGCTCGACGCCTGGAAGTCGGACGTTGACCTAGGCGACCTCGTTTTCGCGCACGGCGAGGTGATCAGTTCCCGGCGCGGAGAACTTTCTGTGCTTGCTGATTCCTGGCAAATTATTTCTAAGGCCCTAAGACCCCTACCCGTTGCACATAAAGAGATGAGCGAAGAGTCCCGTGTCCGGCAGCGCTATGTCGACTTGATCGTTCGTCCGGAGGCCCGCACCATTGCTCGCCAACGGGTGGCAGTCGTGCGCGCCGTCCGGTCGGCGTTGGAGCGGCGCGGTTTTCTCGAAGTCGAGACGCCAATGCTGCAGACCTTGGCAGGCGGTGCCGCCGCCCGTCCCTTCGTGACACACTCCAATGCGCTCGATGCCGACCTCTACCTTCGGATCGCGCCGGAACTTTTCCTAAAGCGTTGCTTGGTAGGCGGATTCGAGCGCGTCTTCGAGTTGAATCGGGTGTTCCGAAACGAAGGCGCGGATTGGACGCATTCGCCCGAATTCGCGATGCTCGAGACATATCAGGCCTACGGCACCTACGACGATTCCGCCGTCATGACGCGCGAGGTTATTCAGGAGGTCGCTGACGAAGCGATAGGCAGCAGAAAGCTGCCATTGCCCGATGGCACCCTCTATGACATCGACGGGGAATGGCAGACGATACAAATGTATCCGTCTCTGTCTGAGGCGCTCGGTGAGGAGATCACGCCGCAGACTCCAGCGGATCGGTTATGGGAGATCGCGGATCGGCTCGAAGTAGAGATTCCGCGCGATCGCGGTTACGGGCACGGGAAATTGGTCGAGGAGCTTTGGGAACATACTGTCGGTAACAAGCTTTGGGCGCCGACCTTCGTGCGTGATTTTCCTGTCGAGACGACGCCGTTGACCCGCTCACATCGCAGCGTCGAAGGGGTCACGGAAAAGTGGGATCTGTACGTCCGAAGGATCGAACTGGCGACCGGCTACTCCGAGCTGATCGACCCCGTTATCCAACGCGAAAGGTTCGAAGCTCAGGCGCGGGCAGCGGCCGCAGGTGACGACGAGGCAATGGCTCTGGATGAGGATTTTTTGTCCGCATTAGAGTATGCGATGCCGCCTTCTACTGGCACCGGAATGGGTATCGACCGGCTGTTGATGGCATTGACGGGACTGTCGATTCGGGAGACTGTTTTGTTCCCGATTGTTCGTCGGCACAGCAACTGAACTGCTTCGTTTCCGATTTTTTCAGAAGCTGTTGAGTGGTATGCGTTCCTATGGCACATTGGTGCGGAGGTTCGAGGACTAAACTACGATCTAGTGCTCACCGCAGAAGGGCAGTGTGGGGAATGGCGAAGAAAGTGACCGTTACGCTCGTCGATGATTTCGACGGCGAAGGCGCAGCCGATGAGACGGTCGAATTCGGGCTCGACGGGGTGAGCTATGAGATCGACCTTTCTTCAAAAAATGCCGCAAAGCTTCGAAACGACTTGAAGCAATGGGTCGACGCCGGCCGTCGGGTCGGTGGTCGTAGGCGGGGACGTTCAGCAGCATCCGGCCGCGGCCGCGCGGCGATCGACCGTGAACAAAGTGCTGCAATCCGCGAATGGGCCCGCCGCAACGGGCACAACGTTTCCACCCGCGGACGTATCCCCGCCGATGTCATCGACGCATTTCACGCGGCAACGTAATCGAAAGTTGCCAGGTCATCTCGCAAGCGGCCACCGCCGCTGAGTGCTTTCGCTAGCGGCGAACCCGGCGCGGCGCAAGGCTGGAAACGATTTCTCCGGCAGAGGCGTTGCTATGTGCGGCGCCGGGTACAGAGCCTATGGCGCCGAGGACCGTCGCTGCACCGCCTTTTCGGACTGTGCCAGCAGGCAGCGCAGCGGTGGCGGCCGCCCACTAGACTTGGGTGACGGGTACAGCGTGCATGCGCAGTACCTATTTGATGGAGAGCAGGTAACCACCGATGTTTGAGAGATTTACCGACCGTGCCCGCAGGGTCGTCGTCCTGGCGCAAGAAGAAGCCCGGATGCTCAACCACAACTACATCGGCACCGAGCACATCCTGTTGGGACTTATTCACGAGGGTGAGGGCGTAGCGGCCAAGTCGCTAGAGTCGCTGGGCATCTCGCTCGAAGGCGTTCGCAGCCAGGTCGAGGAGATCATCGGCCAGGGCCAGCAGGCGCCGTCCGGTCACATCCCGTTCACGCCGCGCGCCAAGAAGGTGCTCGAGCTGTCCCTGCGCGAGGCGCTGCAGCTGGGCCACAACTACATCGGCACCGAGCACATTCTGCTCGGCCTGATTCGCGAGGGTGAGGGCGTCGCCGCCCAGGTGCTGGTGAAGCTGGGCGCCGAACTGACTCGGGTGCGCCAGCAGGTCATCCAGCTGCTGAGCGGATACCAGGGCAAGGAGACCGCGGAGGCCGGCACCGGCGGCCGCGGCGGCGAGGCGGGCAATCCGTCCACCTCGCTGGTGCTCGACCAGTTCGGCCGCAACCTGACCGCGGCTGCAATGGAGGGCAAGCTCGACCCCGTCATCGGCCGCGAGAAGGAAATCGAGCGGGTGATGCAGGTGCTGAGCCGGCGCACCAAGAACAACCCGGTGCTGATCGGCGAGCCCGGCGTCGGCAAGACCGCCGTCGTCGAGGGCCTCGCGCAGGCCATCGTGCACGGCGAGGTGCCCGAGACGCTGAAGGACAAGCAGCTCTACACGCTTGACCTCGGTTCGCTGGTGGCGGGCAGCCGCTACCGCGGTGACTTCGAGGAACGCCTGAAGAAGGTGCTCAAGGAGATCAACACCCGCGGCGACATCATCCTGTTCATCGACGAGCTGCACACGCTCGTCGGCGCGGGTGCCGCCGAGGGCGCGATCGACGCGGCCAGCATCCTCAAGCCGAAGCTGGCCCGTGGCGAGCTGCAGACCATCGGCGCCACCACCCTCGACGAATACCGCAAGTACATCGAGAAGGACGCCGCGCTGGAGCGCCGGTTCCAGCCGGTGCAGGTGGGTGAGCCGACGGTTGAGCACACCATCGAGATCCTCAAGGGGCTGCGCGACCGCTACGAGGCGCATCACCGCGTCTCGATCACCGACGGCGCGATGGTGGCGGCCGCCACCTTGGCCGACCGGTACATCAATGACCGCTTCCTGCCGGACAAGGCGATCGACCTGATCGACGAGGCCGGTGCCCGGATGCGGATCCGCCGGATGACCGCGCCGCCAGATCTGCGCGACTTCGACGAGAAGATCGCCGAGGCGCGCCGCGAGAAGGAGTCCGCGATCGACGCGCAGGACTTCGAGAAGGCCGCAAGCCTGCGCGACAAGGAGAAGCAACTCGTCGCGCAGCGCGCCGAGCGCGAGAAGCAATGGCGCTCAGGCGATCTCGATGTCGTCGCAGAGGTCGACGACGAGCAGATCGCCGAGGTGCTCGGTAACTGGACCGGTATCCCCGTGTTCAAGCTGACCGAGGCCGAGACCACGCGTCTGCTGCGCATGGAGGACGAGCTGCACAAGCGGATCATCGGCCAGGAGGATGCGGTCAAGGCCGTCTCCAAGGCCATCCGGCGCACCCGTGCCGGGCTGAAGGATCCCAAGCGGCCGTCCGGCTCGTTCATCTTCGCCGGCCCGTCCGGTGTCGGTAAGACCGAGCTGTCCAAGGCGCTCGCTGAGTTCCTGTTCGGCGACGACGACGCGCTCATCCAGATCGACATGGGCGAGTTCCACGACCGCTTCACTGCCTCGCGGCTGTTCGGTGCCCCTCCGGGCTACGTCGGCTACGAGGAGGGCGGTCAGCTCACCGAGAAGGTCCGCCGCAAGCCGTTTTCCGTGGTGTTGTTCGACGAGATCGAGAAGGCCCACCAGGAGATCTACAACAGCCTGTTGCAGGTCCTCGAGGATGGCCGCCTGACCGACGGTCAGGGTCGCACGGTCGACTTCAAGAACACCGTGCTTATCTTCACGTCGAACTTGGGCACATCCGATATCTCGAAGGCTGTCGGCCTGGGCTTCACCCAGGGTGGCGGTGAGAACAACTACGAGCGGATGAAGCAGAAGGTCAACGATGAGCTGAAGAAGCACTTCCGGCCGGAGTTCCTCAACCGCATCGACGACATCATCGTCTTCCACCAGCTGACTCGCGACGAGATCATCACGATGGTCGACCTGATGATCGGCAGGGTGTCAAAGCAGCTCAAGGGCAAGGACATGGCCATGGTCCTCACGGACAAGGCCAAGTCGCTGCTGGCCAAGCGCGGCTTCGATCCGGTGCTCGGTGCCCGGCCGCTGCGCCGCACCATTCAGCGCGAGATCGAGGACGCGCTGTCGGAGAAGATCCTCTTCGAGGAGGTCGGACCCGGCCAGCTGGTCACGGTCGACGTCGACAACTGGGACGGCGAAGGCTCCGGCGAGGACGCGGTGTTCACGTTCACCGGAACCAAGAAGCCGGCCGAGCCGACGGAGCCGGAACTGGAGAAGGCAGGAGCCGCTGGCGCGCCGACGGCGGCAGCTTCCGAGTAGACAGCCATAGCGAAAGCGGGCGGTTACCCTCACCGGGGTAGCCGCCCGTTTCGTGTCTAGAAAGGACCGCGCGTGCTGATAGTCACCACCAACGACCTTCCCGGCTGGGAGATCCAGCGAGTGTGCGGCGAAGTTTTCGGGCTGACCGTCCGATCCCGAAACGCGTTCGCGCAGATCGGCGCCGGGTTCAAGTCGATGTTCGGGGGTGAACTGCAGGGCATGACCAAGAACCTCGCCGACAGCCGCAACGAGGCGATGAACCGGCTGATGGCCGAGGCGCGTGGGCGAGGCGGCAACGCGATTGTCTGTATGCGATTCGACACCACCGAACTCGGCGACGTGTGGACGGAGATCTGCGCCTACGGCACCGCCGTGCAGGCCGTACCCGTCACCGAGGCGGCGAAGTACACCGCCCAGCAGTTGGGATATGGCGCCGGAGGGTAGGCGCTGTGTTTAGGATGCTCATGTAATCGACGGGCGAAGGAATGCTGGTGAAAATCCAGAACGGTCGCGCCACTGTGGACAGTCAGACCCGACGTCCGTCGTCACTTCTGTGAGAGGCACGGCTCGCCGTGCGGAAACTGGGACGCGACATCCCGGAAAGGAAATGACATGACCTACCCCGAGGCCCGCAAGTCTGTAGCGCCGGCGATCGATCTCTCGGTGGCAAAGGCTGCCATGTGGCTGTCGTTGACAGCGTTCCTCGCCTTGGTGGTGCTGTATTTCGTCGGTTTGGATCAGGGCGCAACCTCGGTGTTCGGCGACAACATGTATGTGCACGAGTTCATGCACGACGCGCGCCACCTGCTCGGCTATCCCTGCCACTAAGCAGGCAGCCGAGTATGGAAAAACGAATAATCGCGCGCGGTCTACTGGCCGGCGCAATCGGCGGTGTGCTGGCTTTCCTGTTCGCGCGCACTTTCGTCGAGCCAGTCATCACCCGCGCCTTGGCTTATGAAGAATCGCACGAACACGGCCACGAACATGGCATGGAGCTGTTCAGCAGGGGCGTGCAGGCCAACATCGGGATGGGCTTCGGTGTGCTCGCGTTCAGCGTGGCGATGGGCGCCCTGTTCGCAGTCGTGTACTGCGTGCTCTACGGCCGCATCGGCAACCTGTCGCCGCGCTCGCTGTCGGTCGTGCTTGCCGGCGGAATGTTCTTGTCGCTGTACGTGATTCCGTTCCTGAAGTACCCGCCGAATCCGCCTGCAACGAGTCTCGGGGAGACCATCCGGCAGCGCACCCTGCTGTACCTGCTGATGGTCGTGCTGTCCGCCGCCCTGCTGGTGGCGGCGGTGTACCTGGGCCACCGGCTGGTCGCGCAGTTCGGCCGATGGAGCGCGACGCTTGCCGGGACCGGGGCGTACGTTGTGGCGATTGCGGTCGTCATGCTGGTGCTGCCGGCCATCGATGAGACGCCGGGCGACTTCCCGGCCGACGTTCTCTACGCGTTCCGGTTGTACTCGCTTGGCACGCAATTCGTGATGTGGGTGGTGATCGGGCTGGTGTTCGGGTCGATGGCCGACCGGCTGCTGAGGCAACCCAGGCGGGAAACGGTTACTGCGTGAGGCCCGAAGGCGACCGCGAGTGAGGATCGCAGCGAGGGACGAGCGACGACCGGAGCGAGCGGCAGCCGAAGCATGAGTGAGGTCGTCCGGCTGACCCTCGTGTCGCATGCAATGACCGACGCGATGGCGGCCGGACGATTTCCCACCGACGAACCGCTCAACGCACTCGGGCATCGCCAGGTCGACGCGTCGATCGATCTCGGCGTCAACGACAGCGCGTACTGCGGACCGGAGAAGCGGACGAGACAGACCGCCGAACTGCTCGGGCTGCGCGCGACCGTCGACGACCGGTTGGCGGATCTGGACTGTGGCCGCTGGCGCGGCGATGTGGTGGGCGGAGTGCAGTCCGACGATCTCGCGATCTGGCTCACCGACCCGACGCGGGCGCCGCACGGTGGTGAGACGGTCGTCGAGCTGATCGACCGGGTATCCGGGTGGATGGACTCGCTGACCAGCCGTCGTACCCGGCTGGTCGCTGTCACGCACCCCGCGGTGGTCCGTGCCGCGATCCTGGTGGTGCTGAACGCGCCGCCAAAGTCGTTCTGGCGCATCGACATTGCGCCGGTCAGCCGCACGGTATTGCACTTCCGCGGGCACGCCTGGACGCTACGTTCGAGCCTGTAGGTCAGGCGACGGGAATCAGACCGAATGCCTGCTTGGCGATCGACAATAGCCAGCCCGCCGCGGTATTGCTTCGGAAACTTGGCCAGTTCGCCTGGAAGCTGACCACCCAGGGCTGGCCTGTGCGGTCCACCGCATACCAGCTGAATGTCATGTCACCGGGCAGGTTTCCTGCCTTGGCGCCGATGTACGGCCACTTAGACCTGTCCAAGTCGATGCCGGGGACGTGTGACAGGATGTCCTTCACCGGCGCCGCCGCACCGACCGCGGCGGCCTGCAGCGCGGCGTGTACCCGGCAGATGTCGGCGGCGCTGCCGTACCATTCGGCGCCATAGGCTGAAGCGGGCGAACTGGTGCGTGTCGGATCTGGTTCGTAGGGGCGCGAATTCGTCTGCTCCAGCAGTTGAGCGCGAACCTGCGGGGTAGCTTCCTTCCACTGCTCGCGCAGGTCCGGTTTCCCCCAGCCGATCGAGAACAGTTCGTGCATGGTGGGGAACGGTGTCATGCTGGCCGGGTCGTGGTGGCCCGCGGTCACCAGGGCACGTTCGATGGCCCTAGGGGTCAGTCGCTCGATCAACAGATCGGTGGCCATGTTGTCGCTCGCGGAAATCATCTCCTGGGCTGCCTTGCGCACGGAAACCTGGGTGCCCGAGGGCAGTTCGTTCAGAGTGGCGGATCCGACCTTTTTGGCTTCGTCGGTGATCGTGAGTTGGTCGGTCCATTGCAGGGTTCCGGCCTTGACGGCATCGGCAACCGCAAGCAGCACATACAGTTTGAAGATCGACGCCAGGGGAAGCGACAGTTCGGGGTTGGTACCCGCCAGCGGAACACACTTGCCGTCGTTGACTTTTGAGACTTGATACGAATATCGCGCACCCGAATTCGCCAGCACGGCGTCGATGTCGCGCCAGTTCGTGATCTTCGGCGGTTGCAGCGTCACCGCGAACCGATCGACGAAGCCGTCAGCGTTGGTGCGTAATTCGATATCCTGCGCGGCCCCGTAGGACGTCAGCGTGTGCAGCTTCGCCTGGCCCGCGCCGATCTCGATGCCCGAGACGGTGATCGGCCGATCCAGCCAGAGATTGCCCATCGCCGAGGTGACGCCGTTGACCTGGTCTGCGGCGGCCATGGTGGCAACCCCAACGGTTCCGATCGGCCAGTCGGAGTTGAGCATGTCGATGGTCTGCTTGGCCCGCAGACCCTGGGGCGTGTTGATCTCGATCGGCACGCCGTACGTGACATCCGCTACCGGAGCGGGTGCCGCAGCAGTGGTACAGCCGCACGCCAGCGCGACAACGAGCGCACCCGCGACCGAAACCGTGGCCGCGGCGCGCCCGCTACGACTTGGCGCCCGCAACGTCTAGGACTACCTCGAACTCGAGGAGCGACGCCCCCGTGGCCACCGGGTTCGCGGCCTGACCCTTGTGCGCCTCGATGGCGGGGCCGGTCGCCCACGCCTGGAACGCCTCTTCGGATTCCCACTGCGTGACGACGAAGTAGCGGTCTTCGCCCTTGACCGGGCGCAGCAGTTGGAAGCCGAGGAAACCGGGCTGGTTGTCGACCGCGTGTGCACGGTGTGCGAACCGCTTCTCCAGTTCCGGGCCGGCGTCGGGCGGGACCTCGATTGCGTTGATCTTCACCACGGGCATCTCGCTAGGTTACCGTGCGCACCCATGGCCCCCGACCTGCTGACCCCTCGCGGTGGCGAGGGTGATCCGCTGGTCCTGGTGCATGGGCTGATGGGGCGGGGCAGCACGTGGTCGCGCCAGCTGCCGTGGCTGAGGCGGCTCGGGGCGGTCTACACCTACGACGCACCATGGCACCGCGGCCGCGACGTCGCCGACCCGTATCCGATCAGCACCGAGCGGTTCGTCTCCGACCTCGGTGACGCGGTGGCCGGGCTGGGCGGCCCCGCCGTGCTGGTCGGCCATTCGATGGGGGCGCTGCATTCGTGGTGTCTGGCCGGGCAGCGGCCGGACCTTGTCAGCGCACTGGTGATCGAGGACATGGCACCGGACTTTCGCGGCCGCACCACCGGTCCGTGGGAACCGTGGCTGCACGCGCTCCCGGTCGAATTCGCAACGGCGCAACAGGTTTACGACGAGTTCGGGCCGGTTGCCGGTCAGTACTTCCTCGAGGCGTTCGACAGGACCGCGACGGGCTGGCGGCTGCATGGCCACACCAAGACGTGGATCGAAATCGCTGCCGAGTGGGGCACCCGCGACTACTGGTCGCAGTGGGCGGCGGTGCGGGTTCCTGCTTTGCTTTTGGAGGCGGGCAATTCAGTGACTCCGGGTGGGCAGATGCGCAGAATGGCCGAAACCGGCTACCGGGCAACGTATTTGCACGTGCCCGGCGCCGGTCACCTGATCCACGATGACGCGCCTGCGGTCTATCGGGAGGCTGTCGAGACGTTCCTAGCGACGCTCGCCGGTGGCGCCTGAGGCGGGCCAAAACGGTTGCTTCTCAAACCGAGAGCGGATCGCATCGACGTCGTGTGCGACGCGGAAGCCGTCGCGGTCGTCCTCGAACAGCCGGCCGACCATCGGGGCGGACCACCGGAACTGATCGAAGCGGATACGAAGCGAGTCGGTGCGATGGGCGGCCCAGCTGAGCGCCGCTGCCACCGCGAAGGGGGCGATCAGGATGAGGAATGCGAGTGCAGTGGTCATGGCAGTAATGCTCCGCTGATAAAGATCCCGCCAACAGTGGCAGGAAGGACACCTTGCGATAAAATGCTGCCATGGCATTAAAGAGCGTATCTGCGCTGGTGCTGGACGGTCTAGCGATTTTTGAGTTCGGCGTGATCTGTGAGGTCTTCGGTATCGACCGCTCGGCGGACGGTGTACCGAACTTCGATTTCAAGGTCTGCGGGCCGGAGCCGGGCAAGGCGCTCCGGACGTCCGTCGGCGCCGCTATCACCCCTGATCACGGTCTCGACGACCTCGTGGGCGCTGACCTGGTCGCGATCCCCGCGATCAGCAGTCAATACGGCGGATACCTGCCGGAAGCCCTCGAGGCGGTCCGGAAGGCCGCCGATTCCGGCTCGATCATCCTGACGGTGTGCTCGGGCGCCTTCCTCGCCGGTGCCGCGGGCCTGCTCGACGGCAGACCGTGCACCACGCACTGGATGCACGCCGACGAACTGGCCCAGATGTATCCGACCGCCAAGGTCGACCGCAACGTGCTGTTCGTCGACGACGGCAACTTGATCACCAGCGCGGGCACCGCGGCCGGCATCGACGCCTGCCTGCACCTGGTGCGGCGCGAGCTGGGCAGCGAGGTCACCAACACGATCGCGCGCAGGATGGTGGTGCCTCCGCAGCGCGACGGTGGGCAGCGTCAGTACATCGACCAACCCATCCCGGTGCGATGCTCAGAAGGCTTTGCGCCACACCTGGATTGGGTGCTGAGCAACCTCGACAAGCCGCTCACCGTCGCTACGCTGGCCCGCAGGGTGAACATGTCGGCGCGCACTTTTGCCCGTCGGTTCGTCGAGGAGACCGGTCGCACCCCAATGCAATGGGTCACCGATCAGCGGGTGCTGTATGCGCGTCGACTGCTCGAGGAGACCGACCTCGACATCGACAGGATCGCCGACCGATCCGGCTTCGGCACCGCGACGCTGCTGCGCCATCACTTCCGCAGGGTAATCGGCGTGACACCGTCGGATTACCGCCGCCGGTTCGCCTGCGGTGGCCCGTGCGAGGAGGCGGCTACCGCCTGACGGGCGCGTCCTGGCGGACGAGCGCGTGCACCCGCCAGCGCCCCGGCACCCCCTTGAGGTCGTAGTCGCCGCGGTCCTCGAATTTCCGCCTCGAACCGGTGACGATCTCGCGCACCGTCGATGACACGAGCACCTCGCTCGGTCCCGCCAGCGCCGAGACTCGGGCTCCGATATGCACCGCCATGCCCGCGATGTCGTCGCCGCGCACCTCGACTTCACCCGCGTGGATGCCCACGCGCACCTCGATCCCGAGCGGGCGCACGGCGTCGACGATCGAATCGGCACAGTCGAGCGCAAGGCTGGGGCTGGTGAAGATCGCGACGAATCCATCACCGACCGTGTTGACTTCGCGTCCGCGGAACCGCACGAGTTCATGGCGGATCACAGTGTCGTGATTGTCGAGGAGGGCGTGCCATCGGTCGTCGCCGAGCGCCGCGGCGCGTTCGGTTGACCCGACGATGTCGGTGAAAAGGATTGTGGTGAGTACACGTTCGGTGTCGGCACCGCCCCGCACGCCGGTGATGAATTCCTCGATCTCGTCGAGCATCGGTCCGCTGTCGCCAACCCAGTACAGCGAGTCGGCTCCCGGCAGCTCGACGTAGCGTGCGCCCGCGATGTGCTCGGCGAGATATCGACCGTGCCCTGCCGGGATGAAGATCGCGTCTTCGCGATGCACAATCAGCGTTGGCGCGGAGACGCGCGGTAGCTCGTCGCGGACATCGGCGGCTGCGACGAGCCTCGTCAGCGCACGAGCCATGCTCGGCGACGCCGCCCGGTTGCCTGCCAGATCCCACCACGTGCGAAACGCGTCGTCGTCGGCGACCGTCGGGGCGACAAATCTGAGCGTGTCGAAACCTTGCTCGACCGCATCCGGTTCGAGGGCGACGGTCATGAACGGGTTGGCCGCGCCGAGGTCCGCACCCACTGGGTAGTCGGGCGCGCGCACCAAACGCGGCGTGCCATTGATGATCAGAAGACTGCGTACCCGCTCCGGATAATCGGCGGCCAGCACTACCCCTGTCATGGCGGAGAAGCTCGGTGCCAGGACCGCTGCCTTCTCGCAGCCCACGGCATCCATCACGGCGATCGCATCCTCAGCCCAGAACTTGGGTCCGACTACGTCCATCGATGGCACTCGTGAGGAGAGGCCGATTCCGCGGTGATCGAACCGGATCACCCGGTTGAAGGAGGCAAGCCGCCGGTGAAAGCGGTAGAACGACGGATCGCCATCGATCGAATCGACCGGAATGAACGGCCCCGACAGCACGAGGAGGTCACTCGGGCCGTCCCCGACGACCTGGTAGGCGATGTCGATGTCCCCACAGCTCGCGTAGCGGGTACGCAGCACCTGCGCCACAGCCCCAGGCTAATGCCACTGATGACACAATCGAGCGGTGTCGCGCAATTGCGCTGTGGCTTATGCCCGTTCGGCCATAAACAGTGTCCGGGACGATCCGGCGGCCCGGTTGGCGTTGCTGCGCCGGCTGTATGAAGTGCCCCGTGGTGTGGACCGCGGCTATCTTCCGTATCGGCGGGCGGCGTCGGCGTTCATGGGTTGGCAACTGCGCCGTGGGCTGCTGAACCCGCCTGGCGACCCCCGCCCGGGCAGCCCGTGGTGGCGGACGGTGAACGAAGGTCTGCTGCGCGATACGGCCGAAGCCCGCGCGTTCGCATTCGGTTACACCGGTGAGGCCAGCGGGCCCGGCGTGACGGCGCACCTCGACTTCATCCGTTCGCCAACCGCGCGCAATTGGTATCGGGCCCACAACGTGAGCATCGTCGGTGGTTACTTGGCTCACGAGGAACTCGCGAAAGCGGAACGACGGGTCGAGCGGTTCTTCATCAACGTGGTTCTGGTTCGTGTGCTGTTCGCGCACGCCCTGGTGGCTGCGCCACGCCTGGCCCTGGGTTGGCTTGCGCCGCTTGGTCGTCGGGCAGGCGATCCGCGCGTCGGCATGACGGGCATCTTCATGTCGTTGTCACGAGTGCTCCCCGACAGCTATCCACTCGGTGATGACGTCGACACCTACATCAACGCCGAGCATGGCTTCGGTCGCTTGCTCGACGTCGGGGTCATCCAACCGCGGCTCCGCTTGCTCTACGACTGGTCTGCGACTGAGTTGTGCCTGCCCGGCCTTCGCGCGCTGTTGGATGGTGAAACCCCCACGTATGCATGGGATGTCGCGGATGTAGACACCTGGCGGTTCAAGCCATCGCTGCTGGCGAGGGCGGCCCGACGCTGGGTTCCTGTCGACTAGTCACCCTCGCCCGCCAGTGCGAACCGACCATCGGTGGTCTGCTCGACCAACCCGTCGACGAGCAACGAATCCAACGCCCGGTCGCGTTGCGCGGTATCGGCCAACCACGCCACGTCAAGTTCGGCGCGTGTCACCGGAGAGTCGTTGCCGCGCAACACATCCAGCAGCCGGCCTCGGACCTGACGATCCGTGCCCGCGTACTTCTGTACGCGGCGGGCCTCGGTGCCGGCCGGATAGCCGCGCGAACGCCATGCGCACGCGCTCAACGGGCAGACACCACACTTCGGTGAGCGAGCAGTGCACACCGTCGCACCCAGTTCCATCAGCGCCGCCGAAAACTGCGGTGCGCCGGCATTGTTCGGCAACAGCGCGGCGACGTCGTCGAGGTCGCGCGGTGACGAAGAGGCGGCCGCGTCGGCCCTTCCATGCACCGCCCGCGCGACCACCCGGCGCACATTCGTGTCGACGACCGGCACCCGCTGTTGATAAGCGAAACAAGCGACGGCGCGTGCGGTGTAGGCGCCGATCCCCGGCAGCGTCAACAGCGTCTCGACATCGGAGGGCACCCGACCGTCAAACTGCTCGGCAATCACCGTCGCGCATTCGTGGAGCCGCTTGGCCCGTCGCGGGTAACCGAGCTTGCCCCAGGCCCGCAGCACATCGGCCGCACTGGCCGTCGCGGTCGCCGAAGGCGTCGGCCAGCGATCCACCCAGGCCAGCCAGATCGGCTCGACTCGCGAAACCGGCGTCTGCTGCAGCATGAACTCGCTGACCAGGATCTGCCACGGGGTCACGCCTGGTCGACGCCACGGCAGCTCGCGCTGTGCGTGCGCGTACCAGCGTGATAACTCACGCGAATCGATCACAGCCTGATATTCCTGCACAATGTCGGCCATGCCCAACACGAATCCAGTGACCGCGTGGAAAGCACTCAAGGAGGGTAACGAGCGATTCGTCGCCGGCAAGCCCGAACACCCCAGCCAGAGCATCGACCACCGCGCCAGCCTCGCCGAGGGACAAAAGCCAACCGCGGTGGTGTTCGGCTGCGCCGACAGCCGAGTGGCCGCCGAGATCATCTTCGACCAGGGTCTCGGCGACATGTTCGTGGTGCGCACCGCCGGCCACGTCATCGATTCCGCGGTGCTTGGATCCGTGGAGTACGCGGTGACGGTGCTGAATGTGCCGCTGATCGTCGTGCTGGGCCATGACAGCTGCGGCGCGGTGAAGGCGACGTTGTCCGTGCTCGACGACGGCGAGGTGCCTGACGGGTATGTGCGCGACATCGTGGAACGCATCACGCCCACCGTCTTGCAGGGCCGCCACGCCGGCTTGACGCGGGTCGATGAGTTCGAAACACGGCACGTCAACGACACCGTCAGCCAACTGCGGATTCGGTCGGCAGCCATCGCCGAACGGCTCGCGGCGGGGACAGTGGCGATCGTCGGCCTCACCTACCACTTGGCCGACGGCAAGGTGGTGCTGCGCGATCATCTGGGCGACATCGGCGAAGCCTGAACCCGCGGATTTCTGCTCTTCGCGCAAGCGCTCATCGCGGATTTCTGCTCTTCGCGCAAGCGCTCATCGCCGACACGCCGAGTCACCTCGGACGAGGCAGCATGACCTGCCCTTACCGTGAAGTTGTGCTGGATCTAGAACCGCATGGCCCGCTACCGACGCAGATTTACTGGCGCCGCAGGGCACTCGCGCTGGGCATAGCGGTCCTCGTCGTCGGCGTCGTCGCCGCGGTCGTGGTGATGATCGTGATGAACAGCACGACCAGCCCAAGCAAGCCCGCCGAGAAGCCGACGCCCGCTCAGGCGGCCGCGCCGACCCCGCTTCCCGGGGAGAATCCCGAGGTCAAGACCCCGGTGATGCCGCCGGCCCAACAGGCCCCGCCACCGACACCAACACCGACGGCTGCCGTAGTGCCGCCGCCGGTGCTCAAGGAAGGCGACGACTGCCCCGACTCCACGCTCGCAGTCAAGGGCATCACCAACCAGCCGCAGTACGTCGTGGGCGATCAGCCGAAGTTCACCATGGTCGTCACGAACATCGGACTTGTCGCGTGCCGGCGCGACGTTGGTGCCGCGGTGCTGGCCGCCTACGTCTATTCGCTGGACAACCAGCGGCTGTGGTCGAACCTCGACTGTGCGCCGTCAAACGAGACGCTGGTCAAGACGTTCCAACCCGGTGAGCAGGTGACGACCGAGGTGACCTGGACGGGGATGGGCTCAGCTCCGCAGTGCCCCTTGCCGCGTCAGCCGATCGGGCCTGGCACGTACAACCTCGTCGTGCAGCTGGGCAACCTGCGGTCGGCGACCGTGCCGTTCATGCTCGCGCCTGCTGCGGCCGCGCCCCCACCGGGCGAGCAGATGCCGCAAAACCAGCCGGCTCCGGCACCGCCGCAGGGTGGCTAGCCAGCGTTTTCGACGAGTTCTTCGTTCCAGCCGTTGACGTGTGACTCCTCGGGCTCGTCAGCCGTGGTCTCAGGCGCCGGCACGTGCGGTCGCAGGTGCTCGGTTCCGGGCACACCGCCGAGAGCGGCGATCGCCTCGGTGATCCTCTCCGCTTCCTCTTCGGTGGGAGTTGCCCCGGCCTCAAGCTCGTCGAGCAGACCGGTGCGAAGTCCCGCCCCGTTTTCGACTTCGGTGGCAGAGAGCTTGGCGTGGATGCGGGTGGCATACATCTGAAGGCCAAGGCGCGATCCCGGCGCCGCCGCGGCGTGCTCGACCAGAGACTCGTAGCGCCGCCGCACATTGCTCAGCGCGACGATGACCGCGGATGAGGGCCTGGGTGTACTTGCCGCATCGGTCAGCGCCGCCCGCAACTTTCGCAGGCCCTCCAAGACCACCTCGGCGCGTTTGTGGAATTTCCTGTCCTCTTGGAAGGGCAACGCGTCGATGGCTGCCGTGTACATGTGCATCGCCGCCTCGGAGAGGTCGACGATGATCGCCGAATCACCTTCCTGTGAAACGGGTAGTGCCATGGGCCCTCAATTCTCTAGCGGGTCAATCCGATAGCAGTGAGTACGGGTTGACCCTAGCGGTCCCGGGCAGACGGCTCGACCGGTGCGGCCCTAGTCTGAACGGGCATGGCCGCAGGCTCGCGTGAACGGAGGTCGCCAATGACCGGTCTGGTGCAATCCGGTAGGGCCACCGAAGATTCGGCGCTTCAAGGGGTGGACGCACTCGCGGCCCTGACGCCACCTCCTCCCGCGCCGGTTAGCCCTGAACCCCGTCGGCAGGGTTGGCACACCATCGGTTGGTTTGCTTGCGGCGCCGCGAGCTTTCTCGCGATCGCGTGGTTCATCTTCTTCAGCCGCGGCGAACTCGGGGCCAAGGCGGAGTGGTTCTTCGGTGCGGCCGTATTCTGTGTCGCGCTTGTGACCATGTGGCAGACGCTCACCGTTCAGCGCCAGGCCAATCAGCACGCCGCGGCGGCGGCCGAACGACTGCGCATCGAACTGGTAGCCGCCGAGGAGCGGACAGCACGCGAGATCGCGATGACGCAGGCGTTGCACAGGGTCGAGATGGAAGCCCGCGAAAAGGTGTTCCGCGCGGAGGTGGAGGCGCAGCGGGAGCTGGCCCGTGTCGAGCGCATGCATCTGCTCAATCAGCTTCAGAAGCAGGCGATGGTCGAGGTGTCGCGAGCCGTCAACGGGCACACCCAGATGCTCGCCACGCTGTGGAACGAGGGCGCCCGCATCCTGCGCATCGAGGACCGCGACGAGCGCGAGCAGGCGATGAACCCGATCTTCGAGCAGATCAGTCGGGTGGTGAACGACTTTTCCGTCGAGGTCAGCAACGCCAACGTCCTCATCGAAGATGACCGCCTGCATCGTTCGCTGAACCAAGTGAACGAGGCCGCGGTGATGGCGATCCGGGTCGCAGAGGACGTCCACGACGCCGTGGTCGACGGCCGCACGCCGAAGGCGGATTCGATCAGGACCGTGCAGCGGATCATGCAGACCAGGGCCGCCGAAGCTCGCCGCCTCGCGTGGGAGTTGCTCCGAAACGGCCTCGAGTAGAGGTTCGATGATCCCGTCAGTGCTCGATGGGCGGTGACGATCCAGGCTTGTTCTCCGGCTCGTCGAATGTGACTCGGACGTGCTGAAATCCCTTGGCCCGCTCTGCTTTTGCCCGACCGGTGTACGTCCGGCGGTCCGCGCGGGTGAGCTCGACGTTGTCGGTGAACGGGGTCAGCAGCGACCTCGGATAGAGCCGTTTCGCGCGAACCACGTTGACTTGCGCGCACAGCACCAGGCTGATCGAGACCAGATACAGAAACGCCAGCAGACCGAGTACCAGCGCGAAGATGCTGTTGGTGGCGCTGGCGGTCTTCACGGTGTGGGAGACGTAGCCGGCTCCGAACCACTGCAACAGTTGCCAGATGACAGCAGCGATGAGTGCACCGGGCAAGACGTCGCCCCACGTCAGCTCGTGGGCGGTGGTCACCTTGAACAGCACCACGCAGACCGCCGCGTTGATCGCCACGGCCGCCAGCACAAGCCCCGCCTTGCTGAGGATCCCGAACGAGTCGGTGACATGCCCGATCGACGAGATCACCGTGGACGCGATCGCCGCGGAGCCCAGCACGATGAGCATCACCAGACTACGCAGACGCGATCGCAGCGGATCTGGTCGGATGTTGCGCGGCACGGCCCACACGGAGTCCATCGCGTTCTGGATCGCCTGCCCGATTCCCAAACCGCCGTATAAGGCAACGGCAATGCCGACGGCGACCCCGCCCGGCCCACCGCTGAGCCTGCGGGGTTCGCTGAGCTGATCGCCGATCACCGGGAATTGGCGCAGCGTGGACGTCAGCACCTGTTGTTGCAAGTCGGGATGTCCGGCAAGTACGACGCCCAACGTCGTGGTCAGCAGCAAGAGCAGGGGAAACAGCGACAGGAACGCGTAGTAGGTGATCAGCGCTGCCAGGTAGCTGCCTTGATCGTCGACGTACTTGTAGATCACCGCGATGACGAATCCCGCCGCGCGGCTTCGTCGCTGCAGCCGATCAAGCCAGCGCACCATCACGATCACCCCGTTGCCCTACATCCGCGTGGGTGATACCCCGGTGCGGGGACACTGAATCGGCGCTCGACGACCCCGAACATCTCATCGAGCTGGAAGCGACGGCGGTCTTGGACTAAGCCAGCCGATCGGCGATCGTCGACTCGGCAAGCTGCGACAGGCCTTCCCGGATGTGGCGTGCCCACATCGAACCAATGCCTTCCACCGATTGCAGGTCGTCAGACGTTGCGGCCAGCAGTCCTTGTAGCGAGCCAAATGACCGCACCAGCAGGTCGACGTGAGCGAACTGCAATCGCGGGATGCCCGCCATCGCGCGGTAGCCGCGCGAGCTCATCGCGGAGTCCTGCGCTTCTGCCGTCGACGGATAGCCGAAAACCCTTGCCAGCGTGGTGAAGTCGAGAAGTTCGTTGTCCGAAAGCGAGTCGAGCTCCTCGAGCGTGGCACTGACTTGAGCGGCGGTCGGGGGATCGGGGTTGGCGTGGTAGTCGCGCACGATCAGCTCGCGGGCGGTGTCGTTGTCGCCGACGAGTTCCTCCAGCTGCAGCTTGAGCTGACGTCCGTCGGTGCCTAATTCGACCACGTCCGAGTCGATTTCGAGGCTGATGCGGCGCACCATCTCCAGGCGCTGCACGACGGTCATCACGTCGCGCAGGGTCACGAAGTCTTCGATCTCGGCGGTGGACAGCTGACGGCTGACTTCGTCGAGCCGGGTCTTGTAGCGCTCCAGCGTGTCGATGGTCTGGTTGGCGCGCGACAAGATGGCCGCCGAATCCGGGATCACGTGACGCTCGCCTGCGACGTACACCGTGACGATGCTCATCGAGTGGCTGACCGAGATGACCGGATAGCCGGTCTGGATTGCGGTGCGCTCGGCCGACCGGTGCCGGGTACCGGACTCCTCGGTGGGGATCGACGGGTCGGGCACCAGCTGCACGTTGGCCCGGACGATGCGGCCGCCGTCGGTGGACAAGATGACAGCGCCGTCCATCTTGGACAGCTCGCGCAGTCGGGTCGGCGCGTAGCGGACGTCGAGCTCGAAGCCGCCGTCGCAGATGCCCTCGACGCTGTCGTCGTAGCCGATCACGATCAGCGCGCCGGTGCGCCCGCGAAGGATGCGCTCGAGCCCGTCGCGCAGCGCGGTCCCTGGCGCCAGCCGCGCGATGGTCTCCCGCAGGGTGGGCCGCGCCAGCTGCACCACGGTGCGGCTCGACCTGCCGCTCGCCTTGACGGCCATCGCGCCTCCCTAGGAATGGGCCGGCGTCAAGTCTGACTGATCTCCCTGAGCACCCGCAACGCCGTCTGAATGTTGTCGGCGGGCAGGGCCCGCAATCCCGTAGGCACCGACGTGACGCCGGCGGGCACGATGGCGCAGCCGAAGCCCAGCCTGGCCGCCTCCGAGAGCCTGCGTTCCATGCCGCTGACCCGGCGCAAATCGCCTGCCAGCCCGACCTCTCCGATCGCCACGGCGTTGGCGGGCATCGCAAGGTCGGTATAGGCGGACGCGATCGCAAGTGCCACCGCCAGATCCGAGGACGGGTCGGTCAGCCGCATGCCGCCGACCGTCGACAGATAGATGTCGTTGGTACCGACGGGCAGCCGGGCGCGCTTCTCCAGCACCGCGGTGATCATCGCTGCGCGCGAGGAATCGATGCCGCTGACCGCCCGGCGCGGCGAACCGCTGGCAGGCGAGCCGATCAGTGCCTGCACTTCGCCGATCAGCGGTCGTTTGCCGTCGAGCGTGACCGTCACCGCGGTGCCCGACACTGGCTTGGGCCGCTGGTCCAGGAACAGGCCCGACGGGTCGGCGACGCACTCAATTCCGTTGTCGTGCAACAGGAAACAGCCGACCTCGTCGGCGGCGCCGAAGCGGTTCTTCACGCCGCGCACCATTCGCAGGGCCGACGTGCGGTCGCCCTCGAAGTGCAGCACCACGTCGACGAGATGCTCAAGGGAGCGCGGCCCGGCGATCGCGCCGTCCTTGGTGACGTGGCCGACGAGAAGCATTGCCACGCCGGATGTCTTGGCGGTCATGGTCAGTGCCGTCGTGACCGCCCGCACCTGGGTGACTCCGCCGGTGACGCCGTCGGCCTCCGTGGTGGACATGGTCTGCACCGAGTCGACGACCACCAGGCTGGGCTGCACCTGGTCGATGTGGCCGAGCGCCATCTGCAGATCCGATTCGGCGGCCAGGTAGACCTCGTCGTGGGTGCAGCGCGTACGTTCGGCGCGCAGCCGGATCTGGCCCGCGGACTCCTCGCCGGAGAGGTACAGCGCGCGCCTGCCTGCCTGTGCCCAGCGGTGGGCGACCTCGAGCAGCAGTGTCGACTTGCCGACGCCCGGGTCACCCGCGAGCAGAGTCACCGAGCCGGGGACCAGACCGCCGCCGAGCACACGGTCCAATTCACTGACGCCAGTGTGGAAGTGGCGGGTGTTGCCCGGGTCGATCGAGCTGATCGGCACCGCGGGAGAGGTCGGCGCGACCGCGCGACGGGCTGCCGAGCCGTTGACCGCGGCCAGCACCGCGACTTCATCGACGGTGCCCCAGGTGCCGCAATCAGGACACCGGCCAACCCATTTCGGGGTGACGTGGTGGCATTCCGAGCAGCGGTACTGCGAACGCGCTTTAGCCACGCCGTGACCGTAACCGGTCGGACCGACAGATCCTTAGTGGTGACCGCCCGTGTCGCCGGCTTCCGCGGCGGCCTCGCGCCGTGGCTGTTCACCGGCCGAGATCGGCACCTGAACAGAGGTCTCGCCCGCCTTCTCGAAGGTGAACGTGAGCTTGTAGGTCAGGCCGTTGGTGATCGGCTTCGACAGCGCGACCTTCGCCGTGACGGCCTCGGCCTTCTCGGCAGCCTCCAGTGGCGCGATCTGACCGTCGGGCTCGCCGACGACGAGAACGCCGTTGGCGGGTACGGAGGTGTCGCCGGACAGGCTGACCGTGCCGATGTCGGTGCTCACCGAGAGCAGTTTGTCGTTGACGTCCGGTGAGTTGTTGGCAGCAACGAACAACAGCTCTGCGTCGCTGCCCGGTTCGACGTAGTCGGTCCTCTGCGCGGCGCGCAGGTGGATGTTGCGCAGCGCGATCGGCCCCACGGTGGCGAGCGTGCCGTTGACGGCAGGCTCCTGCGTCGCGGTCTGGGACACCTGACCGGCGCCGCAACCGGAAAGGGCGACGGCGGCGGCGACCCCGCACGCGGCCAGTATGAAGCGGTTCACGCGCAACCTCCTGCTGGGCCGACTACGCGACCGTGGCGCGGCCGCTCTCGATTCGACTATGCACAGTAGTAGGTGGCGGTTGGTGGCGGTAGCTGAGGGCGCGGGGGCGCGCGGCAGCTACCTCGAAGGGGTCGCCGAGCCGCAAGAAATGGCTCGCCATGCAGCCCTGCTCTTGCACGGTTTCGTCACCCTGTCAACCCCTGCTCTTCACCTTCGGTGCCCCTGACCTGCATAGTTGATCGGCACCTGTCTGAGCCCCGTGTTAGCATTGAAGGGTGAAAGGGGCTCGTATCTGATGATTTTTAAGGTCGGAGACACCGTTGTCTATCCACACCACGGTGCTGCGTTGATCGAGGCGATCGAAACCCGAACCATCAAAGGCGAACAAAAGGAATACCTCGTCTTGAAGGTTGCCCAGGGAGACCTCACCGTTCGAGTGCCCGCAGAGAATGCAGAGTATGTCGGGGTGCGGGACGTTGTCGGGCAGGAGGGCCTCGACAAGGTTTTCCAGGTGCTTCGCGCCCCGCACACCGAAGAGCCGACGAACTGGTCGCGCCGGTACAAGGCCAACCTCGAGAAGCTGGCGTCCGGCGACGTGAACAAGGTCGCCGAGGTTGTTCGTGACCTGTGGCGCCGTGACCAGGAGCGTGGCCTGTCTGCCGGCGAGAAGCGGATGCTGGCCAAGGCGCGTCAGATCCTGGTCGGCGAGCTCGCGCTTGCCGAGAACACGGATGACGCCAAGGCGGCAATCATCCTCGACGAGGTCCTGGCCGCCGCCTCCTGAAGGCCCGTGACGGGGGCGATGAGCCGCTTGCGCGAAGAGCCGTGATCCTGCCAAGGGTCGGCCTCGGCACCGACGTACACCCAATCGAAGCCGGTCGGCCGTGCTGGCTGTTGTGCCTGTTGTTCGAAGAGGCTGACGGCTGTGCAGGCCATTCCGACGGCGACGTCGCGTCGCACGCGTTATGTGATGCGATGTTGTCCGCCGCGGGCCTCGGTGACCTCGGCGAAGTGTTCGGCACCGGCCGCCCGCAATGGCGCGACGCCAGCGGTGCGGACATGCTGCGGCACGTGCGGGAGCTGCTGACTGCGGAGGGCTATCGCGTCGGCAACGCCGCCGTCCAGGTGATCGGCAATCGGCCCAAGATCGGCCCGCGACGCACCGAGGCGCAAAAAATTCTTTCCGAATTACTGGACGCCCCGGTTTCGGTGTCCGCGACGACCACCGACGGCCTCGGACTGACCGGCCGCGGCGAAGGTTTGGCGGCCATCGCGACGGCACTGGTAATTCGCGCCGAATAGTGCCGGTAAGCTGGCCCGTCGTGAGCGGAGCGATCGGCAAGTCGGGGTGACCGACGGCTTGCGGCTTTACGACACCATGGCGGGTGCCGTGCGCGATTTTGTGCCGCTGCGGCCCGGCCATGCCTCGATTTATCTGTGCGGCGCCACCGTGCAGGGGTTGCCGCACATCGGCCATGTCCGTAGCGGCGTCGCGTTCGACGTGTTGCGACGCTGGCTGATGGCCAAGGGCTACGACGTCGCGTTCATCCGCAACGTCACCGACATCGACGACAAGATCCTCAACAAGGCCGCCGACGCAGGCAGGCCGTGGTGGGAGTGGGCGGCGACCTACGAGCGGGCGTTTTCTGCCGCCTACGACGCGCTTGGCGTGCTGGCGCCGTCGGCTGAGCCCCGCGCCACCGGCCACATCACCCAGATGGTCGAGCTGATCGAGCGGCTGATTGAACGCGGCCACGCTTACGCAGGTTCCGGGGATGGTGCTGGCGACGTCTACTTCGACGTGTTGAGCCTGCCGGACTACGGCAAACTGTCCGGCCACAGGATCGACGACGTGCACCAGGGCGAGGGCGTCGCCAAGGGCAAACGAGACGAGCGCGACTTCACGCTGTGGAAGGGCGCCAAGCCCGGTGAGCCCTCGTGGCCGACGCCGTGGGGACCGGGCAGGCCCGGCTGGCACACCGAATGCGTGGCGATGTGTGAGGCGTACCTCGGCCCCGAGTTCGACATCCACGCCGGCGGCATGGATTTGGTGTTCCCGCACCACGAGAACGAGATCGCCCAGGCCGAGGCAGCTGGCGACCCGTTCGCCCGGTTCTGGCTGCACAACGGCTGGGTCACCATGGGCGGGGAGAAGATGAGTAAGTCGCTGGGCAATGTGCTCGCGATTCCCGCTGTGCTGCAACGAGTTCGGGCCGCCGAGCTGCGCTACTACCTTGGTAGTGCGCACTACCGCTCGATGCTCGAGTTCTCCGAGAATGCGTTGCAGGATGCGGCCAAGGCCTACACCGGAATCGAGGACTTTCTGCACCGCGTGCGCAATCGGGTCGGCGCGGTGGTGCCGGGGGAGTGGACGCCGAAGTTCGCCGCGGCGCTCGACGATGACCTGTCGGTGCCGATCGCATTGGCCGAGGTGCATGCGGCCCGCGCCGAGGGAAACCGGGCTTTGGATGCTGGCGACCACGACACAGCATTGGCGCAGGCGATGTCGATCCGCGCGATGATGGGCATCCTTGGCGCCGACCCGCTCGACGAGCGGTGGGAATCCCACGACGAGACGTCCGCCGCTCTGGCCGCCGTCGATGTCCTTGTGCAGGCCGAGGTCCAGCGACGCGAGAACGCCAGGGCGCGGCGTGATTGGGCGGAGGCCGACGCGATCCGCGATCGGCTCAAGGAAGCGGGCATCGAGGTCACCGACACCGCTGACGGCCCGCAGTGGTCGCTACTCGACGGGTACACGAAGTAGATGGCTGGCAATTCTCGTCGGCGGGGCGCGGTGCGCAAAGCCGGTACCAAGAAGGGGCCGACGGTCGGCTCCGGCGGTGTGCGCCGCCGCGGGCTCGAGGGCCGTGGTGCGACGCCACCCGCGCACCAGCGGCCCAACCACCCGGCCGCCAAGCGCGCGGCCAAGGCGCAGCGACAGCAGCAGAGGCCGGGCCGTAAGACCGACGACACCGAGATCGTGCTGGGCCGCAATCCCGTGCTCGAGTGTCTGCGGGCCGCGGTGCCCGCCACCGCGCTGTACGTCGTACTCGGCGCGGAGGCCGACGAGCGGCTCACCGAGTCGGTGAAACTGGCTGCGGATTCCGGCATCTCGATTCTGGAAGTGCCGCGACACGACCTGGATCGCATCGCCGCCAACGGCCTGCATCAGGGCATCGCGCTGCAGGTGCCGCCATACCAGTACGCACATCCCGACGATCTGCTGGCCCAGGCGACCACGGACGGTGCGCCCGCGCTGATGGTGGCGCTGGACAACATCTCCGACCCTCGCAACCTCGGCGCGATCGTGCGCTCAGTTGCCGCGTTCGGCGGCCATGGGGTGGTGATCCCGCAGCGCCGGTCGGCGTCTGTCACCGCGGTGGCGTGGCGCACCAGTGCGGGTGCAGCTGCCCGCCTTCCGGTGGCCAGGGCGACGAATCTCACTCGGACACTGAAGAATTGGGCCGACGCCGGGTTGCAGGTCGTTGGTCTCGACGCGGACGGCGACACCACCATCGACGAGCTCGACTGCACTGGCCCCATGGTCGTGGTGGTCGGATCCGAGGGCAAGGGACTGTCGCGGCTGGTGCGTGAGAACTGTGACGCGGTGGTGTCCATCCCGATGGCGGGGCCGACGGAATCGCTCAATGCTTCGGTAGCCGCGGGCGTCGTGCTGGCCGAAATCGCCCGCCAGCGCCGTCACCTCTGACCGCGAGCAGACAGAGAATCGCATTACCACAGCAGGTTTCATGCGATTCTGCGCCTGCTCAGCGGTAGAACCTCAGCCGCGTCGCGGACGCTTCAACGTGAACTTGTCGACCGGCGTCGCCGCTCCGAAGGGTCCGTTGACCGCGTAGTACATGGCGGCCATGGTCGTGTTGCCGCCGGGTTGCCCCGGGTCGACGTCGAAAGCGACGAAGCCGCAAGGATTGTCGCGGCCTCGGAACACCGACCAGGGCGCGGCCTCCTGGATGTATCGCGGTGTCCGGCGTCCGGCACCCCGAAGTAGGCATGATAGGCGCCGTAGCCGATTGGGCCGTTGCCCAACTCGTTCTCGTGGTTACCCGCCGCGGGCATCCACGGCCGGTAGCGGGCAGACCTGGAATTGTTCTCGAACCAGTCAGACCACGTCCTGACTCGGTCATGGGACAGGTTGGCGTAGCACAGGTCGCCGTTGACGAGATGGAACAACGGCGCCACGCGTTCGGCAGCCGACGTGATGTCGCCCGCCGAAGGCGACCCGAGGTTATCGCTGCCGTATGCCTTGGCGACCATAGCGTCCAGCGTCGGGGTGGATTGGTCGCCGAAGCTGGTGAAGCGCACCGGTGCGCGACCACGCGGTGCCGTCCGCAGGGTACCTAGTTCGGGTCTCACGCCGTCGTGTATCGCGGCGTAGACATAGTCGGTGTCTGGTGTGAGGCCCGTGAGCCTGGCATGGTGCACGCGAACGTCGGTGCCTGATGCCGCGTCGCGGTAGGTCACCGTGCCCGCGGCGACGATCGTGCCGAGGCCGTCGTCGGGTGTGCCGATCACAACGCGGGGACTGTTGACCGGCTCGACCGTGTGCCATGACACCACCGCTTCGGACGCGGCATCGTCGCCGAACTGAAGGTGTAGGCCACCTACCCGGGAGCATCGCTGCGATCGGCGCGCTGCCACAGCGTCGGTCGGGTCCGATCGTTGGTGAGGAAACGTGTGACAGCCGCCCCTGCGCCCGCGCCGAGGAGCGCCGACGTGCCGCCGACGATCAGGGTCCTGCGGTTCACATCTACCAGCCGGGTCGTCATACGATCTTGGTCAACGTCGGATACTTCGGCTCGACACCGTCTCCTGGGGTCGCACGGCGTATGCGCTTGGCCACCCACGGCGCCGCGAACGCGAACGTCCACTGCAGATTGGCCCAGAAGTTTCGTACGGGCGGCGCATCGTTGAGCAGCGCGGCCGAACGCGTGGTGAGGCCGTGTGGAACAGTAAGCGTGTCAAGGACTTTCGCGGCCATTCGCTCGTGGCCAAGCGGCGAGAGATGAATGCGGTCGCAAGCCCACAGCCGCGGATCGCGAAACTCCGTGAACCGCCAGAAGTCCACCAGCTGCAGACTGAGGTCTTCGGCGATGCCGCGCAACAACTCGTTGTACACCGCGGCCCGGCCGCGCAGTCGCCGAAATAGCGGCACCGTGCCGAGATCGCCTGCGGTGAACGCCAATACATGGGCGCCGGTTTGCTGCAAGGTCTTCAATGCGTCGGCGTATCGGGCCATCATCGCGTCGATGTCGTTGCGTACCAACAGCAGATCGTTCATGCCGGCGTAGACGATGACGAGGTCGGGTTCGAGCATGACGGCGGTCTGCAGCTGATCGGCGAGGATCTCGTCCATCCTGCGACCGCGCACCGCGAGGTTGGCGTAGCGAAGTTCAGGGTTGGTCTGGGCCAGCGCGGCGGCGACGTGATCCGCCCATCCGCGCAATCCGTTGGGGCTACCGGGCTGTGGGTCGCCGACACCCTCGGTGAACGAGTCGCCGAGCGCCACGAATCTGCTGAACACTGCCGACGGCGGCGGCGATCCAGTCCTGGCCACGAGACCAATCTTGCCGATGCTACGGCGGATTTCGCGCCCGCAGCGCCGGGTATCGGCGAACTGACGTCAGCCGTCCTACCGCTGTTCGCGTCGGTGTAACCGTCGCGTAGGGCTACGCCGTCGATGATGTCGCTGAACCGCACGAGGAGACGTCATGACGGCCCTGAAGTCGGACCGCCGCGTCGAGCTCTCAGTCCGTGGCAGATTCAAGTTCGGCATCGACCAATGGGCGTATGTGCCGTTCGACGTGCCTGCGGGAACGCAGCGGATCGACGTCAGCACGTCGCATGACCAGTTCTCGCTGCTCGGCATCGGCCGCAACGTATTGGACCTGGGCATCTTCGGCCCGGCAGGGCATGAGCTCGGCAATTCCGAGGGCTTCCGGGGCTGGTCGGGCGGCGCCCGCGCCGGGTTCATGCTCTCCGCGATCAATGCCACGCCCGGCTACCCGCAGGGCCAATCGAGCCGGGCAGGTGGGCGCTGGCGCTCGGGCCCGTGGTGCTCAACCCACTGGGCATCGACTGGCAGGCCGATATCACGCTGACGCGGGGAGTGCAGCCGTCGTTGCGGCGGACTCGGGGCGTTCACGCGGCTGCCAGACGGGAGAGTCGACCAGGCTGGTACCGTGGCGACTTACACACGCACACAGTGCATTCCGACGGTCGACGGCGAATCGCCCAAATGGCTGCGGCTGCGAAGTCGGCCGAACTGGACTTCATCGTCTCGACCGATCACAACACGAGTTCGGCCAATCGTGACTGGGCGGCAACGGAATACGGGGAGCTGCAGGTCATCGCCGGTGAGGAAGTCACCACCCGGCGCGGAGACTGGCTCACGGTCGGGTTGCCGCCAGGCGGCTGGATCGACTGGCGGTACGCACCGCGCGACGGTGTGTTCGCCGACCACGCCGCGCAGGTGCGCGCCGACGGCGGCCTCGTGGGGGCCGCAAATCCATCGGTGCCGTTGCCGGGCTGCGCCTGGGAATTCGGCTATGGCGATGTCGATGCGATGGAAGTCTGGAACGGGCTGTGGAACGTCGACGATGAATTGTCGCTGCGCATCTGGCAACAGTTGCTGCGCCAGGGCAGGCGAATTTCCGCGGTGGGCGGTAGCGACTCGCGCACCTGCGCCCAGCCGGTCGGCCGGCCCCAGACAGTTGTGTACGCGCGGGGGTTGGCCATGCCTCACGTTGTCGATGGCCTGCGTCGCGGTCGTTGCTATGTCACCGAGTCGAGTGCGGTGTCGTTGCAGCTCAGTGCATCTCGGGGCGGCGGTGCCGCGACGCCAGGTCCGGGTGAAACGCTGACCGTGCCGCGCGGTTTCGCGGCGAAGGTGACCGCCAGCGTCAGCGGCGCCCCCGATGCACCGTCGCCCTGATCACCGACGGTGGTTGCGTGGCCCGCACGAAGACCGAGGCATCCGGTGATGGACACCTGACATGGACCTGCATCGGCGGCCAGGCCAAGTTCGCCCGAGTCGAGGTCCGTCGCCGCGCGCGGTTTCCGTCGATGGTGGCACTATTCAGTCCGGTTTGGTTGCAACCGCACTAGACGCCGAACAGCCGAATGCCCGCCCACAGGCCAAGCACGCTGGCAACGACAGTGGCCGGCGTGGTGAGCAACCCGATGCGGCTGAACTCCACGAAGCCGGCGGGCATGTCGCGGCGCACCACGCTGCGCCACAGCAGATTCGCCAGCGACCCGACGTAGGTCAGGTTCGGCCCGACGTTGACGCCGATGAGCACCGCGAGCACCGCTGCGGGACCGGATACCAGCGGCAGCAGTACCAGCACCGCGGGCAGGTTGTTGACGACATTGGACAGCACCGCCGCGACGGCGGCTATGCCGAGCAGCGCGGGCAGAGTGTCGCCGGCAGGCAGCACGTGACGCATGGCTCCGTCGAGGCCATTGAGCATGACTGCGGCCACGACCACGCCAAGGCAGAGCACGAACGCCAGAAACGGCACGTCCGCGGCGGCCACGATCTTCGCGGCGGTGGTCTCGCGGCGGGCCAGCGCGCGCCCGCCAAGAACAACCGCACCCGCCAGCGCGGCCCATGCAGGCGACCAGCCGAACATCGAGGTGACGGCGAAACCCGCAAGCGTGAACCCCAACACTACGAGCACGAACATCGGCAACTGCACGTCCTCGTTGGCGGCGTCGTGCGCGGGCTCGACTGACAGCTCGCGTGCGAAAAACCAACGCAGCAACACGAATTCGACACCGACAGCGGCGAACCACGGCAATGTCATGACCGCGGTGAAGTGGACGAACGACAGCCCGGCCGCGCCGAAGGCCAACAGGTTTGTCAGGTTGGACACCGGCAGCAGCAGCGATGCGCTGTTGGCCAGATGCGCTGTCGCGTACGCATGCGTCCGTGCAGGCACCCGCAACGTACGGGCGGTAGCGAGCACCACCGGAGTCAGTAGTACGACGGTCGCATCCAGGCTAAGTATCGCTGTGGTGGCAGCGGCGATCACGAAAACCGTTGCAAACAACCGTCGTTGGTCGCCTGAGTTCGACCGCGCCATGGCCGCCCCTGCTGCGCGGAACAGTCCTTCGTCGTCACACAGTCGCGCCAACACCAGCACCGCGGCCAGAAAGCCGACGACGGGTAGCAGCCGGCCCACCTCCGCGGCGGCGTCGTGCCAGGAGATCACGCCGAACGCGATCAGCAGACCGGCCGCGGGCACCGCGGCGACGGCCTCGGGCCAGCCACGCGGACGGACCATCGCGAATCCGAGCACCACGGCCAGCGCCACCAGCGCCAGCGTCAACTCCACGGGTCGCAGCGCTGCCAGAGCGTGGGTAGGTGCAGCGGAACGCCGTCCTCCTCGGCCAACCGGGACAACACCCGAATCGACACGTCGAGATCGTCACCGGCGTATGGCAGCGCCCGCAGCGGCTTGTGCAGCGGGCGGAAAAAGTCGTCCCAGTGTATGAGCACCACTCGGCGGGCGCCGACGGTGCGCACGGTCTCCGTCCAGTAATCAGTCAAGTATTGCTCAGGTTGCAGTCCGAGTTGGCCCACCCCCAGATACACGACCTCGGCCCGCTTGCCGTCAAGCGCGTGAGCGACGAAGCCCGCGCTGCCGACGATCAGCAGTCGACGGTCCGACGGTCGGTGATGCACCAGGGTCGACCACGCCTCACCGCATTTGTAGGCAGAGACCTTGACCGGCGGGACGACCGGTTCACGAATGATCCCGGGGAAGCGGTCGGGCGGGCAGTGATGGCCCTCGATCAGCGTGATGTCGTATGCGCCAAGAGATATCGGCTGGCCCGGTGTGGCGGCGGTGAGTCGGTCGTCGGGCAGGCCCGCCCCTCGCCCCACTTGTATCGCTGACGTCCCGCCCACCACTTGCGCGCCGGTTCGTTCGGCGACCATCGCCGAGTCCATCGCGTGGTCGAAGTGCGTATGCACCGGCAGCACCGCTTCCAACCGGTGGACGCCGAGGCGAGCCAGGCAGCCGTCGATCCGCGGGGCCGACGGTGACAGTCGCCGAAACCCGACCTCGAGCAGGCCGGGACGTGAGAAGAAGCCGTCCGTCATCACCGCGGAGGCGCCGTCGTCGATCAGCAGCGTGGTGACACCGGCCCATGTCACCGTGACCACAGATTGATCGGTCGCCGTCGGGGCGTCGAAATAGTGTGAGTAACGGCTGAGGTCGGGCCGGCCAAGTTTGGCGCGCATCCCGACAGACTACGAGTCGGCTACGCCTCTAACCTTCGGGGTAGAACAGGAACAACACGCAACCATGAGTCGACTGCGGGATGTGCCATGAGCCCGCCGGTGCGTGCAGAAAAGTCCCCGCCGGGTAGTCGTTGACGCCGTCATTGAACACGCCGGACACCAGGTAGACCTCCTCGGGGCCGGGCTGTGGTGATCTTCTTTACCCCAGATGGCGCCCTGTGCGATCTCGGCGAGGACGGCCTTGGCCCCGTTGTCGCCTTTCCACAGGAGTCTGACGGCAACGCCGGGATAGGGGTGCGTGGGCTTGACATCGTCGGTGCACACCCAGGTGTAGCCGGAAGCCTTCGGCCCGAACTGTGACGTGTCGCCTTTCGAGTTGCTCACATTGGTGCGAAACTCGATCTGCGCGACGTCTATTTCACTGTCGCTCTCCGTCATGGATGTCGCGACGTCGGCCGGCGGGTCAAGGGATGGCTGGCTGGCCAGCAGCGCTACGACCGATCCGCATCCAGCCGGAATCGGTTGGCCTGTGCCTTATTTCGGGTGCCGAAATGGGTGAATCGTGGTACCAACGAGGTGCTGGCGCGCTCGATCGTGGATCCGGCTCGTCGGCGCCGCTATGTCTGGGGGTGCCGGATGGCCGGAAGTAGGCCGAAGCTCTACATCTTTCCGCATGCCGGTGGATCGGCGCAGTACTACGTCCCGTTCGCGAATGCGTTCTCCAAGGACGTCCAACGCACAGCGGTGCAGTATCCAGGACAGCGTGGGTCGCACGATGTTGCATCCTTGACCAGCATCGAGAATCTTGCCAGCCAGGTGTGCCAGATGCTTTCGGCGGCGCATCGTTCAGACGACACCGTCGCGTTCTTTGGCCATAGCATGGGCGCCCTGTTGGCCTTCGAGGTCGCGCGCCGATTCGAAGCGGCGGGGACACCGATTTCCGCACTGTTCGTGTCGGCGTGTGCTGCACCTGGACGCAGCGGCTATGAGTACATTCCGGAGTCTGATCGCGGCCTGCTCGATGTGGTGAACGAGATGACCGGTGCGAATCGCGAGTTCCTCGAGAACGAGGAATTCGCCGCGAAAATCTTGCCCACACTGCGAGGTTTCCGGGCCATCGTCAACTATCAGTGCCCGCCGGAGTCGAGGCTGTCATGTCCGATCTTTGCGTATCTGGGCGACAACGATGTCGTCGCCACCTACGACAAGGTTGTGCTATGGGCAGATCGCACGACGGCAGAGTTCAGCGCGCGGGTATTTACCGGACATCACTTCTACCTCGAAGATCATGTGTCAGAGCTCGTCGCCGACATCGAAGCGAAGGTCATGTCGCGGCGCGCTGACCGATAGCTGAACGCGTTCGAGGGTCAATTCGGACCCATTCGGAATAGCTTGCCCCGCTCAGCGGGCAAATGTGCCACCCGGTGTGGCACGGCGCTGCTGCCTCAGATACCGAATGTCAGACGTAGTGGATCGGCGAGCGAGCCTTGCGCCAGGCACCGGTGACGACAACGCGAACCTGTGGCCCCAACTACTCCAGCATCCGAGAACGCCGATTCAGTTCGATGCGTTTAACCCTGATCCTCAGCTATCTGGTGATCTGTCCGGGTGCGGCTGCCGCGCCGGAATCACGGATGCCATTGTAAAAACCCCAATAAGTGTCCGCGCAACGAATTTAGCGTGGCGGCAATAAGCAATAACATCGGGAATTCACGTTGCTATGATAGCAGGAATAAACGCTCACGTTAATAACAAAACTCGGAATATGCGATTGCGACTCGATCTGCATATGGCCGGCGTTTAAAGAGCGGCGCCGGACTACCAGGTGACAATCCACAACTCGCGGAGGTGCCCTCTCGGGTGTCAATCTACGTCGGCGTGCCAATTTAGCAAAGATTGGCCCCGTCCCAGGCTTGGGACGAATGACGTGAAAATGACAGGGGGCCATTGGGCGTACAGCGGCCCCGTCAATAATTGGGACGGGCGGCGGAGGGAAGGCCGGTCTCTGTGGACGAGCTCCCGGACGGGGTCTGGAACAACCAAGAAACAGTCGATGAGCGATGTGCTACCGCATCGGTACGGTTGCCCAATTGCTAGCAAGGGTGCACCCATCTGCGCAGATGTGTGACGTGTCGTCGAAGTAGGACTGGTTCGAGTGCCCCTGCGGCACACCGATGCGCCGGTGTGACCCGGCGCCGGGCGGGCCTGCTTAGCCGGTGCAACCGATTGTCGTTGCCCTCGGCGCACCTGATCCCGCGCATGAGGTCGTAGGGACGCGACGCGGCGCTGGGCGCTAGAGGCCAGAGTTAGCAAAGAATCGACGCACGCGTCAGAGGATCGCCCTTCGCTGTTCCGGCGGTTACCACCTGCAGCAACGTCAGCTTTTCATGATCAAATGAAACTTGAGGCCGCAAAGGCGATCTGCTACTAGCTGTTCAGGTTGCAGACAATTGCTGTGCATGCATCCACTGCCGATTTAGAAAATGGCGACAAATCTTCGCCAGCGCGTTGTAACGTGCGTTTCTCATAGCGACCATTCAGGACGGAAAG
Organism: Mycobacterium sp. JS623; assembly: GCF_000328565.1. Lineage (NCBI taxonomy): Bacteria > Bacillati > Actinomycetota > Actinomycetes > Mycobacteriales > Mycobacteriaceae > Mycobacterium > Mycobacterium sp. JS623. Next base: position 5,846,514 of record NC_019966.1, on the reverse strand, counting down.
GTGTTGCCATGCCGATGGTCGAAGCGTCTATCCCGGCTGCTCTGCGCGAGCGAGCCCGGCAACGACCGGACACGCCTGCCTTCACGTTCGTCGACTACGAGACCGACCCGGCGGGCTTCACCACAACCCTCACCTGGTCTCAGCTCTACCTGCGTGTGCAGGCGCTGGCAGCAGAAATGGAGTCGTGCGGCGAACCCGGTGACCGCGTCGCGATCCTGGCTCCGCAGGGCCTCGACTACGTCGTCGGTTTCCTCGGCGCAATGGACGCCGGGTACATCGCGGTACCGCTGCCCGTGCCGCTGATGGGCACACATGACGAACGCGTATCCGCGGCCCTGCGCGACAGTTCGCCCGTCGCCATCCTGACGACAACGGGTGTGGTCGATGACGTCGTTACCTCCACTCGGGATGCGCAAGGCTGGCCTACACCAGCGCTGGTCGAGGTCGACGCCCTCGACCTCGATGCTCGACCCGCGATGCACGCAAACAGAAGTGCGGAAGCCAAAGTTGCCCTGCTGCAATACACCTCGGGCTCGACTCGTAAGCCGGCCGGTGTCGTGGTGACGCACAGCAATATCGTGGCGAATCTCAACCAGGTGTTCTCCGACTACTTCGAGCAGTTCGGTAAGGCCGCGCCGCCAGACACCACGCCCGTTTCGTGGCTGCCGTTCTACCACGACATGGGCCTGCTTCTCGGGATATTCGCGCCAGTCGCCGCCGGGATTCACGCCGTGGTCACGACTCCTATGGCGTTCCTGCAGAAACCCGCCCGATGGATGCAGCTGCTGGCCGACAACACGCGATCTTTGACGGCTGCACCTAATTTCGCGTTCGAACTGGCGGCGCGGCGCACATCCGACGAAGACATGGCCGGACGCGACTTGGGCGACGTAATGGGCCTCATCAGTGGCAGTGAGCGGATCCACACCACGACGATCCGACGCTTCACTGAGAGGTTCTCGCACTTCAACCTTCCTGATTCCGCTTTGCTACCGTCCTACGGCTTGGCTGAAGCGACGTTGTACGTCACATCGTCGCCGCCCGGGCGCCGCCCAGAGACGGCTTGGTTTGACTACGAGAAGTTGTCGGCCGGGCATGCCAAGCGCTGCCACGCAGACAGCGGTGTGGAGTTGGTGAGCTACGGCGCGCCGCGAGCCACTACATTGCGGATCGTCGATCCCGAGACATGCGTGGAGAATCCGGCTGGGAAAGTCGGCGAAATCTGGATACACGGCGACAACGTCGCCGCCGGCTACTGGGGAAACCCACAAGCCACGCAGAGCACCTTCGGCGGTCACTTGGTGGAGCCGTCGCCCGGTACGCCGCTGGCACCGTGGCTGCGAACCGGGGACTTGGGTGTCATCTCCGAAGGTGAGTTGTTCATCGTTGGCCGAATCAAGGATTTGGTGATCGTCGACGGACGCAACCACTATCCAGATGACATCGAAGCGACCATTCAGGAGATCACCGGAGGCCGTGTCGCGGCGATTTCGCTGCCCGGCGAACAAGGTGAGCGTCTGGTCGCGATCGTTGAGATCAAGCAGCGTGCACACTCCGATGAGGACGCTCTGGAAAAGCTCCGCAGAATGAAACGGTCAGTGACATCGGCGGTTTCGAAGGCGCACGGCGTGCGGATCGCAGATCTGGTCCTGGTGTCGCGCGGGTCGATTCCCATTACGACGAGCGGTAAGGTGCGTCGATCCGCTTGCGTGGAGCGCTACGGCGAGCACCGATTCACACGACTGGATGTCGGCGCATGACGGTGATTCCCGACGAGGCCGCCGCCCGGCATTGGCTGGTCGATTACTTGGTGACGAAGGTGGGTTGCAGTCCCGATGAAATCGACTGCGATGCTCCTTTGACCGATCTAGGCGTGGGATCGCGCGACGCCGTGACGCTCTCGGGTGAAGTATCGGAACTTCTAGGGCGACCAGTGTCCCCGGTGGAGTTCTGGCAGTACCCGACGATCAGTGCGCTGGCCAAGTTCATGAGTGGTGCTGCACCGGAATCGCAGGCCGAGACGACGGCTGGCCGTGCTGGCGCAATGCTTGATGAACCGATCGCCGTAATTGGTTTGGGCTGCCGGTTTCCCGGTGACATCAGTGGCCCAGAATCGTTGTGGCAGTTCCTTTGTGACGGCCGGTCGGCTGTGGGGAAGGTGCCAGGGGATCGGTGGGCATCGTTTGACGACGGCTCGGTCCAAGTGGCGGCGGTGCTGTCGCACACCACGCGATGGGGTTCGTTCTTGAGTGACGTCGATCTGTTCGACGCGGAGTTCTTCGAGATCCTGCCGAGGGAGGCGGCCAAGATGGATCCCCAACAGCGCTTGTTGTTGGAGGTGGCGTGGGAGGCCTTGGAAAACGCCGGGACGCCGCCGAATTCCCTGCGGCATTCCCACACTGGAGTCTTCGTCGGGGCATGCGTGAGTGAGTACGGGTTCTTGGCGTCGACTGATTTGCCCGGCGTCGATGCCTGGAACAACACGGGTGGCGCGCTGAGCATCATCGCCAATCGGCTCTCGTATTTCCTTGATCTGCGGGGACCGTCCTTCGCGGTGGACACGGCTTGTTCGTCGTCGCTCGTCGCGGTGCATCTGGCATGTCAGAGCCTGCGAAGCGGTGACGCGAATCTGGCGATCGCCGCCGGCGTGAACCTGCTGCTGTCCCCGGCGGTCTTCCATGGTTTCGACCAGGCCGGTGCGTTGTCGCCGACTGGCCGCTGTCACGCTTTTGACGCCGGCGCGGACGGTTTCGTGCGTGGGGAAGGTTGCGGTGTCGCGATCCTCAAGCGGCTCAAAGATGCGCAGCGTGACGGCGACCGGGTGCTGGCGGTGGTGCGGGGGTCGGCGGTCAATCAAGATGGCCGGTCCAACGGGCTGATGGCACCGAACCCGGCGGCTCAGATGGCAGTACTGCGCACGGCGTACGCCAACGCGGGCGCTTCGCCGCAAGAAGTGGACTATGTCGAGGCGCATGGCACAGGGACGTTGCTCGGGGATCCGATCGAGGCGCGCGCCCTGGGAACCGTACTGGGCCCGGGACGAGCGGAGGACTCGCCGCTGTTGATCGGGTCGATCAAGTCGAACCTGGGTCATCTGGAGGCGGCGGCCGGTATCGCGGGTTTCATCAAGGCGGTGATGGCGGTTGAGCGGGGCAGCATCCCGCCGAGCCTGCATTTCCAGACGCCCAATCCGCACATCCCCTTCGGTCAATTGCGGCTGAAAGTCGCTGCGGCGCAGCATCAGTGGCCCCCAACCGAACACTTGCGCCGCGCCGGCGTGTCTTCATTCGGATTCGGCGGCACCAACGCGCACGTGGTGCTCGAGCAGGCGCCGACCACCGATAGCATTGCCCAGAACGAGATTTCAGCAGTGACGACACTGCTGGTTTCGGGCAAGAGCCAAGAGAGAATCGCGTCTCTTGCCGGGATGCTGGCTGACTGGATGACCGGCCAGGGCGTGAACGTGCCGTTGGTCGACGCTGCCCACACGCTCAACCACCACCGCACCGTTCATCCCAGATTCGCCACGGTGAGTGCCCGTGATCGCGCCCAGGCGGTGGCGGGCCTGCGAGCACTCGCCGAGGGTCGCTCCGTGCACGGAGTGACGCCTGCACACGACGGACCCTGCGGTGCGGGCACGGTGTTTGTCTATTCCGGGCAGGGTGCCCAGTGGGCGGGTATGGGGCGGCGGCTGCTTGTCGATGAGCCGGCGTTCGCGGAGGCAATCGATCAGCTGGAGCCGGTTTTCGTTGAGCAGGTGGGCTTTTCGTTGCAACAGGTGCTAACCAGTGGAGAGTCGGTGAGCGGGGACGCACGGGTGCAGCCGGTGACTATGGGGTTACAACTGGCGCTGACCGCGTTGTGGCGGTCCTACGGCGTTCAACCCGATGCCGTGATCGGGCACTCAATGGGGGAGGTGACAGCGGCGGTGGTGGCCGAGGCGCTCAGCGTGGACGAGGGGTTACGCATGATCGCCATTCGGTCGCGGTTGATGTCGCGACTGGCCGGCCAGGGCGCGGTAGCGCTCTTGAAACTCGACGCGGCCACCACCGCCGCACTGCTTGGCGACTATCCCGATGTCAGCGTGGCGGGTTACGCCTCACCGCGCCAGACGGTGATCGCCGGCCCACCGAAGCAGGTCGACGACGCGATCGCCGCCGTGCAACGGCAGAACCGTTTCGCCAGGCGGGTCAACATGGAGGTGGCATCGCACACCTCGCTAATGGACGCGGTGCTGCCCGAATTGCGTGCCGCATTGGCGGATCTCATACCCAAAGCACCTGTCATTCAGTTCTTTTCCACGGTCGCGGATCCCGCACGCGTTCCGGTGCTGGACGTTGACTATTGGGTGGCCAACGTGCGCAGGCCGGTCCGGTTCAGCGACGCCGTCACCGCCGCAGCTCAACACCACACCAGTTTCATCGAGATCAGCGCTCATCCGATGCTGACGCAAGCCATCACCGAAACGCTGGAAACGGTCGGCCATCACCACAGCATCGGCACCCTATGGCGCGACAGCGACGACACCATCAGCTTCCATACGAGTCTCAACGCCGTTCATACCACCAAGCCACCAGTCACACCGCATCCGCCGGAGCCGCATCCAGTGCTGCCCACGACCCCGTGGCATCATGGCCACCACTGGATCACTCGCAAGCGGCCACTGCCTCCGCGTGAAAGTGTTGGTACTGGCAGAGATTCGGTCGCACCGAACGTAGGCGTCGTGCCGTCGGAGTGGTATTGCGAACTGGGTTGGCCAATTCACCCTCTGCCGTGCGCCGTACGCAACGGCGCCAACGACTACTGGCTGGTGGTCGCCGAGGACAGTCTCGGAGCCGCCCTCGGTCGCATACTCGGCGACGACTCCCGGCTCAAGCTGCTGACGCACTCGACGCTGTCCGGGCACGCTGACCAGGCCGCGCTGCTGCGCGATGCCTTGGCCGGAGTCACCCACGTACTCTACGCTCCGGAAAGCTCATCGGGCGGCATGGACGCCCGCTTGGGTTATCGGCTGTTCAATGCCGCCAGGAGCGTGGCTGCAGCGATAGCCGGGTTGGCTTTGCCGCCGCGGTTGTTCCTGCTGACACGCAACGCTCAACCGATGTCGCCCGGGGATCGAGCAAATCCAGCGCACGCGGTGCTGTGGGGGTTGGGCCGGACACTAGCGCTCGAGCATCCTGAACTGTGGGGGGCCGTCGTTGATATCGACGAGTCGGTACCGGCGGAGCCGGCCGCCCGGTATCTGCTGGCTGAAGCGCTCGGTGGCGGCGGGGAGGATCAGGTCGTCTACCGCGCCGGCCTGCGACATGTCCCGCGCCTGCGCAGTCTTTCGGCCCCATCGACGGCGTCGGGTCAACTCGATGGGCAGCGCAGTCATCTGGTCATCGGTGCAACCGGCAACATCGGGCCGCATCTCCTTCGGCAGCTGGCTGACATGGGGGCCGCGAATATTGTTGCAGTGTCCCGCAATCCGGGTTCGCGGCTAGAGGACTTGGCGGCCGCGCTGTCGGCACAGGGCACGACTTTGACCACAGTCGCCGCGGACGCGTCGGATGAAGCGACGATGACCGCGCTGGTTGATCGGTTCGGCACCGATTTTGCCCCGCTGGGCGGAATCTACGTGGCTGCCTTCGGCGGTGGCCCGGTGACTCTGCGCGACATGACCGACGAGGACGTCACGGCAATGTTCGCGCCCAAGCTTGACGTGGTGTCGCTGTTACACCGACTGTCGCTCAATCAGCCAGTGACGCAGTTCGTTTTGTTTTCTTCGATCTCTGGGCTCGTCGGCTCGCGCTGGCTCGGTCACTACGCGGCAACGACCACCTTCCTTGATACCTTCGCCTTCGCGCGGCGCGCCGCCGGACTGCCGGCGACCGCCATCAACTGGGGACTGTGGAAATCACTGGCCAGCAATCAGAACGACGAACAGCAACGGGTGAGCTCCGAATCCGGACTCGAGCCGATGCCTGATGAGGTCGCGATCCAGGGATTGCGGTTGATCACCGGTCCCCACGTGCCAGCCCGATGCACCATCGTCGCCGCCGACTGGTCCCGGTTGGCAACGGCGTATCGCACCCGGGCACCGCTGCACATCGTCGACGACCTCGTGCCCGTAGAGGAAGGAGACCAGCCCGCCGCCGCGGCCCCGACCACGGAGTTCCTCGAGGCATTGCGCACGTGCGACCCGGCGCAACGGCGCGCACTGCTAGCGGATCACGTAACCAAGCTAGTCGCCGAGGTGATGGGCATGGACTCACCACAGTCGCTGGATCGATCGACCGGCTTCTTCCAATTCGGCATGGATTCGCTGATGAGCCTGACACTTCAACGGGCACTGGGGGAAACGATCGGAGTGACGGTGCCAACCTCGGTGGTGTTCGACTACCCCACAGTTGAAGCGCTCACCGACTACTTGGCGGCACTTCTTGCCGAATTCGCCGAGTTTGGCGGCCAGCACGGCGCGCCCAACGGCGAGCTCACCGAGGACGAACTGTTGCAACAGCTGTCGGAACGGCTGAGCGGAGCACGATGACCACCGCAGCCTCGGACCGACGGACGATCATCAGCGAAGCACTGCGCAAGATCGATGAGTTGACGGCGCGCCTTGAGATCGCCGAAAAATCCGATGTAGAACCAATTGCCGTGGTGGGCTTGGGCTGCCGATTTCCCGGTGGTGTCAACAATCCCGGGGAGTATTGGACGCTCCTGCGAGAGGGGCGCAGCGGTATCGTTCGGGTGCCGCCGGACCGGTGGGACGCCGACGCGTTCTACTCCGATGACCACACAGTGCCGGGCACCATATGCACACGGGAGGGCGGCTTTCTCACGTCTTGGAAGCCCGACGAGTTCGATGCGGAGTTCTTCAGCATCGCTCCGCGCGAAGCCGCGGCCATGGACCCGCAACAACGGTTGGTGCTCGAAGTAGCCTGGGAGGCACTGGAAGACGCTGGCATCACCGCACAGGCGATCCGCGGAAGCCAGGCTTCGGTCTTTATCGGCCTGACGACCAACGACTACGCGATGGCCTTCGCGGGCAAGGTACGACATATCGACGCGTATGCGTCCTTCGGAAATGCGTCGAACTTCGCCGCCGGACGGTTGGCGTATTTCCTCGGTGTCCGCGGTCCTGCGCTTGTCATCGATACAGCGTGTTCATCGTCTCTGGTGGCGGTACATCTGGCCTGCCAGAGCCTCCGCAGGTGGGAAAGTGACACCGCGTTGGCAGCGGGCGTCAATCTCATCCTGCGGCCGGAAAACAGCATTGCCTGCTCACGGTTCGGAATGTTGTCCCCTGACGGCCGTTGCAAGACCTTCGACGCGGGTGCCGACGGATATGTCCGCAGCGAGGGCTGCGGCGTAGTGGTGCTCAAACGAATCAGCGATGCGGTGCGCGACGGCGATCGGATGCTGGCGGTGGTCCGCGGTTCCGCAGTGAACCAGGACGGGGCCAGCAGTGGGCAGACCGTGCCCAACGGGCCGGCCCAACAAGCGCTGCTGCGTCAAGCCTTGGCGGCATCGCGACTGCAGCCATCGGATATCGACTACGTCGAGGCGCACGGCACCGGCACAGCACTGGGCGACCCGATCGAGCTCGATGCGTTGAGCCACGTCTTCTGCGAACGTGACGGCGCCGCACCGTTGGTGGTTGGGTCGGTCAAGACCAACTTGGGCCATCTGGAATCCGCCGCCGGTATCGCCGGATTCATCAAGACCGTGCTCGCCGTTCGGAATGGTTACATTCCCCGACACCTCAATTTCGAGCGTTTGACGCCGCATGCCAGCGAGGGTGTCTCTGAATTCATGATCGCATCGCAGCCGATGCAATGGCCACCGGTGCGACGCCAACGGCGGGCCGGGGTGTCGTCGTTCGGAGTCAGCGGCACCAATTCACATGTGGTGGTCGAGCAGGCTCCCGAACCTGATCCTGTTCTGCCGCAAGCTAACCCGGTGGTAACGACGCTGGTCATCTCTGGCAAGACGCCCGCGCGGATCGCGTCGACGGCGCAGAGGTTGGCCGACTGGTTGGAGGCCGACGGCCACGGTGTCGCATTGCCGGATGTTGCTCACACCGTGAATCATCACCGATCCCGATACCCGAAGTTCGCCACGGTGAGTGCGCGTGACCGCGCGCAGGCATTGGCCGGGTTGCGGGCGCTGGCCGAGGGCCGCTCGGCTGCGGGAGTGTCAGGCGCTCATGTAGGGCCGTGTGGCGCTGGCACGGTGTTCATCTACTCGGGCCAGGGGTCGCAATGGGCGGGGATGGGCCGTAGGCTGCTGGGCGACGAGCCTGCGTTTGCGTCGGCAGTGGCCGACTTGGAGCCGGTTTTTATTGCGCAGTGCGGCTTCTCGCTGCAGCAGACGCTCGACAATGGCGATCCCATTGTCGGCATTGATCGTATTCAGCCCGTGCTGGTCGGGATGCACTTGGCGTTGACTGCGCTATGGCGGGCGTACGGCGTTCACCCCGACGCGGTGGTCGGGCATTCGATGGGCGAGGTGTCGGCGGCGGTGGTCGCCGGTGCGCTGAGCCCGGGTGAGGGGCTGCGAGTAATCGCGACTCGGTCGCGGCTGATGGCGCGGCTGGCCGGTCAGGGCGCCATGGCGCTTTTGGAGCTGGGTGCCGTCGACACTGAGGCGCTGATCGGCGGGTATCCCGGCGTCGGCCTGGCGGTGTATGCCTCACCGCGTCAAACGGTGGTCGCCGGTCCGCCCGATCAGGTAGACGCGGTCATCGCGCTGGTAGCCGCCAAGGATCGGCTGGCCCGCCGCATCGAAGTCGACGTCGCCTCCCATCACCCCACCGTCGATCCGATACTCCCCGAATTACGCTGCGCTCTTGCCGATTTGATGCCGCGAACGCCGTCCCTCCCGGTGATCACCACCACCGCTGACCACATGGCCACTGGGACAACCATGTTCGACGCGGAATATTGGGCAGCCAACCTCCGCCAGCCGGTGAGGTTCACACAGGCTGTGGCCGCGGCCGCCGAAAAACACAGCATGTTCGTGGAAGTCAGTCCACACCCGCTCCTGACACATGCCGTGAGTGACACCCTGGGACGCGCTCACCACCACAGTATCGGAACCCTGCAACGCGACACCGATGACACACTGACGTTCCACACCAACCGCAACGCCACGCACACCATCCACCCCCCACAAACCCCACATCCCTGCGAACCGCATCCGCCCATTCCGACGACCCCCTGGCACCACACACAGCACTGGATCAGGTTCGACAAGCAAGTGGAGGCCGCAGGCGGCACGCCCAAACCAGGCACGTTGCTCGGCGAACACATCGCGGTTACCACCACACCTCCGGCAGATGTTTGGCAGGCGCGACTGGCGCCGGAAGCGAGGCCGTATCCGGGTGATCACCGCATCAGTGGCGTAGAGCTAGTCCCGGCATCCGTTGTGTTACTGACACTTTCGACAGCAGCATCCGAGTGTGGTGCACCGATGTTGTCCGATGTCCGTTTCGAGCATCCCATCGTCGTCGACCAGCCGAAGGTGATTCAGGTGGTCGCCACCGACCGATCGATCATCGTGTCTTCAAGCCCGGCGGCCGACGCCCCCGCGGACCGTTGGGTACGGCACGCGACCGCCCGAATGTCTCAGCGGCGTGAGGCCGACAATCGTGAGCGCACCGATACCGTGTGGACGGACCAACCGCTCGACTTCGACGTGTCGTCGATTGCCGACCTTCAGCGGTCATGGGGCCTCGAGGGACAGCCGTTCGCGTGGTCGATCGCGTCCTTGCAGTCGATGTCGGGCGGGCTCTGCGCCGAGGTCGACTTGCCACAGGCTTCCACGGTCGCACTCCTCGACGCCGCCGTACATGTGGCACGCCTCGCGGACGGCACGAACCCCCGCCTGATGTTCCCGGCCTCCGTTGAAAGTGCCCGGCTCGCTGCAGGAGTCGCCGCCGGGCGCGGTCGGGTTGAGATACGTCGGCGGCGCGGTCCGGGTGACGAACTCGTCGTCGATATCAGCGTCACAGCTCCCGACGGTATTACGAGTGTCGATATCCGCGGCTTGCGGTATGTGAGTGTTGACTCAGGTCCTGGTGCGGACAGCGAGCCGGCCTCAATCGCGCACGTGATCGAGTGGCGACCATGGGCGGGGCATGCTGCCGGGACACCCGTTGATGCGTCGGGCACGCTTGCGGTTGTCGGGGGCAGTGAGGCCGTCCAATCACTGCGCGAGAAGCTCGCCGATGCGGGCTATCCAGTGGCCGATGCCGCCGAAGCGCGATACGTCGTGTACCTCGCCGAACCCGAGGCTGTCAGCGGGGGTGACACCGATCTGGACTGCGCCGTTCGATCGTCGGCGGAGGTCGCTGATCTTGTCCACCGGCTCGCAGAACGCGACGACAACCACCCGGCAACCCTTTGGATCATCACCCGCGGAGTGCGAGAAGGGTTGGGTGACAACGGATTATGCCAGAGCTGCCTATGGGGGCTGGCCGGTGTCATCGAAGCTGAGCAGCCGCAACTGTGGGGTGGCCTGCTGGACCTGCCAGCCGGCGAGGACATCGCTGATCACGCTGTGAGGCTGTCGTCGGTGCTGGCTACACCGGCCAGATCCATTTTGGCGCTGCGTGGTGGCGAGTTCCTCGCGCCCGCCTTGGCGGCGGTGTCCGGTGAACGCGTACGAGAGCCGCTGACGTGTCGCCCGGATGCGGCGTATCTGATCACGGGAGGCCTGGGCGCGCTCGGACTGCTCACGGCCACATGGCTCGCCGACCGTGGTGCGCGTCGCCTGGTACTGGCCGGCCGCACCGCACTGCCGCCCAGGCGCGACTGGGACAACGACGCGAACGGCACGAACCTTCGTCGCGCGATCGCCACGATCCGGGCGCTGGAGTCCAGGGGCGTGACGGTCGAGGCCGTGGCGCTCGACGCAGGATCGGCTGATGCAGTGCAGCATCTGCTCGCCAGGCGCGACGGTGATGGGGCCGCGCCGATACGCGGTGTCGTGCACGCCGCCGGGGTCACCGACAGCCAACTGCTCACCGAGCTCGACGACACGCGACTGCGGCGCACGATGTGGCCGAAGATCGCGGGCGCACAGGCACTTCATCAAGCGTTCCCCCCGGCCACTGTCGACTTCTTGTACCTGATTGCCTCGGCAGGGGCGATATTCGGTGTTCCTGGCCAAGGCGCGTATGCCGCGGCGAACGCCTACCTAGACGGCCTCGCCCGTGCGCGTCGCCAGAAGGGCTGCCATACCGTCAGTCTCGACTGGGCAGCCTGGCGGGGGATTGGATTCGCGACCGATGCGCCGGTCGTCGCGCAAGAGCTGGAACGGATGGGGTCGCGGCCGATCACCCCGGAGGAAGCATTCGCCGCGTGGAAACACGTCGACTGCTATGACGTCGCGCAAGCGGTGATGATCCCGATGCGCTCCGCGCCCACGGGCGACCAGCCGCCGAAGCGGGCATGGACGCAGATGGCGGCCGAGGACATGCTTGGCGAACTCGAGACCGAACTGCGAACCATCGTGTCCCGCGAACTGGGGATGCGGAATGACGAATTGGAACTGGACCGACCGTTCGCCGACATGGGTCTCAACTCCGTGATGGCCATGTCGGTGCGACGAGAAGCCGAGTTACTTGTCGACACTGAGCTTTCGGCGACGATGATGTGGAACCATCCGACGATTGCGTCATTGGCTGCCTACCTGGCCAACAAGCTCGCATCACACGGCACCGACAGCGACATGGATGGAGTGTCGGCCGAGACTGATGGCCTTCTCGACGCGCTGTTCGACACGGTGGAAGCCTCCGCCTGCAATGAAGGCGGTCTCTGATGGCAGCCACCGCCTTCAGCCGGATCGCTGCTATGACCAACGCCCAGCGCGACGCGCTGGTGGATCAGTTCGGCAAGGCGTCACGGCTCGCCGCAGCCGAACCCGTGGCGGTGGTGGGCATCGGTTGCCGCTTCCCGTGTGATGTTGTAGGACCCGAACGTTATTGGACTTTCTTGGCCGATGGCAGAGATGCGGTCGGTGAGGTGCCGCCGGATCGCTGGGACGCTGACGCCTATTACGACCCGGACCTCGCCGCGCCGGGGCGCATGGCTTCCAAATGGGGAGGGTTCCTGCGCGAAATCGCGGAGTTCGACGCCGATTTCTTCGGGATCTCTCCCCGCGAAGCCGAAGCAATGGACCCGCAGCAACGCGTGCTGTTGGAGGTGGCCTTCGAAGCGCTCGAGCATGCTGGCATCGCGACCGACCACCTCGGCGGGATTCGGGCCGCGGTGTTGATGGGAGTGTATTACACTGAGTATCAAGGTATTTCGGCGGCGAATCCAGACGCGATAGACGCCTATTGCGCCACCGGCAACGCCCACAGCATCACGGTGGGGCGCATCGCCTACACGTTGGGACTGCGCGGTCCCGCGGTTGCGGTTGACACAGCGTGCTCATCGTCGCTGGTGTCGATCCATCTGGCCTGCCAGAGCCTACGGCTGCGCGAGAGCGATGTCGCCCTCGCCGGCGGCGTCAATCTCATCTTGCGCCCGGAAACGCAACTCGCGCTGTCTAAATGGGGGATGTTGTCGCCGCGGGGCCGGTGCCGCGCATTTGACGCTGGGGCGGACGGCTTCGTGCGCGGCGAGGGTGCGGGGGTTGTTGTACTCAAGCGCCTCATCGATGCGGTGAGTGACGGGGACAGGGTGCTTGCAGTCGTACGTGGCTCGGCGGTCAATCAGGATGGCCGCTCCAACGGTCTCACCGCGCCGAACGCGCTGGCGCAGCAAGACGTGATCTCGCGCGCATTGCAGTCGGCCGATGTGACCGCGAGCTCGGTCAATCTCATTGAGACGCACGGCACGGGTACCGCGCTGGGTGATCCAATCGAGTTCGACGCGTTGGCCGCGGTCTACGGCCGGGGAGACGGCCCGTGCGCCTTGGGAGCGGTGAAGACGAACTTCGGTCACCTCGAGGCCGCAGCCGGGATCGCCGGGTTCATCAAAGCGGTTCTGGCGCTGCAGCGCAGTAGGATTCCGACGAACCTTCATTTCACACATTGGAACCCGGCCATCGACCCGGTGCCGACGCGGCTGTTCGTTCCCACAGAGACCACGGCGTGGCCGCAGTGTGCAGGTCCGCGGCGCGCCGCGGTGTCGTCGTTCGGTTTGGGTGGCACCAATGCGCATGTGGTGCTGGAGCAGGGACCTGATCCGTTATCGTCGTCGCGCGACGGTGAGTCTCCCGCGGTGACGACATTGGTCGTGTCGGGCAAGACGTCTGAGCGGCTGGCGTCGACGGCTGCGATGCTGGCGGATTGGATCGAAGGCGACGGGTCAAGTGTGGCGTTGTCGGCCGTAGCCGAGACGCTCAACCACCGAGCCCGCTACGCGATATGCGCCACAGTGTGCGGACGCGATCGTGGTGAGGCAGTCGATGGGTTGCGCGCGCTGGCCGCCGGCCGATCCGCACCGGGGGTGCAGGAGCGGCGAGGCGAGTCGCGGGGCCCGGGCATCGTGTTCGTGTACTCGGGTCAGGGCTCGCAGTGGGCCGGAATGGGCAGGCGATTGCTGGCCGACGAGCCTTCTTTCGCCGCGGCAGTGGCCGAATTGGAGCCAATTTTCGTTGCGCAGTGCGGCTTTTCGCTGCAGCACGTCCTGCAGGCCGGTGAGCCGATAGCCGGTATCGATCACATCCAGCCAGTCCTCGTCGGTATTCACCTGGCGTTGACGCAACTGTGGCGCTCGTACGGGGTGCAACCGGATGCCGTCATTGGTCACTCGATGGGGGAGGTGTCGGCGGCCATCGTCTCCGGAGCGCTGACTGTTGCCGACGGACTGCGCGTGATAGCGACGCGGTCGCGGTTGATGGCGCGGCTGTCCGGCCAGGGTGCGATGGCACTGTTGGAATCGGATGCGCCGGCCACCGAAGCGTTGATCGCCGACCACCCCGACGTCGCGCTGGCGGTATACGCCTCACCGCGTCAAACGGTGATCGCTGGACCGCCCGACGAAGTCGACTCGTTGATCGCGGCCGTCACGGCGCAGAATCGGCTCGCACGACGCATCGACGTGGACGTGGCTTCTCACCATCCGACTATCGATCCGATACTGCCCGAGTTACTCGGTGCCCTGGCGGATTTGGATCCTGTCACCCCGAAGATCCCGCTGATCAGTGCCACCGCGCCTGCCGGTCAGCCGCCGGCATTCGACGCGTCCTACTGGGTTGCAAATGTCCGCAACCCGGTACGATTCGCGCAGGCGGTGGCGGTTGCCGCGGAGAACCACTCCACGTTCATCGAGATCAGTCCCCATCCGCTGCTGACTCATGCGCTCACAGAAGCCATCGAATCGGTCAGGCCGGGCGGGAATGGTTTTGTCACCGGCACTTTGAACCGCGACGACGACGAAACATTGACCTTCCACACGCAACTCGTCGGCGTTCAGACGCCGACGGGTAGTACCGGTAGCCGGAGCCGGCTGGCCGACGTCCCGCCCACACCATGGCAACATCAACGCTACTGGTTAGCGAACCGGCCGACGGGCCAGATGCCGACCGGTGCCCACCTGCTGCTGGGCATGCACGTCGAAATGCCTTCGGGTCACGACCACGTTTGGCAGGCCGACGTGGGAACCGATGCCGTCGGCTGGTTGGCGGACCACAGAGTACACGGCCAGCCCGTCATGCCCGCAGCAGGTTTTGCCGAAATCGCGCTTGCCGCAGGCAGCGAAGCTCTCAGCCTGCCGCCGGCAGGGGTGGCGGTGACCCGGCTCGAAGTGGAGCAGATGCTGCCACTGAACGGCGAGACACGGGTGACAACACAGCTCACCCGAAGCGCGGACGACGAAATACGAATCGAGATCCATTCCAGGTCAACGGGCGGTCATTGGTGTCGCCACGCGGTGGCACAAGTCGAGGCAACGCAGCCCTCGCATCGTGCGGTTCTGGCCAACGAGGAGGCGGACCCAGGAACTGAGGTGGCAGTTGGGGATTTCTACAGTGCGCTGCGCCGCACGGGCGCACAACACGGCCCAGCCTTTGCGGCGTTGACTCGGATCGTGAGGCGGGACAACGGATCCGCCGAGACCGAGATCGCACTGCCCGACACGGCTACCGCACACCGAGGCCTCCGAATCCATCCCGTGATGCTCGACGCAGCGCTGCAAACACTTGCTGCCGCCATGCCCGCCGAAACACTGGACGCCTCAACGGAAGTCACATACCTGCCGGTTTCGATCGATCGCATTCAGCTGCTCGGCGCGGTGGGGCGGCGAGGGCGCTGCCGCGCGGAACTCGTCAGCCTGGACGACGACGGCGCCGGCAAGCTGGGGCGTATCACGCTGATGGACGCGTCGGGGACACCAACGGCGGAGATCAGCGGGGTGTATCTGCGACGCGTCGAACGCCGAGCGGTGCCATTGCCACTGGACCAGAAGATATTCGATACCGGCTGGCTGGAGTGCCCTACGCCGGCGCGTAACGATGTGTTGCCTGCCGGCAGTTGGTTATTGCTGCACAACGACTCCGATAGCGAGGCACTGGCAGACGCCTTCGCGACCCGCCTCGGCTCACCGAGTATGAGAGTAATCACCGAAGACCTGTTTGATGAGGCCGCGGTGCTCGAGGCGTTCGCGAAGACCGCCTCAGCTCCTGGACTTCCGCCCGCCGGGGTAGTCATCCTGGTCGGAGGGCACCTATTCGACGGCACTGCCGCACCCGACGCGCTTCAGCGTACGCGCGAATTGATCTGGGCCATCTCGACGACGCTGCGGGCGGTCATCGGCGGCTGGCATGGGCAATCGCCGAGGTTGTGGTTGGTCACTCGCAGCGGTCTCGCGGTTACAAAAGATGAGTCGGGCGATCCGGGGATCGGTGCGCTTCGAGGCCTCGTACGTGTGCTCGCCTACGAGCACCCGGATCTGCACACCACGCTGGTCGATGTGGGCCCGGCGGACGATGCCGTTGCCACGGTCACCACTGAACTTCAATCACCGGCCGCCGACGATGTGATCGCCTGGCGTGGCGGGCGCAGATACGTCGAACGACTGAGGCGCGCGGCCCTGAGTGTTGCAGTCCACGATCCGGTTGTCCGGCGCGACGGCTCATACGTCGTCACCGGTGGCCTCGGTGGCCTTGGCATGGTCGTCGCGCGGTGGCTCGTTGACAGGGGAGCCGGCCGGGTCGTCCTCAACGGCCGCACTCCGCCCTCAGATGCGCAGGAGGCTGACCTGGCCGACCTGCGTGCTCATACCGAAATCACGTTCGTCGCAGGCGATATCGCGTCACCCGGAGTGGCGGAGCAGCTGGTGTGTACTGCCGAAGAGAACGGACTGCCGTTGCGCGGAGTAATGCACGCCGCTGCCGTCATCGAGGACGCTCTGGTGGCGACTCTCAACAAGGAAAGCTTGGGCCGCGTGTGGGCGCCGAAAGCGGAGGGCGCGCTGCGGCTGCACGAAGCGACTGCACACAGGCAGCTCGACTGGTGGGCGGGCTTTTCGTCGGTGGCCTCCTTGCTCGGCTCGCCGGGGCAGGGCGCGTACGCGTGCGCCAACGCATGGCTCGACGCACTCGTCGAGTGGCGCCGAACTTCGGGTCTGCCTGCCATTGCGCTCAATTGGGGTCAGTGGTCAGAGGTCGGAGTCGCCCGGTCGCTGAGGTTCGGCGTACTTGATCCCATCAGCCCCGCTGAAGGTGTCGCAGCCTTGGATTCGCTGCTGGGCAGCGACCTCGTGCGGGTCGGTATCACCCGGCTGCGTCTTGATCGCGCGGCGGCAGCGTTTCCAGAGATCCGCAAGCTTGGTTACTTCGCCGAGATGGTTGAGGAACTCGACGCCATCGATTCCGGGGGCGATTGGCCCGGTGTGGATGCCCTGCGCGAACTCACGCCCGATGACGTCGACAGGATCGTCACAGAACGGTTGCGCCAGCGCATCTCGGCGATCATGGGCTACCCCGACCAGTCGGCAATTCCGGGAACGAAGCCGTTGACGGAGATCGGAATGGACTCGCTCATGGCGGTGCGCATCAGGAACACCCTTCGTGATGATTTCGGGGTGGAGCCAGCCGTGGCCCTCCTGTTGCAAGGTGCTTCGTTGGGAGATCTCGCCAATGAACTCACTCAACAGTTGGGCCTGGGCTCGCATGACGACGCGGACAGACCCAACGCGCTGCGCGACCGAGCGCATCAACGTGCCGCGGCACGCCAACGTGCCGCCACACGGCGAAAGGTAGGACAACGAGTGTGACCAGCAGTGCCCGGATGTCATCGGGCCCGGAATCGCTGCCGCCCAACGCGATCGCCATCACCGGTATCGCGGGCAGATTCCCCGGCGCCGACTCGGTATCGGCGTTCTGGCGTAATTTGCGCCGCGGCGAGGAGTCGATCGTGACGCTGGCGGAAGACGAGCTCATCGCGGCCGGCGTACCCGATACCGCCCTCGCCAACCCGGCGTATGTGCGGCGCGCGGCACTCCTAGACGGCGTTGCCGAGTTCGACGCGGAGTTCTTCGGTTTTACGCCGCAAGCCGCCCGAATGATGGATCCGCAACACCGCCTGTTTCTGCAGTGTGCATGGCATGCCCTGGAAGACGCCGGTTGCGACCCGGCGCAGTTTGACGGGTCGATTGGGGTGTACGGAACGAGCTCTGCCAGCGGATATCTGCTGCACAACCTGATGTCGCACCACGACCCGAATCGGATCATCGGGCAGGGCGCTACCTTCGACATGATCAACCTGTCGATGCAGAACGACAAGGATTATCTGGCGACTCGGGTGTCGCACCAGTTCGATCTGCGGGGTCCGGCACTCTCGGTCCAGACGGCATGCTCATCGTCACTGGTCGCGGTACACCTTGCCTGCCAAAGCATCTCGAGCGGTGAGAGTGACATGGCCCTTGCCGGCGCCGCGTCGATCCGCGTGCCCCACCGCGTCGGCTACTGGCATGATCCGGGCTCGATGGTGTCGCGGAGCGGGCATTGCCGGCCTTTCGACGTGAGGGCGGACGGCACGGTCTTCGGCAGCGGCGTCGCCGTCGTGGTGCTCAAGCCGTTGACGCGCGCCCTCGAAGACGGGGACCGCATCCACGCCGTCATCAGAGGATCGGCAATCAACAACGACGGGTCGACGAAGATGACCTATGCGGCGCCAAACGCCGTCGGCCAGGCAGAAGTAATCGCTGAGGCGCATGCGGTGGCGGACGTCGACGCGTCAACGATCAGCTATGTCGAAACTCACGGAACCGGAACGCCTTTGGGCGACCCAATCGAGATCGAAGGGCTGCGCCAGGCGTTCGACCTATCCACCGCAACCCGACCGGGGCCGTGCGTGATCGGTTCGGTCAAGTCGAACATCGGGCACCTCGAGGTCGCGTCCGGGATTGCGGGCCTGATGAAGACGATCCTTTGTCTCGAGCACAAGGCTTTGCCGGGGACACTGCACTACACGAGTCCGAATCCTGAACTGCGGCTTGACCGCGGCATGTTTGTCGTACGAAGCGAGCACAGCGCATGGGAATGCGGCGGCGTTCGCCGTGCGGGGGTCAGCTCATTCGGCGTCGGTGGCACCAATGCGCACATCGTGCTGGAAGAGGCACCCCCGGTGCCGGCGCCTGCCGTGCAGAACGGTCCGCGGGTCCTCCTGCTGTCAGCGCGGACGGCCGAATCTTTGCAGCAATTCAGGTCGGCGATACATGCCGAATTATCGGACGCCGACACTGAGCTCAACTTGCCTGATGTCGCGTTCACTCTTGCCAACCGCCGTGCGGCGGATATCCGACTGGCGGCAGTGGTCAAGGATCAACAGGATGCGGCGGCAGTGCTGGCCGCCGATGAACACGACAACGTGTTCATCGGCGAAGCGCCCCACCACGAGCCGGGTTCGAGTTCAGTGGCGTTCATCTTCCCCGGCCAGGGGGCGCAACACGTCGGGATGGCGCAAGGGCTCTACGAGACCGAGCCGGTGTTCGCCGAGCACTTCGATCGATGCGCGGCCGGGTTCGCCGAGGAGATGGGAATCGACCTTCGCGGAATGGTCTTCGACGCGGCGGGACGGGACCTGGACCGCACGGACCACGCCCAGCCCGCGCTCTTCGCAGTCGAGTATGCGCTGGCCCTGCTGGTCGAGTCCTACGGCGTTCGCCCGACGGCCCTCGCCGGACACAGTATCGGTGAGTATGTGGCAGCCACCGTCGCCGGAGTCTTCGATCTGCCGATGGCGATCAAGGCGGTGTCGGTGCGCGCCCAGCTGATGCAAGCCGCACCTCGTGGCGTCATGGTGGCGGTGCCATTGAGCCCCGAGGCGGCCACCGAGCACCTGACCGATGCCGTCGACCTTGCCACGGTCAACGACCCGCACAGCTGTGTCGTTGCCGGCTCTGACGAAGA
This sequence comes from Mycobacterium sp. JS623, assembly GCF_000328565.1. Taxonomy (NCBI): domain Bacteria; kingdom Bacillati; phylum Actinomycetota; class Actinomycetes; order Mycobacteriales; family Mycobacteriaceae; genus Mycobacterium; species Mycobacterium sp. JS623. The sequence continues at coordinate 5,827,161 of NC_019966.1, read as the reverse complement.
CATCGGCGAGTTTTCACGGCGCCTGGCCCGACACGGCATCGTCACTCGTCGCGTCCGCACATCGCATGCCTTCCATTCCAGGCTGATGGAGCCTGTCATCGACGAGTTCAGAGGGTTCTTGTCACGGATGACCTTGTGCGAACCGCGGATTCCGCTGCTCTCGAACGTCACCGGAACATGGATGTCGGCCGCCGACGCGACGAGCCCAGCTAACTGGGCACGCCAGATACGAACGACTGTCCGATTTTCCGACGAGCTCGACGCGCTGCTCGCCGATCCGGCTCGCGTGGTGGTCGAGGTCGGTCCTGGCGGCAGTCTGACCGGCTCCGCGATCCGACACCCGAAGTGGTCAAACGAGCACCGCGCCGTACGGCTGATGCGCCATCATGCCCAGAACCGCAACGATCACGACACATTCCTGCTCGGCCTCGGGCAGCTTTGGTCAGCGGGCATCGAAGTCGATTGGACGGCCGGGTTGGGAGACAGTCAGCCGCACCGGATCTCGCTTCCCGGTTATCCCTTCGAGCGACAACGGCATTGGGTTGATCACAAGGCCAGCGTCGACGGGACGGCGGGTACGCCCGTGACGAATCGTGCAATGATGACGCGGTCGGGTGGATCTGAGCCGAATACCCGTACAACCAACGACGGCTCGCAGATAGAGGCTGTCCTACAGGAGATTTGGTCGCGGTGCCTCGGCGTCGACTCGATCAACCGCAACTCCAATTTCTTCGAGGTCGGCGGCGACTCACTCATCGCGATCAGCGTCGCGATGAACGCCGCCAACGACGGACTCGACATCACGCCGCAGGACCTCTATGAGAACCAGACAGTCGCCGCGCTCGCCGAGAGCTTGGCCGCTCGGTACGCGGCGGGCCTGGCTCGTCAGTCGACAACGGATGTGCTGCATCCGCCTGCTCCGCCGAACATCTCGTACTTCCTCGAGCACGGGCTGCGGGAGGCGGGCCGGTGGCGCGTGCCGCTGATCCTCCGATTGCGCCCCGACATCCAGGCGGAGGATGTCCGCGCCGTGCTCACCGCTGTGACGAACCATCACGATGCGCTGCGCCTGCGGATCACTCAGCGAGCAGGAACGTCGGAGCAGCATGTCGCCGATCCACAGCACTTCTCCGAACTGACCACCCACTCCCTTGCCGCTGGCCTCACAGCGGGCAGTGTCGAGGAAAGGGACGCGGTGCTCGGCATTCTCATGGACCAGATCCGCACAGAGGACCTGTGCAGTGCACCGTTGCGCGCCATGTTCATCCGGGGGGTGGCGGGCGCACCGTGTTGTCTAGCGATGAGCCTGCACGGCATGGTGAACGACAACGTGTCCCGCGACATACTGTTCGCCGACATATTCACGGCCTTCGACCAGCTGTTGTCGGGCAAAATAATTGCACTGCCACCGGTCACCACACCATGGCGGGAATGGTCACAACGCTGCGCCGGGCTCGCCACGCATCCCGCCGTCGTCGGAAGCCGCGACTACTGGCTGAACAATTCCGCCAAAGCCACGCTGCACATAGCCGATTCGGCGTCCTGCCAACCGGAAGTCGACGACTTAGCGCGACTTTCAACCACGCTCACCTGGTCACAGACAACGGAGATTGACGCTGCCCGGCGGGAATTGCGCGTACCAATCGACGCCATCCTGCTAAGCGCATTAGGCCGAGTGATTGCGGCCGCTGTTGGTGATGGATCCATCACCGTGGACCTCGAGGGACAGGGTCGATCGGTCCTCAAACCCGACGTTGGCGTACACCGCACCATCGGCTGGTTCACAACCATTTACCCGATCGATCTACCCTGCAGGAACAGTCAGGACGTCACCGCGAGCGAGATTTTGGACAAGGTGCACGACACGCTGAAAGCGGTCCCGCACTACGGAATCGGTTACGGGCTGTTGAGATACATGTACGCCCCGACCGCACGGATGCTGGGCGGTATTGGGCGCTCGGACATTCTCTTCTCGTACGTCGGCACGATTCCGGAGCTGCCGCACGTTTCATCCACCGATGCTCCGGTGCAATTCGACGGCGACACGGCAATGCCGGTGCGGGAAGCCATCCCGGGCTTGGGCCATGCGATCGAACTGCGCGTCTACCGCTTCGCCGGCGCGCTACATCTGGACTGGTGGTATGACACCCGGCGAGTTGAACCGGCCATGACGCAGTCGCTAGCAGACGGCCTGCCGATCGCCCTGACGGAACTGGTCCAGGAGGCGTTCGCCGGAACCGAATTCGAGACCGGCAGTGTCGGATTGGCCTTAGTCGACTTGTCGTCGGCCACCAGCGGCATAGGAGAACGTGATGGCTCAACACCGTAAGGCGGTCGTCGTCGACGGGATCCGAAAGACGTTTGGCTCCGTTGTCGCCCTTGACGACATCAGTTTTGATGTCGGTCGCGGCGAAGTGCTCGGGTTGCTCGGACCCAATGGGGCAGGCAAGACGACAACAGTGGACATTCTGTCGACGCTGACGCGGCCGGATCACGGCTATGCGGAGGTCGCCGGCCATGACGTCGTGTCCGATCCCGCAGGAGTGCGCCGGTCAATCATGCTGACCGGGCAGCACGTCGCCATTGACGACATGCTGACCGGTAGAGAGAACATCGTGATGTTCGGCCGATTGCAAGGCTTGGTGAAATCGGAGGCACGGGCGCGGGCGAAGGATCTGCTCGACCACTTCGAGCTGTCCGACGCAGCCGACCGCCGCGTCAGCACGTATTCCGGCGGGATGCGCCGGCGGATCGACATCGCGTGCGGACTCGTGATCCGTCCCGAAGTGGTGTTCCTCGATGAACCCACAACAGGACTGGACCCTCGTAGCAGGCAAAGCATTTGGGACCTGGTCTCTGACTTCAAACAGGCCGGCGTCGCCACGTTGCTGACTACGCAGTACCTCGAGGAGGCCGACGTGCTCAGTGACCGCATCATCGTGATCGATCACGGCACGATCATTGCGGAGGGAACTGCCGATGAACTCAAAGAGCGTACGGGAGCGACCTACTGCGAGATCGTCCCGCGCGATTTGAAGGATGTGCCCGCGATGGCCGAGGCGCTCGGCCCCTTATTGCCCACGAATGCCCGGTCCGCGCTGACGCCTGCATCCGACCGTATTGCGATGCCCGCACCCGAAGGGCCGAACACTCTCGTGCAGGTGCTGCGCCAGCTCGGCGCCGCCAACATCGAGTTGCTCGACATCGCTCTGCGGCGGCCATCACTTGACGAGGTATTCCTCGCGCTGACAACCGAAAGCAACGGTGGGACGCCCGCGAAACGCGGTGAAGCGGTGATGCTTTCGTGACTATCACCTCAGACCTCCAGTCGGCGGCCCGACCGACGACTTCCACCGCTCAGCAGTGGTGGGTGTTGTCGGTTCGGCTGATCAGGCCGACAGTGCGAGACGGGGAGTTGCTCACTCAATTCACCAATTCCATCTTCTTCACGGCCGGCTTCTACATCCCGCTCAAGAACCTCATGGGCGCCTTTGACGAGGGGATGAGTAGCTATGCGCAGTACCTGACGCCGTTGATCGTGCTGCAGGCGGTGTCGTTCGCCGCCATATCGGCGGCTTTCCGGTCGGCGAACGACTCGGTGCAGGGGATAAACCGCCGGTTCAAGGCGATGCCGATCGGCGCGCTGACGCCGCTGGCGTCACGTATGTCAGTCAGCATGTACCGCTGCGTCATCGCATTGGCCATATCGCTGATCTGCGGCCACGTAATCGGCTTCCGGTTCCACGGCGGCGCCGTATACACCGTGTCCTTCTGCCTTTTGGTCTTGCTGATCGGGGCGGTGCTGTCGTTCCTCGGCGACCTGATCGGCGCTGCGAGTGAGAATCCGGAGGCCACCGCGCCCTTGTTGCTTGTGCCGCAAGTGATCTTCGGGCTTCTCTCGGCTGGGATTCAACCGGTGGAACGGTTTCCGGAATGGATACAGCCTTTCGTCAGGAATCAACCGGTATCCCAGTTCATCTACGCTCTGAGGCCGCTGGCCGGCGATAGCACGGCCGCGGCGGGCGAGGTGACGTGGTGGGTGCTCGGCTCAGCGCTGGCTTGGGTGATCGGATTGATGGTGATCCTGATCCTCATGCATCGCCGGGTTTCCATGAGGCGGCGATGATGGCCGTATTGGTGCACGATATCGCGCGTTCGGCCCGGAACGGCTTCGACGGCGCGCGACGCGACTGGTGGCTCCCCCCCGGCGCCTCGGGTCGCCATCGCATGCGACGGTTTCGCGAGAATTCACCGCGTTCCCTCGTGCAGCACACCTGGCTGCTTACCAGTCGAATACTCCGCAGGTGGAGCCGCGATGCGGCGACGGTAATCGAGTCGTTAGTGATGCCTCTTGCCCTGCTCGTGACCTTGAACATCGTTCTGGGCGATGGTATTTCACAGGTCACCGGGCACAGCGCCCTTTACGGCACCGCTCCGCTGGCGGCGATGGTCGGTGCCATGACCGGAGCGATGGTCACGGGAATCAGTCTGATGAGTGAACGCACAGAGGGCCTGCTGTCCCGCCTCTGGGTGTTACCCGTGCACCGGGCAGCGGGCCTGTTGTCGAGACTGGCGGCCGATGCGGTCAGGATCGTGGTGACCACCGGGGTCGTCCTTTGCGTTGCGCTGCTGCTGGGGTTGCGCTTTCGTCAGGGGTTCTCGGGATATGTTGCATGGCTTGTCATCCCGGCTGCATTGGGGGTGGCATTCTCGGTCTTCGTCATCACGCTAGCGTTGTACGCGGCCAACGCGGTGATGATCGAACTCACGGAGGGCATTTGGGCAGTGCTGATGTTTTTCAGTACCGGTTTCGTGCCACGCGACCAGTTCCCCCGGTGGATACAGCCGGCCGTCGAACACCAACCCGTCAGTTGCGCCATCGAGGCGATGCGCGGAGCGTCACTCGGTGGTCCGGTACTGGCGCCGACCGTGGAAATGCTGCTGTGGGCGGCAGGCATCGCAGCCGCCTGCGCGGTACCGATGGCGGTCGGATACCGACGAGCGAGCACACGCGAATGACCAGTGGGGAAGTCTGAATGATGTTCTCAACGTCGGTAATCCGAAAACTTGCGCCGAGCGAAGAATGGTACGCGCAAAGTATGACGTTCGGTGCGATCACGCTAGCGCTCAGTGGTCAACTCGATGGTGAGGCAATGTCGGCGGCTTTCGACGCGCTCCTCGATTGTCATCCGGTACTCGCCGGTCACCTCGAGAAGGACGCTGATGGCCGGCATCAGATCGTCGCTGATGACTTCCTGCATCCCGGCATATTGGTAATCGACGACGACAGCAGGAACGCGCCGGCCATCTCGCTCAACCCCGCTGTGGCGCTGATCAATCTGATGGTGAAGCACACCGGAGGACGGAGCGAATTGACGCTCTATGTCCACCACAGCATCGCCGACGGTCATCACGCGGCTGGTCTGCTGTTCGAGCTCTTGTCGCGCTACACGGATGTGGTATGCGGCGGCGGGACCACCGCGTCGATAAGCGTGCAGCCCGCCCCCGAATCGCTGGAGACCGTGCTGGAACAGAGAGGCATTCGCAAGATCGCACGGTCGGGTCTCGAGCGATTCATGCCGGCGATGTTCGCCTACGAATTACCCCCTCCGCGCCGCGCGGCACCGGCCATCGACCCGGAGAAACCGGTGGCGGCCCCCGCCGCGCGCGGGCGGTTGAGCCAGCACGAGACGACTGCGCTGATGGAGTTCGCGCGGGCCCATCGGTTGTTCCTCAACCCGCTGGTCTCGGCCGCGATCCTGTTGGCCGAGTGGCGATTACGCGGAACGCCTGCCATACCGGTGCCCTACGTCTACGTCGTGGATCTGCGAATGCTGCTCAAACCCCAGGTGTCCGCGATGGGCGCAACCAACCCGTTGGGAATGGCCACCTATCTCGCGGCGGTCCGGCCGGACACGACGCTCGTCGGCCTCGCGCGCGACGTCGCGGCCCAGTTTGCGGCCGACATGTCCGACGGTGTGGTGCAGCAATCGATGCTTCACTTCAAACCGCAGTACGACGAAGGTCAGCGTGGGCTGCCCGATGTCGTGTCGTCCACGAACCTCGGCCGGACACCGGGCCTACGCACACCTCCTGATGTGCACGTGGAGGATTGGCGAACGGACATCTATCGCGCGTCGTCAGTCGTCGACATGTATTCGGTCGGAATCTTCGGCGAGCAGCTGGCTGTCGAGCATCACACCTACGCGCCTGAGCCGCAAAAATCCGTTGATTCTGTGCTTCAGATCCTGCGTGCTGCCGCGCTGGACTATCAGCGGTCGAGAACGGCTTGATCATGCTGTGGCTCAACGTTTCCGAACGCATAGCGATGGTATTGCAGCGTCCTGTACAGAGGCGGTACCGCGCGCACCACCCACTTGGCGAACCGGAATGCAGCCGATGCCCGGTTGAACGTACCTGCTTCGAAGAACGGGACCGCTATCAGCAATCGGACACCGGGAACACGCGCCAGGATGTCCTGCGGCGAGTTCACCGCCCAGTACAGCGTCGAACCGGACCGGCGCACCAACGTGTGCGCCTTCTGAGTCCTGATCCCGAAGCTGTTGTAGAAGTCGATTTGCATTTCCCCGCACGAAAAGTGGTCGACAATGCGTCGCAGGAGCGCGACACCATCGCGCTCCGTCAAGTACATGCTTATGCCTTCCGCGAGCAGAAGCACCGGGCGGTGCGAAGGAATTCCGCTGAGCCAGGACGGATCGGTGGCAGAGGCGGCGATCAGGTGATACCGGGGCCGCGATTGGTAGATCTTCTCGCGCAACGCGATGACCGCCGGATAGTCGACGTCATACCACTCGACATCAGGACCGGGATCCAGCCGAAAGACCCTGCTGTCCAGGCCGCAACCGAGATGCACAACGGTGACGCCCTGGTGAACTGCGATGAACTGGGACGCCCAGATGTCGTACTGCGCAGAGCGGACGGTGACCAGAGGCGCCCACCGACCGGTGATTCCGATCTCTCGCCAGTCGTAATCAATGCGGCTGATTGCCTCCTTCGCGTACGAGTCACCCAGAACGGGGCGATCAAATCCAGCGTCCAGCGCCTTGAGGTACAGCGTCGTGAGCATGGTTTGAGCTGCCCCGCTGAGATCAACGGAAACCTTGTCAGTCACCTGACCGAGGTTAGTGCGCGAGCGCCGCCCGCGACGAAGAACCGGCACGAATGTCGATGGCGACGAAGGAAGGTAGTGATGTCATCGGAACTTGATCAACAGCTCGCCGGGGGGAGCGAAGTGGCCGGCGATCGTGGATCCCCGGCGCGGTCTCCGCAAGTATTGCTGGTCTACTACACGTACACCGGGCAATCACAAAAGGTACTCAACAGTGCGGGAAGCGCGTTCGCTGACCGCGGGTGTGAGGTACACGAAGCTCGGATTGAGTTTACTGATCCACGTTTCGCACAACGGTTTTCGCGTTTCCCGATGCGGCACGTGTGGCCCGATATGCTGAGCGTGCTGCCTGCGCAGATGCGCGGTACAACCGCGGAGATCCGAACACCCGAAGAGGTTAACAAACGAGACTACGACCTCGTATGTATCGGATCACCGACCTGGTGGCGGACCACAAACATGCCAATGCGCTCTTTCTTGCAGACCGACGAAGCAGGAATGCTGCTCTCCGGCAAGCCGTTTGCGGTGTTCGTGGTGTGCCGGCGGTACTGGCGCGAGAACCTGGAGACCGTCCGGCAGCTGGGAGAGCAGCAGGGTGGCCGCTACGTTGACGGAATTCATTTCGAATACCCGGGCGGACAGCTCCGTTCAATGCTTTCGTTGACCAGCTATCTGGGATCGGGTGAGTACCGCGACAGATACATGGGTGTTCGCATTCCCAGGACAAATGTCCAGCCGGAGCAGCTGGAGGAGACCCGCTCGTTCGCCAATGCGCTCGCGGACCGCTTGTTCGTCAAAAAATAGGCCAGGTAGGGAGGGCGCTTCGCTATGCCCCATACGTTCGAGGTGTCGTTCGAGTTGCCCGCCAGCGTGCAACGTGTCCACTCGACGCTGGCCGATGAAAAGTATTGGCTGGCAAGGCTGGCAGCCTTCGGCGGCGGCACAACGCTGGAGTCCTTCCGCGTGGATCCCGACGGTGCGATCACCGTATCCACCAAGCAAGACCTACGCCATGGCGCGATGCCTGGATTGATTGCGAAAGTTTATCCAGGTGACCTCACCGTGCTGAGATATGAGTCTTGGAGGCCGATCGGCGACCTGGTGCGGGGATCGATCAGCGTCACCGCGCCCGGCGCGCTGGGGTCGGGCCGCGGCGACGCGTTACTGACTCCGACGCAGAACGGCACACTTTTGAAATTCACTGCGACGGCGGTGTTCAAGATTCCGTTAGTCGGCGGAACCATCGAAGGTTACGTCGCACGCCAGTTCGCGGACGGGATCGCTGAAGTCCAACGCTTCACCACCGAGTGGTTGGAGGACACACCTCGGGCACGGGCACGGCATAGGAGAAACACATGACCGAAACCGTGAAGTACACGCCGGTTGCGGGCGGTGCACCCGGGGCCGTCCCGACTACTGCCGAGGCACTGGCCCGGCTGGATATGCCGCTCCTGGAAACGATGATGACTCAGCGGGCACTACGACGTGTGCTGCCCGATCCTGTCGACGATGCCGTGGTGCTGAAGTGCATCGAGTTGGCGCTGCGCGCCCCGACCGGTGCGAACGGACAGAATTGGGAATTCATCGTCGTGAAGGACCGTCGGGTAA